>NZ_CP162137.1:2650000-3250000 GCF_040833995.1 Leptospira sp. WS58.C1
GAGCAATGCGAGGAGCCGCCAAAATCATTTGTAAGAGTTCGAACATACTGATATAAATCATTCGTATTACCTCCTACAATGAGTGAATGAAAGAGGTCTCGAAAATGTCTTGTGAGCGAAAGCAAAAGGACTATCTTGACCAAAACTCAAAATGAAACTTCGCCGCTCCCTTAATCTTTATGATTCCATTTCTCTCATGTTCAGTTCTATGGTGGGACCGGGGATTTTTATCACTACGGGTTATATACTGACCCAAACCTCCAATCCGAATTGGGCTCTCCTTTGTTGGATCCTGGGAGGTTTCTTGGCCATTGCGGGTGCGATGAGTTATGCGAAATCGGCGAGTATCTTTCCGTATGCGGGAGGAGATTACGTTTATCTAAAAGAAGCATACTCCCCTATCGTCGCATTCTCAAGCGGTTGGCTTTCGCTTTCGGTAAATTTTTCGGCATCCATTTCTCTTTCTGCAATCGCGTTCTCTAAATCGTTCATTACTTTATTCGATCCGACCTGGGACATTTATTTTTTAGAGTCCAAGTTTTTGGGGATCACATTTTCTTTGGGTGTGGCCCAAATCCTGGGAATTTCCACGATCTTATTTTTTACCATCGTAAATTTTTTCGGGATAGGATTCGCTTCTCGTATCCAGAATTTTTTCACAACTTTCAAAATTTTAGGACTGGTTGCGTTCGTAGTTTTGGGATTTACTCTCGGAAATTATAATATTCAAAATTTTGAATCCTTCTCCCTGATCCCTTCCGATTTGCAAGGATGGAATCTTTTGCTGGCGGGAGCGATCCCCGTCACTTTTTCCTACTTGGGTTGGAATATGATCACTTATGTCGCGGAAGAAGTGAAAGACCCTGAAAAGAATATCTATAAGTCCGTCATCGTTTCCTGCACCTTGGTCACTCTTCTTTATGTTTTGATCAATTTTCTATATTTGAGCTCGGCTCCTTTTCAACTTTTAGCGGGAGATGAGAAGATCGGCGTTACTGCTTCCGGATTTTTATTCGGAAAAGGCGTGAATATTCTGATTACTGCGTTTATCTGCTGGGTATTTTTAGGCGGTATTTCCGCTTATATCATCGGCGGTTCAAGGATCTACTTTGCTATGGCGAGAGATGGATTCTTTTTTCCTAGTATGGCAAAGTTACACTCCAAATATCATAGCCCATATAAATCTTTGGTCTTTCAGTTTTTGTATGCCTGCCTTTTTTGTTTCGTGAAAGAGATCGAATCCCTTTTATATCTGATCACCTGCTCTACCTTATTACTTGCAACGATCACTGCTTATACTCCCGTCATTTTCGAAAAAAGACATTTGAAAAACGAGTTCAAGATCCCCGGTTATCCGTATTCCACTTATTTATACATACTTTCTAATATTTTGATCATAGGAACCTTGCTTTATAACAAAAGTGCGGAAGCTCTTTGGGGTTTTGCATTCACTCTATTCTCCGTTCCATTATATTATTATTTTAAACTTTCTAAAAAATCCGAACCGATCCTGATCGACACCGTTTCCGATCCTGGATTGGAAGCCGGCGGTTTAAGTTTACTTCCGGAAAACGAACCTGTTCCGGTAGGCAGCGGAGATCCCGCTTAAGTTTTTTCGTCTTGGAACTTTCTCCCAAAAACAAACTACGACTTCATAGATATCTGGGGATCGTTTCCTTAAGTTTTCTTTTTTCTCGCCCGTTTATCATTCTATTCCAATTTCCTGATATTCAAAATTTTGAATTCATCTCAGCGTATATCGGAAGAACGGGAGCCATCTTCGGAGTTTTGGCATTTATCACCGGAGGAGGATTGGGCAAATATTTAGACGAGAAGAAAGCAAGAGTTGCGGAAATCCATACAATTCTAATGCTCGCAGGCTTAACTATGCAAGTTCCCGTTCTTGCAGAGGTGAAAATTCTCCTCATTCCGAATCTGATATCTTACCTTGGCTGCGGGATCTTGGTCTGGGGTTGGATCCTGGGCAGAAGAGTATTTACAAACAAAAAAAGAATTCTTCCTTTTTGAGCGACCCATAGGGAGCGAAAAAACCCGAAGGGGTGACTGAGTGAAACGAAGTCAAATTTCAAATCAAACAAACTGCATTAAAATCATCAGAGACTTTGAGCGACCCATAGGGAGCGAAAAACCCGAAGGGGTGACTGAGTGAAACGAAGTCAAATTTCAAATCAAACAAACTGCATTAAAATCATCAGAGACTTTGAGCGACCCATAGGGAGCGAAAAAACCCGAAGGGTGACTGAGTGAAACGAAGTCAAATTTCAAATCAAACAAACTGCATTAAGGTCATCAGAGACTTTGAGCGACCCATAGGGAGCGAAAAAACCCGAGGCGACCCTATTGGTGTCAATTGAATAGTATGGTAATTGCTATCCGGTTGGATAGCAACGACTCACAGTCGTAAGCTCGCTCCTATTGTCGCTGCGCTTGGGTGACTGAGTGAAACGAAGTCAAATTTCAAATCAAACAAACTGCATTAAAATCATCAGAGACTTTGAGCGACCCATAGGGAGCGAAAAAACTTTTTGGAGCAGACTTAAGAATTCGATAGTATATTCTTCCGGAAAGAATATGCGAATTGCGAAATATCCGCTTCGTTCCAACGATTTTTGTCGTAGTTGATATTGATTGCCATTCTATTCTCGTAGGTTGTCACAGTAGTAAAGACCGTTTGAGTCAAAGCGGGATGGACCGTAAAAGAAAGTTCTTTTACTTTTATTTCCTCTGAACTTAGAACAGGGATAATCCCTACGTTACTCAATAGACTCGACTGAGGATTTCGGCTCATCAGCAGTTGGAAAAGTTTTAATCCGTCTTCTTTTTCCAAAAATTGTTCGGAAGGAGGAAGAAGTTCATAAAATGCTCTACCTTCCCTTCTTCCGATTCGAGCTCTCACGTCGTTCATGATCGTTTTCGCTTTTATATCGAAGGGATCCCTGATATTCACCGGTGTAGTGAATAAAGAAATATACAATCCTAATGCGGAATCAGGCACCGGATGGCTCAAATGAGGCCTCAGATCCGCAGGAGTAGAAAGATATAATACTCCTTCTTGCCCTCTATCAAAAAAATCAGCGAGCGCCGTTACTTGAGAAGCGCCCAGTATCCCATGAAAGGAGATTTTTTTTTGTTTGGAAGTTTTTAAGAGTGACTCGACGTCTTCTTCTTCCAAATAGAAGCTGATGATCTCAGGATCTTGTTCTTCTTTCTTTCGAGAGAATTGAGGAATAGAAAGCGGCTTTTCCGGCTTTGGTCCGCCTTTATACAACTCTTCTGCCGGATACAATTCCATGAGGGAAGAATATTCTGCTTCTTGGATATCTTCCGCCTCTCCTGTGCTTGCTCGAAGGACATCTAAAAGAAATCTGCAACCTGATCTTCCATCTCCAATACTATGGTGGAAGATGAGTCCGATCGCAAATTTAGAATTTCCGGAAGTATAAAATATGGTTCTGATTAAGGGAGAATCTCCCAACTCGAAAAGCCGGATGGTTTCCTTGGCTAATTTGGATTTCCATTCGGTAGTATAGAGATCTTTTTGAATGGGGATTTTTTTGTCCGAGGTGGCAAAGTATAAATGAGAATCTTGTCCGACTTGTTTTAAGATCTGAACCTTAGCTAACGCATGTTTGTTTTGGATAAGGTCCAGCGCTTTACGCAAACTTTCTTCCGAAAAATTACCTTCTCCTTCCGCCATTACACAAAAATTCATAGAGGAAGCGCGATCATATAACCAGAAATTCGCTTCCGCTTGGTCTAAAGATCGAATGAATTGCCCTTGGGGTCTTTGGGACTCTTTTAAATTTTGCATGCCATTTCCGACTTTAAAATATTAGGCCGGAATCGCAATACCATCCATTTCTTCTTTGTGGTAACGATTCGCCCTTGTCATACTTTCAAAGTCGTTAAAACGAATTCCATATTTTTTTAAGAAGGGTTTTACTTTAGGTGCGACTGCTTGTCGTAGATAAAAGGGTTGTGTTACCACGAAATGATGGATCCCATGAGTGGCTCCGAAATTAAAACAGAACAAATGTAAGGGTAATATCCACCAGGAATCCAATACTTGGGTCTGCTGGTATAAACTTTTCACATCCCCGAAATAATGCATATTAGAAGAAACGATCTGAATTGCAGTTTGCCTGAGCCAACAAGGGATCAAATATACTACCGCTGCAGTATTTAATAAATTATGAATATATGCTGTAGTTCCGGTCTCTTGTATCGGACTTCCGAAAGCCCAGTTGATCAAAGAGATAAGTCCCCAGATCAAGAATGAGTACCAAAGCAGAAGGTATACTAAACGATAAGGTCCCTTGATCGGCTTAGCCTTTATTTTTTTAAAATAACGGATCGCGTCCTTTCTGATCTTAGGTCCCTGTAATACCACCGCCATGATCGGATCTATCATCACGAGTATACGTCTGATCCCCCAAGGCATTCCGTTACTGATAAATCTTTCTTCTATATCCTCTATGTTCCCGGAAAGTTTATGGTGAAGAAGATGGATCTCTTTTCTGAACCAAGGATTAACCGTATTCGCACGAAATAACCAGACCATCCAAAATAGAAAATTCTGCATTTTAGGATTTTCTTTAAAATAAATACTATGGATCAAGTCATGCTCCATCTCATGCAGAAAAGAAGCCAAGATCCCATTCCCTATAATACAAGCCCAGAATGGAATGATATCCATTACATAGAGACTTCCGAGTACGATCATTCCCGAAGCGGAACCCACAGTGATCCCGAATCCGATCGCGTTTTGGTATTTTAAAAAAGAAAAACGTTTTCTGAGTTTAGAATCCGAATAGCGGATCCATTTGATGATACGTTTTGTTTTTTCTTTATCGGTAAATCGATCCGAAACATTTTTTCGCTCAAGTGCCAAGGAATTCATATCCACTCCAATGTAACTGATGGAAAGGAGTATAGCCTATATCTCAGATCCGTCGTTCCATTCTATAAACCGAAACTGCAAAAACGGTTTCAATTGATAGGATGGGACCGATTACCCGGAATTTTTCTCCCTAAATTCGGATGGAGGAACTCCAACTTCCTTCTGAAAGGCCCTATGAAAGGAGGTTTTACTCCGAAATCCTACCTCATAGGCTATATCCAGGATAGAAGTATCCTTACTTTTGGTGAGTAGCTCGCAAGCTTCCCGTATCCTATACTCGTTCACGAATGCGGAGAAATTTTTACCCATTTCTTGGTTGATCAGTTCCGAAAGCTGGTGAGAAGAAAGTCCTATCTCATCCGCCAAACTTGCCAAACTCAGTTCATCGTCTTTGTATAGTTTTTCGACTTCCATCGCTTTAAGTAAATTTTCCCTAAGAGTGGCGATATCCATTCCTTGCAGCAAGGAGCGGGAATATTTTTGGAAGGTGACTCTTGCAACTTCTTGTAGGTTTTGGAAATAAGCAGGGTACCTTCTTCCGATCAAATAAGAGACACAAAGACTCAATCCCATCATAGAAGCGCTGACCAAAAGAAAGAGAGGGTTCTTATCCAATAGAAAAAATGCACCTACGGAATGGTTGGCGATCGTCGCAAGAATGATATAGAGCAAAACTCTCGCAGTCCATTCTTCTTTCAAAACATTCGGTTTAAATAATATTCGGCTTCCTCTCAATAAACCCGCAATATAAGCCGCTAGTATGAGCAAAGGGATCAGAAAGACTAGATCTAATATACTTCTTGTTTCCGAGAAAGTTCGGATCCCTACCTTGAGTGACTCAGGGACAAAGATAGACCCGAAAAAATACAAAATCCAAATAATCCCGGGCAGAATAGAGTGTTTGGGACTTAAGCCCAATGCGGATTTTTCGAATTCGGAGTTTTGAATGATCTTATGGATCCCGTAAAGAATAGGACCGATGGAACCCAATACCGGAATGTGAAGAAGAACGATCCTAGGAAATGAAGAAGATAAGCCGAACACATAAAATAGACAAGTGCCTTGTAATAATCCCAGACTTACGAACAAAAGAGAAAGTAAACGATTGAGAGCCGTTTTTCTTTCTAAAATATTCTGCCCTATACATAGGAGGCCCCCCAGATAAGTTCCAAAAATCGCAAATGAAACTAAAATCCAAATTACCGTCGCCTGAGAGGTATGTTCCGGAAAGTAGGTCGGAATATTAGTCATCGAAAGCTTTATCCTCTATCCTTCCAGGTTGTCAACCTTCTGTAGGACCTCCTACAAAGAGAATTATTAGGTTTCCGAACATCGGTTCTACAAATGTATCCATTTAAGCCAAATGTTTGTTTGCCGGAACCAATCCGGCTTTCCTTCCATTTTTATCATTCGGTTTCCTATCAAATCTAAAAATCTAAAGGTACAAAATGAAAATCTGAAAGTATATGGTCCACTCATTGTGGGGGATTTTATGAATTCGTATACTTATATCCAAGTCGAAAAGAAAGGTAGCGTGTTTTGTATAACACTCAATCGCCCCGAAGCAAAAAACGCCATCGAAGTAGGGAATTTGGAAGCGATAGACGATCTTGTTCTTTTGATGACCGATTGTTTAAGATCGGAAGACGGTCAAGAAGGGATCCGTTCCTTATTGGAAAAAGAACCTCTGTTTTTAAAGGAAAATAGTATTTTAATTTTTTAGAATATATATTTTTTACGAAAATCCGCTTTTGGTTCGGTTCTTTAACGAACAATATTCGGACAAACGGAATTCTACTTGCCTTCACACATGTTTCTTCGAGTTTAGCAGGATCCGAGGAAGCAAAAATGGATTTTAGCCTAAGCCAAGATGAACAAGAGTTCACACAATCTTTTCGTAATTTTTGCAAAAAGGAGATCCTTCCTTTTGCAGAAGAAGCGGATAAGACTAAGGAACTTCCTAGGTCCCATTACCTTAGATTAGGAGAAGCAGGATATCTAGGTCTTTTACACGAGGAAGAGTTCGGTGGACAAGGTGCGGGAATTTTTTTAAGCACTCTTGCCATGGAGATCGTCTCCGAATATTGTGGTTCAACATTTTTCAGCGCAGGAGCCTCTGCAGGCTTATTCGGACTTCCTATTAAACATTTCGGGACTCTTGAACAGAAGAAAAAATATCTGCCTGATATTATCTCCGGTAAGACTATCGGTTCCTTGGGAGTCACCGAACCGGACGGAGGTTCAGACGTTTCAGGTCTTTCTTCTCTCGCAAAAAAATCGGGAAAAGATCGCTACCTTCTCTCCGGTCAAAAAACCTATATCACAAACGCTCCC
This sequence comes from Leptospira sp. WS58.C1, assembly GCF_040833995.1. Taxonomy (NCBI): domain Bacteria; kingdom Pseudomonadati; phylum Spirochaetota; class Leptospiria; order Leptospirales; family Leptospiraceae; genus Leptospira; species Leptospira cinconiae. The sequence continues at coordinate 2,657,256 of NZ_CP162137.1, forward strand.
AATGCGAATTATTGTTTGGTCCTTACAAGGACACAAGACGAAAGCGGTAAAGAAAAAGGACTCACTCATTTTATCGTAGATCTAAATTCCAAAGGTATCTCTCGCTCGGCACCAATGGACAAAATGGGACTGAAGGCTTCTCCAACCGGAGCATTATTCTTCGAGGATGTGGAAGTCCCGGAGGAGAATATTTTAGGTAAATTAGGAAAAGGTTTTAGACAAACGATGCAAACCTTCAACGCGGAGAGACTTTCTTTAGCCGCCTATTCCTTAGGAGTTATGAAAGCTTGTTTAGACGAATCCAAATCCTTTTCCGCAACCCGTAAAAGTTTCGGCAAATCCATATACCAACACCAAGGTGTCGCATTCATGCTCGCTGAAATTTATTCCAAATACGAAGCGGCAAAATGGTTTACTTACAATACTGCCTGGGAAATGGAAAAAATCGAATCGGAAGGAAAGCCGAGTATGAGCCTTTCAGGAAAATGTGCTGCATGCAAATTATTCGCCACAACAGCGGCAAGAGAAGTCACAAATCTTGCGGTCCAGATCCATGGAGGCGCAGGTTATATGGATGAGTATAAAGTCTCTCGCCTATACAGGGACACCAGACTAGGTGAGATAGGTGGAGGAACAAGCGAGATCCAGAAACTGATCATTTCCGGAAGTATCATGAAAGATTCTTAAAGTGTTTCCGAAAGTTCGGGTCCTAATTTTTCTTCCAGATATTTATGGATCTCGGGATCGTTATCTTCTATTAATTGCCAAAAAGAAAATCCTCTGATCTTGTATTTATCCAATATTTTCATCTTCTTCTCGAAAGCGTTTCGATCCATATAGAATGCGACCCGATCACAACCGCCCATTCTGTACCAGAGAGAAGGATCTGAATATACGTGGCCTTGGTGTCTATACAGATAAGGTCTGAGATAGATCCAATCCCCCGCTTTAGGTTGTGTTTTAAAAACTTCTAATACGTCTGTGGGTTCCTCTTTTCGGGGAGCCATTTTTTCCCGGATCCACTTTGCCCTAGAATAATAGACCGATTTTGTTTCCGCTTCACAATGTAATGCCCAATCGTATCCGTAGGTCGGGATCGCCATGTATAACTTTTCATTCGGGATACGAGCAACCGCATATTCTAAAATTTTGTCGATCCACCAATCCGGAGCCTGGGGCCCAGGTCCGGGAAAACCTTGTTTGCGGGGATGTAATTCGTAGGCCATAATTTTGACCTTATCCGCAACCTTTCCTAAAAACTCATAATCATGGGTCAATTGACCTCTATAAGCCTCGTAAAAATCCACTTGGATCGGAGATTTCAAACCTTTACAAGGATAGACGGAAGGTTTTTCAGCAACAGTTTTCGGATGTATCGCTACGGATAGGATTTTACCTTTTTTATGCAATTCATCCCGAAGAAGTATTAGAAATTCCTGAAATACTTCCTTCTTCTCGCAAGTCATCCCTTCATAATCTATATCAATGCCATCGTACCCGTATGAATCTATCTCTTTTAGAATATTCTGTATATGAAGATCTCTGACCTTTGTATTACCGTTTAGACCGATCGCATCCGAAACTTTTTCGAAATCATTTTCCCAACGAAAGATAGTGGGAATGATCAGTGTCCTCGGAGACATGAGCCTTAACCAACGGATCCTTTCGTCTATTTCGTCCTTCTTCCAGACCGAAAGTATACGACCCGTATTACTGCGACCACCTTCCAGGTTGTATAAAAACGGATGGATCTCGTCGTAAAGATGGATATACTTCATCATTGCGTAAAAGTCCTGGGACCATGTAGAAGCATACAATCTTTCGGTCGGCGGACTCGTTCGTGTATTTGGATCGTTCTTTTTATCGTTTCCGGAAAAAAAACAATAAGTAAGAACCGAAGAGATCAATGCGAGAAATAAAGGATATACGATCTTATTAGGAAACATTTCGGAAGGATTCTTTAAGACAAGATCCCGAATCCTCCGAAATGAGATAGAAGATTTCTTTCCAAAAGGTAAGGAATTTGATCGGCTTTTGTCTCCAATGTCCTTTTAATTTAGGACTTTTTCTGTCCCCATCTTTTATCCAAATGTTCCTTGCATGCGGGAGATAGTTTATCCGAATTTTCCATCAAACAGTCTCTAATCCTTCCCTGACCTTTCGGGATATCATTGCAGTATTTTTGCCTATCTTCAAAACAAGGACTTCCCGGCCCTCCCATTCTAGGTTTGTTAGAACCCCCTCTTTGTGCGTAAACCGAAACACCCAACAACATCATAAAAAACGGAAGAATCGACCAGTTCATAAATCTACCTGCCACCCTATCGAAGAAAGATACCCGAATACGGTTTTGTCAATGATTCGAATCCTTTCAAAAGTATTAATAATCGTTGATATTTCTCAGATACTATATTCCTAAAATATGAAGACGATCTGGAATAACAAAGTCGATTCATTATAATCTTACTATTTCCGAGGTAATAATATGAAAACCGTAAAGGGAAAGAGAATATTAATCACCGGGGCCGCAATGGGAATGGGAAAAATTTATGCGGAACTTTCCGTTCAAGAAAACGCATCAGCCTTAGTACTTTGGGATGTAAATTCGAAAGTACTACTGAACACAGCGAAACAACTGAGATCGGATACTACGAAAATTTTTACGGACACAGTAGATGTTTCCGACCTTGAAAAGGTTAGAAAGGCCGTCTCCCGGATCGAAGCACAATTGGGAGGGATCGATATACTCATAAACAACGCAGGAATCGTAAAAGGAAAATATTTTTGGGAACACGACCCTAAATCGGACATCGAAACAACGATGGCAATTAACACCTTAGGTCCGATGTATTCTACTAGATTCCTACTTCCTAAAATGTTATCCGAAAGAACGGGAGAGTTTAGGATCGTAAACATATCCTCGGCGGCAGGATTGATCTCCAATCCCAAAATGAGCGTTTATTGCGCCTCAAAATGGGCGGAGACAGGATGGAGCGATTCCTTACGATTGGAATTGCTCCAAGCCGGTTACGGACATATAAAGGTCACTACAGTAAACCCGGCTTATATTTCCACCGGAATGTTCGAAGGTGTAAAAGGAATGTTGTTCACTCCGATTCTGACTCCCGAATATGTGACTTCGAAAGTTTGGAATGCGATGAAAAAAGGAAAACCTAGATTACTTTTACCTTGGACAATTTATCTTTCCAATGCATTAAGGGGGATACTTCCTATATCCGTTTTCGATTGGATCGCGGATAAAATTTTCGGAGTTTATAAAACTATGGAAGGTTTTAAGGGAAGATCGTAAATTGGATGGATCGGGGATTATATGAGAAACGATTTTAACCCTCTGCAACTAAACTTAGGGATACATTATTCCGAAATCGCTCCAAGTCCCGAACTTCTATCTCATATTGCTTATTATTGGGAATTCAGTTCAGGATCATCCGGTCCAAGCTCCTACCAAGTTGTCCCGGACGCATGTGTGGATCTCATCCTAAACATAAATCGGAAAGATCCTATTTTAATCTCACTATCTCCTACCTCCTTGGAAAGTTTTCCGATACAACCGGGTGACCGTTGGTTCGGAATTCGGTTTTTACCTTCCGGGATCCGTCGATTTTTTAAGATCGATCTTGGAGAAATAAAAGCTCAAACTTCTCCCTTTTTTGAAATTTTCCCGAAAGAAGCGAAAGAGTTGGAAGAAAAATTAGCGATTTCTAATTCTTTTTTCAATCGTATTAAGACATGTGATCTTTATTTTTCCGAACTTCTAAAGAAGAAGTTCCTGGAATCGGACCCAAGAATACGGACATCCTTGCAACAAATGTATTCGGATTTCCAAAAGCCCACGGAAAAATTAGGATTTCAAATTTCGTCCAGACATCTCAGAAGATTGTTTTCGGAAAATATAGGTCTCTCTCCCAAAGAATTCGCAAAAATACTCAGATTCCAAACGGTACTCCGTCAATGGAAAGAAAACGGTTCTTTAGAGATAGTAGACGGTTTCTACGACCAATCTCATTTTATCAAGGACTGGAAAAAATTCACGGGACTTACCCCTTCTTCTCTCCGAAAATTCCGATGAACTTTGTCCGATTTTTACAATCCGGATCCCCAGTTTCGGGTTAAATTTCAATACACAAGGAGAAACTTATGAAATTAAATCCAGGAATCGTCACGAGTAAACTGAAGGAAACGAAGGAATTTTACGTAAACAAACTAGGATTTCGGATCGTTTTCGAGAATGACTGGTACATTCTTCTTTCGACACCGAACGGAAAACACGAAATTTCCTTTTTAATTCCGGACCTTCCAAGCCAACATCCCGCTTTCCAAAAAGAATATTCAGGATTTGGCATGTATATCACTATAGAAACCGAGGATGTGGATTCGCTTTATTCGGAATTTAAGAAGAAGGATCTAAATATTCTTTTGGATCTAAAGGAAGAGGAATGGGGAGACAGACATTTTGCAATCTCGGATCCGAACGGGATCGGAATAGATTTCGTAAAATATACCGCTCCTGTGAATGTTTAAATCGACATTCCGTTTTTTTTGAGTATGTCTAAAGCGGTCTGTCTTAAGATCGGATGGACCACAAAATCTTCCGGATCCGGAGCCTTTCTTTCGGGTTCGGGATTTTTGAACTTATCCGGTCCGATCCATTGCGAGAGGGCCCATAACATCCTTTGGAAAATTTCGTCTATCCTTCTCTGATAACCCGCTTTTTTATAATAACCGTACGCAAGGATAGGCATTTTTTTTTCGAACATGAAATGGTCTCCTAAACGAATGAGCCCGTCCTTGTATTCCGTTTTCAGAAAACATTCCCTGGCCTTCCGGATATCACCTTCGTTGAAGGCCTGATTTCCCTGACGGATCAGTTCCATTCTTTCTTTAGGATCCATACTTTTACTATCGACAGAATTTCGGTTTTCGCAAGGCTTTTTACCTTCTTCTCCCCTTCTGAAAACGGAAACAAAACAAAAAATCTTGTATAGTAGCCGAGTTCCCCATCATTTGTCTTTGTATGAGTACTTTAAAAGCGGGGTCCAAAGCCCCTAGTTTTACGACCCTGAACCAAAACGGGGAAAAGGTCTCTCTCAAGGATCTATCCGGAAAAAAGGGTCTGGTTTTATATTTTTATCCTAAGGACCAAACCCCGGGATGTACCACCGAGGCCTGCGATTTTAGGGATAATTTCGCGAGACTGAAGAAGGAGGGATTTAATGTAGTCGGAGTCTCCAAGGATTCAGTTAAGTCTCACCAGAAATTTATCGAAAAACAAGAACTCAATTTTACTCTTCTCTCCGATGAGGACGGAAGTATCTGCGAGGCTTACGGGGTCTGGCAGTTGAAAAAGTTTATGGGTAGGGAGTTTATGGGAATTCTCAGAACCACCTTCCTGATCGGAACGGATCTGAAAATTTTGAAAGTGTATCCGAAGGTAAGCGTGAAAGGTCACGTGGATGAGATCCTCGGAGATATTAAGGCGTTGGATAAAAAATGAAAATAGAAAGATCAAAAATCAATTTTAGTATAGGGAAGAACATTTCCAAAAATATCTATAAGGTAATTCCTGTCGTAAAAGATAATCTGCCTAAGGAACTGGAGACCAAATTTGCCGATCAGATCAGATCCGGGGTCTTCTCTGCGGAATCCGGACAGAGTTTTGTAGATGAATCGGACAGAATTATCTACCTAGGCTTGGGGAATTCCAACAAAGTTAACATTCGTTCCGTGGCTCAGATCTTCTTAAGTATAGGAGAAAAATTACGCAAATGGGAATCTGTGGGACTTGAGATCAAACTCACCAGATTTTTGACCAAAACTTTTTCCCCTTCTTCTTTAGTGTATCAGATCGCAAACTCGATCGACCTAGGTGCATTTCCCATCAATGTCTTGTCAAAGGACTTTAAGGAAAAAAAAGTTAAATTCGGAAATGTAAGTTTCGTATTAGAAGATCCTAATGCGGAAAAATCGGCGAAGGCCGGTTTGGATAAATCCAGAGCAGTCAGTAAATATGTGAACGGCGCCAGATATATCGCTCACCTTCCTGCAAATCATTTCACTCCGGAAGAATTTGTTTCTCGTTCCAAGGAAATTGCGAAAGAAGCAGGCTTAAAGATCACAGTGATGGATGAACCCCAACTTAAAAAGGAAAAGATGGGCGGAATTCTGGCAGTTTCTCAAGGTTCCGATAAAAAGCCTAAGATGATCGTTTTGGAATATCATCCCCCTAAAGCAAAATCCAAAAAGAAATTAGCTTTGATCGGAAAAGGTCTTACATTCGATTCCGGCGGGATCAGCATCAAACCTGCACAAGACATGCATGAAATGAAATATGATATGTGCGGCGCGGCAGCGGTGATCCATGCGATCGGTGCGATCGCAGAATTAGGTATTTCCGTTCCGGTGATTGCAGCAATCGGAATTGCGGAGAATATGCCGGATGCCGCCGCTTTAAAACCCGGAGACGTTTACACAGCTCATAACGGACTCACAGTAGAAGTCCAAAACACCGACGCAGAAGGCCGTCTTGTCCTAGGAGATGTCCTTTCTTACGTCGGAAAAAAATACAAACCGGACTATATGGTGGATCTGGCAACTTTGACCGGAGCGATCATCATTTCCTTAGGTCATGAAGCTGCGGGAGTGATGAGTAATTCCGATAAATTGCGCGGTCTTTTGGATGAGGCTTCCGCTTCTTCCGATGAAAGAATCTGGAATCTCCCTTTATGGGAAGAATACGGTGAAGATCTAAAGAGCGATATAGCGGATTTACGTAATATTGCAGGACGACCGGGAGGAAGTCTTTCTGCGGCAAAATACCTAGAACGTTTTGTGGACTCGGGAATCGACTGGGCTCATATCGATATCGCAGGAACCGCCTGGAGAAAGAAGTCTTCCGGAACCCAGATTGGGAACGGACCGAGCGGATATGGCGTTAGATTACTTGTAGATTTGGCCGAAAAATTAGAAAAAAACCGGGGAGTTTAATCCCCGGCAATCTTCGATCCACACCATAGGAAGATTGATCGGTGTTTACCGTTTCTGGGGTTATCAATCTTCCTCTTCCATATTTATATTTCCGAATACCGCGAACGAAGGAACGGTATACTGTTTTAAGTAAGTAAAGTCCGATTGTTTCGTATAAAGATTGGATTCGTCTACGGAACCGGGCGGCAAAGAAGTATTATACAGCGCCTGGGCGGCATGCATCTCCGTTCTACTAGGTTCGAACACAGTTCCAGTCAACATCGGGAACATCAGATCCTTAGGATCCTGAGAATGTTGTAATCCAAGGCAATGCCCAACTTCATGGGCAACGGTGGCGATTATATATTCTTTTGCGTCGATGGTGCTTCCTTCCATCCGCATCGCATCCGCAGTCGCTTTGATCCTGTCTTTAAAAATAAAAATAACACTATTTTCTATACTGGTAGTTGCGCTGATCGAACAAGCCGCAAGATAGAAAGGATTGGAAGAGAACAGCTGGCAATCTTTTGCGTTTTTCGGGGAGATCCCTTCCACATTACATTTTCCTGATTCTGTAAATGCGATCGTGTTTCTCATTCTATCCACCCTGGTTTTAGCAGGATAAACATCAATACCAAGGCCCCATTTTTGAGCCGCCGCTTTTGTGAGTTGTAGTCCGCCTTTCATTTCCTCTCCGTATGCTATCCAGAGAAGTTGTTTTTCCTCCCAAGTAAGATCACTGGAAGGATTCCCCATTTGAGTACATTGTGTAAATGTAATAAGGCATAGTACGGACAGAGCTAAAGATACCCTCATTATTTTTCCCCAGAAAATATCCGATCTCGGCGTTTTTGTTTTTAGAGATCGAATCCGATGAATAACGGATTTAGCTTTTTGTAATGTATCTTTAAATTTTCCCTATCGCGGGATCGATCATCGCGAAAGAGTTTTTACTTTTTTTTTATTTCGACTTGTTCGTTCAACAAGTCCCCGGTTCTAAAATATTATGACGAAGCAGTTACAAAAATTTGCATCAAAAATTTTATTTTTCCAAAATATATTAAATAAATCGAATGTTATATTTATTTCCAGTTGAGAAACATTTTGAGAAGCGAACGCAAATACAAATACGCATTTCAGGTTAGTAAATTTATTTCCAAACTTCTTCTAAATGTTCCTACCTATGTTTTTAAATTTTTTATACCGAAAGATTTATCCTTCTCTTGGAAATTTTTTTCCAAATTTATTGTAGTTGAGATGGTCTCGCAAGTAACTCGAATAAGACTCAGTAAGAGTAGAAAAAACTAGAGCGAAAGAATGAGTGTTAAGATTTAGGAAATAACTCCGCAAAAAAAATGTTCCCTTTGGCCCTCCTTCTTCTTTTCAATTTCTTAAGGGATACATTCTCCGTCGAAAACCCGATTTTTTTTTCCCGAACTCCTAAAACCGGATGGTTTTTTACTTGGCCTGTAGTGCGCCGCAAAAAGACTGGCCATAGATGGTGCAATGCACCATAAGAGGAGGCAAGGAGAATGCTCCAGCCTAAAATCCGAAAAAGATACATATTTATCGCCTCGTTACCCCTACTCTACCAATCCCTGGTCGCCCCAATCGCGGGTTCCTTAATCGGAAAGGGCGTTCCTGGTAGGAACTCCCTGCCAGAATCCGCTCAAATCAAAGAATACATCCGCTCCGAGAGACCGAGTCTTAGCGAATCAGAGCTGGAACTTCTCTCCTTAACCGTAGAAAAGGAAGCAGAAAGGATCCATGACAGTGCTTGCGGGGTTTATTGCCAAAAAGGAGAGAAGGCAGGGCTACTTCTCGGGATCATCAAAACAGAGTCCGAATTCTATCGAAAAGCCAAATCCAAGAAGAATGCTCGGGGACTTATGCAGATCATGCCGGGGACTGGATCCTGGATCGCCTCTTGGGAAGGCAAAAATATCAAGAAGCAGGACTTATTCGAACCGGAGACAAATATACATCTCGGGGTCTCCTATCTGAACCATTTATTGGAGACCCATGAGGGAAATATCCGCCAAGCGCTTCTGGCTTATAACGCTGGACCGGCAGCGGTTAAAAAATGGGGAGGAGTTCCTGCCTACGCGGAGAGCGTATTTTCAGGCCAGGAAGAATATTTAGGAAGCAGGGAATCATTTTAACGTTTTTGCATCCATAGAACGCAGGACCTAAGCATCTCGCTCATACGTTTCCGATCCGTATGAGCGGGGTGCCCATGGCCTGGTAAAAGCCACTCAAAATCATAATTTTCCAAGTCCTGCATGGACTTGGTTTGTTCTTCCCAAGAATACCAACAAACACCTCTAAACGCGATCAGCCTTTCTCTTTTTGGATCGAGTGCAAGATGATCCCCTGAAAATAAAAATTTACGTTTATATAATAGAGTAGAATGTCCTCTGGTATGCCCAGGCCCAGGTATCACTAATAGATCTTCGCCGAGAGAAAACGGGTCTCTTCCTTTGATCACGATCTCTGCATTCGGAACCGCGGATAGATCTCCTTCATGAATGATCCTTTGGGTCCAGAAGTCGGTATGGAATTTTTCATGATCCGCTACATCGTCCCTATGTGTTAGAAAATGATATTTGATCCCGCCCAAGTTTTTTATTTTTTCGGAAAGTGATGGAATATATCTGGGAGAATCCACAAGTACGTTACCTTCTTCCCTTACGATTAAATAGGAGAAGGCCCCGAATGAATCCTTAGAATGGAAGCCGCAATGATAGACTTCGTCTTGGATCTGTCTCGGGAAAGATGCCTTTGCTTCCGCGAGATCGATACGATCTTCCGTTCCGATGGAAGCGGTAGGACAAGCAACTAACGCTTGTAAGGCTTGGAATTTTTCGGATTCCGTTCCAGGTTGTTTTTTAACGAATGAACCTGTTCGATCTTCTCCGAAAACATCGCCGGCCAAGATCCTGCAGGTCTCACAATCGATACAACTGGAATCCACATAGATCTGTCCGGGAGAATTTTGGGCCTTTCTTTTTGCCAAAGTAGCCATACGGATTAGACTACTTTTTTATTTCACCCAGTTGCTATTGTTAAAATACTTATCCTCTAAACTTTTTAATTCTCCAGTTCGTTTGAGTTCCGACAGAAAAAATTCGAAATTACGGAAGAAGTAAACATCACCCTTGGGAAGCAAAGCGCTCACATGATTTTCTTGAACCGGCTCGATGAGGGCCCTAAAATTGGATAAAATACTTCTTTGTTTGAGAAGAAGTCCCTTAATATAAAGAGAGTCTCCCACAAAACAATTTGCCTGCCCTTCTTTCACGGAATTCCATGCGCTATCCATGGAACCGTAAGTGAATATCCGAGAATTCGGAAAGACACTTAATAGATATTCATGACTGGCTGAAAACGCTCTGACAGAAAAACTAAGCCCGCTTACACTATCCAGGTCCTTTACACTTCTGAAATATACCGTTGAAATAATGTTTCCTTCGGGAGGAGGAGGAAGTGCATTCTTATTCACCAAAGCACCGGGCGTAGAAATCAAATATGGAGAACTGAAACTCCCTTTTTTAGATCTTTCTAATGTAGAACTCAATCCGGAAAATGCGATATCAGCTTCTCCACTTTTGATGGCTTCCGCGTAATCCTCGAATTCAGGACGATTTGTGAATGTGTATTTTACTCCCAAAAAATCGGCGTATTTTTTGCCAAGCTCCGCATCGAATCCCGGAAAACCTTCTTTAGGATCGGAGATATAAAATGGATCGAAGTTACGATTTCCTGTGACTCGTAATTCTCCCCTTTTTCGGATCTCCTCCAAACGAGAGCCGGAGATAGCTTGTGGAAAAACGGGAGAAAGGATCAAAAACAAAAATAGGATACCGGATATTCGAAACACCACACTTTTATATTTTCTTAGCCCCTGTGGATCAAGGGAAAAAAAGGATCTATCATACTTGAGTCGATCTGAGAAAAGCGATTTTTTGGAAGAACCAGGGAACGTTTTTCATGCTCCAGGGTTAATCCGTTTGCAGTTCCGGGATATTTTTATAATATTCTAATGATTCCGGATTGATCAAAGCATCTTGGTTCGTGACCGCTTCTCCCTGCACTGTTTTCTTAACTGCGATCTCCACCTTTTTCATATTACGAGTATATGGAATATCCGCGATCTGGATGACCTTAGACGGAACATGACGAGGAGATACCTTTTCCTTGATCTCTTTTTTGATCTTAGATTCGAATGCTGAGTCCAAAACCGCACCGGGTGCCATCTTTAAGAAAAGGATCACTCGTACGTCATCCTTCCATTCTTGACCGATCACTACCGAATCCGCGATTTCGGAAATGGTTTCGAGCAGACTATACAAGTCCGCGGTTCCGATACGAACTCCACCCGGATTCAATGTAGCGTCGGATCTTCCATACACGACCATTCCTCCGTTGGGAAGAATTTCCGCAAAATCCCCGTGCCTCCAGATATTTGGATAGGTATCGAAATAAGCGCCGATATATTTTTTTCCGTCCGGATCATTCCAAAATTCCAAAGGCATGGAAGGAAACGGTTTTGTACAGACTAGTTCTCCTTTTTGTCCTTGGACCGGTTTTCCCGAATCGTCGAAAATTTGTACGGACATTCCGAGGCCTAAAGATTGTAATTCGCCGGAATGTACAGGTAAATTAGGATTTCCTAATGCAAAACATCCGTTCAAGTCGGTTCCCCCCGAAATAGAGGAAAGTCTAAGGTCCTTCTTCCAAAACTCGTATACATACTCAAATCCGTATCCCGGCAATGGAGATCCTGTGGATAAGACAACGTTTACCGAAGAAAGGTCCACACTCGGTTTGAATTTTTCCTTCTCTAAACTAAGGATGTATTTAGCTCCCACTCCGAATACCTTGATCTTACGATCGGAAACATACCGAAATAATACTCCCGGATCGGGATGGAACGGATTTCCATCGAATAAATGTACTGTTGCTCCGATTGAAAGCGAACTGACAAGCCAGTTCCACATCATCCATCCGCAGGTAGTATAATAAAAAATCCCGTCTCCCTCTTTCAGATCCGTATGTAGCGCGAGTTCTTTCCAATGATTCAGAAAAACCCCGAAACCTTGGACCATACATTTAGGAAGCCCGGTTGTTCCGGAAGAATACATGATATACACGGGATGATCGAAAGATGTTTGGAAAAATTCAGGCTCCTGTCCCAGAAATGGCCTATAAGATTCTTCTAATGGAATCGCGTTTTTCGGAAATCCATCCGTGATATTCTTCTGATCTTTAGATCTTACACTAGGATATTCTGAAACTAAAATCTTTTTCAAGTCGGGAAGTTGGGAAGAGATCTCTCGGACAGTACTTGCCAGTGGAAGTGATTTACCCTTAAATTCATACCGTTCCGTGGTGATCAAAATTTTAGGTTGGATCTGCCCGAACCGATCCAATACTCCTTTAACTCCGAAATCGGGAGAACAAGAAGTCCAAACGGCTCCAATACTAGTCGCGGCTAACATTCCAAGAACCGTATCCGGAACATTCGGCATAAGTCCCGCGATCCTATCTCCCGGCACCAATCCTTCCGATCTAAAATAAGCGGCAAGTGCTCCTACTCTTTTATGAAGTTCGGAATAAGTGAGGCTCTTTTCCGCTCCACTTTCTCCCCTGTAATGGATCGCAATAGTATCGTTTTTTTTCCGAAGTAAGTTTTGGGCGAAGTTCAGTTTTGCTCCCGGAAAAAATTTTGTTTCTCTGAAGGTTTTTCCGGTTTGAATGACTTCGTCATAGGATTTGGAGTGGATGACAGGAGCAAATTCCCAAATGAGTTCCCAAAATTTTTCGGGGAATTCAACGGACCAGGAATGTAGCTGCGTATAGTTTTGGAATTTTTTACCGATCTTTTGTTCGGCAAAATTTTGAAATTCCGTAAGTCTTGAGTTTTGGATGAGTTCGGGACTGGGAGTCCAAAGGATTTGATTCATGTCCAGGCCTGTTATCCTAGTTTTTTTCAATCGAAGGTCAACAGTAAATTAGTTGTGAAGCGAAAGCCGTTCCGTAAGATTTGTGCGTCGATAAGAAATCGGAGTTTCCCAGTTGTCAGACCTGAATCATCTCAACCTGCCTACGATCCTATTTTTATGCGTAAGTTTGGTCTACGCTTTCCACGGTTTTTTACACCAATTAGTGGTCGGGGGAGCCATCTCTGTATTCCAACATCCGGATGAAAGACAGTCCAGAATGATCCTCATGGTCTGGATCGCCACAGGCGGGTTCATGAGTTTTCTCGGACTTTTGCCTACGGTGCTTCTCCTTTTATACGGTGCCGACTCGGAGCCGGTCAAGGCAGTGCTTTGGACAAACACTTTAGCACTTTGTTTTTTAGCGGTTCACTTCGTTCTTTGCGGAGTGATAAAACTTCCCCGCCCTTTACGGATCGGTTTCTATTTCACGATCTCTTATGCGGTGGCTAATTTAGTTTTTCTTTTTACGTATGGGAAGATATAGAGTTATTTTTCCTCGAGCCAAGCCGAAGTGTAGAAGGTCTCACATAGAGATCAGGCAAGGACACTGAGCCAAAAAATGAATCGCCCCCTCCGCAATCTAAGTGGCCGCTGTGCGAAAAAACCGTTAATTCGGCTCGAAATATGCCAAGTTCTCCGGGCCTTCGTGGATCACGATCCGATCCACTTTACCTTTGGCTTCTGCGACACTATCCTTTAAGCCATAATAGAACCAACGAGCCATATTTTCAGAAGTAGGATTGGTCTTTTGAAAATCCGCATGATCGTTGATCAGAATATGGTCTAACTCAGCCACTAGTTCTTTGAGCTTACGCTTAGAAGTCAAAAAGTCGAAACTGATCCCGTCATCCCCGATATTCTTTTTGCCGGAAAGATAAACTTCTACCTTAAAGGAATGGCCGTGGATCGGTTCATCCGAGCCGTCGGGGAAATATTTGTAGAGATAATGAGAGGACTCGAACCTTTCCTCGATCCGAATATAGAATTTGCCGGTTTCTTGAAAAAACATGGAATTGACTTTGGCCTAGGGAGTCTATATACTGGAACTGAAAACCAGTACTTAGGAGATTTCCCCCATGTCGGAAGCGGTCAAGCCAAGATTTTTTAAAGAAATGACGGTAGGCGAGGCGATCGGTCTTCATCCGGAAGCAGGATTAGTGTTCTCCAGCTATCATTTGGGCGGTTGCTCTCATTGTTCCATCAACGAACTCGAAACGATCGAGCAAGTTTGTATGGGCTATGGTGTGGAAGTGGATGTTCTTCTGGATAGTTTGAACAACCTACTCGAGGACGGAGAGTAATCTCTCCGCCTTCGGGTCAGCGCTTTTAATTCACGAAGCAACTTCCGCCGGCAACTATCGATTCCGTTAGGCAAGAATTCTGCCTATCTGGATCCGGTGAGCCTCCCGTGCAGGCATTATACGAAACAAGCACGGCAATACAACCCATTCGTTTCCCATACGAATCATCCAGATCATAAGTCGGATCGAGCATACTACAGGAAACAAAAACCCAAAATGTAAATATAAATAAAACTTTAAACTTCATTCGTCGGTCTCCAGCTCCAAATAGCCGACCAACGTTGGCGGCAATCCTCGAAAAGGGAAATCATAAACGAAAATATTCCCTAATTTTTTCGAATTCGTTTCCCTCCGGACAACCCAACCAATGCAAAAGTTTAGCAAGTGCCTTTTCCCCTTTTTGATTTAAAGACAGTTTATTTAAGGCGCCTCTGATCCCCCAAAACTTTCTATAATCCGGCAATTTAGGTACTGGAAAATCCAAACTAATGAAAGAAATTCCAACTTTGGTACTTCCCATATCGGATACCTTTCTCATTTTATCCAAGTCTTGGACGACTGAATCCAAGGTTTTTCTAAACTTAGATATACTAGCGGGATTTTCACTCTCTACGGCGGTTTGATATTCTCCGATCCATTCCCGAATCAATTTATATTTTTCTCTAGCTTTCATTGTGGAAGGAATGATTTCGGAAAGTTTAGAAGCGGATTCTATCACTTCTGCCACTAAGGGGGGAAGTATTAACTGGAAATTATTCATCTTACCAACCGGAGTCAAACTAGTGAACATTTTGATCCTTTCATTATCGATCCATTCTTGAATTTCCGAATTTATATCCGTTTGAGGTTTGAATAGGGGAACCTGTTCCAACAGGGAAGCTCTGATCGGATGAGCTACGTAATGAGCTTCTAGAAAGGAACTCCTTCCCAAATTTCCCGCGGCCCCCCAAACTACCTGACCGAAATAACTGTGAGGAGCTTGTTTATTCTTTCTATATCCTTCAAAATTTTCTTCCTGATGTTTTTTCATCAGGTCGGTGGCGCATAATAATTGTAAGGCTTTGTTCCTGGAATCGGCCACTTCCGGGTTATACGTAGGAATATCGACGGAAATAAGCAGGTTCCCGTCCAGAGAATCCAGACTTTCGAAGGAACGCCAACCCTCGGAGAATTTATAATCGTAGAATATCTTATCTCTAAGAATGATCTCATTGATCAGATGAAATAAACTTTCTATCTGGACGCAAGCTGTCGGAATTTCCACCCAATCATAAGAGTTTGTCTCTTTATTGATCTTTAGTTCTTTGGAATTCGAAAAATCCAAGCCTTCGGTATATAAGTCGAAAAGGCTTTCGAATGTCCAATTGTCCCAGAAAGAAGTATTGTTCTGCATCGCAAAGGTTTTGGATTTTCTTCCGAATGCGGAAAATTGCAACCTAAATTACGATAAATTTATGTTAGGCGATAAGATTATTGTTCAGATGCATTTTTAAAAACGGTCTCATAAGTTTTTTCTGCTATGGCATCCGATAATTCTTCTATTGTTTTTGCAGGGAACTGTTCCTGATTAAACATTTGAATAAAATAAATTTCATCATTTACGATATCCATCTTATAGAAAAGCTTCGTTCCCTTAATTATAATTAGACTTGCTTTAGATATTGTTTCTGTATTTGGATAAACTCTTGGACTCAATAAAATAGAGTATGCATCTCTTTCGATTTGTTTTCCTAAAACAATATTAACCCTGTATTTATCTCTGAATTGCTTAAATAGCGAATCGCGAAATTTCAGATATAAAACTTCCACATCTTTATCGATCGTCCGCTCAACTTTCCCATCCTTCGAGACAGTCTCCTTGAGTCCATATTGGTATATCATATCCAAATAAATTTTTTTACCGTTCAATTCTGAAGTATTGGCAAATTTTCTTTCATTCAACTCAAAACCTTCGCCGATTACCTGAACGGTTCGACAACCAATCACGCTCAATGGGACAAAAAGTAGATATAAAATTTTAATAACATTCATAGGTCGTCCAATTGTAAGCTTTTATATATGATTCTGTCATATCCGATAACCAGGATTTTGCGCATATAATATTATCAATAAGTAGAAATTGGTTCAAAAAAATGAACTTTTGTATTTCCAAATTTTCGGGAAAAAGAACATTCTAAAAATTTGATAAAAAATATCACTCACCCATTTGGGGAATATAATAATATCGAATTCCTGCTTTGCGGAAATAATAACGGATCTCGGAAGATTGTTTGTCCGTAGGTTGTAATCTTCTTTTAAAAGTATCTTCCGGGATACGGAAAGTATCTCCTAATGCGTCACATCTAAAGAATCGGATTCCTTCCGGATAACGGATCATGAGTAAAGTGCCTGGTTCGGTTTCCCAGGTTCGACTTTCTCCTTCCCAAGAAAAATAAATCGACCTGCTCGGGAAGATAGGATATTTTTTTCCTTCGTATAGGACCTTGTCCTTGTTTCGATTCACGTTTTTGAATATTTTTTTAGGTCCGGATTTTACGATAAAATGGACTGTGCCGCATCTAAATGTAAGGAGTAAGGGAATCCCGTTCAGCGAACCGGGCTCTATTCCCGAACCGGCTACGGTAGCTGCAACCCGGTTCGTATTTTCCGCTATCCTTCCCAATGTGGAACGCATGGATTCGTCCAAAAATTCCACGGTGTCGTCTTTACGTATTTTCTCTAATTGCCTGTAGATCCGATCGAACTCTTGTTTTTCGTAAGCCTTGTTTCGAACAAAGCCGTCTAACTGTCTTTTTAAATTGGAAAGTCTAGCCTTAAAGTAAGGAGTGTCGTTTCGGGAAGCGACGTCGAACATTTCCTCCCAGAGCGTTTCTAATTCTCTGACTTCCGAATCTTGGTCGTAGGTATTTTTCTCCACTTCTTCCAAGATATAACGGAACTTTCTTTTCAGATCGAATAGAAATCTGGAGTCTTTTACTCTTTCCATATTAAGTGAAAACCGGCTTTTGCCACACTAAACTGTATTTTTAGAAAGGTTTAGTTATTAGTATCCTTAATATCGGTCCCTTACTTTCCCATAAAGTAAATTTAATTATGGGAAAATTCCGAGAACCGGGATTCCCACCTAAATAATGATCGGGTCCGGGCTTTTTTAAAGGAAATTTTCCCGGAGAAGGGGGTGGCCTGAGACCTTGGCTCAGGCCAGGGGGAAAGCTTTCCCCCTAAAAAACTTAGTTTGCGTGTTTTCTCATCTTGATGGAAAGAATGATCCCAACCGCCGCCATGGACATAAGTAAGTGAGAACCGCCGTAACTCATGAAAGAAAGTGGGATCCCTGTCACAGGTAATAGCCCGAGAACAATACCGATATTGATCGCCATATGATAGAATAACATCGCTACGATTCCGGAAGCAAGTAGCGACCCGAATCTGTCCTTACTTTCATAACTGATCTGTAATCCCCTAAGCGGAATGGAAAATAAGAAGAAGAGTAAAAACACAGAACCTATAAATCCGGTTTGTTCCGCCCAGGATGCAAAGATGAAATCCGTACTGGATTCGGGAACATGTGGGATTTTTCCTTCCGTCATTTCTGCATTCAAAAATCCTTTTCCGAATAATTTTCCGGATCCGACCGCAGGTTTGGATGCTCTAAGCTGGTATCCCGCATCTTGTTTGAACTCGTCAGGATTTAAGAATGCAGTCAATCGAATGACCTGGTTTTCCCGGAAAGGAACGGTTTTCATCACGACTACCGCAGAGATCAGACTGATCCCTAATATCCCGAGAGGAATATAATAAGAACGTAATGTTTTACTTCCCCTAGCGATGCGGAGAAGGATCATAATAATACTGAATATGATAAGTGTTGCGCCGACTCCGATCAGTAATCCTTGATTGGAGAGCAGTTTAAATACGAAGCTCGCTTCTAAATCGATTACCTGATCGAAAACTTCTCGTAGCGCAGCGGTCGTCTTAGGAGTTAAATTGGCTCCGGCTACTTCTTTCCCGTCGAGGACCTGCCAAGTTTTTCCCCCCAATCGGTTTACTACGGATAGAAGGTCCGTTTTTCCCGTTCTTTGTAAGAAGGCTAGGATATCGTTTAACAGAGTAAGTTTGGAATATTCCACGTACATCGGAAGAACGAGCGAGATCCCTCCGAATGTGATAAAGGAACCGATATGGAAATAGTCGGCTCCTCCCAAAAACAACATGGTAAATAAGATCGGTAAAAAGGAAACGGCAGTCCCGAAGTCCGGCTGTAAAAGTATCAAAGCCATAGGAAGAAGAACGATCCCGAATGGGATAACTAGTACGACTAACTTCTTCATTTCTTTTTCTTTTAATACCAGATACTGACCGAGTAGTATCACAGTCGCAAGTTTTGCAAACTCCGAGGCCTGCAACAAGAATGGTCCGACCTTGATCCAGGATCTTGCCCCTCTACTGGAAGGAAGATAACCGATCCATTTCACAAGAGTGAGCGCTAATAATAGAATGGCAAATCCATAGATGAATAATGCGTAAGCCCCGATCAATTGGTAATTGACCCTGGAAAGAAACCACATAATGACGAGTCCAAGCAGGAAGAACAAGAACTGTTTGAACCATTTATGGCCCATGAGTCCGATACTCGGATCGTCAAAATTATATTCTTGCGAGTACAATGTGAGAACACTACATATCACTACTATGATGACCGAGCCTACTAAAAAGTAGTCGATCCTATCTATGGAACGATCCGACATCATTGTACATTCTCCGGTGCTATAGGAGCAGCAGTCTCTGGGATCTCCGCGGTTCTTTTAAAACTTCCGGGAGGAAAAGCGGCTCTGAACATTTCTCTTGCGACGGGTGCCGCTCCCGCCGCTCCCCCTACTCCATATTCTACGAATACGGCGACTAATACTTGTTCGCTGACCGGGGCATTTGCTGGAGCGTATCCGATAAACCATGCGTGGTTTGATCCGGAAGATCCCCTTCTTCTTGTCTGGGCGGTTCCTGTTTTCCCTGCAATATCCGGAAGTCCGGGCTTATTCAATACGAATGCAGCGGTTCCATTCTTCACTACCAATCTAAGTCCCGTCTTGATCGCTTCTACTGTAGAAGATTGGATCGGAATATCGCTTAATCTCTGAGGATCCGTGCGATTGATGATTGAATTGTCTAAAGGATCTCTTATCTCATTGACAATATACGGTTGGTAAATCTGTCCTTTATTCAATAATCCGGCATAGAACAAAGTCATGGAAAGCGGAGTAACGGACATGAACCCTTGTCCGATAGAAAGATTGATCGTATCTCCATCGAACCATCGGGTCCCATAAATCCTTTTTTTCCAAGCAGGAGAAGGAACCTGACCTGCAATCTCTCCCGGAAGATCCACCTTGGATTTTTGGTCCAATAAGAATAAACGGGAATACGTCAAGATAGGATCGGAACCAAGTTTGTATCCTAGGTTATAAAAATATACGGAACATGATTTTTGAAGAGCGTGAGCCAGATCATTCGTCCCATGCCCGCCCTTTTCCCAACAATAAAATACTTGATCCGGCACTCCTGCAAACGTGGATTTTAAAGTGTAACTACCGTTGCATTGGTAACTGGTTTCAGGAGTATAATCCACCTTATGACCGCTTTCCAAAGCGGCAAGGGCAACTAACGTTTTGTAGGTGGAAGCGGGAGGAAATTTGGACTGGATCGCAAGATTTAAAAATCCGCCGTTCGCATCGACCCTCTTATAATGTGCAGTCCTTTCCGATCTACTTTTTCCGGAGAGAACATTCGGATCGTAACTCGGATTAGAAGCCATTGCCAAAATTTCGCCGGTGGAGGGACGCATCGCAATCGCGGTTCCCCTAGCTCCTTTTAGCGCCTTATAGGCGGCAAGTTGGATGTCTTTGTCGATCGTGAGAACAAGATTGTTTCCGGGAGTAGAATGTTCCACCACCCTTTCTTCCTCGATATTTCCCTCGGAACTTCTTTTCTGGATTCGGAATCCGTCCGTTCCTCGGAGTCGGGAATCGTATTGGAGCTCCAACCCGTCTTTTCCAAGCCATTGGTAAGACTTGATCTCTCGGGTAAGAAGGTCCGTTTTACTAGGCTTACCTATATATCCGGTCACATGCGCAAGTGCAGGACCCATCTTATAGATCCTTCTAGGAGAAGGAACCAAGATCACGTATTTAGATATATTATCGAAAACCGATATACGCTCTTGTTGAGCCTTGGAGATCGCTTCCAAAAGTACGAACGGCTTTTTGGTTTTGATCTTTTTGGAAAATTTAGGCTCGAGTAAGTCCTCTTCATAATAAGACATCGGAATGGAAAGGGTCCTTGCGAATTCCTGTAAAAAATTTTTAACTCTAACAGGGTCGTATTTGAGAAGCGAAGTGTTTAGTACCGCATCCAAACTGGAATAATTGGAAACCAGCGCCATCGAAGTTTCAGGAGTAAGAAAGTTCCGATCGAACATTTCTCCTCTGGCAGCAGGAATGGTTTCACTTTTTCGGACGAACTTTTCCGCCTTTAAAGAGTTATTCGTACCTTGCACGATCTGGAGGTTGAACAGCTGGATCACAAAGGCGATCAAAGCAAACGCCACAAGTCCGGAGAACATGTACAGCCTTAGCCTGAAACTGCGCTCCAGTCTAAATTCTGTTGCTGAAGAAGATCCTCCTCCCCCCAACATTTTAGCCTTCCGCCTGCTCCAATCTGTACAATTTTCCAAGGACCCAGAAGAAAATAGGAGCGATCGCTCCATTAAAGATCGACGTACTGATGATGGAGTAATTTAGATTTTCATGAAAGAATAAGGAAAATAGGAAATAAGAAGCGATCCTGGAAATCAACGTTACAATAAGAGAATATAACATTATGGAAATCTGATTTTCGTGATAAGCAGGTCTTGCGAACTTTCCGACGAGGTATCCCATGATACAGAACGTGAGAGAGTGAAGCCCTATCTTATAGGTAACTACATTTCCGACTATTTCTCCCCCTAAACCTGAATCCGAAAGTAATCCACCGAAAAATCCGATCCAGATCCCAGCCATTGTTCCTTTTCTAAGTGCAAAGAATAGAACAAAGATTACCATAAAGTCGGGCTTAAATCCGGAGATCTCGAATAGGTTTGTGCCGTTCAAGAAGTGAGAGATCAAGATCCCGGCACCAATGACTATATATTCTAAGATCATCAGTTCGTTTCCTCGTCAGAGAATCCGGGGCCATTCCCTTCCGGTTTCTGGGTTTTAGGAGCTTCCACAGGTTTATTTCCGTTCGGAGTCGGTGCCTTAGGCTCCTTTTCTTCTTTAGGATAATTCAATTCACCAAAGTACGGATTTTCGATATTGATATTCTGTCCTTCCGGCCAGGTCTCCGCCCATTTTTCGGGAAGTTTCATGAGAATTGTAACCGACTCCAACATATCGAAACGAACAAAAGGTTTTAAGAATGCAGTCTTAAAACTTCCGTTGCGCGGACCTTCTTCCGTGATAATACCAACAGGAATTCCGGGCGGGAACATTCCGGAAGAACCGGAACTGTAAACAGGTTTGCCGATCTTACTTAAAGATTCGGTGTACTGGATCATCTCGCTTGGACCCATCGGATAATCTCCGAAAATCCTTGGATCGATGATGATACCGCTATCTATATAATTCATCAAAGCTTCCATTCCTCTTCCGGAGTTTCCGGAAAGAGTGGCCCAAAGATTACTTTCCGGAATGGAAACACCCATACTAAAATTGGAATTGATGATTGGCTGGACCACTGCGGATCCTCCGGTGACTGCGATCACCTTACCTACGAGAGCTTCTATAATTTCACCCTTTTGATTCACCGCTCTTGCAGTGACAGGCATATAAGGTTTGATCCCAGCTTCGGAACCTTTATCTATAATGATCGTACGATAGATGGAATTCAATCGAACGGAAAGAACTTCCGCTTTGACCGTAGAATACTTTTGTTTCGTATTAAAACGTAATTCTCTTCTGAGACTTTCGTTCTCTCGGCTCACCCTTTCGAGATCTTGGGGAAGAAGTTTATAATCGTCTATCGCAGCGACACAAGCATCCCTTTCCTGACGGACCGCTTCAAAAGATTCTAATTTAGTATAAGCTCCTTTAAAAAAGGAACCCACTCCGTCAATGGAACCGGAAACGGAATCTCCCACTCTCTGGAAACTTGCGATCCCTCTAACAAAAACGTTACTCTTAAAAGTCAGGGAAAGAAGCGAGAATACGATACAGAATAAAAGGGAAACGGTTTCCTTACTTTTATTAACTTGAAGCCAAAGCATAAAAAATTCCGTATCGGACTCCGACGATCAGCCGGAGACCGAGATCCGAATTAACGGATCCCTGGTTTCAGATACTTAACTTCGTCCAAAAATTTTCCGGTCCCAAGCACTACACAAGTCAGAGGATTTTCCGCTCTGAACACAGGCACGCCGGTTTCTTTGGAAAGATAAGTTTCCAATCCGCGAAGAAGGCATCCTCCTCCGGTAAGAACAATCCCTCTTTCTACGATATCCGAAGCAAGTTCAGGTGGAGTTCTTTCCAGAACTCTTTTGATCCCGTCTAAAATTTCGTCAGTCGGTTCTTTGAGAGCCTTGCGGATCTCGTTGGATTCTAATTCCAGAGTACGAGGTAATCCGGAGATCGCATCCCTACCTTTTACTTCCATGGTCTCGGTTTTCTTTTCGGGGTACGCGTTACCGATAGTCAGTTTGATATCTTCCGCAGTTCTTTCTCCGACGACCAGATTGTATTGGTTTCTTAAATATTTGATGATAGCATCATCGAACTCGTCTCCACCTGTTCTGATGGACTCGGCGATCACCATCCCGCCAAGAGAGATCACGGCGATCTCTGTAGTTCCACCGCCGATATCCACGATCATGTTACCTGCAGGTTCGTTGATCGGAATATTTGCACCGATCGCGGCAGCCAATGCCTCGTCGATCAAGAAGATCTCTCTTGCTCCTGCTTGTTCTGCGGATTCGCGGACCGCACGTCTTTCCACCTCGGTGATCCCGGAAGGAACTCCGATCACGATCCTTGGCTTTACGAAAGTGGTTCTGTTATGGACTTTTGCAATAAAGTAGCGGATCATTTTTTCCACAGTTTCGAAGTCCGCGATCACCCCGTCTTTCATAGGACGGATCGCTACGATCTCGCCGGGAGTACGTCCCAACATTCTTTTAGCTTCCTGGCCTACTGCGAGCACTTTGCCCGTAGCTGCGTGGACCGCTACTACGGAAGGCTCGGAAAGAACGATACCTTGCCCTTTTACATGGACGAGAGTGTTTGCGGTTCCGAGGTCGATTCCCATATCGTTGGAAAATAATCCGTATAGCTTATCGAATATCATTTCTATCCTTTGCTGCCAGAAGGCTGGTTGATCTTATTTATTATCTGCAGAATCGGCGAAAATCTCTAGGATTTTACGGTCGCGATCCAATTCAATATTTCCGGCCCGATCCTCCGGGGCAATTCCAAAACAAAAAAAACGAAAAACAAATTGGAACCCATTGTGACCTCCATAAACTTGGGGAACTTATGGTCCGGGAAAACACCCTAGCTGCCATCGATCTAGGCACAAACTCCTTTCACATGATTATCGTCCGGGTCCGAGAAAACGGGACCTTTGAAGCAATCGCCAGAGAGAAGGAGAACGTACGTCTCGGAAGCGGTTTAGAAGAAGGAGGCGAGATCGACCCTCCCGCATTTAGGCGTGCAATCGAGTGTTTAAAGCGTTTTAAGATGCTCGCAGATAACTCAAAAGCGGAGATCAGAGCAGTTGCTACATCTGCAATGAGAGAAGCCTCCAATCGTGCAGAATTCCAGGCCGCCGCTTTAAAAGAAGCCGGGATCAAGATCGATGTCATCAGCGGATATGAAGAAGCCCGACTTATCTATTTCGGGGTCCTACAAGGTCTTCCTGTATTCGATAAAAAGGTCCTGCTTGTGGATATAGGCGGAGGAAGTACCGAAGTTTTAGTCGGATATCGAGGGGATATTTTATTCTCCAAAAGTTTCAAATTAGGAGCGATCCGACTCACCGAAAAATTCCTAAAATCCGAAACCTTGGACTCCTCTCAGATACGTAAATGTAAACTTTATGTGGAAGAGATCATTCTTCCTTTCCGAAAGATCATCCGAGACCTAAAACCGGAAATGATCATAGGTTCCTCCGGAACAGTCCAAGCAACTGCCGGGATCATTCGGGCTTTCGAGGGAGAAACGGAAGAAAGACCGTTAAATCATTATACATTCCAATCCTCCGAATTCAAACGTGCCAGGAATCTGATCTTAGAAGCGGATACTTCCAAAAAGAGAAGTAAGATCCCCGGTTTCGATTCGAAACGTTCCGATATCATCGTAGGCGGGATATTGATCCTGGACGAACTCTTTCAGTTACTTGATCTCCCGGAAATGACGGTTTCCGAGTTCGCGCTTAGGGAGGGATTAATCTACGATACGATCCGAAAATGGGAACATTTCCAGGATTTGGAACATTCCAAACATCTGGACGATATCCGCCAAAAGTCCATTTTGAATCTTTTAGTTTCCTATACGAGGGACCAGGAATACGCCCGCCATGTAGCCAAACTGGCCTTGGATATATTCGATCAATTACAGTCGGTACATCGATTGGGAAAGGAAGAAAGAGAATATTTGGAAGCTTCTTCCTTACTTCATGAGATAGGTTTATTCATTTCACATTCGGCCTATCATAAACACAGTTATTATCTGATCCGAAACTCGGAGGCTATGCTCGGCTTTACCTGGGGAGAAATAGAGATCATAGCGCTCACAGCAAGATACCATCGTAAAAGTTCCCCCAAATCCAAACATAGAGAATTCCAAAGAGTGAGTCCAAAAGAACAGGAGATCGTCGAAAAACTTTCCGCAATTTTACGAATCGCAAGTGCATGCAATCGGAACAGACAGGGATTAATAGAAACGATCAAGTGCCAGATCCGAAAAAACCAAACGATTTTCACCTTGGTCACAAATCAAAATTACGATAAAAGTCTGGAACTTTGGGCCTGTGAAGAGCAGGCGGATGCATTCGAGTCCGCCTACGGAATGGTACCTTTATTTCAGTGAATAAATTTCGCTCTTTTCGCTATTTCTATTTTGCGGCCTTAGTTTTGATCCAATCTTCTTTCCTAAATTGTTTTACGGTTTTTCCTTATAAACAGGAAACGATAGATTCTCGCTTACTGGATAAAAAAGAAGAAGTGATCATCTCTAATAAGGGCAGAATAGACTTCGAATTCCAAAACTTCGAGCTGGTATTAAAAATAGAAGGCGCCTCCTTCCAAGAAACAGTAGAAAAAAGAAAAACCTTAGAAACCAAAAAAGTATTTTACGATTATAAGAAGACCGACGGATACAGACAACTGGACTCGGATGACAAACCATGGAATCGATATATTCTAGGAATGTTTGCAGACATCGGAGCTCTATTCGAATGGACTACGATCCCCTTTCGCACTATCTCAAGAAAAAAGGAACAAGAAACACTTTTCGAGAATATTATAAAATCGGAAAAGATCAAAACTTTCGACCCGAAAGATCTGCAACTCATTCTAAGAGCGGAAAATACTGAGTTCTTCAACAAAAACCCTAACTCAGATACGATCCGTATCCCGCTCACAGAGATCCGAAAATTTTTTCCGAAAACAAATTCGATAGAAGCTCTACTCTACTACGAAAAAGAAAGGATAGAATACCAAAACATCCCGGTCGCAGAAGAGATCCGTAAGATGAAATTGAGATAGGTCCCTAAAGTTTCCCTCTATGTAGAAGCGGCTACCACTGTTGATTCGTATTATCCCAATTCCGAGGATCTAGCCAAAGCGTCCCAGATCGCTTGCGTCTTTTACAGGACCGATTTGTTCGAGCGCCAGGCCGCAGAATCTTTGGGACAATATCATATTGGCAACTTTCATACTTTTTTCTCCGATTTCATCCTTTGTTTTAATGTGAAAGAGGGTAAAAACATGGGAACCTCATGTTTATATTGGATATACTTTTCTCCGAAAGTCCGGACCAGATCCCTTTCTTCAAAAAATGTCCCGATGACGATATAAAGAGTCATACCTGTGGATAAAATCAAATGACCCAGATCCATTAAAGGTGTACTCCATAGAACTAAGATCATTCCGAACATCATCGGATGACGTACCAATCTATAAAGTGACGGCGAAACAAATTCGGAATTATGTGATTCGGTTTTCTTCAGATAATTCCAGGCCTGCTTCAATCCGAAAAGTTCGAAATGATCTATTAAAAAAGTCGAGACAACGGCCAAAATAAGCCCTATTATAAAAATCGAATATGTTGCGTACATTCCGAAATCGTTCTTAATATTCCAAATTTCAAAACGGATCGGCTGCCAAAGGCACGAGAGAGCGATCAAGGCTACGCTAGCGATAAAAACGTAAAGACTCCGCTCAATCGGCAATGGTATTATTCTGCGACAATACTCTTTGAACCCGGCTCTTGCCATAACGCTATGAGGGATACCGAACATCGCTACTAACGCAACGTCTAAACAGATCGACCCTATTAGCCCAAATTGAAATTCGAAGGTTAAAGCCTCTATGAATCTAGTGAGGTCGAGAAGACGAAAAACAAAAATTAACGTACTCAAAAGATACACCGTATAGGAAACGAGAGCGAATATCAAATAAAGAAATCGCGTAAATATATTATCAGCGGGCAATTTTCCCTCCTAGATGCTTGGGATCCAAAGCATTTTAAAAATTCTCAGGTAAGGTAAGAGACCGACAATCTGTGCAGTAAATCATAAATTTTAGAAATCTATTTATTAAATGCGAAAATTGCTTGGTATTCAAAGCAATTTTCGACAAACATAGGACTTTTCCCTGAGAAAGGAAATGGAGGATGCGAGAAGAATGAAACAAGATAGACTATTGGTCCTGATTACCGTGTTACGAGATCAAATTCTTGACGAAGTGAAAAGGGATTACGTACGTTTCGGGGTCACGAATATAACTCCGGCAATGGGAGCCGTTCTGTGCGCTCTCAAAGGGGATCGCCCGCAATCGATGAAAGAGATTGCTAGACAAATCTTTAGAGATCAATCTAGCGTTACCCCGTTAGTGCAAAAGCTGGTCGACCTGAATCTTGCAATCCAAGAGCGCTCCTCCCTTGACGCACGAGAATCTCGGGTTCGGTTAACGATGTCCGGGAAAAATACACGTTTGAAAATAATTCGTGCAGGTAGGAAAATGA
The DNA here is from genome assembly GCF_040833995.1 of Leptospira sp. WS58.C1. Classification (NCBI taxonomy): domain Bacteria; kingdom Pseudomonadati; phylum Spirochaetota; class Leptospiria; order Leptospirales; family Leptospiraceae; genus Leptospira; species Leptospira cinconiae. The sequence goes on from NZ_CP162137.1 coordinate 2,684,817, forward strand.
ATGCTCGCCTGTATCGAGGCATGTCGGCTGTCGACCGAAAACAACTTATTACATTACTCGCCCAACTAAAAAAGTGAAAAAACTCTTAAAGAGACCCGAATACACGAATAGGAAACTCCGTGTTCTCCATACGAACTTTATCCTAATACTCTTCTATCTCCATCCGTTTCGGAGATCTGCGCCGTTTTTTCTATTAGAAATTCTGAAAGTTTTTTGCCTCCGAGTTAAGACCGGTAAAGGACGTGCACGACTCATTTTCGTTTCTCTTTTTCACTTAAATTAAAACCAACACCGTGGCCATTACTACACAGATCAATATTTTATTTTCAACATAAGATAAGATTAAGTGATATCTTATTTTTGGTCCAAAGTGGAACGGATGCAGGAAAGGATCTCTGTTCCCAAATAAGGCTTTTGGATAAAATAACTTATCCCGAAATCTTTTAAGGCAAGTTTTAACTCAGGTTCCATAAACCCGCTTGCTAAAATTATCTTTACGTTATTATGAATCGCCCTGATTCTTTTGATCACTTCTTCTCCTCCGAACTTTGGAAGACCAAGATCAGTTAGTACCAAATCGATTTGCGAATGCCTCAATAGAAATTGTTCTACACCGTCCTCTCCGTCCGCAGCCAAATACACTTTGTAACCTTTGGACTCCAAAAGATCTCCCAACATATTTCGGAGAAGTTCTTCGTCCTCAATTACAAGAATACTTTCGTTGCCTCCTGAAAACTCGGATTCCGAAGAAATCGGTTTTATAATCACTTCCGATTTTTCCTTCGGTACAGGCAAGTATACGAAAAATGTCGTACCTTTTCCTAATTCGGAATCTACCTCTATCCAACCCTTGTGATTCTCTATCACACTGTAAGCCAATGCAAGCCCAAGCCCTGTCCCCTTGCCTATTTCTTTTGTTGTGAAGAATGGCTCAAAAATCCTTTGTTTTGTTTTTTCACTCATCCCACTTCCGGAATCCGAGATCCTAAGGACTATATATTTTTCAGCCAAATTTTTCGAATATCCCGGCTTTAAATTCTCCTCCGCTGCAAGAAATGATTCCATATTTAGAATTCCACCGTCCGGCATTGCATCTCTGGCGTTCACACATAAATTTAGTAAAACCTGATGGATCTGATTGGCATCCGCCTTGATCCAAGGAAGATTTTTTTCGAAGTTTGTAAAAAGGCGGATATTTTTAGGAAAGGTCTGAGATATCAGTTTACTTATTTCTAATATGATATCGTTTATTTGAATAAGTTCTAGATTAAATTCCGTTTTTCTGGCGAATGTTAAAAGTTGCCTTACCAATGACGCACCTCTCTGGGTCGCCATATGCAAAGCCGCTATATGTTGAGAAAATTTTTCCGGGTTATTCCTATTACTCTCTATCACGGAGGTATGACCCATGATGATGGAAAGTATATTATTAAAATCGTGGGCGATCCCGCTTGCTAAGGTGCCTAAACTTTCCAGTTTTTGGGCCTGTATAAGTTGCTCTTCCAGCTCTGCCCTTCTTTTTTCCACTTCCTTTAACTGGGATTCTTTCAATTTATGTTCGGTAATATCTTCTGCAATACCGGCAATCCGAACGGTTTCTCCCTTTTCATTCCTAACAGGAAATGCCTTGTCCCGGATCCATCGGATCTCTCCGTCCGGACGAACGATCCTGTATTCTTCCCTATATTCTCCCGTTACCTGCTTTGTCTTTGCGCTATTATACACCCTGTCCCTATCATCCGGATGAATAGATTCAATCCAGGAGATCGGATTTTCAAAAAGACTTTGCCTGGATCTTCCCCAAATCTGTTCGTATCCTTGGCTAATATACACCATCTCATTTTTAGAAAGACTGGTCATCCAAAACACTTCATGGATCGCATCCGTCAGTTCCTTGAATAACTCTTCACCTTCTCGGTTCAGCCTTTCGGCCCTTCTTCTTTCCTCTATTTCGTAACCTAACTCTTCACTCCTCTTTTGGAGTTCGAAATTTTTTTCCTCTAATTTTTCCACAAGTCGGTGATTATATTGTCGGAGTGGTGCGGAGTCTATGACCAATCTTTTGACATTACGCTCCGATCTAGGATTTTTGACTACGTTTGCTACCGTCTCTTCCAGTAACTTAAGACCGGCCGGCTTTTTCAAAAAAGCATCCGCTCCCAAATCAAAAGAAAGTTTTTCATCGGAATCGGATGTGTAGGTCGCAGTATATACGATAAACGGAATATGTTTGAACTTCTCATTCTGTCTTACCTGAGAACAGAATTGGTATCCGTCCATTTGGGGCATTAAAATATCGGAGATAATCAGATTCACTTCCGTATTTTCCAAAATCTCCAAAGCTTCTATTCCATTGGAAGCGGTGTAAATTTTTCGAGTTTCGCTTTCCAACTGGGCTGAAATTAATTTCCGATTTTGATAACTGTCGTCTACGATTAGAATAACCATAAATTTTATGCCAAAAAACGGATTATGCAAAAGTAAGGGACGAAAAAAATCCTTTGGATCACGGGTTTAAACCCTTGATAAAACCGTTTATTTGTTCCGTAAATTTCCTGGTATCGATCGGTTTCGTAATATAGCCGTCGCATCCGGCTCCGTAAGCTTTTTGTGCATCTCCTTTCATTGCAAAAGCGGTAACGGCTATGATAGGTATATTTTTCGTATTTTCTCTTTCTTTTAACTGTCTAGTAAGCGTAAGCCCATCAACTCCAGGTAATTCTATGTCCATAAGAATTAGATCTAAAGGATAATTTTCTATGATCTGAAGCGCTTCTTCCGCGTTTTCCGCTTTTAAAACCTCATACTCGTCTAATTCCAATAATTCACAAATCAATTTGAGATTTACGATATTATCATCCACAACCAAAACTTTAGGTGGCATATCTATTTACCGTTCAAGATATTTCTAGGAAGTATGATAGTGAATACGGATCCTTTTCCCAACTCACTTTCTACATGTATTGTTCCGTGCATTAATTCCACGATCCTTTTCGTCAAAGCAAGGCCTAGTCCCGTTCCTTGGAATTGCCTGTTGGCTCCGCTGTCTATTTGTTGAAATTCCTCGAAGATCCTGGTTAGATCATTTTCTCCTATACCTATCCCGTCGTCTTCGAATCTCATCCGGATAAATTCCTCACCTTCCGCTTCCATACCTACTCTGATATTTCCTCCTTCGTGACTGAACTTGACTGCGTTGGATAAAAGATTGTATAAGATCTGTTTTATTTTTTGAGGATCCAAGGTCACAAAATCTATCGGATCCTCTACTTTTATCGAAAAATTTATCTTCTTCTTTCTTAACAAAGGACGTATGATGGAGGAAACTTCCTTGATCGCAGTGGATAAAGAGAATGTTTCCAAAAATAATTCCATCTTTCCGGACTCCACCTTAGCCAGATCTAAGACGTCGTTGATCAATTTCAAAAGATGGTTCGCACTATTTAATATATCCGTTAAATATTCCTTTTGTTTTTCATTTAACGGCCCAGGCTTTTCGTCGGAAAGTAATTCCGAAAAACCAATGATACCGTTTAAAGGAGTCCTTAACTCATGAGACATGTTTGCCAAGAATTCACTTTTCAATCTGGCGGTTTCTTTCATTCTTTCATTCTGTTCTTCTAATGCAGCTCTTCTGAATTCTTCCTGTTGTTTTCGTTCGGTGATATCGCGGATAGAACTGGAAACCAGCATACCTTCTTCCGTTTCCAAGGGACTTAAGCTGATTTCCACAGGGAATTCCAAACCGTTCTTCTTCAGCCCATATAATTCCAACCCGCTTCCCATTCCTCGAACTTTTGGATCATTAAAAAAGCCGATCCTATTTTTCGGATGATTGGCTCTGAATCTTTCAGGTACTAAAACTTCAACTGGTTTGTGTAATAATTCTTCTCTGGGATATCCGAATAATTTTTCCGCTTGAGAATTGATGAGTACGATATTCCCCTCCCGATTCACGATCACAACAGCATCGGGTGCGGATTCCAAAAGTCCTCTAAACTTTGCTTCAGCCTTGATCCTCTCTCTAATGTCGCGTATAGCGCTTAGCACCAATGTTGTTTCTTCTGTATGATAGGGACTTAAGCTGATCTCTACCGGAAATTCTGCCCCGTTGGATTTCCTACCAAAAAGTTCCAAACCAGCTCCCATGGTTCTCGTCCTTGGCTGGGTAAAATAATGATCACGATGAGCAATATGATTTTTTCTGAATCTATCCGGGAGAAGGATCTCTATAGGTTGCCCTAAAAGTTCTTCGATTTTGTAATCGAACATTCGAAGAGCTTGTTCATTCACAAATACGATCCTCCCGGAATCGTTTACCATTACGATTGAGTCAGGTAAAGACTCCAGAAGCCCTTTAAATTTGGATTCAATCAGCTTTGCGTCCTGCAAAGCCTTTTCTAATGTGATATTTTTTTCCGTAGGCGTCGCCATATTATATAAGAGTCCGTCTTTATAAGTCCGGCCCCTCGAGGCCCTAAACCGAATGCCAATATAGTTTATATTTTAGAACGAATTATAAGAAATTCGTATATGAGAGACGGATACAATACTTGAAAAAAATTTCCAGATCAAGCGTATTTCAAAAAATTAATATTGGAAAAAATTTATTATCCGACCGTACAAGAAAACGAAGGGACTTGTAAAAGATTTAGGATTTTCTAAATGAGGCGGTCAGGTAGGATTTAATTTATCCACCCAGAGAGGGCGGCTTCCCACGATTTCTTTACCCACTTTGAAGAGTAAAATATATCTTCCTTCTTTAGGAAAAACTGCATGAGGGATCGGGATCCCGATTTCCACGGGTTCCGAACCGTTATTGACCCGGATATTGCCCCCGACTCCTATCACTTTTTCACCGGTATCTGCGTGTTCTAATTCTAGAGAAAATTCATGGTCTCCTGGGGAAAGATTTGTGACACATACGTATATTCCCCAGGGAGGAAAAACTACGGGAAATTGACCCGTAAAGAACTTAGTAAAAGTCCCTATGATCCCTTTTTTCCCGTTGTCTTCCGAGATAACCCGATCTGCAAACAATAATGCTAATAGAACAGGCTCTCCCACGTTATTCGACGCCTAAGATTCAGACCAGATAAGCATCTGAAACTAGTTGTTCCTGCTCTTGTGTATGGACTTTCATATGTCCGGCAGCAGGACTTGCGGATTCTTTTCTTCCCGCATATTTGAGTTTTGCTCCGTTCGGAAGAATATCCTCGAATCTATCTCTTACAAAAGTCCAAGCACCTTGGTTCTTAGGCTCTTCTTGGCACCAAACAAATGTTTTAGCATTTTTGTAGGTTTTAAGGATTTCTTGTATCTCTTTAGCTGGAAATGGATACACCTGTTCAACACGGATCAATGCCGTATTCTGCACCTTATTCTCTTCCCTATATTTTAGAAGATCATAATATACTTTCCCGAAACTAAAGACAATTTTCTCCACTTTATCGGACTTTAAATCTCCGCCATCCGGAAGAACTTCCTTAAACGCTCCTTTTAAAAGATCGTCTATCGGTGACAACGCTCCAGGGAAACGTAATAAAGATTTAGGAGTAAAAATAATCAGAGGTTTGCGGAAATTACGCAGAATTTGTCTACGAAGCAAATGGAAATACTGAGCGGCATTCGTACAGTTTGCTACTTGCATATTATTGTCCGCACATAGTTGCAGGAATCTTTCTACCCTACCGGAACTATGCTCAGGTCCTTGTCCTTCGTATCCGTGAGGAAGAAGTACGACAAGACCCGACATCCTCTGCCATTTCACTTCCGAGCTGGAAAGGAATTGGTCGAAGATCACCTGAGTGTTGTTTGCAAAGTCGCCGAACTGAGCTTCCCAAAGAACAAGAGCGCTCGGATCGGAAAGAGAATAACCGTATTCGAAACCTAAAACGGAAAACTCGGACAAGGAAGAGTTCACAACTTCCGCCTTGGCTTGTTTTTCGGAGATATGATTTAGACCTACGTATTTGGCTCCCGTGTTTATATCCACTAGAACCGCGTGCCTATGGGAGAATGTTCCACGCTGGCTGTCCTGGCCGGAAAGACGGACTCTGAATCCGTTTTCCAAGATCGAACCGAAAGAGAGCGCTTCCGCCATTCCGTAATCCAGAGAAACTTTTCCTTCCGCCATTTCTTTACGGCTTTGAAGAAGTTTTACCAGCTTAGGATTCGGAGTAAAACCTTCCGGAACGGTAGTGATCGCTTTTACGATACGATCGATTTGTTCCGCAAGTAGAGATGTAGCAGTTCCGCTATCCAGAGGTTCTTTGGAATATTTTGCCCAAACACCCTGCATAGTATCCACTTTCATCTTGATATCTTGTTCTTTCGCTCTTTGGAAAGAATCTTCTAAACCTTGAGCGGAACCGTTTTTGATGAAGTCCAACTCTTCTGCGGTGATGTCTCCGTCATTTATCAACTTTTTCTCATATAATTGAGCGGTAGGAAGATGGTTCTTTATGATGGAATACATTTTAGGCTGAGTGAATGCAGGCTCATCCGTTTCGTTATGACCCAATCTACGGTAACAGATCAAATCAATGATAAAGTCTTTTTTGAACTTTTGGCGGTATTCCATTCCGAGTTTGGTCACTCGATAAACCGCTTCCGGATCGTCACCGTTTACATGAACGATAGGGATTTGATAACCTTTTGCCAGGTCAGTTGCATACAAAGTGGATCTGGATTCGTTCGGCAAAGTAGTAAATCCGATCTGGTTATTGATCACAATATGGAAAGTACCGCCTGTAGTATAACCGTCCAGGTTCATTAGGTTGATGGTTTCTGCCACCACACCCTGCCCCGCAAACGCTGCATCTCCGTGTATGGTGATCGGCATAAATTTAGAACGATCCGTATCTCCATACTGCTCTTGGCGAGCACGAACGGAACCTGTAACAACCGGGTTCACCGCTTCCAAGTGACTTGGGTTAAATGCAAGGGAAAGTTTAACTTCCTTTCCGCTTGAAGTCATTTTGCTATTGGAATATCCTAGGTGATACTTAACATCCGCATAACTTCCGGCGCTTTTGTCTGCTTTCTCTTCGAATTCTGCGAATACCAAAGAAGCGGGTTTTTCGATCACGTTAACAAGTACGTTCAATCTTCCTCTATGCGCCATACCGATCACGAGTCCGTCCATTTTGAAACGTCCGGCTTCCTCCACGATCGTGTCGAGCATAGGGATCATACTTTCTCCTCCTTCCAAGGAGAAACGTTTTTTACCTACGTATTTTTTAGCTAAGAATGTTTCCAGATGATCCGCTTGGAATAATTTTTCGAACAGTCTGAGACGAGTACTTTTAGGAAGAGGTGCATGGTATTCCGCGGACTCGATCTGATGTTGGAGCCATTCTCTTTCTTCGTCGTTTACTAGATAATATTGTTCGTAACCTACCGTGCTACAGTATGCTTTTTCGAACCAATCCACAACATCTTTCAGTTTTGCACGACCGAGAGAAGGGTTCTGTGTGTCGACTACCGTATCCAGATCCGCGGCAGTTAGATTTCCTAACTTAGATTCGATAAATTTGCGGTTCGGTTGAGAGATCCCGAGAGGATCTAACTTTGCAGCTAAGTGTCCCTGTCTACGATACGCATTCAACAGGTTGATAATCCCCATCTCTCGGATGGATCCGGCCTGAGCATCCGTAAAAGAAGTGGTAACGGCCGTTTTTCCGTTCCCGTTTCCATTGGTACCGTTCTGAGGATAAACTCCGTTAGTCTCTACTTCTTGGAAGAAGAGAGACCATTCTTTGTCTAAAGAGTTCGGGTCCTTTTTAAACTTTTCATAAAGTTCTTCGAGTAATGCCCCATTCTCTCCGTATAATGCCATCAATTGTTCGATTTTCATGATCGGATCTCCCCTAAGCGTGAATTGCCCACTTGTCTACGGCCATGGCGGCCTCTTTTACGACTTCGGACAATGTAGGATGCGCATGGAAGGAACGTGCTATATCTTCCGAAGAAGCACCGAACTCTACAGCAACCGCAAGCTCAGCGATCATATCCGAGGCTCTAGGCCCGAACACAAACGCTCCCAATACCTTATCCGTTTTTTTATCTGCTAAAATTTTAACTTGGCCTTCCGCTTCATTCATGGCCTTTGCTCTTGCATTCGGCTTGAATAATGACTTACCGACTTTGTATTCCACACCTGCGCTTTTGAGTTCCTCTTCCCCTTTTCCTACCCAAGCCATTTCCGGCCAGGTATAGATAATGCTTGGAACCGCAGCGTAATTAACGTGTCCGGATTGACCCGCGAGTAATTCCGCAAGTGCAACACCTTCTTCTTCCGCCTTATGAGCAAGCATAGGTCCGTCGATCACGTCCCCAATCGCGTAGATACCGGCAGCGCTCGTTTGAAAATGAGAATCTACCTTAATCCTTTTTCTTTCCGTTAATTCGACCCCTGCCGCTTCCAATCCGATCCCATCGATAAACGGCTTTCGGCCGACAGCCACAAGTACAACATCCGCATCCAATTCGGACTCTTTTCCATCGGGGGCCGCAATCTTTACTTTAGCACCTGATTTAGAAGCAGTCGCTCCTAATACTTTATGTTCGAATAAGAAATTAAAACCTTGGGATTCCAGACTTCTCTGTAATAAACTACCGAAAGAACGGTCCACAGTAGGAAGAAGTCCAGGTAGGAGTTCCACTACCGTCACTTCCGCTCCGAGCCTTCCCCAAACGGAACCAAGCTCTAAACCTATAACACCTGCACCGATCACTACCAGTCTTTTAGGAACTGTTCGTAGATCGATTGCGTGGTCGGAAGTGATGATCGTTTTTCCGTCCACAGGCAGACTCGGAATATCTATCGGAACGGAGCCGGTCGCCAGAACGATATGTTTGGCGCTTAAAACTTCTTTTTTGCCATCGACCAAGGCAACTTCTACCTGGCCCCCGCCGAGCAATTTACCAAAACCCTCATAACGAGTGATCTTGTTCTTTTTCATCAAGTAATCCACACCGTCCGTGACTTCTTTGACGATGGTGTTCTTGCGCTCCATAAGTTTGTTTAGGTCCAGAGTGACTTTACCAACTCCAATCCCATGAACATCGGTCTTATGTAAGACCTTATGATATTCTTCCGAAGAATCCAAAAGCGCCTTAGAAGGGATACAACCCACGTTTAAGCAGGTTCCCCCCAAAGTTTTTCTTTTTTCGATGATCCCTGTTTTGAGCCCGAGTTGAGCCGCTCGGATCGCGCCCACATAACCTCCGGGTCCCGATCCGATCACGAGTACGTCGTATTGTTCCGCCATATCTATTAGACTTCCTTAAACATCCAAAAGAAGACGAGTCGGATCTTCGATCGCTTCTTTTACTTTCACCAGGAAAGTAACCGCTTCTTTTCCGTCCACGATCCTGTGATCGTAAGAAAGAGCCACATACATCATAGGTCGGATCACGATCTGATCGTTCACTACTACCGCACGTTTTACAATATTATGAAGTCCCAATATACCACTTTGAGGAGGATTCAGAATAGGTGTGGACATCATAGAGCCGTAGATCCCACCGTTGGAAATAGTGAAAGTTCCACCTTCCATATCGGAAAGATCTATTTTTCCATCCTTCACCTTGTTCGCAAGTCTTACGATCTCGGATTCTATTTGAGCAAAGGTCAGAAGATCCGCATCCCTAACGATCGGGACCACCAAACCTTTGGGACCGCCCACTGCTACGCCGATATCGTAATAGTTTTTGTATACGATATCGGTCCCTCTGATCTCGGCGTTGATCGCAGGAACATGTTTAAGCGCTCCGATCACCGCCTTGGTGAAGAAACTCATAAATCCAAGACCTACGTTATGCGCGTCCTTGAACTTGTCCTTGTATTTAGTACGAAGATCCATGACCGCGCTCATATCCACTTCGTTAAAAGTGGTCAAGTGAGCCGCGTTATGTTGAGCGGAAACCAAACGATTCGCGATCGTCTGGCGAAGTTTCGTCATCGGAACTATGTTCTCTCTCGGAAGATTTCCTCTGGAAGCGGCAGGAACCGCTTTAGGGATTTCGGGAGAAGGAGCTGACTTTGGCGCTGAGGAAGCTGCGGAAACCGCTACAGCAGGTGCCGACTGTTTGTTTGCAATTGCGTTTAACACGTCTTCTTTGGTAATCTGTCCGTTCTTTCCGGAACCGGAGATAGAAGCAGGATTTAATCCGTTATCATCTATCAATTTGCGAACAGCAGGAGAAAGTGTATCGTTCTGTGTTGCGCTTATCGTGTTCGTTGGTGTTGTATTCGTTGAGGAAGGAGTGCTGGAAGTAGGAGCGCTTTTTGCAGAGGCAGAAGGGTCAATGATTCCGATCACTTCTTTGATCTTGACCGTCTCCCCCGGTTTCTTATTAATTTTTTGGAGCACACCCGCCGAGGGGGCCGGTACCTCCATGGTCACCTTATCGGTTTCCAATTCCACCAGGACCTCGTCCTGTTCTACTCGCTCGCCTTCTTTTTTTACCCAGTTTGCTATTGTTGCTTCCGTAATGGATTCACCCATTTCGGGAACCTTGATCTCTATCGACATCTTGATCCTACGGAGGTCGGTGTATACGTCCCATTCCGGGACCGCCTCCATTTCACTTTCGGAAAGCGGAAAAATTCTGTAAAGCCGTTCTTGTCAAATCGGTGTTTTGGACGAATTTTCCCGAAATCACACTCGATTTTTCAGTCCGCTTGCGGTTTAAACTTACGTTCCGTTTTTCCGATCTCTTCGTCGCTGATCTGGTATTCCAACTGCAGGAATTCTCTGAAATCGATCGACTTATGATGGTCCCGATCTCCGTCGCATTGGCGGTTTGCTTGGACGGATTTTGTCACACCTGCTACAGTAATCGGCTTTAAGGTCAGGTTCTGGGTAACCGGACATACTCCGGGCTTAGGAGACAATCCATTATACGCGCAGGTTCCTCCACCTTGTACTTCTTCCGGTTGCGGATCTAAACCGTGCTCATCCTCGAAAGTCGGATAATTTTCACCGTTATAAAAACGACGGTACATTTTTCCCCAAATAGGAACCGCAAGAACCCCTGCAGCCTGCCCTCTCCCGAGTGAAATAGAACTCTTATCAAATCCTAACCAAATCACAGTGGTCAACTTAGGATCGAATCCACAGTACCAGGCATTCGTAAAAGAAGAAGTGGATCCGGTTTTTCCTGCCGCGATCCCCTTATAATTTCCTTGGTCGGGAGAATGAAGCCCGTTCGCTGCAGTTCCTCCCATCGCAACCATGGTCAACATTTTACGAAGAATATAGGCAGTTCCCTCGCTGATAATCTGAATGGAACCGTCTTCTGCCTGCTTATCCAATTCTTCCCGGACCTTTAACTCTTCATTATAAATTACGTTTCCTGACTGATCGATCACATATCGAACGGAAAGCGGGATCACGTTCCTTCCCTTGTTTGCGATGATAGAATACCCCACCGCCATTTCATAAGGACTCAACTCAGCGATTCCCAACGCAAGAGCAGGACTTGGGACAAATCTACTTTTATCAGCCTTTGTTAAACGAGAAGCAAAATCGATGACCGCATCGGCCCCGGTTCGCAAAAGAACCTGAACGGAAACGATGTTTAAGGACATAGAAAGAGCTCTGGAAAGAGGAACCATACCTTGGAAGTCTCCGTCGAAGTCCTGAGGAGACCAACCTTCTCCTTCTTCCGTTAAGGTAGTGAGAGGTGCGTCCATGATCCCAGTTCCGGAACCGACAACCCTTTCCGCAATGGCAGCGCCATACACGAACGGTTTGAAAGAAGAGCCGGTCTGCCTTCTTGCCTGCACCGCACGATTGAACTGGTTTTTAGGAGTAAATTCATATCCTCCGACCATCGTTTCTATATAGCCGTTGGTATGATCAATCGTGATCGCAGCGCCTTCTACGTGAAGGTTCTTACCGAATACTGCGGTCCTTTTTTGGAATTCAGTAAAAGCAGCAGATTCATTATCCGCAGGAAGAAGTAAACTGAGAACATCCGCTGAATCGATAAGTTCTTTTTCCAATGCGACCCTGAAATTTGCCTTATCATCCAAGCGACTCACAAAAGGAGGAGCCACAGGGAATAAGGAACCGATAAAATTATAAAGACCTACAAGACCTCTGTCCGCGCCTCCCGCATAATTCACGGTAACGCCGGAAACTAGATCGTCGTGTTTTTTGAGAGCCTTACGAAGTTCGTCTTGAGCGATCTCCTGTTTGCGGATATCCAGAGTGGTGTAAATTTTTAAACCACCGCTGTAGATCCGATCCTCTCCCAATTCTTTTAATAATCTCTGCCTTACGAATTCGGTAAAATGGGGAGCTCTATTCAGTTTGGTTCCCCAGGTGGATTGAGAAGGCGATTGAGTGATTACGATCGGCCAGTATTTTTCCCAGAATTCATCGTGGATGGTCTGGACCTTATCTTCCGGAATAAATCCCTGAGAAGCCATAAGTTTTAGAACTTCTATATGAGCCCTTTTAGAAGCGGCAGGATTTTTATACGGAGAATAGTCCACCGGCGCCTTAGGAAGTCTCGAAAGAAGTGCAGCTTCCGCCACATCCAGATCCGACACATCCTTATGGAAATATACGTCGGCCGCGGAAGCAAGCCCTGTCGTTCCGTGTCCTAGGTATATTAGGTTAAAATAAATTTCTAATATTTCTTCTTTGGAATATTCCTGTTCGATCTGAAGAGTGAACAAAGCCTCTACGAATTTGCGGATAAAGGATTTTTTCCGATTATTCAAAACGGTTTTAGCTAGCTGTTGTGTAAGAGTGGATCCACCTTGTTTGATCCTACCGGAGATCACGTTAACTGCCGCCGCGCGAAGGATTGCGGAGAAATCTATCCCGAAGTGATTGAAAAAGTTATTATCCTCAACGGAAAGGAAGGCTTGGATCACATGAGGAGGAATATCTTGGTATTTTAGAAGTTGCTGTTTATGGCGATACAATTCCGCATACACGATCCCATTAGTATCGTACAACCGAGTCGGAGTAGTAGGTTGATAGGAGGCCAGGATCGCAAGCTCCCCCCCCTCGTCGACTTCTGCGATGATGTATCCGAAAAACAGACCGCCCAATAAGGCTAAGATCAAAAGTGTTTTTGTAGCTCTGTGAATTCCTTCGCTAAATAGATTCATACGAGTTCGAATTTTATTCCTTCCCTAGCCAAGACTATGGATAGGTCCTTAGCTCCAAGATTTTCAGCATGGGTTCTGGCGTCATCCAAGATGATGGCTAAAATTTCGTCCGAATAGGCGGGTTCATGGTGGGTCAAGGCCAGTTTTTTAACCTCCCAGGAAGAAGCACAATTGACTGCCATAGTGTAAGAGGTATGGCCCCAATCGAATTTTTGGAAGGATTCGTCCAGTGTGTATTGAGCGTCCAAGACCAGAAGATCCGCACCTTTGAAGAACGGTTTTTGCTCCTGGATCAAAGGAAAATCCTCACCGTTGTATTCCGCATCCGTGGCAAAAATAAAACTTTTTCCGTTTTCGGTAAATTTATAGGCGATGGAGCCTCCCGGATGTTTGAGAGCGAGCCATTCCACTTTCACACCGCCGATTTCCAGGATCTCTCCCTTTTGGAGCCTATGGAAATTTCTTTCTGAACCGAAATGATCGAAATGGATGGGGAAAAATCTGGGTTCTTGCTGGTATTTTAATCTTTCCGGCAGATCTTCTAAGGGAGAATAAAAACTGAATTTATTTCCGGGAATGTATAGCGGTTTGAAAAACGGGATCCCATGGATATGATCCCAATGAGTATGAGTGAAAAATACGGATGCTTCTCCCTTCCCTTGCCCGAATTTACCTCGGACTAGATCCTCTCCCAGAATTCTCGCCCCGGTACCCAAATCCACAACCAGTTCTACCCCGGAAGCTCCGATGATCCGAACACAGGTAGTGTTTCCACCGACTATATAATTCAAAGGTTCAGGCAACCCGTCGAACCATTCTTCGGGAGAAGAGAACGCTTTTCCCTCCGACTTGGCGACCAGTCTCAAAATGGAAATTACTTTCTCCCTGTATTCCTCATTCGATAAGGGGGCAGGAATAGACCCCCGGACTCCGTACAAGAAGATTTCCATCTTAGGAACATTTACTATATTTCCCCCAAACTGTCAAAGGAAACAAAATCCGGATTTAGGTTGTCGTTCGAAAGGAAAAAAGAAAACTAGGGAGTCAATGGCGTCTTTCTCTAGCGGATTCGGTGTCTCAACCTCTCCCCTCGTTCGTAAACTTCTGATATTAAACATAGCGATTTTCGGGATAGAGTTCATTCTGAGCCTGGCTGCCCCTTCCGTTCTTTTGGGCATCCTGGGATTATTCGGTCTGACTCCCGGCCTCGTCTTAGAAAAATTTTTCGGCTGGCAGTTACTCACATACAGCTTCTTTCACACCCCAAATATGTTGATCGGATTCTTATTCGAGATGTTTGCATTTTGGATGTTCGGCTCCGCATTGGAGTCTCACTGGGGGACCAGGAATTTTTTACGTTATTTCATGTTTTGTATCTTCGGAGGCGGAGTTGCTGCGATATTCGCTTCTCTTATAGGGTATCAACAAGGGACCGTATTAGGGATTTCCTCCGTTCTATACGGGTTAATCACTGCTTATGCGTTAATTTGGCCGAATAGAGAGTTATTGTTTTGGGGGATCTTTCCTATCAAAGCAAAGTATCTTGCCATGATTATCCTGGCCGTTCTGGTAATTTTAGGATTACAAGCAGGAACACCGATCGCAAGCGGATTGGGTGGATTCGCGGCCGGTGGACTCTATTTCCTATATTATACGAAAATAAAATATAGATTCGGGATAAAACTCCCTAGCTTCTCATTTTCCAGATGGAGACAAAAAAGAAAAATGGTCCGCTGGCAAGAAGAGATGAAAACCAGAGAAGAAGCTAAAGAAGAAGTGGACCGTCTTTTAGAAAAAATTTCCAAAGAAGGGATGAATGCTCTGAACAAAAAAGAGAAAAAATTCCTGAAAGAAGCTTCGAGTAAATATTACGAGGCGAAGGATTGATTTCGTGCAGAGTCCCACAGAAGCACATAGAGAAAAAAAGCCGGCAACTTCTTGAACATCTCTTGCCTTAGCGATCTCGCTTGCGACAATTTAAACTCTTTACTTAAGCTTACCATAAAAACATCTGCTGATAACCCAGTTTAAAACCCTGATCGTAGGTATTATCCTTTCTCATTCCATACAATCCGCTAAAAAAAACTCTCCCGCCGTCTCCTATCTTATACTGGACTCCCGGATGAAGATTGAATGAATCGGAACGAGGAGTGGGGATCGTATTTTCGACTGCCATACGATAGGTGGCTTCCAGAACTAGGATCCAATTCGAATTTGTTTCATAAGAAAGAGTGGCACCCGCTTCCATATAACGATAATATTTATCTTGGACCGGATCTCTAAATTTGGAATCTGTCTCTCTTTCGTATAAACCGAAAGCCTGGAACTTAGTTTTACCAAAATCTAAAACAAATCCCAAATGAGGACGGACCAAAAGAAGCTCCGGATTTCTTTCTCCGATCCATGGCTCGGATGCAGAAGGTCCGTAAACGTTCACACCTCCTCCTATTGAAAATATTCCTAAAGTGAAAAACGTTTTTAAACCCGCTCTCCATCTGTCCCAACCGCTCCAAGTAGTTGCTTGTGTGGCATATTGGTCCACATATCCGTAACCAGCAGAAATTGAAAAATGATCCCCCAGTTTCAATTCTCCATCCAAAGAAATCTTACGATTCCGATCATAATCCTTAGAATTCCTGTATTCTTTTGCATCCGCGCTAATTACAAAAATATTATATACTCCGACAGATTGCCCCCAGACCGGATAGGGGATCGAAGTTTTATCCGTAGCGAAAATTTCCGTAAGAGGGCTCAAGAATGCCAGAAGAAGGAATAACCTATATTTCATAATAGGAACTCCAACCAGAACTCCGGCAAAGTAGCTTTAAGGTATTCTCTCACTCTTTGGGAAAGAATGCCATATCCTTCGTCGGTAAGATGGCCTCCGTCCAATAACATTTCCGTATGGATCAGATCTTCCGGATCGATCCTCGGCAAAAAGGTTACCTTCTTCTTCATTTCTAGATTGATCATGGACGCGGCTTTTACAGGCCAAGGAAGTTGTACTGTCCATACGTTAAGAACGATAATATAGTCGCAATGGTCGTTCAATATCTCAAGAGTCTCGAGCTGTCTTTGTACAGTGGCATCGACTTCTTCCCAAGTGGGTTCGAAATTATTCAGGAAATCATTTACACCGCCGTTCAACATGCAGGACCTATATCTTCCCGTTTCGTTTTTAGCGGCCTCTTGGATCTCGTAAGTCCTTCTACCTGGAAACGCCTTCTTATAAGTCTCAAATTCAGGGAACTGCTCTTCTATAGGCCAGAAGGCGGAGATACTATCCCCAAAAAGAGCGAAGCTAGGTTTGTATAATCCGGACTCTTTAGATCGGATATCCTTATCTTGAACGCATGCTCCCAACAAAAGAAACATCGCCAAAACAAAAATCCAGAACCGATTAAAAACTCTTTGAGTTCCTAAAAAACAGGAGAGAAGTCCCAACTTCTCCAAGAAATAAATTATATTCATTTTTCATAATGCTCTATAAATTAGGACAAGAAAAGAAAGGAGAATGTTCCCGTTTTTCGAAAAACAGAACAACGGAGACCGAAGTTCAACAAATATTAAAGTGCACTTTAATATTATATTTTTTTAATATATAAGGAACGTGGTTCATTTTCGTCGATTCGAAATGCGGAAATTATTCCCTAAGTAGAATACGGAAGTCGGATTCGGAGAAACGTTCCAAAAGATAAAAGATAACTACAGTCAATTACAAAACCCATGGACGAAAACCATAGGTCGATAGACTCTGGTCTCGAAGTGCGGACTTTTATACTAGACCAAAAATCCATTCGGACACCTTATTATAATCTAGCTTTAGAAGAGGCTCTCGCAGTCCAACTAGTATCCGGAGGATATTCCGGAGGGGTTCGGTTTTGGGAAGGACCGAGGTCCATTATAATGGGTCTTTCCGAAAAGCCGGAACTAAGCGCAGGAGAAGAAAACCGAGAAAGTTTTCTGACCGAATTTCAAAAAAGACAAATCCCCAAAAAACCATCTGCAACAGATCCGGTGTATTTAGCCAGAAGAGCAAGCGGTGGCGGAACAGTGGTTCATGAGCCGGGATGGAATCTGAACTTCAGTCTTTTTGTTTCATTAGAGGCAAAACCTGAACTCTATCCAGTTGCCAACTCTTATAATATATTCTTAGGTTTGATATCTTCCGCATTGAATAGACAAGGGCTCAAAACAAAATGTAAGGGCAAGTCCGACTTAGCCTTGGAACTTTCGCCGGATGTATGGAAAAAAATTTCGGGTAACGCCCAGTTCAGGAAGAAGAACTGTATCGTGCAGCATGGGACCTTGATCCTGGACCCAAGGCTTATTCCCTTGGTGTCGGACCTCCTACCCCATCCTCCGGAAGAACCGGAATACAGAAAGGGCAGAACTCATGAGGAATTTGTAACCTCCTTACCCGCCTCCTTTTCGCCGGGAAAATTCAAACAAGACCTTTCCCTTTTATTTGCGGATTATCTGGGGGTTGAAATCCTAGGTACCGAGACGGATCCTTCCTTCTTTCGAAACGTTCGCAAGGTGGCAGGTCGACTGTTTCAAGAAAAATATTCTGATCTAGGCTATATTCTGGGAGAATGATTCTCTCAAAACTCAAACCGAGGAAAAAATGAAATACCTTCCCCAACAAGACCCCGAAATTTTCAAAGCCTTACAAGCGGAAGACATGAGGCAGGAACAAAATCTGGAAATGATCGCATCCGAAAACTTCGTATCCAGATCCGTCTTAGAAGCCTATACTTCTACGCTCACCAATAAATACGCAGAAGGATATCCCGGAAAAAGATATTATAACGGGTGTGTAAACGCAGACATAGTCGAGTCCTTGGCGATCGAAAGGGCAAAAAAGATCTTCAAAGCAGAATATGCGAACGTTCAGCCCCATTCCGGTGCTCAGGCAAATATGGCGGTCTTCTTGGCAACATTAGAACCGGGAGATTCTTTTTTAGGAATGAACCTGGCCCATGGCGGACATTTAACCCATGGTTCTCCTGTAAATATCAGCGGAAGATATTATAAACCGATCCCTTACGGTGTAGATCCTAAAACGGAAACGATCGATTATGACGCTCTGGCGGCTCTTGCAAAAGAACATAAGCCTAAATTGATTGTTGCAGGCGCTTCCGCATATTCCAGAACGATCGATTTTGACAAGTTCGCAGAGATCGCAAGATCCGTAGGTGCAAAACTGATGGCGGATATCGCGCATATTTCAGGGTTAGTCGCGACAGGTTATCACCCCTCTCCGATCGATAATTTTGATTACGTTACCACCACCACTCACAAAACCCTCAGGGGGCCAAGAGGTGGATTAATTCTTTCTAAATTAGAAAATGAGAAAGTATTAAATTCCAGAGTGTTCCCCGGGATCCAAGGTGGACCTCTAATGCATGTGATCGCCGCAAAAGCGGTGGCATTCGGAGAAGCGTTAACCCCCGATTACAAAAAGTATATCGAAACAGTACTCGAAAACGCAAAAGTTTTGGCGGAAGTATTCGTAAAAAGAGGATTCAGGGTTGTGAGCGGCGGAACTGACAATCATCTAGTCCTTTTGGATGTGTCCGTTAAAGGACTGACCGGCGCAAAAGCGGCCGACGGATTGGATGAGGTGGGAGTTACCGTGAATAAAAACGCCATCCCATTCGACAAAAATCCTCCGGCAGTCGCTTCCGGAATTCGTTTAGGAACTCCTGCACTTACTACCAGAGGGCTTAAACCTTCCGATATCGAAAAAGTTGGAAATCTGATCTGCGATTTCTTAGATAACCCTGATGACGAAAAGACAAAGGAAAAAGTTAAGGCTGGTGTGAAAGAGATCACCCAACAGTTCCCGATGACCGATTTCAGATTGGATTAAAATTTGCGACTTCTCCGGGACAAAATTTCCGGAGAAGTTATCTCTCCTTCTAAAATTCTTCCCTCTTCCTCTTTTTCCAACCCTGGAAACATCTTGACTACTTTATAATTCCATTTATTATTTTTACATGCTCATATTAGGTCAGGATCCCGGCAACCCTATCCTGATTTGGCCGGAGTTCTCCTGGACTCCAGTTATCAGCGGAACGATTTTTTTAGTTCTCTTATTTTCCGTAATCTTCCTCTTACAACGTTATTTACGCAGGCAAAATCGGCTCGCATTGGAATACAGAGCGAAGATCGTTTCCAAACTACGTCTCCATCATTTCAATTCCAAGGACACGAATCTTTTTCACACATTTTTGGACCAGGTTGATAACTCCGATCTAAAACGATTGGCGGAAGACCCTTCCTGGTATCGAAAATATTTTCTCCCCGAGTTTTTACAATTTCTTGCAGAACAAAGTAATCTTCCCGCATGGAAAGACATATTGATCGTACATACTTTGGATCATTTGATTGAAGATCATAAGGCCATAGCTAAAAACTTCATTACCGCAATTTTAGAAACCGATTCAGAGGAAAGATTTCCAGCCTTATTAGGGATCCAAGAGCTGGATGAGAATTCCTTAAACAGAGCGATAAGAGCAAGGATCTATACTAAAAAAGTAGGGGCCACATTCTCTCTCACCAGATACGAAAGAATGAAGATCATAGTTCCGGATGAGAGTAAACGATGGCTCAAATCCGAAGCGATATTAATCTCACAAGAAGGTACAAATCTTACACTGCAGATCAAAACAATCCCGGAATTGGACCAAAAGAAAAGCGAAGAATGGCTTGAAACTCCAAAGACAAGTCAAGCCGGCCCCTCTCAACCGGGCGCCATACCGGACGAATACCTAAATAGTCTGGCACAAATTTTAGAATATTCAGGCCTTCACCCGAGCACCTGCGAAGAGATCTCTCGATTAGTAAATGCTTATCAAGAACACCCGGGATTAATACGTAGAAAACATAGACAAGAAGATTATAAAATATTAATACGTCTGTACAAGGTATGCTTCATCAAATTCCGCTCTCAAACGTCCAACGTCCCTAAGCCGGTACTTTTATTTATTCATTTTTTCTTTTTGGACGAAGGTTTACTATCCGCAAAAAGAATAGAGGATCTGGAAATAGCCATTACCTCGCTAAAATCCTCCACAACCGATCACCAATACCGGGAAGTAAAACTCTCGGTCCATCTCCTGCCTGATTGGTTAAATTTGATACTGGCAGGCAAAAAGAATCCATCCCAAAATCATCTGGGACAGACCTACGATCAGATCCAAAAATCGAACCTGCGCTGGAATCAGGAAGCGGAAGCAAAGAATATAATGAATAATGAATATCTTTTGCATATTCTGGACTGGGAATTGGAAAACATACTTTATATGGGACTGTTGGGTATTTCCTTAAATCCGAATTTCGCTTACCCGATCCTTTCGGAAGATCAATTTTACGGATCCACAGAATCCAATCTGACTTTCGCCGATAAAATCCTATCGAATGCAGAAAAAGTTAAGCTTATAGATCCGAACCTTTTCCAAAGAGAAGTAAGCGCGATCTCCAATATGGACCCAAGCCGTACCGATCCGTTTAGAAAAGAATTTTCTGCGGATTGTATCCTACTTCCTTATAGCGGAAACAGAGGAGTCCTTTGGCAAGATACAAGTGTTGGCAACCAGGATTGCTGTAGGCTGTTATTTCCGATAATCATGACGGAAAATGCTACATTAGTAGTCACCAAAACCCTTGGCGAATTCCGCTGGGAAACGGAAAGAACCATAAGAGGAAGAAAGTGGAAGGATCCCGTACCTGCTTCCCTCACCTCGGAATATTATTCCTATTTGGAAAATTTCCAAAAAAATCCGAACCTAACCGTGGAGGCGAAAAAGAGAATAGAACAACAATGGATCAAGGTCGGGAAGAATATCAAAGATATGTTTAGCATAGACTATGCTTATTGGATACTTCTAGAGGCCGAAGGTAAACCGAGACTCAATCGGGTCGTTCGAGAAATCCTAAATCGTTTTATTCCGATCCAAATTAAGTTGTGATCTCTTCTCACGCATGCCATTTAAATCGAACGGAAAGTTCAATGTAAAATGCAAAAATATGTTTTCAATATCGGATCATTTTATTTCCATATTTTAATGCCGACCTAGTTATTCGGCGTCAGAAGTAAAAACGTAAGAGATTCAAATTGAAATATCTATTCTCTAAAAATGAATCCGAATTGCCCGCATTAAACGGATTAAGGGCACTATCCATTTTTTTAGTCATTATATTTCACCTAGGACCAATATTTAAAACGGAAGAACTGACCCTCATACACGTTCTTCAAAATTTTCGGACAGGCGTGGATTTATTCTTTATCCTAAGTGGGTTTTTAATTTATGGGGGACTTTTAGCGGAATACGAAAAAACCTCCAAACTAGATCTGAAAATTTTTTATGTAAAAAGAACGTTGAGGATCATGCCTGCGTATTATTTTTGTATTTTGATCAATTATTTTTATACTCAAAAAACCTATAAACTTTTTGATAAGATACCAAACCCAAATACAGCAGACATTTTCAACCATCAAAAATTAGAAAACATGCTATCTAATTCATGGGGGGATTTCTTATACCTATCAAATTATTTTAGAGAAAGATTGTTTGAATATGGATGGTCCCTTTCTGTCGAGGAACAGTTCTATCTGGTCGTTCCGCCGTTATGTATGTTTCTGCTCTTCAGAGTTACAGAAAACTTGAGACGAAATATATTAATAGTTTTATTCTTTTTACCATTAATTTTCAGAATCGTCTATTTTTTTTGGGGAATTGACAGACGTTTAGTCGAGGTCCATACGGAAACCCGTTTTGACTTTTTGATTTTAGGAATGTTGATTGCGGAACTCTTACGCTGGAAACCGCTTTTTTTTAAACAAAGGAATATCAAAATAGATCTTTTATTCAGTGTTTGTATAATCGTCACTTTGCTATTTTCGTTTCAGCAGACAAGGGTGAAAGTGAATTCCATTTTTATATTTACCCTATTTCAGTTCGGATATGGATTATTGTTTATAGTTGCTTTAATCAAAGGTAGTTTTTGGAACAAAATTTTCAGTTTTTCCTTTTTTAGGCCCATTGCTCGCGTGAGTTACACGATGTATTTATGGCATGCAGGTCTATCAGGAATAGCATTGTTCTTATTATACGGAAATAGTAATGTGGAACTAACGAATTTTGGAACCTTTTTGTTAGTAGGATTACTGACTACGCTATTTGTCTTTCTAGTCTGCATCCCGATCTTCTATATAACCGAAAGACCTTTCTTAGCGCTGAGAGATCATCTAGTCAAAAGACTGAAGAACAAGAAAAGCGAAACAGTCGTCCCGAACTGAAAGTTTATTTTTTATATCCTTCCCAATTTTCTCTGGTCAAAAGATAAACTTTACAGTCATCCGATCCGAACCTTCGGTTCTCCAGAAATTTAAATCCGAATTTTTCGTAAAACGTATGTGCTCTGGAATTTTTAGCAAGAGGATCCACGAGAACAGAATGAACTGAAGTTTTGGAAAAACATTTTTCCAAAACCTGCCTCATAATTTGGGTTCCGTAACCTTTTCCTAAATTCTCTACATCGCCCAGCCATATATCGATTGCCATATAACCGGATCCGATCTCTCCCCAATAATGGGATTCTTCTCTTTGCGGGTCGATGATCTGCACGAAACCGATCGGGATCCCTTCCTTCTCCGCAATCAATTGTTCTCTCCAATCCGGGAATCGTTTGAGTTCGATTTCCCAACCCCAATCATCATTCGGATCGGACTCGATCACATGTTCCTTTTCATCCCATTCTTCGAGAGTTCTCAAATCTTCGTAATTTGCGGTTCGGAGGGAAATTTTCTGTTCTTTCATGTATATTTTATATAGAACCTTTCTCAAAACCCTTTACAAACAATTCCTTGGATTAAACTTTTCGCTGTAGGCTTTTTAAAGTATTTTTCAGCTAGTTCTATATAATTCCTTTAATTTCCAAAAATATTAAAATCATGGATGAAGTGACTCCTACTAAAAGACAACGATAACTCCATCTCAAATATCTATATTTTGTAAAGTAGAGAGATTTTCCCAACTGATACAGATCTCTTGTTAAGGCTTCATACAAAGTAGAATCTTCCGAAGCGATCTCTTCCATCTTAATCATAAATTCTTTTTCACTCAACGGAGCAAAATGCCCGAAAAACAAAGGATTCGATTTACCGTTCTTTTTCTGTTTGAACGTAGGCATCACCGCGAGTATAGCCAAACTTGCCGCGATTACTATAAATACCATCAAGGTCAGTAATCCTGTTCTATAGACCGGCCTTTGGACATATCCTAAGGATAGTGAAAGGATTACGAATGATGCCGCGATCAGAATATTCGCTTTTTGGTCCGCCATCTGGCTAAGCTGAGAATGATGCTGGTGAACGGTCCTAAAAAGATAATCTACAGCAGAACGAGCACGGACCGTTTTGAAATGATCTGATTCCATAGCTCCAAGGATTTGGTAAAATAATTTTAGACAAGACATAATTGAAGTAGCCCAAAGCCCAAAAGTCCTCTTTTTGGAATTCCTACACCTCAAATCACTTTACATATTTCAACATATCATTTATATAGTATATATGTATTTAGGTCCCCTGGAAGGTTTCCAAGACCAGTTGTTTCGCCCGGTCCTAGGCTGGAGCAGGGATAATGTAGGGCTTTTAACGGGAAGACAGGGGATCTATAAATTGGCGCTTCGTTGGGAATACGCATTTGCCGTTTCCGGATTCCAGGTCTTTAATTTGGACTGTGCCATTCGTTTCGACGTATTCACAATCACAGAAGAGACTAGAAAAAGGAGAGTATCTCCAGAGGCCCTTCTGGAAAAGATTTTGGTCCAGAGAGCATTTACTCCCTATCAGATCTTGGATTCCTTACGGGAGATCTATACTTCGACAAAAGAAAATACGATCTATTTCCTTTTGGCTCCCTGCAAACAATTCTTTGATGGAGATGTTCAGTACGACGAAGGTCTCTTCCTTTTGGAAAAGTTGGTATTATTATTGGAACGTATGCGTTCCAAACGGATCCCGATTGTCCTTGTGGAATCTACAAAATACACTCACCCGAACTTTCAAAAAATTTTCCCAAAGTTAGTGGCACTCTCTGACGATCTTTGGGAATTGAATATGGTGGAAGGTCACTCTTATCTTAAGATCAGAAAAGCGAAATCTATATACGAGATCGGAACGGATCAAAGTTCCAAACAGGAGTTTATTTATGGGTAGGACGGTTATTCCATATTCCAGACAAATGCAGTATATCGAATCCAGTCTTGGACAATACAGAAGAGGACTTCGCAAACCGGACCAGGAAATTTTCGACGAATTGATCCGAACTGCAAAACTCCAGGTGCAGGCAGGAGTGATGGCTTCTTCTCCTTATCCGATCGATATTATGCTTCTTACGATGATGATCGATCTTAAGAAAGAAATACTTAGATTAAAAAAAGAATCGGAAGCTATCAGGAAACAAGAATGAATCTCCAAACCGCCAGAGGATATCTGTTCGACGTTTATCATGCGGAGGACGTGGTATATCTTTGGCTAAAAAACGAAGAAGGTGGATCCCAACTCTTTTTAGATAAATTTAATCCGATCATATATGCAAGAGGAGAAGCCGATCTACTTAAAAAATTAGTAAAACGTCTTTTCGAGCTGGATGCTATCTTAGGTATTCCCGTATATGAAAATAGAAATCTATTCTATGAAAATAAGACCGTTCCTGTCTTAAAAATTGTGATTAGCAAACCTTCTGTCTTACCTAAGATCAGTCGGAAATTATATGCTCTTTACGGAAAATTCGAGATCTATCATTCTGATCTGGATCTTCCTACTAGCTATATGTTCCAAAAAGGTCTATTTCCTTTATGTAAAATGGAAATAGATTACACCGAAGATCCGGGAGCAAAACGGGTCGTAAATATTAGAACCGGGGATTCTCCATCGGAAATGGACTATGAAGTCCCTAAGTTCAAAATAATACATTTGGAACTCAAAAAAAGTCACAGGATCAGTATAGAAAAAAATTCTTTGATCGTAAGGACAGACACGGATTACCATGAGTTTTCCGGAACGGATCCCGAAAAACTATTAGAAAAACTGGATATACTATTAAGGGAAGAAGATCCGGACATTCTTCTGACCCGGTATGGAGATCAAGTCATCCTACCTTATTTGTTCTACCAATCCCAAAAACACGGATTTCTGCCTGCATTAGACAGAGATAGGAGCACTCCCATCCGAAGAAATATAAGTACAAAAGGAACCAGTTATTTTACGTATGGGAATATAGTGTTTAGGGCTCCTTCTTATCCTTTATTCGGAAGATGGCATATAGATTCCAAAAATAGTTTTGTATACAAGGAAGCGGATCTAATGGGAGTCGTGGAACTTGCGAGACTCTCCCGACTTCCTATACAAAAAATGGCAAGAGCATCCACAGGAAAGGCGCTCACTTATATAGAGACCGATGTGGCCTTAAGGAGAGGATATTTAGTTCCTTGGCAAAAAAGTGCGGTAGAGGCTCCGAAGACAGCTCTCCAATTGTTAGAAGCAGACAAAGGTGGTTTGGTCTTCCAACCCGATGTAAGTCATGGAAAAACGACGGAAAATGTAGCACAATTGGATTTCGCTCAGATGTATCCGAGTATCATGGCGATGCATAATATTTCTCCGGAATGTGTGAATTGCCTATGTTGTGCCGATGACAAAACAGTCCCAAAAGCTCCGGATATTGGATATCGTATATGCAATAAACGTAAAGGAGTTGTTTCCGAAGCTCTCGAACATGTATTGGAAAGAAGAGCCTATTACAAAAAACAGTCCAAGATCACTTCCGGAAAACAATTGGAGGACTATGAAGCAAAACAAGCCAGTTTAAAATGGATGTTAGTCACTTCATTCGGATACTTAGGTTATAGAAACGCAAAATTCGGAAGATTAGAAAGCCACGAAACAGTGAACGCATTCGGAAGAGAAAAACTTCTTCTCGCAAAAGAAACCGCTGAAGAATTCGGCTATGAGTTCGTTCATGCGATCACCGACAGTATATTTATCAAAAATCAAAATTCTTCTCCGCTGAGCGCAACCGAACTGGATTCCTTGTGTTTAGAAATACAAAAAAGGACCGGGATCAGAATGGAGGTGGATGGGGTCTATACTTGGTTACTTTTTCCCCCTTCCAGTCAGGATTCCGAAATGCCTGTGGCAAATAGATATATGGGAAGATTCCAATCCGGAAAGTTGAAATGTAGAGGAATAGGAGCCAGAAGAAAGGACCTGCCTTATTTTATCACAAACGCCCAAACTGAAATGTTGGAATGGATGAAGACCAAGGTTACGATCCAAGATCTAAAAAAGTCCGAATCTGAAATTTTATCCATCTATTATAAATACGATTCTATGATCCGTCAGGATCGAATTCCTCCGGAAAATCTTCTACTTCGCAAATCCAGTTCCAGGGAATTGGAAGAATACGAAGTAATGGGAGCCACTGCACTTTCCATGATGAAACTTAAGGATTTTGGAATAGAAGTGCAGGCAGGGGAAAAGATAAAATACTTAGTATTGAACCGAAGATCGAAAACAAAGGACAAAAGATACATGCCGGAAGAAGAATTACAACTTTATCCGAATAGGATAAAAATTACGGGCTTCGATAAAGAATATTATAGAAAAATGTTAGTCGGTGTTTTTAGGGAAGTTTGGGCGGAATTTGCCTCCTTCAAGGATTTTGATTCCTTAATAGATCCCCAAGGAAGATTCGATTTTTGAATTAAAGAGCGCCCTTTTGCATCAATTCCAGATTCTTAATATACCTGTTCCTCTCTCCAGGATGATCCGATTTCCCCTTAAACTCCAAACCTATCATCAAATTTTTGTCCTCATCCTTTCCCCACCAACGAATGGCGGCGGACACGGTCAATGGAGCTTGCATCTTAAAGAGAACATCCAGGATAAAGTCTTTCTGCTTAGTTAGAGTATCGATCAGATCCGGATCGTGGATCTTTACCTTAAGCCCTTTGAGAGAAGCATCCAAAACTTTAAATTTTTCAGTAGTTTTGATAGTATTCGATTCTTTGATCCGGCTCACAACCTCGTCGGAAAGTTTCCCCAGCTCCGATAAATAATCCGAACTGAAATTTTTATCCTTACTTTGTATCCATATATAACCTATAGGGATAGGCTGATCCGAATGATTTTTGTAAATGATAGGGCGGATGAGTTCCGAAACAATTTTCTGGTCCTTAAATTTTCGGATCATTGTACCGACATCTTCGTCCACCTCTTTGGAATAATCCAAACGATCCGGCCCGGATTCCGAATAAGACTTAACGTTTTGGGTATCCTCTAACAATAACGATTTGCGAGAACGTTTAACGATCTCGAACTTCCTATCCAAACCGGGTTTGAATGCTTCAATTACTATATTATCAGTGTTATTCTTTTTCAGACGGTTCTTATAATCTTCTAAATTCACTTTTATTAAAGTGGGAATATTGAACATATTCGCTTCGATCACCGTTTTAGGTGTAATTAGATTAGTAACGACTACCTTACCGTTCGAAACCGGAACTCGAGGACTTTCGCGATTCGATTTTGCAATGGCCAGTCTCTCCACCTTTAAGAGGTACAGGTCCTTCTCCGCTTTTTGAAGAAACTGACATTCTATTTCTATATACTTGGCGAGGATCTTGAATAAGGAGATCTTCTTCTCTCCCGTTTCTTCCCAATCTTCCGGCATACGGATCAGGATCTTTTCGTCCTCTTCCAGATACTTTTTGATAACCGCCTTTCTATCAAAAGGATAGATCTTAAGAGAAAGTTCCTGATCTAATAGATATTTCAGAATAACATGCTTTTTCTGCTCCTTGGAAACGATATAGTCCAAAGTTCTAGAATTCCTTTCATAATATTGCATAATATAAATATTACTTATTTTAATAAGCGAATTGATTCTTTTCGAATTAACCGACTCATAATTTATTCTTTGAATGTCTTTCGATTCCTTTTTTTTAAAGAAAAATCGCTTTCCTGGGAAAAAATTTTTTACTAAATATTATCCGTTAGGGGACACTGGAGGAGTATCGTATCCCTATAACGGGGGGTCTGAAACCCGGGCAAAACCCACGAAAATGTAAGTTTTATTTATGTTTCTGTAAATCGGTAGATTATATCGGATACAAAACTAATTCCATCTTACGAAAAAATTTTTCCTAATTAATCGGTTGACTAGTTTAAATTATGGAAATAAATTATTAATCCAATTTCGGATTTGGGGAATCTATGAAAAAACTGATTATTGTCCAGCTTCTTATCTTGGCTTTCTCCGCTCATTCTAAACTTGGTCTCTACGCGGATGGATGTTATATCTGTAGCTCAGGTTCGAGCTCCAATTGTAGGGATTATTGCAGTTATTCCGGCTCGGATACTTCCGAAAACCGCAAAAAATGCGAGAAATCGGGATGTAAGATCGGGGGAACGGCAAGCTGTCCTACCGCCGTAAATTATAAAGTTTGTTCTGCTTCTATTTTC
The DNA here is from genome assembly GCF_040833995.1 of Leptospira sp. WS58.C1. Lineage (NCBI taxonomy): Bacteria > Pseudomonadati > Spirochaetota > Leptospiria > Leptospirales > Leptospiraceae > Leptospira > Leptospira cinconiae. The sequence continues at coordinate 2,713,490 of NZ_CP162137.1, forward strand.
GATCCTTCTATCGATAAGAAAAGTTACCTAGCATCCCTTCTCGCTAAATAGCTTCTAATCCCGGGGTGTCCCCCCGGGTGTCTTTTCTTATTTCAGAGTGTTTATAAAATCGATTAGATCGGCACTGATCTTTGGAGCACTCGCCTCGAATACCATAGGCGGATTCGTACCGAGTGTCGGGCTAAACATTCCAAGACATTCCAAACTTCCTATTCCACATTCCTTTGGATTAGGAGAGATCCATAATGCCCTCCATACTGAGTAATTATTATCATATTCCAGTTCTTTTATAAGATTTAAGTTTTTATCATATACAAGGACTTTTGTATTCGCTGCATACGCTTCGTAGGAAGGGAGAATTCCTAACGTAGCCACACTGAAGAGACTAGAAAAGATTGTTACAAAGTTTAAACCTATGTTTCTAGTCTTTTCAAAAACTGGATAGTGCAGTCCCATAATATAGTAATCGTAGGGGAGATTTTTGAAGGAGTAAGTGTAATTATCCCCTGTTTTTGAGATCTCTAAAAACTTTTCCAGCTCCTTGATCCCGGTAGGTCCGGTTACTTCTAAAAATGATTTTACAAATTTCGAAATCCTCTCCGGAGAGAGATCCTTTCTGATTCCGTTCGGTTTATTCTCGCCAGGGATTGGAAAACTTCCTCCAATAGGTTCTTTGATCGTGCGGGAATACGGATCGGAAAGGGCTTCAAAGTCCACCGTCCCATCCGGATTTTTTAACTTAGTAGATTTGAACGTATTAAAACCTAAGTAAGCGATCCTGAATTTTTTAGTAGGTTGTTTTGTTGGAGTTCCTACTTCGCCGGTTTGGGTAAGGGAATATCTAGAAGCGCAGGCGTTGGATAAAATTAGAATGAAGATAGAGAAAACCAGTAAACGCATTTGGAAACCCTAAACGAATTTCCGGGAAGATTCCAGTAAAAAATTTACTTCGTTTAGGAATTCAAATCTCAAACTTCTTCTTTCGAAGGGAGAAAGACCAAAACAAGGCCGCATAAAGCGGTCACTAAAGTTACCGGAGTGAATACGATAGTTTCTGTCGCGTTCAAAGAAAAAATATTTCCCAGGGTATTTAAAGAAAAGATCGCGATCATGATCCAAAGTAATATCCGAACAATCGATTTAGGAACTGGCAGTTTGATATATTCTGAATCGAGAGCGATCACTGCTAAAAAGATAAAATTTAGAAGAATGGAAATCGATTCAAAAACGACCATCTGTTCCCATGTTTCCAATCTCCCTCCCCATACTATGGAAAAAGGGACCACGCCGGAAATGATGATCGTATGAAAAATAATGGAACAGGAAAAAAATAGAAGGAGTAAACCTGCCGCGGATTTTCTGATCAGTATCTTTTTATTCATACTCCACCTTCTCGTTTTACAAAAAAAATCCCCCAACGAATCGAATCCGGAGGGGGTTTTGTGAATTTTGAAACGGATAAAAGAACGTTCTTCTTTTACTTTTTCAGCTCAGGCGCCAGATCTGCCAGAGGAACCTTATCTTTCGGAAGGTTTCTGTAGATATCATATTCGAATCCGTCTGCAGATTTTCCTTTTGCATCAGGGCCTGCATTTGGATCGTTTTTATAATTATATCTATCTCTGTCCTCTCTGTCCAAGAAAGGTTTATAATCGGAACGATATCCCCATGTGAAAACGGAATCTTCCGGATTCTGAGAGACTACCAGACAAACCGGATCGACCCAACCCTCGTTTTTTTCGGTCTTGATTCGGACCAATTTTTTTGCGATATAATAATGGTTCCTATAATCGTAAACCTTTACTACTGTTCCGACTGGGAGGAGTTCTATTTGAACGGAACCAGGTTGCTCGTCGGAAAGAATTCCGACTTTCGGATCTAATTTATCTTTTTCTAATGTAGGACAATTGATATTCCCTACGATTTGAGCGGTGTTGGAGCAAGCTCCCAAAAAGAGAGCTGCAATTCCGAGGATCGTAATATTTAATGCTAATTTTTTCATGATCCTTTTCCTTATTGGTGATGGTGTAAGGCGTCTTCCAATCTCGGATCTCCCACCGGGATCAAAGGAGCTTTTTCCAATCTTTTCAAAACTACCAGACCGAATAATCCGATCGTCCCAACCACTGCTCCTAAAGATACCAGATATCCTCCGAAGGAGAAATCCACAAAATTAGCAGGATAAACCAACCAGAAAATTTCTGTAGCTTGAGTGAAAACCACCCAAAGAGCGACTTTCACTAAAAAGTCGATATCTCTTTTGTTCGGACGGTTTAACAGAAGTAAGAAAGGAACCGCAAACTTGATAGCAGGCAATGCCAGAGTCAGATATTCCCATCCGCCCGTCAGTCTTTGCTCATAGAAGAAAGTTTCTTCCGGAATGGAAGCATACCAGATCAACATGAACTGAGAGAAACCGACGTAAGCCCAGAATACGGTGAAACCGAGAAGGAATTTTCCTAAGTCGTGGATATGGTTTTCGTTCACCAGGTTTCCTAAAAATCCCTTCTTCTTCAGATAATACGCCATGATTATGAAAGAAGAAAGTCCTGCCTGATAAGCTCCTGCAAAGCAGTAAACTCCGAACATGGTGGAGAACCAGTGTGGAGTAAGAGACATTACCAACATGATGGAAACTAAAGAGAAAGAAAGAGCGAAGAATATGATATATCCTCCGGCTAACTTTGCATTGAACTGCGTATGTGCTACGTCTTTGTCGCCGTCCTGAGCTACGGATTTCTTATAGAATAAGTATCCAAACCCGGACCAAGCTACCCCTAAAACTACGATCATCACGGAGAAAAATCCGATGTTTAAGAGCGGTTTTTTATGTTTTAGAAGTTTATCAGCTTCTACAGCTTCCGCGTGAGTCCACTCATAAAGATCATGAGCTCCAAAGATCAGGACGAGAAGAAGGACCGCTGCAACAGGAACAAATAGTCCATAGGTTTCGGAAATTCTACGCAGAGTTACCGGCCAATGAGCCCCAGTGATATGTGCCAATGAGGTAAAGAAGATCCCTGCAAGAGTAATTCCCAAAATGAAGAATACACCGACCAGATACGCGGACCACGCAGGATTGGAATGTCCACCTTCATGACGAAGTTCCGGATGTCCAAGACCGAAGGCCGCAAGACCTATACTTGCCAAACCTACTAAGATCATTCCGACCAGAGCGTTTCTGGTTTTGGAATCCAACTTAAAGTTGATTAAGTTTTGTTCTACTTTAACTTCCATTATTTGCCAGCCGTTCTATTGTCGTATTCTTGTAATTTACGAACATATAATATGATTTTCCAACGATCCTCGGGAAGAACTTGAGAAGCGTAACTTTTCATAGCTCCTTTTCCTTCGGTGATGATATGGTAGATCTGTCCGTCGGAATAGGCCTTAGCACTTGCAGATGTCAGCGCTGCCATAGGGCTTCCGTCGGCCTGAGCCATATTCAAACGTGGAGCAGGACCTACAACGGTTCCGTTTCCTTGTCCTCTAACACCGTGACAAGGGCTACAATACGTTTGGTATTTGATCTCCCCTTTTTGAAGAGTAGCCAGATCTCCCTTGATAGGATTCGCAAGTCCTTTATTAGGAAGAGCATCCAGAGATTGTGTCCAACCCGCATACTCATAAGGGTAATATTCCTGTGGAACTGCTCCTACAGGAGGCAAACGTAAGGAAGTATTGTTCGGAAAATTAGAATCCGCTTCCTGAGCCTCTCTTGCTGGAGAATCGGCCATGTCCGGCATATACTCCATAGGAGGAGTCTTAGACTCGCAGTTCCATAGGATCAAACCTGCGAGAGAAAGAGCAAAAATTCTTTGCAGTGAAATCATCAAAATTCTCCTATTTCACCGTCTCGACATGTTTAGAGCCGAGGCCTTTGATAAAGTCGGTCACTGAACCTTCTGAATAATTCGCTGAGTTGGATGGGATCCAAAGTGCAAATTTGTCGGTAGTGATGTCCGGATGTAAAACCTTACGACCGGTTTTTGGAAGTTTAGCCAGGAAGAACAAAGCTGCAGCTGTGGAAATTCCAGCCATGAACACTGTAAACTCGAATGTGATCGGAATATACGCAAACCAAGCGTTGAAACTTTTTCCGGAAATATTGATCGGCCAATCGTATTTATGAGTTAAATACTGCATGGAGAAACCGGTGATACATCCGAAAAGTCCCATGAAGAAGGTCACCCAAGGAAGTCCGGAACGAGGAAGACCCATCGCGTCATCCAGTCCATGCACAGGATACGGAGTAAAACAATCGAAGTTGGTGTAACCCTTCTCCTTTGTTTTTTGAGCCGCGTCTAGGATCTGAGCGGGAGTATCGAATAATCCGAAAACTCCATGTTCTGTTTCTTCGAAAGTATGGAATTGTTCTTTCTTAGGAGTATACATTAATGATGACCTCCATCTTTATGAGGCATTACAGTTTTCACCTCTGCGATCGCGATCACAGGAAGTAATCTACAGAAGAGAAGGAACATAGTGAAGAAGATACCGAAGGTTCCAAGCAACATCATGAAGTCGTAAACCGTCGGAATGTATTTATCCCAGCTGGAAGGTAAGAAGTCCGCGTGTAATGTCATTACGATCACGAAACGTTCGAACCACATACCGATGTTTACGATGATGGAAACGATGAACATCACAGGGATACTGTTTCTAAGTTTTTTAGACCAGAACACCTGAGGAGCAAATACGTTACAGCTAAACATGATGAAGTATGCCCATCCGTAAGGTCCGAATGCCCTGTTAACAAAGGTAAATCCTTCGTATTCGTTTCCGGAATACCAAGCCATGAAGAACTCGGTGGAATAAGCAAGACCTACGATCAAACCGGTAACCATAATCACTTTGTTCATGTTTTCCAAGTGTTTCATGGTGATATAATCTTTCAGCTGGAAGACTTCCCTTGCGATTACCATCAGGGTAACCACCATCGCGAATCCGGAGAAAATCGCACCGGCAACGAAGTAAGGAGGGAAGATCGTAGTGTGCCATCCCGGAACGATGGAAACCGCGAAGTCGAAGGATACGATCGTGTGCACCGAAAGAACCAGAGGTGTGGACAAAGCCGCGAGGATCATCGCAACAGTCTCTAAGTGAGACCATGCTTTGTTGGACCCGACCCATCCGAAGGAAAGAATATCATATACTTTTCTGCGAATAGGAGTTGTCGCTCTATCTCTTACAGCAGCGATATCCGGGATCAAACCGATATACCAGAAAACAAGAGAGATACTCAAATAAGTGGAAACTGCGAAAGTATCCCAGATCAGCGGAGATCTGAAGTTCACCCAAAGAGGTCCTCTTTCATTCGGATAAGGGAATAACCAGAATCCCATCCAAGGACGTCCGATGTGGATGATCAAAGTGGATGCAGCAGTTAATACCGCAAAGATGGTCATCGCTTCTGCTGCACGGTTAATACCGGTTCTCCACTCTTGGCGGAACAGATAAAGAACCGCAGAGATCAGAGTTCCTGCGTGACCGATACCGATCCAGAATACGAAGTTAACGATAAAAAATCCCCAACCCACAGGATTGTTAATCCCTAGGATATAAAGACCTTCGTATACCAAGTATCCGATGATACCTAAATCGATTACGGTAATGGTAAGAGCCAGAATGAAAGCCTTCCACCACAAGGAAGTGGGGAAAGCTTCTACCGGCTTGAGGATATCCTCTGTGACATCACGGACGGATTTCCCGCCGGTGACTAAAGGTTGGATATCCAGGGCTTCTTTGATTGCGTTAGGTATAGACATAGCGCTTTAATTACTCCGGATTAAGCTCTTACCCTGGTCAGATAAGCGACCTGGGGACCGACATTTAAATACTCGAGAACTCGGAAAGATCTAGGATCCGCACTAAGTTTGGAAACCTTAGAAGTTTTATCGTTGGTATTACCGAAGCTGATCGCGTCTGCCGCACAGCTTTGTTCGCATGCACAACGAACTTCTCCGTCTTTAAGAGTTCTTCCTTCGTTCTTGGCTTGGATTTTCGCCTCTGCGATCTTATGAGCGCAGAAGTTACATTTTTCCATAACCCCTCTACCACGAACCGTAACTTCAGGATTGAGTCCGAGATATCTCGGAGTTCTGGATCCTTTTTCGGCTCCGGTTTCGTTATACCAGTGTTGAGCCCAGTTATAACGACGAACTTTGTAAGGACAGTTGTTAGAGCAGTAACGAGTTCCAACGCAACGGTTATAAACCATATCGTTGATCCCTTCCGAACTATGAACGGTAGCCGCAACAGGACAAACAGTCTCACAAGGAGCGTTATCGCACTGTTGGCACATCATAGGCTGGTGAGCAATCTGTAGATCTTCCGGTTTTTCAGGATCACCGATATAGTAACGGTCGATACGAAGCCAATGCATCTCGCGACCCACTCTAACTTCGTCTCTTCCTACTACCGGAATATTGTTCTCTACTTGGCACGCGATGACGCAAGAGCCGCAACCGGTGCAAGCAGTCAGGTCGATTGCCATACCCCATTTATAACCAGGGTATTCATGAACCGGGTTTGCTCCGGTTGCGTAGACCATCTTACCGTCTTTTTTGATTTTAGGAATTTCGGATTCTTTCACTCCGGAAGCTGGATTTTTCTTCCATTCTTCCAAAGAAGTAGATTGGACCAAAGGACGATCCTCGTATCCGAAACCTGGAGATAATACATGGTGGTGTTGGGTGCAAGCAAGCTTATAGGTTTTGCCAGTCTTCTCGAGAGAAGTTACGGAAATTCCGGAGAACACTCCGTCTTCTGCCAGAACGTATGCGTTCTTACCTACTTCGTTTCCTACTTTACCAGCTGCAGTCCTACCGTAACCGACCGCGATCCCGATCGAGTCCTTATGCATTCCAGGTTGAACCTGAGCAGGAAGTTCGATAGAACCCTTCGCAGTTTTAACGGAAATCACATCGTTGGATTGGATCCCTTTCTCTTTCGCCAATGAAGGAGAAATCACTACGTAGTTGTCCCAAGTAACCTTAGTAACAGGATCAGGAAGCTCTTGTAGTAAAGAGTTATTAGCCGCTCTACCGTCTCCTATGGAGCTTGTCTCGTAAAGAGCCAGACGGATTCCGGCAGGATAAGAAGCAGGCTTTTTCAGGGCGCCTTTATTGAAGCCACGAGTAGCACTTGCTGTTTTTCTGCGGTCCTTAGCTCTTACTGTAGTTCCAACTCTAAGTAGATCTTCCCATTTTAGTTTGGAGCCGAGTTTTTTAGTCCAAGAGTTCTTTACGTATTCGTAAAATGATTTTTCTCCACCGAGAGATCCGCCTGCGAAAGCGATCAAACTGTCCTCGAAAGAACGAGTGTTGAATAAAGGACGGATCGCAGGTTGTTGGATGGAGAAAATTCCCTTAGTTCCTTCCGAATCTCCCCAAGACTCTAAGAAATGAGTCGTAGAAGCCAGATAGTTGGAGGCAAGTGCTGTCTCATCCGCTCTGTCGGCAAGACTTACGGTCAGAGCCGCTCTATGAAGAAGGTCCTTCCAAGAATCTCCCGCTTGGTAAACCAAGTTGGTATCGTAGAGGAATAAAACTCCTACTTTTGTTTGTTTTAATGCTTCCGTAAGTTTGTTTAGGTTACCGGAATAATCCGCCAAACCTTCTTTTTTAGGAGAAGCGTAATCAACAGTCTTACCGTCGTTGTCTAAAGTAGAGTTTAAGAAGTTCACAAGGACCTGAAGATCCACAGCTTCTTTGGTAGAAGCAGAAAGACCACCCGCAACCACGAGAGATTTGCCTTTATTCGACCAAAGAGCTTTTGCTGTTTTACGTATTCCCTCTGTAGTAACTCCGAGTTCTCCTGCGAGACTTTCTACAGTAGAAGTTCCGGTAACATCCTTAGTGTTTGCTCCTAATTCTCCGAGCCCGGCAGCGATGGCAAGAGCCAGTTTCGTCTGGTCACCGGGGCGGATTGGAAGTCTTAGATCCGCGTTGGATCCGGACATCGTAGGAATCGATTCGGCAGCGATGAAGTAGTTAACGTCTTTGGCTCCATCTCTTAAGTTTCTGCGTTTTGCAAAATCTTTTTGGTGTTCTTCCGGAGACAACCATCCACCCATAAAATCGCAATCGATGGACAGGATCGTGTTTGCCAATTCGAAGTTATAGTTAGGAACAAGAGCTTTTCCATAGGAAGCCGCTTGCGCTTTGGAGATTGCATCTTCTGGAGAAGTGATAGAGATCTCTAAATGTTGTCCTCCGCCTACCGCTTTTAAGAAGTCGGCGATGATAGCTTTGGTAGAAGGAGAATCAAGAGGTCTGGTTACGATTACGGTATTCCCTTTATTCTTAGAAAGAGCTTCCTGGACTTTGGAATCCAAAGAGCTCCATTGGATATTCTCCACTTTTCCGCCGGAAATTGCCGCAGGACCTTGCGCTCTATCCGGATCATAAAGATCGAAGATAGCAGCTTGGCCGGAAGCGCCAAGAGCACCTTGAGAAACAGGGTGATCTTCGTTCCCTTCTAATTTTAGAGGACGTCCGTCTTTAGATCTTACTAGGTAACCGGTTCCGTTGAATACGGTAGCGTAGTAATACGCTTGTCCGTGTTTTACGAAATCGAAAGTACCTTCGTCGGTTTTCAGATCCACATAAGGAACGATTTTTTCAACAGGCTTGCGTACACAATTTAAGGAAGTCATTGCGACTCCCGCACCCATCAATTTGAGGAAGGTCTTACGATCGAACTCCCCGGATTTAATCCTTGCGATGACTGGATCCGGAGAAGTGAAAAATTCAGAGCGCGCTAGGTCCTTCGTTTCTTTTTCGTTATCTTTCAGTTCGAGGGAGAGCCAGTGAGCTTTCTTTTCTTTCTGGAAATTCTTTTTATCCATCTGTTATGCTATCTCCTGATTATCTGTGACAGGTGGAACAGTCGGTGGGAGCGTTGTTCTCCCGGTGGCAGTTGATACAGTATCCCATATTCAGGGATGCTACCTGCTTGACCTTGACCATTTCAGCTACATTGCCGTGGCATTGAGAACAATCCACGCCTCTTGAGATATGGCGAGAGTGATTGAACTGAACATGATCCGGAAGGTCATGGATTTTCACCCACTCGATCGGTTTCTTGTTCGAGTAACTTTCGCTCAAAAATTTAATATCTGGGCTGTTCTTTGCAACAAGCGAGTGACAGTTCATACAAGTTGAAGTATTCGGAACCGTTGCGTGAGCGCTTGTTTCTACACCAGTGTGACAATAACGACAGTCTATCTTATTATCACCTGCGTGAATCTTGTGGTTAAAAGGTATAGGCTGATCCGGAGAGTAGCCTACATATTTGGAGGGAGAAAAAATCAGGTAAGCCACTGCTGCAATAGCAATAAGCGGAACCGAAAGTTTCAAAGCTTTCTTATTCATTCGTGAGAAGTCCCGTGGGTTCCAAAATAAGGTTTGGGAACAAGGATTTTGGCTTCGGTTAAAATTGCAAGTAAACGCCTAAAAACACGATTGGTTTGGCGATTTCTTGCATTTTTCTTTGAGACTTAGTATCAATTAAATGGATACAATTTGTACTTAATATGGTCTTTTTTTAGAAGTTAAAAGATCTCGGATACAAAACCTAAGTTTATGATAGATATGATCAGAACGATCGTTCTTTGTATTCCGAAAATTCCTGGATTTACCTTTTATACTTCGCTAAAATACGAATTCAAAAATCAAATTTGGAAAGTATGATGCACTGCCCACTGATACGATTTCTGGGAATTCCCTTCGCTTTCCTAATAACAATTTCCATTATCGCGAAAGGTCCCATAAAAAAACTCAAAGTAACAACCTTTAATTCGTACTTTTTATATGATGAGGTAGGAGATTCTCATCAATTCCCAAAAGATAGAAAACATAGAACGGAAGAGGATTTTGCTAAGATCAAAAAGATATTACTTTCAAACCGTCCGGATATAATCGGATTCCAAGAAATAGAAAACGAAACAGCGCTTCATCATATTATAATAAATGAATATGAATGCAGGGCCACGGTGACCCCTGGTTATTCCCAAGAGTTGGGACTTTGTTGGAAGAAGGAATTAGGCAAACCGGTCATTAAAGAATTGGAACAACTTTCTTTTCGCCCGGGACTCAGAAAGGGACTTCTTGCGGAGTTTAATATCGATGGCAAAAAGGTTTTTTTCTTGGTGGTCCATTTAAAAGCAGGTCGTTCTGCCAAAGATAAAAAGGAAAGAAAGGAACAGATACTTGCACTAAAGGAAATCCTTCCGTCTCTCGGCAAATTCGTTCTATTAGGGGATTTTAATGAGGTTCTGGAAAAAAAAGCGGATCTTTGGAAAATTCTACGAGGAAACCTGAAAATAAAATCCGCGAACTATAAACAAAAATCGGATTGTTGGCAACATCAAGACGGCTTTATCGATTACCTGATCACGAATATGGATTGGCAGCCAGGAAGTTTTGTTCAAACAAAGTTTGAATCCGACGATGGAAATTTTGACGGAAATCCAAGCGCAGAAAAAGGCCTTTCGGATCATTGTCCGGTAAGTGCGGATCTGTTGCTGGAGAGATGAGTTAGACTAACAAACAGTGCGGCCGGAAATTAAAAAGATATCCAACATCCTATACTAAAGAGAAATACAGGATGTCAGATCGGAGTTGCGTATGACGTCACCTTTACTTTTACCAAAACAATCTTAGACCCAGAGGGTTATATTCCTTTAAATACCTATCTTTCGTAATGAACACAAAATCAAAACTTACTGCCTGCCAGATTAGAAAACGATCGAATGGATCCGTATGTTTCCCAGTCGGCAATTTAAAATAATTCGCAAATATCTCCGGAGAATCTCCTATAAACTCAAATCCAACTTCTCGAATCTTTTTAGGCAATTGCTCAGGAGTTATTCCCTGCAACTCTAACTTTTTCAGAGAAAATTTCAGAGAAATTTCCCACAAAGAAATACTACTAATGAAGATCCGATTTCTTTGGTTTAGAATTTCCGATTCTACTTTATAGGATAGATTCTCCGGCTGAAACAAAACCCATAAGATCGCATGCGTATCTAATAGATAGTTCACAGATTCAGAAATTCCTCCTCTGTCATTTTGAAATCATCGGAGATCTTAAAGGAGGCTTTTCCTTTTAAGATCCCGAGTATTCTTTTTTTAGGTTCTCCGACTTTGTTAGCCGGAATTCGGCTTTTAACAGTAGGTTCTTCTTGTTCTAATCCTACTAATGGGAATCGATATTTGTGTCCTGTTGCTGTCTTTTTCATGACCCAAGGATGTTTACATTTTTTTAATGCGTCAACCAGTTTGTCCCAATCCAATCCCAATCTCGCGGAATATTGGTTCCAAGTTCATGTTACTTCCAATTTTGGGAGCTAACATGAACTCAGGAGAATATCTTATGTTTAAAGCGGGATCAAAGTTCTCGTTTCAAAACTTCTATGTCCGAATTCAACTCCTGGATAGAAGATCTCATTTTACCATTATAGATCCCGCGTAATCTAAGCTGAGTATCTAAAAGATATACATGGTCCGAGTGTAGAAAATCCCTTTCCGTGAGTTTCTTTTTAGCGTCCTCTTTTGGGATCGCTGTATCCGCATTGAAGGAATCTCTCGCTAATGCATAAATTTCCTTTTGGTTCCCTGTCAGGAGTTTCCATTTTTCATATCGGATCTTTCGTTTGGATCCGTATTCTTTTAAAACCTGAGGAGAATCCAAAGCAGGAGTAGCGGAGAAGGACAATATTTGGATATTAGGATCTGTTTCGAATTCCTTCTGCACCAAACTCAAATTGTTTGTGATCGTTGGACAGATCCCTGCACATTTCGTAAAAAAGAAGGAGACAACGGTAATTTTTCCCTTACAGGAGCCTTCTGATACATTTTGATTCTCCTGGTCTTTCATTATAAATTTGGAAATTTCTCTAGGCTTATTGGTACCTTTGTTTTCCCAAACAGGCTGCAAATCCTTTCCATAATACAAAGGAAGTTTGTCCTTTTGTGGTAAAGAGAAGTCAGTGATCTCTTCGGAATATTCTTCTTTCGGATCTTTTGCACAACCTGCAAAAAGAGAGAACAAAACCAAACTGCAGAATAAAATTTTAGAATAGGATCGTATTCCCATCTTCATCTCCTCGGATCTGGCTGCATAATTTTCCGCCCGTCATTCCATACGCACGTCCTTGGTAGATCACAAAATTCATATAGATCTGTCCGTTCTCTCTCCACATCTTCTTCCCGATCACCTTTCCATGATCGAATTTTGCATAAGAATACAACGATCCTGAGTTTCTCCATTCCCATTGGGAACCGTGGAACTGCCCTTCTAGGTATTCATTCTGAAAACGTTTTTTACCGTCGGGAAACCAACCTAGATGAGTTCCTACCTTCTTTCCTTCGGAAAACTCTCTTTCCGCCAAAATTTGACCGTTGAAGTGTACATCCTTTTCGTTCCCGTCAGGCAAACCGTTTTTGTAAGAGGTTACACGGACAACTTCCAGTTCATCCAATTTGGATTCTAAGAGTCCGGTGAATTTATCACCCCTAAAGGAAACATATCTTCCATTTCGAGTGATAGAAGGATCCGTGCTTGCAACCCGGACCGGATCGCAAGCAACTAGAAGAAAACAGATCGCAAATATATAGAAATTCAATCTGACCTCAACTTAGTCTACGGAGCCCGGAGTTCCCTTGAAGTAACTTCCTATAATATATCCGTTATAACCTGTTTGGTTCTCTACATGGTAGCAGTAAGTCCCGTCCGGAAATTCCGTAGGTGTGCAGGAAGTTGTATGAGTTGTTGAATCCAATGTTGGATAAGTTCCCGACTGGTTCCTCTTTCCATAGATCGGAAATCCGTCCAACATAAGCCCTACCATATTATCATCATCAGTCGTAATCTTATACGGTTCCGTATGATAATGGTATTTCCCGGTATTCTGAGGATGTCCTTGAGACTGGTCCATCGTGTAATATTCCGTGGCAAAAGAATCTCCGGGTGCCGCTTGATTATTAAAGATCACGATTCCCAATGTTGAAATTCCGACCGAATCCGATCCGGCATTTGACTGAGAACAATCGGTTACTGTAGGAGTTGTCGGAATCGTCATAGTAATGTTCTGGGTGAGAATAGTATTCGGATTAGTAGTGAATCCGGAATCCATAGACTCATTATAACCCGAAGCAACACTATAATATGCGCTTTTGTGAGGAGGCCTATCAGTAGTAGTGATCACATAGTTGGAACCTTCTACCGTCACAGTCACACAATGAAAATTGGTTTTCATCCAACAAGGAGCCTCTGCAGCGATACTAGTCACACAGGTAGGCCCCCCGAAACCTAGATCATCCGTTGCATTGTTCACTGCCGCTGGACAGGAAGAATTGTCCGTCAAAGTTGTAGGCATTGTAGTGGTGGTTGTAGGTGTACATTGAGAAGCGGCCAATAAAACCGCAGCGGAAGAAAGGTCGCTTCCCCCAGAGCTATCGCAATTCCACATAAAGACCGCAACAGCAATCAATAGAATAGATCGTAAACGAAGCATAACTACTCCAAACTAATTAGTTAGGTATAATCTACGAAATCTTTCGGAGGAATTCGACCGTGCCAATCGGCTCGAACCATATTTTTAGGATTTAGGCGTGGGCTGCTTTGGAAATTTCTTCCAGATACTGGGTTGGGGTCTTTCCAGTGACCTTTTTAAAGGAGGTATTAAACGTGGACTTGGAATTGAATCCATACTCAAGGGCTAATCTCAAAAAATTAGGACGTTCTTCTGAAATATTTTCCAAAGCAGAGATGATATCTTTGATCCTATATTCATTAACAAAATTGTAGAAATTTGTTTCCAATCTTTCGTTTAAGATCTGAGTGATATAAAATCTGGGAACTTCTGCGTTTTCGGATAGTAGATCTATGGAAAATTCCGAATCTTTGTACGGCTTTTCGGACTCCATATAATTACGGATCCTAGAAAGATACTCCGGGATCTTATCTTCTCTTAAGCCCGATTTTTCGTATTTTTTGCGCTCTTCCTCTACGCTTACAACCTCTTCTTCCTTTGAAATTTTTTCCCGAAACGTGTGCAACTCCCTATGAGTATAAACCACAGTTTGTCGAACCCCGAACCAACAAAAAAATACGGAAAACGCCAAAACGGCCACTCCTCGGATCAACCTAGGTTCGTAGTTTTCAGGAGGAAGATCCGTGAACAATAATCCTTCTAATAAAATATGAACGCTAGCCGATATTACGAATAGAACCAGACTCCAATACATCCATCGTAAATCCTTAATACTATCTATATTGGAAAAATGATTTACTATATTTTTCCTATGTCTGTTCAAAAGTAGGAATGTCCAGACCGAATATACCAGCATAGAAGTGACCAATAATCCTCCGCTCGGATGAAATCCCTTGCTCGGTCTGTGCCATTCATGAGGATAAAATCCTTCTTCCGGAGGTTGAAAGAAAAACAATCTTACCAAAAGTACACTTTGTAAAATCACAAAAGGAACAAAATGAAGAAGGTCCGTACTTTTAAAATTTTCATTTTCCGTCGTTAGATTTCGTATATAAAGCAATAATAATGGACCATAAGTATAAGGAAATAAGATCGCAAAATCTAAAAACTCAGGCCCCCATTCGAATCGATGTACAAACAAATGTCCTAAATGAGGGGCCGCTAAGAAGATCGTAAATACGGAATAAATTGAATCGAAAGGATACCTTGGGCGTTTGGTAAAGATCAGAAATGCGGAAAAAACGCAGATCGTAAAGGAAATGATCGGTATCGCAGGGACCATACTTACGTTTGACCCGGAAAATCTCCCGGTTTCGTTCTCCATCTTCTGTGTACCCAAAAATATTGTTCAGGATACAGCTTCACTTCTTCCTCCAATGCTTTTGTCCAAACTTCGGTGTAATGACGGATCGCTGCTTCTCGATCGGAGAATGCGGACTTATCTACAAAGCCAAGATCTTTCACTCGCACCATCACTTTTCCTTTTTCTCCGCATAAAACCGAATAGAGTAACATTTTTGCGCCGGTCAAATAAGCCATCAAAGCCGGACCTTGATACGTGGATGCTTTACGATTGAAGAAGTCCACAAAGATCCCGACCTTACCTGCGTTCTGGTCGGAACCGAATCCCACCCAGTAACCTTGTTTTAACATTTTAGTTACTTGGCTGGATTCTTCCGTGGAAACTAATTTGATCCCATTCTTAGTTCTTAATTTATGAATGAGTCGATCCACATAAGGGTTACGGACTTTTTTATAGATCCCGCCTCCTTTCATTCGGATCCCCATGAACTGCACAAGGATTTCCCAGGTCCCGAAATGTCCTGAGATCAGAACGACTCCCACTCCTTCTTGGATCGTTTTCTGCTCTATAACCAAAGATTCTTCGTCATAAACAAGATACTTATCCATCCATTTGCGGTTTAAACGAGGAGCGAATAAAGTACCGGCAAGAAGGTCCCCGATATGAAGAAAACTTTTCCATACCAATTCCTTCTTCTTTTCTTCCGAATATTCCGGGAAAGCATACGAAATATTTTCGTAAGCGATCTTACGATGTTTTTTAGCGAGGGGATAAAGTAGACATACCAAAAATCTTCCGTAAAGTAAGCAGGTTCTATAAGGTAGAATTCTGAACGGCAGGTAAAATAAATATAAAAAGATATAGGGAATAATATAACGAACCAAAGTAGATCCAATTCTCGCTTTTCGAACATAAGGATTTGGTCCAGCTTCTTTGACAAGCACTTTGGTCACGCAGAGGCTCTGAGAGCGCAGAGAAAAATCGTTTTAGTTCATTTGATACAATATCTCGAAGAGGATCTGTGTTCCCAATTTCAGATTTTCCAAACTGATACTTTCATTCTTACCATGAAGCATACTGAGTTCCTTTTCGTTTAGAAGGACCGGGATCAATCCATAACATTCCATACCTATCTGGCGAAAGTACGCATTGTCCGTTTTACCTGGAGAAATAAACGGAGTCGCCACACTTCCCGGAATTTTACGAGTCGCAACGGAAGCAAGTCTCTGGAATAAGATCGAATCTAGTGTGGATATATCAGAAGATACAGTGGCTGCAGGCTCCACTTCCACTTCGTATTTTGCAGCTATCTTTCGGATCTCTTTCAAATATTCCAAAGGATCAAATCCGGGAAGAAGTCTCACATCTAATTTCGCTTCCGCCAAGGAAGAAAGAACATTATGGCCTTTACCTTCTTCCGTCCTTAGACCGGAAACAGCTTTAGTATTTCGAGTGATCGCACTCAGTTGTTTACTTGCACGGATCGGTCCGTATAATAATCCTCTCAAGACTGGAATATTTGAATTTTTTAAGATAAACGATTTAGGAAAAGAGCTGATCGTTCCTAGTTGATAAAAAAATCCTTGGGTTTCCTTAGAGATACGGATCTCCGTATCATATTCCAAAACTTCCGTTAAAAATTTCAGAAGCCTTAGATTAGAATAATTTTGGCTGGGAGTGCTACCATGTCCTTGCTCCCCTTTTGCTCTAACGTTCAACCAAAGATTTCCTTTTTCCGCATATTGGATATTGAAGATAGTACTTCCGGGGATAGCCACATCCTTGGTGCCGAAACTTCCTTCGTTCAACATATATCCGTAATCTTTGAATAATTCAGGATGAGATTTTAATAAAAATCTGGCACCTCTTTCGCTTCCGGATTCTTCGTCCGCCATACTTAAGAACATTATTTTTCTTTTAAGTGGAACAGCGGATCTTTTGAGTTCCAAAAAGGAAACGATCTGCATTGCGATGAGACCCTTACAATCTAAGGCCCCTCGTCCATGGATCCGACCTTCTTTGATTGCGCCTGCAAAAGGATCTTCTGTCCATTCTTTCGGATCCGCTTCTACCACATCCAAATGATTTCCTAAAATTAAACCTTTTTCGGAACTGGGAATGTTTGGTTCTAGCTCAGCGATCAGATTCACTCTATCCGGAAATCCAGGCTCGGAGATAAACTTGGTCTTGATGCCTTCTTTTTCGAAAATGGATCTTATATATTCTGCAACTTGTTTTTCGTTCCCTCGAACCGATTTGATCCGGATCAGGTCGGTCAAGATCTTAACAGCTTCTGCTTCTCTCTTATCCCAGGACAGGATATGATTTTCTTCCTTAAGGGGAGTGTTTTTAATGGGAGAAGTTACACATTGAAATAGAAGGAAGAACGCGCAGAGGAACAAGGAACGGGAAAAATCCATTTATCATTTCTAAAAGAAGAATGATCAAAAGTCGAGAATTACTTATGGGGGAAAAGTAGCCCCAGGAGGACCCTGGGACCAAAACCAAACCAGGCTCATAACAAAGCCTACTTAAGAATTCGGTGAGTTCGTAAAATTTCCCTTATACTTTTTTCCAAAAATTAGAAAAAAAGAATTATTTCGAATTCGTAGTCGGGGTCTCTTTTCCGGACTTAAATCGGACCTTTCCTAAGTATACCTTGGTAGTCAGAGAATCTCGTTTCGATTTTAAGAAAAAACCGAACTCTGGAGTGGCCACTTTATAACTCTCATATTCCGCAAAAATATCCAAATCCACTCTGTTCGAAGTGAATTCGTCAAAATGAGGTAGATACTTTTCGGAGATGAGTATCATTCTTTCCCCGTCCTTTTGCAGAGCTTCGAAAAGAACTTCCGGATCGAATAAGGTCCTGGTCAGACGTTTTGCATAGAATGCATAAGATCTCTTGGAGGCGGGAACGCCGAACATCAAAAACTTTTCTTTTCCAGGCTCCGCCTCTTGGATAATCTCTCCCACTTCTTTGGAAGGTTGGTAAGAAACAAGCAAAGGATACGCATACAAACTTACCAAAGTAAAGAAGAAGGAGACGGATACCACCAAAGTCCCGAGCGCCGTTTCCGTTTTAAAATACAGCAGAACGATCGCCGCAATTCCCAGATAAACAGCCACCCAAACATAATAGGAGATCGGAACATCTAAAACCAAGATCGGAAATAAAACACCGGCAAATACGAATCCTAAACTAGTCAGATACACTAAAATTTTCCCTACAAGGGAAAGAGATCCTTCCGGGCTTTCGATCAGCTTAAGTAAAAATCCGGAACCTACAACCGCTCCCGCAGGAAGACACCAATAAATATATTGAGGGAGTTGGTATTTGGAAAAACTGATCAAAAATAAAAATAGGAAGAGCCAGAAGGCGGGAACAAAATCATTTTCCTTCCATTCATTTTTTCGAATATTCGAAAATAGGCCCTTGCCATTCTCCTTGATGAATCCGACCAAATTCGAACCGATCCAAGCTATAAACGGCAATATGAATATTCCGAACGCCCAAGAGAAATTGGAATAGAAGAATAGAGGATTGAATTTTTGATCGTACATCTTCACATAAAAACGACCGAATGATTGCACCCAAAGAAAGAAATACGGTCCGTAGGTATTAAATTCCAAATATAAAGGAATCGACCATAGGAACGGGGGAAGTAAGGCCAAAAACCCTCCCGGGAAAATTTTCATTCCGAGAAGTCTTTTCCAGTCTCTTCTAAAAAGGATATCCCCGCCGATCCCGATCCCTGGGATCACGACTGCGATCGGCCCCTTTGTGATAAAGCCGAGTCCCATAGCGAGATACATTGCATAATAGTAAGCCGGATTCTTTTTCGTTCCTAAATAATAAAATGCGAATACTAAGATGATATAAGGGGTCACATACACGTCTATCTTAGGATCCACCACCATTGCATACAATCCCGGAGACAATGCGTATAAAAATACGGAGATCCAGGCACGTTTTATATTTCCTGAATATAGTTTGGTGATCGTAAAAACTCCCCAAAGGGAGATTAGGGTCATAAGGATTGCAGGCAAACGAAAAGCGTAATTATTCTGACCGAAAAGAGTGAAAGAAGCGCTGATCTTCCAGAAAGTCAGGATCGGCTTATCCAAATACCTTCTACCATTGTCGCGGATAAAAAACCAATTTCCGCTATCTGTCATTTCCCTAGCGATCTCCGCATATTGGGAGGAATCGATATCAATCACATCCAAAGGAAATGTCAAAAATAAGGGCAGAACAGCCACTGCCAAAAGAAACCAAACAGAATATTTCACAAGCGGAACGTTTTTCCCATCCTGAACGAAATTCATATTTTTATAATACTCCAAACTTAATAGAAAAACGATACCATCAATCCATGAGCCCGGATTCCATGAGGCAACGGGTAAATCCGGTACATGTTTTTTCGGACTCGTAACAAGGCATCGCGTATCCTTGTTCTCTCAAACATCCGGATTCACATTCGATCTGCATGAAACTTTTTTGGGAGGCATCCATGGGCCCTTTGGATCCGAATTGTTTCTCCACACAAGAGGTGAAAAACCCGCAGATCTCTTGGCATTTTTGCTGGTAAGGATCCTTACAATCAGTGATGCCGATCAGAATAAAAGAAGATAAGAATAAGGTCGAAAAAAGAGACAGCCTCATTCCAGCTAGGTTATTGGATATGGATCTAAGGTCAACTTTTTGCGGCGAGCATTCCACAGGCCCCGTTGATGTCTTTTCCCGGGGATCTTCTGTTCAAAATAGGAACTCCAGCAGGTTCCAGATGCCGCAAAAACTCGTCTATTTCCTGGTCGGTGGGTCTTCTCCAACCGAAGAACTCCGTGTTCAGAGGGATCACGTTTATTTTACAATCCAATCTTCTTGCGATCTTCACTAATTTTTTAGCGTCTTCCGCGCTCATATTCACGCCAGGGATCATCACGTATTCGAATGTGATCCTACGCTTTAGGACTTTGGTATATTCTAAGGCGGCGTCTAAAAGTTCCGGAAGTGCAAACTTCTCCTCTATATCCATGATCTCTTTTCTTCCGTTCGGATCGGGATGATTGAGCGATATCGCAAGATTATAAGGCTCTTTATTTTCTATAAATCTACGAATGCCGTTTACGACTCCAGAAGTGGAGATCGTAATTCTTTTTGCACCCATTCCCAAAGCTTCTTGATCATGAAGAAGTTCCGCTGCACGCATTACATTAAAGTAATTATGCATCGGTTCACCCATTCCCATGAACACTATGTTTGTGGCACGATCACCAACAATCTTTTCCACCTGGAGGATCTGGTCGATGATCTCACCCGCTTTTAGATTTCCTTGGTAAGGCAATTTGGCAGTGGCACAGAATTTACAATTTAGAGTGCAACCTACTTGGGAAGAAATACAGATCGTTTTTCTTCCGCCGTCTCCGGAAGGGATCCAAACGGATTCGAATTCTTTTCCGCTGCCGGGAATGGATTCGAACGTAAACTTTTGGGTCCCGTCCACCGATTTTAAATGTTTCGCAACGCTGATGGAGGAGAAGCTAAACTTCTCTTTTAATTTTTTCTTAAGTTCCTTTCCTATTGTGGAAAATTCATCCCAAGATTCGTAACGATTGGCGTACAATCCGTTATAGATTTGTTTCGCTCTAAAAGGTTTTTCCCCCAAATCCGAGATGATCCGGGTGAGCTCGTCTAAAGTTTGGCCCTTGACCGGGATTTTTCCGGTCTCATTTTCTCGGGGTTCAGAATTTAGAAGAGTGTCGTTCACTCACAAGATTCCTTATATTGTTTTTCTGCATCGACATATCCCAGGTCCCAGGATTTTTTAAAATCTTTGCAGGACTCAACCTTTCTTTTTAAGGCCGCATAACCTAAACCGCGATTAAAGTAAGAAATGGAATCGTCCGGCAAATCTTCTAGAACCTTGGAATAAGCAGAAACACTCTCCTTGTATTTTCCGGAAGCGTAAGACGCAAAACCTAAAGCAAAAACGGCTCTCGTGTATTTAGGTGATAATTGTACGGATTTTTTAGCATCCGCCAAACCTTCTTTCGTTTTTCCTAATATACTCAACTGGATCGCTCTTTCTGCAAAAGCATAAGACTTATTTAGACCGGAATCTATGGCGAGGTTCATATCTTCCAAACCTTCTTCTTTTCTTTCCAAACTTAAACGACTTAATCCTCTGTAATATAATGCATCCAGATTCTCGCGGTCTAAAGAATACGCGGAATCGAAATCGGTTTCGGACTCGGCGTACCGATTCAGATAATATTTGCTTAAGCCACGATTATAGAATGCGGAAGTATTTTCAGGGTTAACGGCAATATAACGATCGTATTGGGAAATAGAATTCTCATATTCGGCTGCATTATAAGAATCTAAACCTTGTTGGAAAAGTTCCTGCAATTCCTGGTCCGAAAGGACTTCAGGAGTGTTATTACGGCTTGCCGATTCTTTTTCTAACTGGTCTATAAAATCGGTGATCCCGGAAACAATAGAAGAGAATTGAAAAGAAGTCTCCGATTTTGCTTCTTCTTTTTGAGTGTCCGCTTTTTCAGGTTCGTTAGAAGAAACAGTCTCCGGAGAAAAGATCTGAAACCCCGCCAAAATCAAACCCACCACCAGGAAAAAACCTAATATTCTCTGCATACGATTTGTATGACCGGATTTTAGAAGGAATACCAGCTTTTTTCCGGTCAGGAAACGGCAGAATCCGAATGTTCGGAAATAACTTTTCCGTCTTCCAGGATCATTCTGATTAGCCGAGTCATCTCCACGGAATATTCCACGTTTAAGTGTTTGGTTACACCCTCACAAAAACCGTTGATGATAAGCAGTTTTGCGTCGTCTTCCGAAAGTCCTCTGGATTGAAGATAGAAGAGTTGGTCCTCGTCGATACGAGAAACGGTCGCCTCATAGTTCAAAGTACCGTTCTGCCCGCTCACATCGTTATAAGGATAGGCATGGGATTGCGAACGATCGTCCATCATTAGGCCGTCACATTTCACATGGCTATATGCGTTAGAAGAGCCTGTTGTGAATTTTACAAGACCTCTATAAGAGTTGATCCCACCATCCAAGGAAACACCTTTTGCCAGAATATTACTGCGAGTGTTTTTACCAACGTGAATGATCCTTGCGCCGGTATCTTGGATCTGACCGGAACCTGCAAAAGCCAAGGAGAGAATATCTCCCGTAGAATTATCCCCTTGTAATACGATACCAGGATACTTGATCGTATTTGCTCCAATATTCACATCCGTCCAGGTGATATGAGCCGCCTCATGACAAAGACCGCGTTTCACAGTCCAATTGTACATATTCTTTTTCCAGTTCTGGATGGTAGTGTAGAATATTTTGGAATTCTTATGAGCGATCAATTCCACCACTGCGGTATGGAAATTTGTGCCTTTATCTTGGACGGAAGAACATCCTTCCGAATATTCCAACTCCGCTCCGTCTTCTGCGATCAAAAGAGTTCTTTCATATTGTCCCGAAGAAGCTGCAGTCACTTTGAAATAAGCCTGCAAAGGCATAGGAGTTTTCACGCCTTTTGGAACGTATGCGAAAGATCCTCCCGAAAAGACCGCCGAGTTCAATGCGGAGAATTTATTATCTCCGATAGAGACTACAGTCCCGATATATTTGCGAACGATCTCAGGATATTCGCGGATCGCAGTATCTATATCGCAGAAAATAATTCCTAGATCGGTAAGTTCCTTTTTGACGTTAGCGTAAACAGTCTCGGAATCTTCCATGGCCTCGATCCCTGCCAGGTATTTTCTTTCGTGTTCGGGGATCCCAAGTCTTTCAAAACTTTTTAATACTTCCGGATCCACTTCGTCCCAGGATTTTTTCTTTTTATGATTTGCGCCTATATAATGCACATACTCGTCTATATCCACTTTGAAGTTGGGAAAAAATCCCCAACTAGGCATAGGTTTACTTTCAAAAACTTTAAATGCCTCTAGACGGAACTCGGTCAGCCAAGCAGGCTCATTTTTGATATGGGAGATGGACTCCACCACCTTGCGTGTAAGTCCTTTGGGAAAATTATCCGCACGATAATATCTGTCTTCGTCGGATATGATCTCAAGTGCTTGTGCCATAATATTGTTCTCCCATATCTTAGACTTTAAAAAGAAAGATGCAACCCTTTCCGAAAGTCTAAAAGGCGAGTTTTGCCAGCTGCGAGCTATTATAACCAGATTTTAAGGATATGGTCGCTTGGACCAGGAGAAATTCTAAGAAAGGAGAATCCGGCCGATACGACCGGATTTTCCGTAAATATTGGATTAGTTTACCGCGGAGAAGTATTCTTTGGACTTTTCCGGATCCGCTTTCATGGTTTTTTTGCCTTCGTCCCAGTTTGCAGGGCAAACTTCGCCGTGTTTTTCCACGTATTGGAAAGCTTTCACCAAACGGATCGCTTCATCAATGTTTCTTCCTACAGGAAGGTCGTTGATGGTAGACTGACGGATCACTCCGGCAGGATCGATCACAAAGGTACCTCGAAGCGCGACTCCGCCTTCGGTAAGAACTCCGTAATCTCTTGCGATTGACTTCGTTATGTCAGCAATTAGAGGATACTTGATATCTCCCAATCCGCCTTGTTTACGAGGTGTGTTTTTCCATGCAAGGTGAGTAAAAGCGCTGTCCACGGAAACTCCTAGAACTTCCGCTCCGATTTTTTTGAATTCGTCCAATTTTGCATCGTACTCGATGATCTCAGTTGGGCAAACGAAAGTGAAGTCGAGGGGCCAGAAGAATAGAACAACCCACTTTCCTTTATAGTCGGAAAGTTTGATTTCCTTGATTTGCTGACCGATAACGGCTTCTGCTTTAAAGTCCGGTGCGAGTGAAGTAACTTGAGGCATTTTGCTCTCTCCTATTTAGAATCATTCTAAATTTAGACAGCCAGGAAGGAAAGCAGTTTTTCTTTTTTTCTGAAAAACGAAATATTTCAACCAATCGCAGTTTTCAGACAGAATTTCAGGTTTAATAAGTTTTTTCGCACGGAGATCACAGAGAACACTAAGGGGCTTTAAATGAAAGCGATTCCCGTATTCTGTTCTTAGCTCCGTGTGCTCCGTAGTCTCTGTGAACCTTACCCCTTGGCCATTAGATATTTTTCCATGAACTCTGTGATGTCCTTGATGTTGCGATTGATCATCTTTCTAAGTTCGGGAGGGATGTTCTGGGATTTGATCACACGATAATAGTTCAGAGCATTTTTCAACATTTTGCGGCGGGCGAATTCCTGGGCCTTGATCAGCATAGGTTTATACTTATAATATGAGTATTCCATAATACTGTAATTCTTAGAAAGTTTAAATGAATGAGGTATCTTCCCGAAATCATAGGTCAAGGTCAAGAACGGAGCATCGTCCACTTCCGGAGGTTTTAACTCCAGAATACCGTGGATCATCTTAGGCTCGTCGTCCTGTCCTCCGCTTGGGCCTTCCGGACGATCTTGGTCTAAAGGTTCCAGGCCTCCATCCAGTACTTCAATTTCGGGAGCTTCTTCCGCGCTAGGAGAAGGAGCCGGTGCGGAACTCGGAGCCCCAGGTCCCGCGAGTGGAGGAATTTCAGGTGTATATTCTTCCCGTTTCGTTTCATCCACAGGATCGGGAAGATCTATTTTCGGTAATTCTACTGGACCTGGCGCAGAAGCAGCTTCTCCACTGGGAGCCGGTGCTGGTGCAGCTTGAGGAGTTCCTTCAGGCTCCCCTCGTAAAACTTTATCTTCCGGATCGGGTAAACGGATCGGAACAAGATCGATCTGAGGAAGTACAGGTGCTGCATAACCTGGGATCTGATCGGAAAGAGGATATTCAGGTCTTGGCCAATCCTGAGGTAAAGGTTCTTCTAATGCTTGCTCTTCTCTTTCTTGGCGTTTTTCCTCCGCCTTCTTCTTGAGATAATCATCTCTCTCTTGGAAAAGATCTTCTTTCCTTCTATCTTGTTCCCCTCTTCTATCCTTACGAGAACCTTCTCCACCTCTTCTATCTGCTTGGGAGCGACGGTCTTCTCCCGTCCTTCTATCCACAAGAGGAAGGTCTTTAAACTTATCCCATTCATCCGTGAAGAACGTATCTTCCGGAAGATCCATCTCATTCGGATTTAGGTGTTCTTGGTCTTTCGGTTTCGGAGAAGGTTCGGAAGGAGCAAAATCTTCCGGGCCTACAGGACCCGGACCACCGCTTGGAGGAGGACCGCCAGGCCCAGGAGGAAATCCTCCTGGAGGGGAAGGAACTCCCGCACTATAAGAAATAGGCGCTCCGGGTGGAGGCGGAGGCATCGGCCCGGAAGAAGGGGCATAAGAAATAATTTGATAAGATACCGGCCCCGGCGGTAATTCCGCAGGAAGTTTCGGGACCTCCATTCCGGGAGGAGCTTGGATCTGGATCGGATTAGCAAATCCCTGGGAAAGATTATTTCCTAATGCCTGGCTGATATCCTTGATCGCTTTGACCAGATCCCCCATGGGAATCGGTGGTCCGGTATAATTCGGATCATCCGGAGTGTACGTCTCTTCTTCCGGAGGAGAACTTAGATGATCTTCGATCGCTTGGATATTATTGTCTATTTTCTCGTTAATATCCGCATCAGGAATTCGAGCATTAGTTCTTTTTAATATTTCTAATGCGCCTAAAAAGTTCTCCTTATCCACCAATGCTTCCGAATGAAGCAAAGGTCTTCGATGATGAGCATAACGAGAATTATTCCGAATGATATCGTCGGTTGCATGAGGAAGTTGTAATTTTTCCTTCTTCTTTAATCCTGGATAGTTCGGTTTTTCGCCGCTTCCGGAAGGAGGACTCCATTCTTCCTTAGGTTTTTCCGCTTCTTCCCGACCGCCACCTCTTTGTGGTGATGAGGAAGTCGGAGAAGAGGAAGAATCTTGGTCTCCTACATTGACTAGTTTACCGCGATCAGCCGGAGCAGGACTTCCCCCACCGGAGGAGCCAGAGCCGGGACCACCTCCTCCACTCGCAGCACCGCCTCCAGGAGAAGGCGTAGGACTTCCGGAAGATCTATTCGGATCTCTGAATAAAGTGTATGCTCCTGCTCCCGCAGAAAGAAGTCCTAGTAATAAAAGAAGGGCCGTCATTAGAAAAAATCTTACCTAGTATTTTCGACAGAACATTACGTCGTTCTTAAACGGGACCCAATAGCTTTTTTCCGATTGACACCATGAATGTTAAGTAATAACTTGACATATATGAAATCAACGGTTCGGGAAAACCTGAGCTTCGGGTCTAGTCCTGATAATCCGGACGGTCTTCAATTAAAGATCACCTTTGATGAGGACACAAAAACCGCTTACGGCGACTACACGGTTCCTGAAAAGTTCCAAGGGTCTCCGGACGTGATCCATCCCGGAATCATCGCCACTATTTTGGACGAAATCATGGCCAAAATCAATGAGGCGATGAATTTTAAAACAACAACCGGCGAGTTGACGATCCGCTTCTTGCAACCTGCCCAAGTAAATCAACCTCTGCATTTACGTGGCTGGTTTGTTAAAAAGAACAAAAAAGTGATCGAAAACAGAGCCGAAATCGAGAACGAGATCGGTAAGATTGTTGCCCGCGGTAAGGGCAAATACATCGAACTCGATTCCTGATCCAATAAGGAATTATAAAACCCGCCGATGTGGTGGAATTGGTAGACGCACTGGATTCAAAATCCAGCGGGGGCAACCCCGTGTCGGTTCGACTCCGACCGTCGGCACGGGTTATGTACCGCTTACAGTAGCGATTGCTTCCTCAAAGGCATCCTTCTCCACTTGGTCGATCGCTTCTAAGATTAAATCCATTTCCTCTCGAGTCATCCCGGAAAATAGTTCTTCTCCCTTTGTGAGGATACCTGCTCCGAGCATAATACCTTCTACTTCTTGCTGCGTATATGTTTTCGTTTTGGACTTCATCGTATTAACGACTGCATCCATGAGTTGTTTGATCTTAGAAAGAAGTTCCTTATCCGAAAGTGTGGCGAATAATCTTAAAATATCTTCCCGAAATTGGTCCGCGTCTTTTTTAGAAACCGAAGCAAGAACCTGATCAAAGACTGATTTATTCGTGAGATCCTTCCCTTCTTTTAATAATTCTTTTGCTTTCGAAAACATGATCTCTTCGAATCTGTGAGCGGTTACATAAGAATGTAATGCTGCAAATCCGGCTTGGAATGCTGACTTTAAATGGCGACCCAGTTTGAATACGGCTATACTCAAAGAGCCTAAAAGCCCGAATACTTTTGGCGGAGAATGTACAAATCCCGCCAAGGATTCGAACGCACCGTCTAATTTCTTCCTACCCGCGTATTCCGGGTATAGCAGTTCCAGAAAGTAGCGTACTAAAAGATCCACTTTCTCCTCCGGGATGGAAGAGAACTTTGGATACTTAGATAGATTGTTTTTGGAATATCTCCGTTTTAAGGCTTCTCTATATGCACTTATTAATTTTGGGAATTCCGGTTCTTCTAATATAGATGCCATACTCGGGATGATTTTGGGGATCTGCGGTAGATTCGGAAACTAGTTTTTTGCTGTTTCGCACAGAGAACACAGAGAGCACGGAGTGTTTATTTTTCACGCAAAGCCGCAAAGAAAAGAAGATACGCAATGTAGGAATTCCAACATCCAACTTAACTATCGCGTGTTGGAACTCCTACACTCCTCACCACCCCTCTGTGATCTCCGTGCACTCCGTGCGAAAAAAATCCTTAGCGGTCTTTGCGTCTCTGCGTGCGAATATCCCTGCGTTTATTTTTTCCATTCGAGACGAGCCAATTCGTATTTTGCAGCGTTTGCTTCTTCTAATGCCTTTTTTAAATTCGGCAAAACCCAAAGTTTTGTATCTTCTGGAAATGTATCTCTGTAGTTCCAATTATCCTGAAACATTCTTTTATAATATTCTTTCGGATCTACTGTAACGATGAATTCGACCCGTTTGATTTTGGAAAATTCTTCTTTTGATATTTGGACACGAAGAAGAGCGGATTCTCCCGGAGAAAGTCTTGTATCGAAAATTTCTTTCTGCAATTCTAAATCCAACATCCAGCCTAATGTTTTCTCGGAGATCTTTTTTCTTTTTCCAGTGAGGGATTCTGTCCAAACTTCTAAATATACTTTTGGGACCGAATAACTGGGAAATGAATGCCCTACACCGGAGTTTTTGAGTTCGGAAATAATTTCGGCTTCTTCTTCTTTTGGGAGTACTTGTAAAGAAGTTTGGACCCCACGTTTTACCATTTCAGCGTCGGAGATACCTTTCCATTCGTGCTTTCTGTCCGGCATATGGCAGTTCTGGCATTGCACGTTAGAATCTGCAAATCCAGACCTTCTCCATTGATCGTAGGTATCCATCAGAAACTTTCCGTTTACCTGTTTTGCGGTATCGGGAGATTGATGGCAGTTCTTACAAAATTCGGACTCTTCGAATTCCTTTTGGGGAAGAAAACCTTGGTGAGGAATATTCGAATTTTGGAATATTCTATCCTTAGCCCAGTCTTTGGGAAACGGTCCGTATATTTTTCCTTTTCGGAGATGGCAACTTACGCATTGGACTCCGTTTTCTTCACTTCCCGGTTTCCAAGCTGGATCGGATACTTCTCCCCAACCTAAACGAGAAAGTAAGATGTTTTTGGTTTCCGGATTTGGGCTATGGCAATTCATACAATTTTCGGATCCGTGTTTTCCGATCCGAGGTAATTGCCAAAGAAAGCCCGGGCCAACGGCCCGGGAGTGAAGTGCCGACTTCCATGAACCGAACTGTTGTAAATGGCAACTCCCGCAAGAGGCCGGGTTCGGATCTACTGAAAGCGAGCCTTGGGATTCGAGGGGGAATGCCCAATGCCTTTGGTGAAACCCTTCTTCTTTACAATACAAAAAGAAGAAGGCCGCCGCAATAAATGCAGCCAGGAAGAATAAAGAGGTTATCCTCCGCAAGGATTTCCCCCACCACCGCCTCCTGAACCACCTCCTCCGCCGCCGGAGGAAGCAGAACCTGAAAGATATTTTTTATCCTGGTCTATGATATCGTTCGTACCTTTCGCAAAATTTCGGTCCGGTGTGAAATAATTACCTAAATTAGAAATATTGGATGCGTCTATTCCCGATTTTCCTACGTTATACGTAATCGATTCAGTAACAGCGGATCTGTCCGTTCTCCAAGGAGATACCGCGCTTAGATTGGACCAAGCAGCGCTGGGATCGTAAGCAAGTGATCCCCATTCTACCCAAGAGCCGTCATAAAATCTGGTCGGATATCCAAGGATCGCAAGCGTGGCAAATCCGGTGATGGAAGATCTTACGTTCGTTCTGCAATACGCAATTATCGTCTGTCCGTTCGTATATCCATTCGTAGAGAGAAGGTTTTGAAGATCCGATTTCGGTAGGAACTCCTTGTTCGCATTGATAAAGTTCGCGAAAGGAATGTTCTTTGCTCCCTTAATATGGCCTTCGAAAGGTGTATAACAACTAGGGGTATCCGCGCAAGTATAAGTAGAAGCTCCAATTGTTGTTCCGGAACCATCGTATTCCGCGGCAGTCCTTGCATCTAAAATAAAACTTCCTCCTTCGGGCGCAGGTGTGGAACTTTCGAAAGTCGGATTTGTAATCCCTTGGACCGCATTAAAAACATCCGCTAATGTAGCCTGCAAGATCGTGTGATCCCGATACAAACCTCCTAGATTACCCGCCCCGCTAGTTGTAGGAACAGTGTAGGAAGACCCGCCGGTAAGCTCGGAAGCTACGATCTTTGCGGAAATCGCTCCGTTCAAAACGGCAAGATGATTTTTTTCCACTCCCCAATAATACATTGTATACCAAGATCGAAGGGTCAGCATCAAATTTCCGTCACTCGGAACATCTTGTGCAAGGACGATCAGATCCGTTGCCGGATTGGCTCCGAAACGTTTTAAGAATGCGTCGATATTCTTGCCCTCCGGAACGATTGTCTCCGTATCCATCAGACCGTTAAATCTGGTCTGTCCAAAAAAAGTATAATCCGTAGAACTTGAACTGATCCCATACACTCTCACACCAGCCTCGGGTCTTACATAAGAACCGGAAAGAGATCCGCTGCTGATCTGAAAGATGATGAGCCTTCCGCTGATCGCAGAAGGATGATTCGCAGCCCAATTCGATCGCCAAAATTCCAAAGTGGACGCAGTGATGAGTCCGTACGAATTATTATTATAATCGTCGTCGGATACCGACAAAAGTTGAGAAGTCCCGAAAACCTGCACAGGTTGCACCAAAGCAAGCTTCTGATATGGAGTGATATACTCCGGCGCACCGCAGTATCCAAGAAAAGGGATTAGTAAAACACGAATTCCTAATTTTCTAATATTAAAATCGAACATATTCCCTCCGATCACAAGTTAAACGGAAAATTGATCAAGAACCCGAAGGTCTTTAAGATTGCGGTGTTGTATCCGGAATATGTATGAGAATAGAAGAAGTTATAATAATTCCCGTACTTATCCGTATACCCCAAACTTACTTCCACGTTATGATATACTTCCTTTCTTCCCCAAGCAGGCCTTTCGTGCTCTAGGTAATAATTGTACCAATCCTGCCCGAAAGGAGCAATAGAAGGCGGATCCAACTGGATCAAGTTTAAAGGAGGAGTTCCTCTTGGATCGGCGAAAGCATATCCTCCTTGTCCGATCTGTCCTCTGCTTCCAACAATGAAGATAAAAGAATCGAAAAAACGTTTGTACAGCGCTCCGAAATAAAGAATATCATCCGGTACCGGTTTTTCCCTTTTCCGATAACTCCATTCACCCAAAGCGCCGACTCCCCAAATGTTGAAGTCTTTTCCCAGATAGATATTTACCTCTGCACCGTTCGATCCATCTCCTAAAGCCTGAGGATTTCTATCATAATCTCCCTTTTTAATCCCACCAACCCTTACGCTTATTGTAGGGATCCAGATAGAATCGAAATCATATTCATCCAAAATCTTGTAGCGTAAACCCGCTCTCGAATCAATGATCCCGTATTTGTCCGGTTGTTCAGGTGAAGTTAAGGTCCCGAAATAACGGTCTATTAATTGGGTTCTTCCCAATTTACCGAAACCTGTCTGCAAATCCATAGTCAGTCTGTCAGTGATCCCATACTCGAACGCAAGAGCGCCCACATTGATACGGACATCGTCGTCGTAAGTGGTATGGTATTTACCCACGTATGCGGAATCGTAGACCGAATTCACCGCGGTAGTCCGGACCCATAGTTGTCTTTGGTAAGGAGCCCAAACCGTCTGAGAGAATAATTCCCCAATAAAAAAAGGTTGGGCCAAAAATAGAAGGGGAAGGAGAACTCCCTTCTTAATTAAATATTTCATTATATAAAGATTCCCTGCTTAATCCCTTTTCTCCTCCAACTTCAGGTTGAAGCGGATACTTACGAAAAATTCCAAAGCGGAAATCTGTTCTTCAGACAATTTGCCCGCCAAATCCTCCAGGTTTACCCTTCCTTTTTCCGAGTTGGGCAAGGAACCTTGCAGATATTCCAACCGGTTTTTCTGCGATTTTGCGAGATCTTCTTTTTTAGGGTCTAAGGCGACTTCTCCGTTATAGATTGCTTTGCCGAGATTGAACTTCTCTCTTTCCTTTCCGCGAAGCGCCTGACCGGCCACTCCACCTCCTCCGAATCCCCCGGAAGCGAAAAGTGTTTCCAAAGAAGAGAAAAATAATACGCCTATGAGCGCATATATATATAAGATTTTCATAAAACAGTAACTCCCTCTTTTTTTTATAATCCGCCTTAAAAACTTAGGTTATCGATAAGCGTTTAATCACGGGTTTAAAAAACCTGGACCATTGGGACCGGTTCTTATGTTACGGAATCGAAGAGGGCGAGATTCACCCACCCTCTTTATCTAAGTCGCGACTATTGATTTTTGTAATTCCAGTCTTCCACAAAGGCCGCTTTGGTAGTAGTAGCCGAAGAGTTGATTTGGAAATAATCCACAGTGGATTTTTTTACACCGGAGTTATAGTGCGGGCCTAATCCGGATCCCCTGGCGCCGGACTCGATCACACCTTGAACGTCCGCAGCAAATTTAACCGGAACGGAAGGATAAGAAGAAGCCCCAGCAGTCACATCGTCGTTGAAATTCGCAGCCGGGAAGTTACCTGATAAGAACCCGAAGATACTCCACCCATCTTCCAAGAATACGGTTGGACGTCCCAAGATTAGAAGAGTGGAAATACCGCTCGTCTGAGTTCTGGTATTTGTCCTACAGTATTGAAGAATAGTTTGGCCTTCTTCATATGCAGGCGCACCTGCATTAGGTCCGCCGGTGGTTCCGTAAGTATCCCAAATATCCTTAACATCCGCTTTGGATTTGAACTTGAGGGTATTAAAAGTCCCTGCTGCTGAAGTAGTATAAGCGTAAGTGTTGTCCAAAGACGCCCGATCAATTAAGTTAAAGTGAGGAACGAATACCGCTCCTTTCAAGTGACCTTCGAAAGCGACTGCTCCACCTGAAGTTTTAGTGGTTACAGTTGTGTTCTCTCCACCATCGTATTCTTGCCATCCAGCAGTCGAAGTATACGCGCCAATAGTGTTGGTATTATTTTTAGTTCTGTTATCGGAGATCAAAACGCTGGAAGAAAGTCCCTTTACACTATGGTTTCCGTTGTTCTTCACTACCTCGATAGTATCTTCGATGCTCAATGTTAAGATTCTGTTATCCACATTCTTCAGTTGTTTCACCGAGAATGTTCCGTTCAAAGGAGGAACAGACTCGTCGGTATCATTGCCTAATTCCGCTTCAGGGAATTGACCTTTAATAGTTCCGTTCAAGATAGCAAGATGTTCGTGCGCCACACCCCAATATCTTAACGAATAATGTTGGTGACCGATGGATCCGTAGTTATCTCCGTTACCGCTTGCAAAAACGATCAGATCCTTAGTAGGATCTACCCCGTAAGTTTGGAACCATTCGTCGATGCTTGCGCCGCCGATAATTCCGAATCCTCCAGTTGTTGCAGTTCCGCCAGGAATAGAAATCAAACCGTTGTATCTGGTTTCTCTAAAAGTTTTCCAAGAATAAAGCGCTGAGTTGTTTCCATCAACGGAGATAAAAACTTTCACTCCGGTCGTAGGAAGGATTAAACTTTTATTCGAATCCGCTCCCACTTTGTTTGCTTGAAAGATCACCAAATTTCCGGTAATTCCTGCTGGCCTATTGTTTGCCCAGTCGTTTACCCAAGTTCTAAGTGTAGATGCCGTGATTAGACCGAATCGATTCTCGTTATAATCGTCCGCAGATTCGATCGCTAGATCGGAAGCGCTGGCAACTTTTACACTTGAAGTTCCCCCGCTGATTGCCGCTAACGCTAGTGCGGAACTATCCGAAGTTCCCTCCCCACAATTCCCGAATAATCCCAGCGCAATTGCCAGGAGGCTCGAATAAATGAGCATATTTTTCATTTTGTTCTCCATTGCTGGTCCGGTTCGGGGTTCCCTCATGTTTATTCCACTGCGGACTCTAAGAACAAAATCGATACAGAGTTTCGCTATTACCAAGATTATTTCATTATAACGAATATAATTTCCAATAAATTAGATAATATACTATAACTAAGAACCAATTTTTTAAACAAAACAGACTAAACTCTAAAAAATCGGAAACAAAATGGAAGGTAAAAATGTTTTTGTGAATTTAGGCTGCGTTATTTTCCGCTAAGCAGAATATTCAGGAATTACAAATTATTTTTTTATAATGTAATTTCACTTTAAAAGGAGATACGAGGTCCTAAATAGATCAGGTCCCCGCCCCATTTATAGAAAGGATCAAAAACCAAAAGATAGGCAAATGCAAGAACCAATCCGAAGCACAAGATCCATTTATCCCGCTTGGAAAATCCACTTCGAAAGCGGATCAACCAAAGAGCGATCCACGCCGGATAGAATAAATGAGAAAACACTCTCGTACTGTCTGCAGTGAAAAATGTAATGACAAAGGCCCCGAAGCACACCAAGAGGATCGATACCTTTTTACGTGCCAGATTCTCTAAAAACAAAAATAACAAACCGTTCCAAAAAGAAACTAAGGTAAGAATAAGATGTTTCGTGTGCATAGAATACCAACGCGCAAAACCCAAGGACTGCGCGGTATCTAACCTTCTTTCATTCCATTCTATTCCATTGAGATAGAAGATCAGAAAAGAAGAAATTCTTCCAGCGAATATCCCAAAAAAGAAGACCTTTAATATATCTCGATCTATCTCTTTTTTCTCCCAAAAATACAAAAATAGAACGAAAAGAGAAATCGGCACGAATTGATAAAAATGGGTCCAAGATCCCAGCACAAAAAGGAAAAATAAAACGTAAGAGTGGATCTTCTTCCCTGGATACTGATCTCTCTGATCCAAAAATATAATTAGCAATACCGACCAGAAGAACGTAAGATGATCCGCAAAACCGATCCAATTATTTTGGATAAGATAAACGGGAGAAAGAAGTAAGAAAAAACCCAAAAAGACCCCGGTAAAACTTCCTCTAAAATAATAAGCGTAGGAAATCAGGATTGCGGAAGTAATATATAATAGAAACTTACAATATCTTTTGAACTCTTCCGGAGAAAGATCTATCCCGAAAATTTTGAGATGATACGGAAATAAAAAGGAATCCGAATCGTATTCCGTAGAAAGATCGGATTTAGAAAGATAATAAAATCCGGAATTGATCACCTGAGATTGGGAAGACGTCTTGTATAAAAGGTATGAGGCTTCCTTTAAGAAAAAAATAGAAACAAGTCCGATCAGTAAGGACAAAATCAGCCTTTTTCGCTTGGAGAAACTTTCTAGGATGTTATTAAGGATCTTCATCTAACCGACAAACTTTTCCTAGAGTGAAACGTCCGGATTATACTCAAAGCCCCCTGAAGAATTGCAATTAACAAACGCGAACAGGAATCTATTTCAGTCGTCGGAAAGAGAAGAGGACCAGATCAGATAAGAGTCCTTCTCCCCTAAATTTGCAAGCTCTTGCAGATCTTTTCCCAAAAAGGTCATGCTGTCACCTTCTTGCAAGTCGAACCATTTACCTCCCACTTTCAAACGTAGCGCGCCTGACTGTAGGAATAAATTCTGTCTTTGTTTGGATTGCACTTTTGTAATAAACGTTTTAGCGACTCCAGGCAGAAGCCTAATCTCAAATAGTCTAGTTTGAAATCTAGTTTCTTCATGAAGAAGAGGACGGATCACGTACTGATTCTCCTCCACTGAACTTCCGGTGGAGTCTTCTTTCCTGTAAATTTTAGGAAATTCTTCCTTAGAAAATTCCATAAGACTGGACAAAGGTAAACGGATCGCCTTGGAAATTTTCCATAATAAAGCGATGGAAGGTGCGGCTTTTCCGGATTCGACCAAGCTTAACATTCCTCGGCTCACTTGAGATAATTCTGCAAGCTTTCCTAGTGAAAGACCTAACTCTTGTCTTCTCTTCCGAACCAAGGTCCCAATGGATTGGATCAGGCCTCTTTCCATCGGATCGATCGTCGGCATACTCGGTTCTCCCCACTGAAACGGAATTTTGTTTATCCCGAACAGTTATAATAAGAATTATTCCAACTTATTAGAAATATAGTTTAAAATAACAATCAAAATTCTATAAAAACGAATAAAATTATAATTTAACTGAAATATGATGTTTTCTAAAGAGAATTGGCAATTTTAGAAGAAAAGCGAACTCGAATCCAGATTAGAAGAATGGGCAAGAAGATAAAACTAACAGAGAGCAAAAGTAGATCAGGATGTACATAAAAACCTTTTTCTACTACGGATCTCCAATCTCCTAGGTTTGCGAAATTCAAATAAGAAAACTGTCCTAAAAACAAAAACATCCAAGAAGGCCAAAAGTTCCTCGGGAACCTGAGTAAAAACGGGAACATCCAAAGTAAATACCAGGCATTGACCACAGGACAGAAGTAAAAGAACAAGAAGAATGTGATCCCGATCTTCTCTTCCTTCTCCAAATCGGAAGTATATCGTTTATTCAAAAAGATCAATGTACTTAAAATGGAAGGAAGCGCCCAAATCGCCCTAGATAATTCTCCGAATGTAGCATGAAGGATATTATAACCCAGAGGAAAGAATGTAAAACTTCCTATAAAGCTGCGCAGAGACGTAAAATCAGTCTCCTTGGAAAAGAATAGAAAAGGTGAATATGCTAATACTATTCCTAAAACCGCTAAACTCGGATCAATTACCGTTTTTTTCCAGTTATGATTTTTTTCCCAATGCCATTTTAATAAAAAAGGAAAAAGTAAAATTCCGAATCCTTTTACTGCCAGGCTAAGTCCCCAAACAAAGAAGCTTAGACGAAACTTATACTTCTCCATTAAATAAAATGAAAAGAACAAAAAAAAGATCCCTATTATATCCGGATGTGCATTCAGAAAGACCTCTTTTATGAGGACCGGATTCCAAAAGTATATTGCGGAAGATCGAGTCCCGTATTTCGTCCGGATCAAAAAAAATAAAAGAATATCGGGAACCAAAAGAAAAAGTTTCAGCGCCCAGAGCTTCCAAGGAAATAAAAGGTGGATTAAATAAAAATAGATCTCGAGTAGAGGACCGTAAATGGTAGGCCAGTCCGGATGATTGATCCTAGAAAGTATTTCCGTTCTGATCGGATCTATTTCTCCAAAGAATGATTCCGGTTTGATCCCATACGGGCTTCCTTTTTCGGAACTAATCCAACCATCCCAAAGATAACGAGCCCAATCATCTTCGAAGATCGGAGTGGATAAGATCAAAACTCCTCGAAGAAGAACTCCTAAAACAAAACCGAACCTATCTGACGTTTCGAAAGTTTTAGAAAAAAATAAAAATCCGTAAACGGCGCAGACTCCGCAAAACCCAAAGATGTACAAACTTCCATTTAAACTTCTCCCTAAATTTTTCTTTTCCCAGAAGAGAAAAATGCTAAAATACGCAAACGCAGCCAAGATCCAGATCAGATAGGTCCGATTTAGAATCCGGTTTCCTCTTTCTTGAATCCTTTCAAATTCCAAGTTCTATTCCCCATTTAAGGCGAAATCCCATTAAAATCATGGCCTCATTTCTGTGATATTAAAATTATTCTGCTATATAAGATTTTTTGTATTATTTATTGACACGCGTATCGATCCATCCCAAATTAACGTACATGCTCAGGATCTTCTTTGCTTTAGTTTTTCTTTTTTCTTCCTCACTTTTCGCCTCCGAAAAACTTTCCGGGGTTAAAGGCTGGTTTATCAGTGCACCCGAAGCATTGTATCTACATGGCCAAGGTGCAGTGTTCGTGGATGCAAGAGAAGGGATCAAATTTTCTGGCATACCTAAATCCATTCCCTTAGGGTGGCAGGAGATCTCTCGGAAAGAATTTCCCCACCAAGGAAATTTAATCGAGGCATCGGAAGCGAAGGAGCTACTACGTAAGAAAAGTTTGTATCCGGACAAAATAGTATTGGTGTTCGGGGATACTATTGGAGGATGGGGGGAAGAAGGAAGGATCGTTTGGTCTTTACGCACATTAGGTTTTTCTAAAGCCTTTATAGTGGACGGAGGGATCAATTCTTTAAAAAAGGCTTCCAATTCCTCTGTTCCGATCCGTCCGGAACTTCTTTCCAAAATAAACTCTTCCGATTCGAATGATAAAAATTGGTCAGCAGATTCCAAATTTGTCCTATCCCAACTTTCCGATAAAAAATTCGCTTTTATAGATACCCGAGAAGAAAGAGAATTTTTAGGACAAACTCCCTACGGAGAGTCTAGAGGAGGACATCTTCCCGGAGCAAAATGGATCTATTATAAACAATTTTTGGACAAAGACGGATATTTATTAAGCGAATCCAAGATCCTCGCGAAATTATATGAATTAGGGATTTCTAAGGATAAGACAGTGATTTCTTATTGTACTGGAGGAGTAAGATCCGGATGGATGACTTCCGTTCTGGTCTCATTGGGTTATAATGCAAAAAATTATGCAGGCTCCATGTGGGAATGGTCTTCTAAAGGGGATGAAAACCATCCTTTAGTAACTAGATAAAATTTTACTAATGTTCTCTTATAAAAGAAGAAGTATATTCCTATCGATCTTATCGATATCTTTGGCTGCCGGTTTATTCTATTGTATTTTTACCAAACCGAAAGATAAACCGATCCCTGTGGAAGATGTGTTTTCGCAGGCTCCATGGTCTAAACCTTTACCCTACCTTCCTCCTCTTGCCGGAGTCGGGGAAGTTCGAGCGGAAAATTGCGGAAAATGCCATGTAGAAATTTATGCGGAATGGAAAACATCCACTCACGCAAACGCTCTTTCCGATCTGCAATTCCAGTCCGAACTTTCCAAACCTTCTTCTCCCCGTTGGCTTTGTTTGAATTGCCATACTCCAGTTGCGAACCAGAGAGAAACTCTAGTCGACTATTTGAATAACGGAGATTATAGATCTCCAATAGAAGAACCGAATCCTAAATTCGACCCGAAGATGAAGGAGGAAGCGGTAACCTGTGCAGTCTGCCATGTTCGTTTGGATGAAAATGGGAACTCTTACATATTAGGTGCTAACGGCAAAACCAAACCTCCCCATCCTGTAAAAATCGTTCCGGATCAATTGAGGAATAGATGTTTAGATTGTCATAACGCAAATTACATTTTGGACGACCAATTGGTATGCGCTTTCAATACGGGTATTGAGTTGGAGCAAAAGGAAAACTCCCACGGAAAGTTAGCCTGCGGCTCCTGCCATATGAGAGAATTACAACGTAAACTTGTGAAACCGGAACTAAACACTCCGATCCGAACTTCTCATAAACATTCCTTTATTGGAGGAGGTGTTCCTAAAAAATTCGAACTGTATGAAAAACAGATTCCCGGAGGATATCGGTCCGGATTAACGATAGAACCGATCCTGTGGAAGAAAAAAGGAAACGATCTAGAATATTCAGTTTCTCTGAAAAATGAAAAAGCCGCGCATAATATTCCGACCGGAGATCCGGAACGATTTTTACTTCTGAAAATTTCAATATTGGATCCCGAAGGTAGATCTCTCGCCGACAAGGAGATCAAATTCGGACAAGAATGGGAATGGTATCCGAAGGCTAAACTAGTAGCAGATACGCGTATTCTTCCCGGAGAGACCAAAGTTTGGATGGATCTATTCACAGGGATCGAAAAAGGTTATTCTAAGATCGTATTCGAAATTTATCATATTCGTCTAAAAGAATCCAATGCGGAACACATGAGAAAAAATAGCGAGAAAGTTAAATCCTATCAACTTCGCAAAAAGATCTCGGAAATAGAAAATCATTACCCTTTTTCCAGCCTAGTCCACAAAGAAGCAGTGGATCTAAACTCGGGAAAAAGTAGGATCTATTCGCCTGAAGAAGTTTTCAGGATCTCTAAAAATAGAAGAGGGGAATAAACCTTTTGCAAGCTCCTTGGGCAAATTCTAAATTTTTGATCCCTGCACTGAACGAAGAGGGATCTCTTCCTCAGGTTTTGGATTCCCTGTTCGGATCCGGGATTTTGCCGGAACAAGTGCTGATATTAGACAACGGATCTAAAGATTCCACTCCACAGATTGCAATCGATGCAGGGGTTATTTTAGTCCAAGAACCCAAAAGAGGTTATGGTTCCGCATGTTTGGCCGGGATCCGTTATCTTGAAAGGAAAAATATTTCTCCCGAATTTATCGTGTTTATGGATGCCGATGGATCGGATGATCTTGGCGACCTAAAGGATCTATTTTTCGTATTTTCCCAAGATCCGGATACAAATCTAGTGATAGGTTCCAGAACCTTAGGAAATGCAGAACCGGGTTCCTTGTCATTCTTGCAGAAGTTCGGCAATCGGTTTTCTTGTTTTTTGATCCGGACTTTTTATGGAGTAAAATTCACCGACCTGGGGCCGTTTCGTATCGTACGATGGAAATCCTTATTAGCTTTGGATCTCCAAGATCCTACTTGGGGTTGGAACTTAGAAATGCAAATCAAGGCCATCCGAAAAAAATTCAAGATACAAGAAGTCCCGGTTCAATACCGAAAAAGAAAGAGCGGAATATCTAAGATCAGCGGGAATTTGATCGGAAGCGTAAAAGCGGGCGTAAAAATACTTTATATTTTCATTAAGTTAACATTTTTTTCAGCTTAGTCCAAGTATAAGGTCTTTTCAAAACCTTTACGGAAGGATCAAATTCCGTTTTTGAATTCCATTCTGAAATTACGATAATCCTAACATTACTCTTTAAATTTTTCCAGCCGGAAATTTCAGACAGGATCTCTTCCTCTACGAGGATAGTAAACATTTCCGGATAATTTTCTAAAATGGTTTTCGCTTCATGCAGATCGTAAACAGAAAAAATATCGAGTCCGAATCTTCCCAATAAAGCTGTCAGATAGGCCTGGCCTTTTAAGTTTTTTTCCAAAACCAAAATTTTTCCATTTCGATCCAAACCAACAATCTCGGGACTACGAGTCAAAGGAAGAAAAATCTCAATACAGGTCCCTTTGTCGACTTCGCTGTGAACATGTACCATTCCCTTGGATTGTTTTACAAATCCATAAACCATCGGCATGCCAAGCCCGGTCCCTTTTCCGGATTCTTTTGTGGTAAAGAACGGTTCGAATAGTCTTTCTATCACTGCCGCATCCATTCCGCAACCTTCATCTCGAACGGAAATAACACATGCGTCTTCCATATCCACGAATCCGGGAATCATGGATCTATGCTCTTTTCCCGCGGGAGAAAATCCTGTGCTTACTAAAATTCTTCCACCCTGAGGCATTGCGTCTCTTGAATTCAGACAAAGATTTAGAAGTGCGTTTTCTAGTCCATTTTTCTCGAAAGAGCAGATCAAAGGAAATTCTTCCAAGCAGAATTCTATACTGACTATATCGTTCCGGATCCGAGTAAGTATATCAGCAAAATCCAAGATCACATGATTTACATCCGCCTGTTCCGGATTTAACGCTTGTTTACGTGAAAATGCCAATAGTCTTCTATTGAGATCGGCTCCCCTTCTAACTGCATCTTGGGCGGAGAATACTCGCTTTAACAGTTCAGGTGTCTCTTTAAGATTTAGCTCCAAAAGATCCAAATTTGCCAAAATAATATTTAGGAGATTATTAAAGTCGTGAGCCATTCCTCCTGCGAGTTCCCCTGCTGCTTCCAGCTTTTGGAACTGTCGTAGTGAATCGTTCCATTCTTTTTCTTCGGTGATATCTCTTCCGATACAAAATATCGTTTCCGAGTCCGGAAGACGGATCGTATTCCAGCGTAGAGAACATACTTTTCCATCTTTAGTTATATAACGATTTTCGAATCCTTCCTTGGGACCTGAGAAAATTTTCTCTTTGGTGAATTCTATATCGTCAGGATGTAGGAATTCCGACAAACTTCTATTTACGACATGTTTTATTTCGTATCCTAAGATCCTTTGGAAAGCGGAATTGGTTCTTAGGATTACACAATCGGAATCCACACTCAAGATAATCTCGGAAGAGAGTTCTATCAATGCCTTTCTTTCCTCGTCGGCAACCCTTCTACTCACTATCTCGGCAAATCTTTTGGAAACAACACCAAGTAGATCCAAATACGCTTCCTCGGGATTTAAAACTTTTTCCGAAAGAAGTTCTATTTCGTAAAATCGTCCGTGAGAAAGTATAGGAATTCCCAACCAAGAACGAAATCCTGCAGCTAATGCAGCTTCCTTTCTTTTTAATTCGGTGTCGGCCGCAAGATCCGGAATAAAGTATAATTCGCCGGATTCACTTACCTTCTTAAGTATTCCTTCTCCCATGTTGAAAAACTTGTTTATGGATTCTTTTCTGAATAAAAGTTGAAGGTCGGAACCGTAAACGTACGGATCTTCTTCGTTTATATAAACCGTTTTATCTTTGGATCTCCAAATCTGCCCGTAGGTCCATGCAGTATTTTTAATTAAGGTCTTGAGTACTTTTTCGAAGGCTGAACTCAAAGTATCGGAAGTGGATATATCCCAAAGTAGACTTTCTCCTATTGCCCAAGAGATCTCTTTCTTTTTCCTTTGGGTAATATCCAGATAATATACTAAAAATCCGTCCGGTCTCGGAGAGATCCTAACCTCTATCCATACGTTGAACGGCTCGAAGAATGTTTCGAATGTGCAAGAATTTCCGGTTTCTTTTGCCTTTTTGTATTGAGCCTCGAAATCCGTCCCTATCAGCCTTGGAAAATCTCTAAGAAAATTTTTACCGATCAGGCTTTCCTTTGATCTGCGAAGGACTTCCTCCGCTTTTTCATTCACATACGTTACGTTCCATTCTAGGTCTGCTAATATGACTGCGTCGGGTATATGATCCAATACCGATTTTGTTTCTTTACTTATTTCGGGATTTTGGTCCGGAATCGTTTGTTCCGATAATTTGTTACTTTTTCCCGAGGACATTCTACCAAGAGTACTATTGTTAACCGAATTTGGAAAGAATTTCCGGAATTTTTTCCGGATGGACAGGTCTGGAATAATAATAACCCTGGCCCACATCACAACCGGCTTCTTTCATCAATCTTTCCACTTCGGCAGTTTCGATGCCTTCTGCTACGACATTCATTCCTAATTTATGCCCTAAATCTATGGAAGCCTGACAAATAAACAAAGATTCCCTGTCCCTGGGAGAATCCATAACGAACGATTTATCGATCTTCAATTCCGTAAAAGGAAATCTATGTAATTGTTTCAGGGAAGAATAACCCGTGCCAAAATCGTCGATCGAAAGCCCGATTCCGCGGATCCTAAGCCTGGTTAAAATGTCCTGAGTAAAACGAATGTTCTCCAAAAACCCCGTTTCCGTAATTTCCATCTGGAATTGGCTTTGGGGGATTCCCTGGTTCTTTATTTTAGCAAGGATCCTTTCCGGAAAATCCAGTTCGGTCAATGTTACAGGAGATACGTTAACCGCTACGCGAAGCCTTCTTCCGTTAGCATTCCAAATCCTTTTCTCATCCAATGCAAGATCTATGATTTTTTCGGTCATTAGATTTAGGATTGTGATCTCTTTTTCCATCAATGGTAAAAAAGAATCAGGAAACACTAATCCTAATTTGGGATGGTTCCATCTCACCAGAGCCTCGAAACCTTCCACCCTTCCTGTTTTTAGATCGAATTTAGGTTGATAAAATAATATGAATTGATCGGAACGAACGGCTTCTAAAATTTCTTCCTTCTCGAATGTAGGGCCTGATTTTCCTTTTCCACCCGTTTTGGTACGGGAAGAAATATCGGATTCCTTTTCGGCAATCGTAGACAAGATATTTCTGATGTCGGAAACTCGGATCGGTTTTTCCATGACCGCCGCGATATGTAATCCGTATTCTCCGGCTAAAGTTTCCGCGCTATGAAGAGTTCTTCTATCAGCTCCTGAGATCAAGATCACGTCGGGATGTACATCTTTTTCCGACAAAAAACGGATCACATCCACTCCATCCATCCCAGGGATCATTAGATCCAAGATGACACAATCAAAACTAGGATCCAACTTATCTAAAAAGTCGGGTGCAGTATGAGTTAAAGAAACGGAAAAGCCGCAATCTACTGCGATCTCTCCTAGGATCTTTGCTATTTCTTCTTCATCATCCAGGATTAGAAGTTTTTTAGAATTTCTTGAATCCGTCATGGAAGAATTTCTCCGATATTGCGAACCGCTTCTTTTAATGAGGTTTTGGTATACGGTTTTCGGACCAGAGGTACTGAATTCGGGAGTTCCGAATTAT
This sequence comes from Leptospira sp. WS58.C1, assembly GCF_040833995.1. NCBI lineage: Bacteria > Pseudomonadati > Spirochaetota > Leptospiria > Leptospirales > Leptospiraceae > Leptospira > Leptospira cinconiae. The sequence continues at coordinate 2,757,054 of NZ_CP162137.1, forward strand.
CTCCGCGGCTCGAAGAGGTAGCGATTAGTTTTCCCGAACCGAATCTTTCCAGTTCTTTTTTTAGATCGATCCCTTTAGAGTCCGCAAGTTGGAGATCCAACAACACGAAGGAGATTTCAGGATCGCCGGAGAAAAATTTTGCCAATCGATTCATATCCGAACTTATATGAGGTTCATAACCCAGTTCTCTCAAATACACGCAGGCTAATTCGGCAGTTTCTCGATTTTCTTCCATGACCAAGGTTTTCCTTTTGGTCGCGGGAATATCTTGACTTTCGTCCTGCCTATGCACCGGCAAAAATATTAGAAAACTGGAACCAAATTCCGGTGCGGTGATCACTTTTAAAAAACCGTTCGATTGTTTTACAAAACCGTAAACCATGGTCAATCCCAAACCCGTTCCCTTTCCTCCTCCCTTGGTCGAAAAAAAAGGATCAAAAATTCGAGCCTTCGTAAGATCGTCCATGCCTGTCCCGGTATCGGTAACAGAGACCAAAAAGTAATCCTTCGCTTCCAAACCGGAAATTTTAGGTCCTATTGTGTCTCCATTTCGGACAAATCCGGTAGAAATAAATATTTTACCGCCTTCCGGCATGGCATCTCTCGCGTTCAACGCAAGATTGAGTAAGGCATTCTCCAGGCCGGTCTTTTCTATGTCGCAAATCGTTTTTTCGTCGGCGATCTCATATTCTATTTCTACTTTTTCGGTCTTTATACGATCCAAAATGGGGACAAAGTCCCTCAATACCCGGTTTACGTCGCATGATTCCGGATTTAAGGCCTGCTTTCTGGAAAAAGCAAGAAGCCTTTTGTTGATCTCGACGCCTCTTTGTATTGCGTCTTGCGCCGACCTGACCCTTTTCATAAGATCTTCGGAATCTTTCAACTTCATTTCGAGAAGATCTAGATTTGCTAATATTACGTTTAATAAATTATTAAAGTCGTGCGCCATTCCCCCTGCAAGTTGCCCAACAGCTTCCATCTTTTGGGAATGTCTGATTCTTTCCTCGGTATTTCGTCTTTCCGTAATATCTCGTTCTATTCCCATCAAGTGAGTGACGATACCTTGATTGTTTACGATGGGAAAGATATCCATCTCGATCCAATATTCTTTTCCATCCTTATCATAATTTACGATCTCTTCGAAACAAGGTTTGGCTTCCGAAATCGCTTTTCTGATCCTATCGAGGACTTTTCTATCTGTTTTAGGTCCTTGAAGTATTCTAGGAGTTTTTCCTAATACTTCCTCTCTTTTATAACCCGTCAGTCTTTCGAAAGCGCCGTTTACGTATACGATCCTGGGTCCAGGTTCATCTATAGGAGAAGCTTCCGTGATCAGAAAAATATCTTTGGACCTTTCAATTCCTATCTTAAGAAGATTTAGATTTTCTTCCGTAGTTCTTGTCTGCAATACTAGACGCAAAGAACGGTCCAGAAGATCTGTATTCAAACTTTCCTTTAATAATAGATCGGTAAATTTGATCTTAGAATTTTTAAGAACTTCCTTAGACCCCTGATCTCCTACTATAACTATCAAGGGTATATGGATCTGAGACTTCTCCAGATCTTCTAAACTTTTTTGGGAATCGTATTGGAATAGTATAACGTCAAAAGATTCGGTCTTCGCCCGATGCAAGGCTTCTTGAAAACTCAAGACTCGTGTACAGTTAGGAGTAAAGGATTCGATAGCTCCCAATAGAGTCCGGATCCATTTGTATTCTTCTTCCTTTTCTTCTATGATTAAAATACTGGATCTCATCAGGCATTCGACGAAAAACGAAGCGTTTTAACCCGCGTTTCTCTTCCTAAAAAAAATCCGATCTTGATATTTTTAGCTATCAGAAATCCATATAGAGCCTAAGCCTAATGAAATTTATCGGCAGGAAGATCCGGATTTTGGGCAAAAATAGAATATCGTTATGGCTCTTAGGATCTATACTATTCTTCCTTTATTTAGGCTGCCGCCCAGGAAAGGAAAGCCCTAAAGTCGTACAAGGGGTCTTGGATCTAAAACAATGGAATTTTCAAACGGACGGCAATATCAGTTTGGATGGAGATTGGGAGTTTTATTGGAACAAGCTTCTTCCCGATTCCAATCCTAATGGGCAAACATCCTCACCTTCTTACATAAAGGTCCCAGCCAAATGGGATAAAGGACGTAACGTCGATAATAAGTATCCAAGTTACGGTTTCGCGAGTTATAAAGCGAAAGTATTATTACCTGAGACAAATACCCAACTCAGTCTAAAGATCTCTTCTATCAGTTCCTCTTATACGTTGTTCGTGAACGGTAAGGAGATAGCAAAAGGCGGGAATATTGGAAAAAAGGACTCTGAATATTTCCCAGGTTATAAACCGGGAGTTTTCAGTTTTATTTCCGCCAAACCGGAGATAGAGATCCTCATCCATGTTTCGAATTATAAATATTCGAACGGCTCCGGGATCTGGAATCCGATCCAGCTTGGGAATACTTCCGATATTCAGCAGATTTCCTTAAAGGCTACTATGTTGGACTCCATCACGTTCGGGACCTTGTTCGTGATGTCACTCTATCATTTTACGTTTTATCTGATGAGAAGAAGGGACGCTTCCGCATTGTTCTTTGCCGTGCTCTGTTTGTGTATCGCATTTAGAGTGTCTTTTTACGGGGAAAGGATCTTTTATAACGTATTCCCGATTTTCCGAAACTACGAGTTCTCGGTCAGAGGAGAGATCCTATTCTTATTTTTACTTTTACCCGGAACAATTTTGTATGTTCAGTCCGTATTCAAAGAACAATTCAAAAAGGACAAAGTTTTTAATATTACACTTTATTTAAGTATTCCTCTTATATTTTCGGCTTTATTTCTTCCGACAAAATTTTATACCATGTCGTTCTTCATTAATTCATTGGAAATAATGATGTTGGGAATTTTGAGCTATTTATTCTTCAAATTGGCATACATGTCCGCCAAAGGAATAGATGGAGCGAGGATCTGCTTTTTCAGTCTGGTAATAAACCTGACCACGGTAGCAAATGACGTGCTGTACCTGAATAAGTTTATAGACTCAATTTATTTGGTCCCATACGGTGTTTTGGCTCTTGTACTTTCCCAATGTGTGCTGCTTGCCTCCAGATTTTCCAAAGGGTTCGTGCTCGCAGAAGACCTGGGAGAAGAATTAAAAAAACTGAATGTAAACCTGGAGCAGATCGTAATCGAAAGAACGGAAAACTTAAACGAATCTTTGAAACTTTTAAAAGGGGACCTTTCTCTTGCTAAAAAATTACAACAGAAAACATTACCGACTCTCAACTTAAACGGTAAAAATGTGTCCATCCATCCATATTACCTTCCGATGTCGGAAATTGGAGGAGATTACTACGATATTTTCGAACTTGAACCGGGATATTTCCGTTTATTCTTGGTGGATGCCACCGGCCATGGAGTACAGGCGGCACTTCTTACGATGACGATTAAGGCGGAATTCGAAAGTATAAAGTTTATTAAAGACCAACCTTCCCGTATATTAGAATTATTAAACGCAGCCTGTTGCCAGAAATACAAAAGTCTCAATGTCATATTCTCCGCAGTTTTAGCCGATATAGATCTGAATAATAACGTTTTGTATTATTCTTCCGCCGGACATCCTCCTCAGGTCTTAAAACAAAAACAAGACGGAGCGGATTATCTATATTCCAGGGGACCTATCATTGGCCTAAAAAAAGAAGCAACATATAAAAATCTAACCGTTCCTCTTCTTTCCGGGAACAGGATCTTTTTCTTTTCGGACGGTATTTTCGAGGAATTCGATCAGGAAAAAAAGGAATTCGGAGAAAACCGGGTATTGTCCATTTTGAGCAGAAACACGGGGATCCAGGAAGTGGCGGAAGATTTGATCTCTGAATTGCAGATCTTCGTAGGGCCGAGAGGCTTTCAAGACGACGTTACTTTACTCGCAGTAGAGGTTCATTAAAATTTTAACGGATACTCCCGAACAAATCCGTTTTTTCATCGTTATATTCCGCATGATTCGGATTAGATGGAGAAATCCGATATGTCGAGGTCCTTTTTTTATTACGTAATACTATTTTGTATGACATTACAATTCGATTGTGGATCCGTTCTTTTGGTCATACAGGATTTGGATCCTTCCCAAAAAGAGGGTACTAGTTCCATATTGCTCCTCTTAGGCATAACAAATCATTTCGGTAATCCTTACATTGAGATTTTTCCAAACAATTTAACTCTTGTTGCACCGACTTCATCCGATCCAAGTTCAGGTTCTTATTTAGCAAGGGCCCGCAATATTCCCAATTCATGGTACCAAGAAGAATTCACATTCGATCTGGAGGTAAGCGGTTGTTCCGGTTATATCGGTTCCCTCAACGGTTCGGCCGGCCTACCTTCCACAGTTTCATTTACTTCCGGAGACCAGTATTCTATTTCTATGGACCTAGTGGGACTCGGAGATGGTGGAATTACGCAAGTCTGCTCTTTGAGCCATACTGTCACTTTCAGCTCGGGAGCGGATATTCAAACTGGGACAAATATCGGAAATATCTTAGTTACCATCCCGCCTATGTTCTAGAAATACATTATGTTAACATAATGTATTGGAATTTATCGGCATTATTCCGCGATAGGGATACGTAGGCCTTTAGTCCCGAAGGGACGAGGGCGATGCCCGAGGCCGAAGTAGCCCGGTCCGAGCTTTGCGAGGAATCGCCCGAACCCTATTCCTTAATTTTCAAAGAAGAAATTGGCAAGGAATATAACCCCTTGGAAGTTTTGTCGAAGGAAGGAAAATAGACCCTGTCTTCGAAAGGGACGGAAACTGAAATATCCTTAATTTTAGACCCGTCATGCATCGAATAATAAAGAGGTCTTTTTCCGCTCTGATCGATCACGAGTATCCCGGTATTATGTGAAATCGGCAGGATTTTTTGAGGCAATGATAAGATAACACTTTTCAGCCAAGGATTATTATGCACAAAATTGATAAGCCCCGATCTTTTTTTAATGATCCCGGTCCAGATCCTTCCTTTTTCATCTCGTTCCAGTCCATCCGCAAGACCGGGAAGATTTTCGAATAAGATTTCGAAACTTCCTTGTTTGTTTCCGGACAGAAAAGCTCGGATGATCCGAAACTTGGTGGTTTCCGTAAAGATCACCGATTGTTCCTTTTCATTCGGACTTATATCCAGCAGTATCCCATCCACGAAAGTAAATCCGCTTAACGTAAGAGAGATCGTATTTTTCTTTCTATCCAACATCCAAAGTTTTCCATGAGGATAAAGTCCGATCGCTTCCGGAACGGCACCGCTTCCCATTGCTGCATCAGATCTTTCGAAAGGTTCGGTGATATAGATACGATTTCCGTCTTCGGATACGGCCAGATCGTTACATAAGGAAAACGGTCTCGAATTGGAAGAATTCAGATCTCGAAGGGAGAAGGTAGGCATTTCCGAAAAGGGATACACTCTTTCTAATTCTTCTTTTTCTAATTTAGGAAGGTCTAAAATAAGAGGATCTATCTTTTTGCTTTCTATATCCACTTCGTAAAGCCCAACTCTATTTTTTTCCTCGTAGGTTTCCCCTCCGAGCCTGGAGGCACAAACTAATATTTTTTCCTTGTTCCGATCTCCAAATTGTATACCGGCAGGATTGACAGGCGGTTTCACCCACTGTTCGGCCTTTCCGGTTTTAAAATTCAGTCTCCAAATCCAGCCATCCATTCCGGAAGCATATCCGAATCCTTTTGGGCGATCGAAAATGAGATCATCATGACCGGGTAGATCTTCCATCTCCACCTTAAGTCCGCTCAAAAAAGGGTCTTCTTTGTCTTGGACTTCCAAAATGGAAGGAGGTATTTCCCCCAATTTATAAGGGGCTCCTATCTTAATCCCGGAAGGGTTACATTTCCCTAAAGAGAAAAGGATCGTAAGTATTATAATTGTGTGATGTAATTTCATACAGCTTCCAATAATTTTCCGTATTTTTGTACGTGGGGGACTTCATCGTCCAACCAATACGCCTTATTTTTTTCCACCACTAAGATCTCTTCGAATTTAAAACCGGTTTTGCCTTTTCCTAAATGCGGTTCTATCGCCCAAAGCCCGGTCTTCTCCCCCTCATGATCCGGAGTCAGAAGCTCGGGAAGAACCTTATGGCTGAGGAACTCGAAAGATCCCTGTAAACTGAACCAACTTGCAAAACTAATCGGTAATAATGGAAAGGAAATATTAGGTAAATGTACTTTATACACCCTATGTCCAAGAACGGCAAAAGGATACAAAGAGTGCACATTATCGAAACCGTTCTGTTTGGAATCCTGATCTACCTTATGCCAAATCTCCGAAGAACTCATGGAAGAAGAAAATAATTTGGGAAGTTCCGATCTGAGTTTTAATAGGTATTTCATTCCATGATCCAACTCGGCATTTTTATTTAGTGAAGAAGAATATCCAATGTCCCCTATATAACCGTCCACGACAGGAGACACATCTAAGATAAAGGATTCGTTCACCTGTAATTTTCTTTTGCTAGGATGAAATTGAGTGAATCTTTTGTATCCGTCAAATCTTGCATGATCTCCAAACCAAGCGAAAGGACGATGCAAAAATATTTTAACCCCGTGATCTCTTAAGAAAGTTTCCATTCGTTTTGTTGCTTGGAGTTCCGTCCAACCTTCTTGCATTTCCTTTTCAATCTCGGTCACACATCTGTAAGCCAATCTTTGCGCTTTTAAAAATCCAGTTTTCTCTTCTTGAGTAGGAGTATGGACGGATCCGGAATTGTATTTGGAAATTTTAGAGGAGAGTTTGGATAATAATCCTCTTCGTTTTTCTATCGGCATAAGGGTCCCCTAATCTCGGATCAGAGAAGAGTAACAGAGAGCAGTATATTCCGCTTGAATGATTCCGGTATGAAATCTAATTTTAATTAGATCAGATCGCCTGATTCACAAAATCGAACTTCAATGGATTTTAGATGTCCGAAAAATAGAGAAGGCACAAATCCGAAATTTTCTTTGAAGGTCCGAGTAAAATGAGCAGAGTCGGAAAAACCTGCGTAATGTGCCGCATCTGTCAGGCTCTTACCTTCTTTCAAAAGTTTCGCAGCCTCTAAGATCCGGACCCACAATAAATATCTGCGCATAGGGATACCCAAATTTTCCTTAAAGAGCCGGATGAGCCTATCTTCCGAGACTGAAAAATTTTTACCGATTTCTTTCATCCGGATACTATCAGGCATTTCCTTACGGATCATCTTTGCGATCCGGACGATCCTCTCATCCAGAACCCTTTCCATTTTTCGGAAAGGATAAACGGAACGAAGAAGATCCAAATGTAATTCCCACGCTTCGTAGTCATTTAATTTTCCATAATATAATTCCCAGAGTTTTTCCATCTGTGGTTGAAAGTCGGAGATATCTAATTTTTTCACTTCGCCTACTTTTGCAAATTCCGAGATGGATGAATATTCGTAAGTTTCGGGATCGATGAGTAATGCGATCATCTCTACTCCGGGAGAAACGGTCTTATGATATGTATTCGGCCCTACTAAGGCGACTCGATATTCTTCCTTTCCTTTTTCAGTTTCTATATGAATATTATTTTTTAAGGAAATTGCCAAGGTAGCCGCATAATGGGAATGGAAATCGGTTTGCATGGAATTTGTGGCAAACATTACTCGGCCATTCCATAAATAGAGAATTCCTCTGTTTGTAAAATCCATATAAGATTAACCTATTTGGGTTATTCGGCTCCTTCTGCCCATTTTAATTTTGTTGTCCTTGATACGGCCCTAAAATTCTATATTCCTAACTAGCAAAAAGCAAGTTTGCCGGAATTTCGGATAATGTATCAACTTCTACTCTCTATTCTTTTCTTTTTCGTGATATTCACATCCTGTTTCCAATCTTCCGGCAATCCGCAATATGAACAGCTCGCCGCCGTTGCTGGAATAACGGAATTCTCCTCTTCCGACGGCCAAGTTGAAATTCCGGAAGAAGCGCCTAAGATCACTATTCTTTCCGTTAGTCCTGAAAATTATAAACCGGGAGATTTGGTTACTATCGATTACAAGATCACTCAAGTAGGAACAGGGGATTGGACAGGGCCTGTTTCTTTCTATCTTACGGATACCAATAATTGTATGGAATATTGTCAATCCACCAGAGACACACTTAATAATCCGTGGATCGCTCAAGACCTAGGAAATTTTACGAGTTACTTCAATTCTTCAAATTGGCCTTACGGAAATTATAATTTCTCTCTTCTTGTAAATAACCAAATAGTAGCTAAATCAGAACCTTTGGAAAGTGTAATCACTCACGCGACTGCTTCCACATTGACGATGAATGGTTCTGCAGTAGTTGTCACGATTACTTCCGGAACGGACGAAAAACTTTTTAAACTGAATGTAGGACCGACGTATAAGGATTTTGTAATCGGTATTAATCTTATTACAACCGGAACTATTCTTGATAAAGTTTCCCTTTATCCGCCGGGAACTAACGGGTCAGATCTAATGAAAAATGTCAGTGTAGGCTCAGGAAGCTATATTCAATCCAAGGGTTCCGCACATTATCCACAAGCAACTGGAAATTATGAAATTCTTGCTTCCGATACTTCCGGTTCTTTTCCAATTTCTTTTTCCATCCAAGCAAGAAATACCCATGCTTCTGGAGGAGGAAGCTGCAATTATGTAGGTTCCTTTTTTGAAAGCAAGGGTTGTTTCGATTATGCCCCGGGCACAACTATGGATGCGGACGAATGTGGCGTTTTCGATGGAGTTTGGAGTACAACGCAAACTTGTGCGCAAAGAAATCCTACACTTACTGTATTAAAAAAATGTACTAGATTTACTTCAATCGCCTTTTCGACCTATGAGTTCGAGACCCAAACATATTATCCAAGCACTTCTAATTCAACCATCAATTGCAGCGACGGTTTTTAGATAAATTGATCTCCTCTCTTTGATCCAGATCAAAGACAAAAGAAAGATCCTTTCTTATCATAAGAAGGATGAAATCTCTTATAGATTTTCGTTCTGCAGTTTGGTCGATTGCCTTTCGCCCATTTTTTTTAGCGAGTTCCTTTCACGCATTATTTGCAGTTCTGATCTGGATCTTGATCCTGTTTTCTATCCTTCCTTCTCCATTTCTGACGGGAGGAATTCAGATCCATTCTTACGAGATGGTTTTCGGTTTTGGAAGAGGAGCAATTATAGGATTCCTTTTTACAGCAGGTCAGAATTGGACCAAAAAAGTCCTGGCTAAAGAAGGCTACTTAGCTCTTTTATTCGGACTTTGGTTCTTAGGCAGATTCGGATTTTTATCCAGCCCGTATCTTTCCTATCTTGCGCTTACCGCTGATCTTTATTGTGACCTACTGGTCCTTTTTTATCTTACTCCACCTTTGTTCGCCAAAGGGCAGGAACATAATCGTGTAGTTGTGATCACTTACTTCCTTCTTTTCTTACTTCATATACTGACAGCGTTTTCATTTTTGAATATTTTACCGGAAGAATGGAGTTTGCATTTCATCCATCTTTCACTTTTTGTAATACTTCAATTTGTGATATTGATCGGAGGAAGGATCATGCCTTTTTTCTCCTCCGCCGCTATTCCGGGCGCGAATCCTAAAAGATTTCTAAAATTAGAAAGTTTCATAAGATACGGAGGATTTCTATTTTTAATGTTAGAAACTGCCGCTTATTGGATTTCAGAGATCGTTCCATTTGCAGGATTATTTTGTTTGGCTTTCGGAATGTTGAATTATTCACGTTGGCTTTTCTGGAAACCTTGGAAATCCAAAAAGGTGCCTATCCTTTGGATCTTACATTTCGGTTATTTCTGGTTATGCTCCGGATTTGTAGCTTATGGACTTTCACATTTGGGATTTTTTCCCACTTCTTCTGCCTTTCATATCTTCACCTTAGGAGGAATAGGAGTTTTCATATACGGTATGATCACAAGAGTTTCCCTAGGCCATACCGGCAGACCGATCAAAGCTTCGAAATCCATAGTTTTAGGTTATATATTGATCAATTTAGCGGTGATCTCCAGGGTATTTCTTCCTTTAATGAATAAGTATAGAGAAGCCTACCTGTTTTCGGCAATATTATGGATCGCCGCATTCTTGATCTTTGTCATGAAATATTCTAAAATTCTAATAGACCCTAGGGCGGATATGGCCGGCAATAGAAAATAAGGTCTATGCAGGTCTATTTCACTGAGATTTTCCGCTCACTTCTGAGTCCGATCCGGATCATATTTCTTCCTGCGGTAAAAATATATTGGTTCTATATTTTCAGTTCGATCTTGATCACATTTTTGTTGATCGTCTGGAGAGCATGGAAAGAAAAAGGATTTAGACCCAAGGAATATCTACGCGAAAATTTATCCGGAAAGATCTGGTTACATAAATCCGCTCTGGTCGATTATAAATATTATTTCGTAAATACTTTCTTATTCGCGCTACTCTTCAGTTATTTCGTTATCTCAGGTGCAACAGTATCCGCTTTCGTAAACGGCGCTTTATCTAAGGTTTTCGGAGACATCAAAAACCCACTTTCTCCGGGAACCTTCTTCATCTTTCTATATTCCATCTTATTTTGGTTGGCGAACGATTTCGGAAGATTTTTTGCTCATTGGCTGCTCCACAAGACCTTCCTTTGGGAATTCCACAAATTACATCACTCCGCTAAAGTATTAAATCCGCTTACGGTATATAGAGTACATCCTGTGGAGGCGATCTTAGTGAACTCATTAGGCGCTCTTTGCTCCGGCATCGTTACCGGGATCGCCATATTTCTTTTTCCGAATGGGATCAATATGTTGTCCTTCTTAGGAGTGAACTTAGGGATTTTTGTATTCAATCTATACGCTAATTTAAGACATTCTCATATAGGTCTTAGATTTCCCGGATGGTTGAGTCGGATACTTTTGAGTCCCGCTCAACATCAGATCCATCATAGCACTAACGTTTATCTTCAGAATAAGAACATAGGCGTATCTTTCGCATTTTGGGATATTCTTTTCGGAAGCCTTTATATTCCAAAAGAAGGAGAAGCGGAACGTACGGTTTTCGGTTTAGAGGAAGAAGATCCGAACTTTCGTAATTTGTTTCAGATCTATTTTTTACCTTTCGGGAAAATATTAGACAAACTCAAATCCAGATCTTGAGATAAATCAAAACCATAAAAAGGGTTTTCAGTCATCCGGATTGATCGTAATCAATGCAATGTACGATCACCGGAGGCTAAACTTAATTCGTTAGAGTCTTTCGAGATGAAAACGATTACTGCTTGGTTTTTAACTCTGATCTTTTTTCCGCGCCTGCTTGTTCCTGCAGAAGGCAGCGTATTTGAAAAATTATTCTTAGGAAATTCCATCTGTCTCTGTAATCATAATTCCAACAAAGAAACTCATCCAAACAGGGAAGATGATTTTTTCCGAACCAAGACAGACTTAGCTAAATCTTCCGGCTCTGAAAAACAAGATCGTCCTAATTGTCACTCGAGTTCGGAAACAGTTGTTCATGAATGTGCATGCAAAAAGGAGAATGGCAATAGGATCTTCTCTCAAATCAGGATCTTTTCCTATTATGTAATCACCCCTCGTATCTATATCGTTCCTACTCCCGGAAATACTTTTAAAATAAAAGATCTATATTCCGGAGAATTATCCGAAGCTCATACTCAAAAGATTAAACGCCCGCCTAAACTTCTTTCCATAGCTTGACGTCTTCGCCTCTCTAAACCGCCCAGGCTGTTTCAGGGGGATATTAAGTATATATTTCTAATATAAAGGAAAGTAAATATGTTATCTCGTTATATTTCTATAACCGCGATCCTACTCGCATTCTTCTGTTTTGACTGTTCCCAGTTGGGTTCCTTATCGAACGGAACTTCTTCCGAGCAACAATTGATGCAGACTCTTGTTTTAGGAGTGGCTGCCAAGGAAGGTTGCTCCATCCAAAATTTAACTCCAATTTCGAATACTCTCTCTTATGTGCATCCCACACGCACAAGATATGAGATCCAAAATTGTACTCCTAACAATTTAGAAGGACTTGGCTTTACCGGTAATACTTCTCACTTAGAGAAGGGACTGAGCGGTCATTCTTCCGATTCAGTATTTTCCAGTTCAGGTAATGTTGTTCTTCCTAGTTCAAATGGTGGAACAAATATAGAAGTTTCCTTTTCACTAGAATCCGGCGGAAGTCTGACTGCATATGTATACGGCTCCGGGTCTCCGATTTCAGGCCCTGCATTTCGACTAACGGATTCAGGTAAGGAACAATTTTATTCGGATATGTCCGGAAACTTTGAAACTGTAAGCAAGGGAACCTCTGCCTTGACCCCAGATACGAATTATGTGTATTGTATCGATTTTCAATATGCGAGTTCAGAACAATGGATCAATGCCTGGCCTAAAGCCTGCTCAGAGGTAAGCCAATCGGAACGGAGCTCCATGATGATGTTCCCTATCATGCAGATGATGGATATTCCTGTCTATTCCGGAAATCGGATCGGCTTCATACTGAATGGAGCAAAACTAACGTCTTTTACGATCGGTTCGATTTTGTCCCAAGTCGATTGATCGTTTCCACTGGGGCCGCTAAGCGGCCCTCTTTTTTTTATCCGGATACTCGGAGGTAATCATGAAGTATCGCGTTTATATAACAGTTCTTCTAATTATATTTTCATTTCATAATATTCTTTCGGATGAGATCGATATGCAAAAAGCGGCAGAAGGAATAGATCCTCACGCGCAGCATCGCAAAGAATCCAAAGAACAAAGTCACCATCATGAATTTAGAGCGGATCAGGTCTCCCCCGCAGGCCTAATGTTCCCTCATGTGCATAAAAAGGGTTCCTGGGTTTTAGATTTTCGTTATATGGGAATGCAGATGTCAGGCCTTTTAAACGGAAACAAGTCCATGGGAACTTATGAAACCCTTTGGTTCCCTCAATTTGATCCAAGCGTTTCTATGCCGACGGGAAGTTTACTAACGGGAGGTCCAAGTATTCCCCAAACTTCTGCGAACGGATATAGATATATGTCAGTTCCCAAATCCATGTTAATGGAATCTTATATGACAAGCGCAATGTATGGGATCTCGGACGACACGATGATCATGTTCATGGTTCCTGTCGTAAAAAACCAAATGCTGATGGAGACTAGTAACTTCGATTCTTCCGCAATGAAGTCCGGGGGAGTTGGGGACATTACTTTATCTGCGGCTCATCGTTTTCTAAAACGGAATGACCATGAATTTTTTCTGAATTTCGGGATCTCACTTCCTACAGGCTCGATCGATGAACGGGACTGGATGCCGATGATGGGAAACCAAAAAGTCCCTTATAATATGCAACCCGGAACTGGAACGATCAATTATTTACCTGGGATCGCATATTCGGGAAAATCGAATCGTTTCTCTTGGGGATTAGGAGCAAATGCAAATTTGCGTAGTTCCAAAAATCAGAACCAATACCGTTTTGGAAATATATACGAACTGAATTCTTGGATCGCTTACTCCTTATTTTCTTGGGCAAGCGTTTCTATTCGAGTCCAAGCACTTTATTGGGATAATATCAAAGGACAAGACGGTTCATTAGATCCGAAGATGGATCCTCAAAACGATCCTAATCGACAAGGAGGAAATCGCACAGACGCGTTAGTCGGTATGAATTTTCTTATGGAAGAAGGAATTCGATTCGGTTTCGAAGCAGGAAAACCCTTTCACCAGCATCTGAACGGGCCTCAACTTGCTATGCAGACCATCTTCAACGTATTTGTTCGTTATGAACTAAATTAATACTTAGTGTAGAAGGCCCCAGATCTATTCCGATTGAGGGCCTTCTTTCTTGTTCCTAAAAATTCCGAACTAAAAACCTTTTATAAGAAATGCTGAGAGGCATCACAACCCAAAAGGCTAAAAACAAAATAGACAAAACAATAACGAGCGAAGTACCCAAACTCCTAATAAGAAACGCGCCGGAAAATCCAAGCAATACGGAAGCCTTTGTCTGAAGGATGATCAAGATCCTTACCAGATCGACCGGGTTAAACAAAATGACGAGTAACGCAGGAATCTCTACCGGATAATCTCCTAAGTAAATACTCAACATAAAGACGAAAGAATCAAAAAGTAAAAAGAAATAGAGCCATACGAGTAAGGCTCCGGAAACGATCAATTCTCCTTTTTTAAAAAAGGAAGCCAATAAAAAACCTAAAGAAACAAAAACTAAGATCAATATACTTCCGAATAGGATCAATTCCATGAACAAGATCGCAAATTTTGGATCGCTGAAAAAAAGAGGAACTCCTGGAATTCCGAGTCCTACCAGAAAACTTAAAAACAGAGATAAACTGACCCCGCAATATTTTCCAAAGAAGTATCGGGATCTGGTCAATGATTTGGAAAGAAGCACTTCTGCAAAAGGAAGTGAATCGTTGAATGTCAATCCAGCAAATGTAATGGAAAATAAAGGAACTATAAATAAGACCAAATTCATTTGGCTTACGACAAGTCTTCCCCCGCTTTCGTCCCCGAAATAGTTGAGCGCTCCTGCTGCAACTGCAAGAAAGCCTGCAAAAACAAACATCCATTTGCTTCGGATATTTTCCCTTAATTCGAATAGGATCAGTTCGTTCATTTTCTTTCTAAGTACTCTGTATTCCAAAATTCCATCAATGTATTCTGAAGATTCCCTCGATCTTTACTCTTTACGAAATTTTCCGGAGAATCATCGATCAATAAAGAACCTTCCGACATAAGTAAAAAACGATCCGCGATCTCTTCTACTTCGGTCAGGATATGAGTGGAAAAAACGAGTAAGGCTCCCTCTTTCTTTTTCCGAAGTAATATTTCTTTTAAAAGATTCGAGATATAAGGATCTAAACTCGCAGTAGGTTCATCTACGATATACACAGGCTTTCGAGCCGAAAAACATTGCAGAATATTCACTTTTTGTTTTGTTCCTCCGGACAAGGAACCAAACTTCACGTTTTCATAATCCTTTAGCCCAAGCAGATCGAATAATTCACGGAATTCTTTCGGATCGGAAGGCTCCAGTCTTTTCAGAAAGTCCACAAGCTCGGATACCTTTACATTTTTAGGAA
This sequence comes from Leptospira sp. WS58.C1, assembly GCF_040833995.1. Taxonomy (NCBI): domain Bacteria; kingdom Pseudomonadati; phylum Spirochaetota; class Leptospiria; order Leptospirales; family Leptospiraceae; genus Leptospira; species Leptospira cinconiae. The sequence goes on from NZ_CP162137.1 coordinate 2,772,171, forward strand.
ATAAAGGAGCTTGGGGCATGTATCCTATCTTGGAAATTCCGTATCCTTCTTCTTTTGTTTTAAATTCTATCTTTCCGCGGCTCGGTTTCACTAAACCTACGATACTTTTGAGTACGGAACTTTTTCCGGACCCATTCGGACCGATCAAAGATAGAATATTCCCTTTCTCTGCATCGAAGGAGATCCCTTTAACGGCGAGCGATTTCCCGTATTGAACGGTTAAGTCCCTTACCAGCATCATACATGACCTCTCATCATCGGTTTTGGGTCTTCCAGATCGATTGGTGTAACGATCGGGAACGCTTTTTCGATGGCCTGCAAAAAATTCACAATCGGAGAATTGTATAGAACCATTAGAAAAGGATAAACTACCACCCAGTATCCGAAAAAGTGGACCGGCTTATGAGGAATGTCCCCGAATTTATCGAGATCCAGATCATAACCGTCGTAACTATCCCAATAATTCTCTTTAAATGAATTCGTACTATGTTTGGTATTCGTGCTGATATCGAATACATTCTCTTTAAATTCATTTTTCACAAATTGATTAGATTCACTATTTCCTAATATTCTCACTCCCCATCCGTTATCTTTCAGATCATTATGGGTAAAATAATTACGATTGCATCCGTCTGCGAAGACCGCCACAGTATTATGTACGAATGAGTTTTTTGTAAGAATACTCTCGGAGATTTCCTTTAACAAAAGTCCGTAAGAACTATCTCCCCAATTATTCTCAAAACGATTATTTTCGATGAGTATATTTTTACTGTACATTACGGCAACCCCAGCGGAGTTGCTCTCAAATCTATTCCCTCTAAAATCGTTATCCGAAGAAAACATAAAATGCATTCCGTAACGGATATTATCGTGAGAAAAATTTTCCTCTATCTTGAGATTACTCGAAAATTCCAGATAGATCCCGTCCCTATGCTTTTTCAATTCGTTCCTTTCGATCTGTATTCCTTTAGAAGACCAAAGATGGATCCCATTCCCGCCTGAAACTTCATTTACAGCATTTCCAGAAGAAGTATTTCCTCGAATATTACAATCCTCCACTTCCGCCAAATAGATCGCGTATGCGTTATCTTCGAAGACGTTATTCTCGATCGCACAGTATTTTACTTTTTCTGCATGTATTCCCGCATATTCCGAGGTATCGGAAACTCCGCCCCCAATAATACTCAATCCTCGGATCTCTACCTTATTGGATCGAATATCAAGCACATGTTTTTCTTTCAGTCCATCCAAAACAGCGCCGGCAGAACCTTCTAAAATTAAAGGTTTTGAGATTGATATCATACCCTCTCGATAGATCCCTTTTCCGATCCGGATCGTATCTCCCGGATTTGCAGACTCGATCGCAGTCTGTATAGAAGTGAAGTTACACTTCTCCTTACATACTTCTAGTCCTTTGGAAAAAATATCAGAAGGAGCAAAACATAAAAAGAAGAAGGCGAACATCGCAATAAGTCGCGAGAATCCGAGATTGATCCGAAAATTTATACGATCCAAATCAATAATCTTTTTCATCGTTACGACTCCAGACAGAGCCCTTATGAGAATTCAGAAAATTTTTGGCTCGATCCATAGAGGAGAATGCCCCAAGACCTTCTCCCATGGGAGAACGTAGTTCTGAAGAACGGACGAGCACAGCTGCTTTTTCAGATAACATTCGATCCGGATTTTCATAGTCCGCAAACCAAACTGATCCGGAAGAATACCTTTCGGATTTCTCGAAAGAATGAGAACATTCTATGGAATCGAAATAGTATCTTCTTCCCTTTTCTGTCAATAACTGAGAATGGAAACGTTTATCCACAATCGCCATAGAACAATGAGCGCAAAGTTCTCTTCCGAATTCGGGAAGTTTCGGTTCTCTTTTAGAACAGAAAACCGAAACCGATACTACCGATAGTAATAGAATAACCGGAAAACCGGATCTATTTAGTAACATCTATCCTCCTCTTCTCGCTCCATATCACAAAAACAAGGATACCAAGCGAAACAAATAGAATGATCCCTCCCCAAGAAGGAAAACTACAGGCGGTGATATTCAACATTTCCTTACATCCCAAAAGTGGAGGCTGGTAAGCCATACCAGGGACCACGATCGGAGCGTCCGGATTCAGATTATGCCCGTAATTATACTCCCATCTCCAAAAATCGTACATTCCCAGGATTCCTAATATTATAATATTCAGAATTCCTAAAATAACTAGATACACTTTAGGATGAAGAAAGGTAACGAACGCGCCGAAGATCAAAAATCCTAAAACATAGGGCATAAACAATAATTCCGGAACGGATTCCGAAACGATCTCATGCATTCCTATATAATGGTTTAACAAATTGATATTCTGAAGATCGTAGGGAGAAGATCCTGTGATCTTATCGATCCAGATCCTCATTCCCAAACCCTCCGGATACTGAGGAGCATCCAAGGAGATATGCCAGATAGGCAAAAAATAAACCGATACAAGCAAAAGACCGACTCCTAAAATTAGGAGCCGGTTCATTTTCGAGATCTTCTTTAATAGAAGTTCCTGCATAAGATCCCTCGTTTAAGGAAGCACCCTTATGTACTGCTGCATTTCTTGGTGAAGCGCCGAACAGAAATCCGTGCAATAGAAAGGATAGATCCCAGGCTTAGGCGCTTTCCATTTGAAAGTCCTGGTCTGTCCCGGCATGATCAGAAGGTTAGGCATTTCAGGCGCCCCACCCACCGCAAAACCGTGAGGAATATCGAAGTCTTGTTCCAAGTTAGTCACATGGAAGAATACAGTGTCACCGCTTCTTACTTCGATAGTATCCGGTTTAAAGTGAGAACGTATCTGAGTCATATAAACTCTGACAGTGTTTCCTTCACGAACAACTCTCGCGTCCTTCTCATTCTTGATCGCATAAGGATGTTTATTTTCTTCTAATGGATAAATTTTTGCGGCCTTATCCATTAGAAGTTTTGCAGGTATCATCTGAGAATAGTGAGGTTCCCCCACAGTCGGAAAATCGGAAAGAAGTTCCGCTTTGCCTCCGGAAATATCGTACAACTGGGCGCTCTGAGGCAGCTCCATACCGACTGGAAGATATCTATCCTTAGTGATCTTATTCAATGCGATCAGATATTTTCCATACGGATCTTTAGAACTTCCGCCTACGATGGAAAGGTGACCCACACTATAGTAAGCGGGAAGATGTTGTTCCACTTCCCAGGTGCCTAGTTCCCATTTTACGACTTCCGAACTTACGAAACAGGAAGTGTAAGCATATCCCTTTCCGTCAAACTCGGTATGTAAAGGACCTAAACAAGGCTTCTTTACTTCACCGGCAAGAGTGGATTCGTATTTTAATATTGGGATATCCATGATCGTTCCGGATCTATGTTCCGGTTTGTCCTTCACTTCCATAAGTTTAGAGAAGGAGTGAACCGGGATCACTGTCGCGAGCTTTCCTCCGCCTACGATATATTCTCCGGTAGGATCCACATCCGTTCCGTGAGGACTCTTAGGAGTAGGCATATAATACATGACTCCCGGGCAATCCTTAGGCTGGAGCATTTTCACTCCGCTCAACTTTTCGGAAATCGCAGGCTGGTTCTCCGGTAGATAATTCCTATAATATTCTCCACCAAAGTTAGACGCCTTTCCTTGGTCCAAACATTGTTTCGCACGAACCCAGTTGAACGCTAAGATATAATCCTTATCATTCTTAGATGCTCCCACTTCTATCATCTTATACGCCTGTTCGGAGTTGTATGATGTGAAGAAGCACCAGTCGTGGGATTTTCCTTTTCCGCAGTGGGATAGATCGTAATCGAAACCTGGAACAAGTATCTGCAGTTCAAGAGAAAGTCTTCCCGATTTAGGATCTACCTTCACCATAGAAACCGTTCCTTTAAAATCTCCTTTAGAAAAATTTTCTATAGGAACACTTGCCTGAGGGATCGGAACGGAGAACCTTGTCGCCGCCATCAGATACTCGGTGTTCTCGGTAGCAAAAGGAGAAGCATGGTTACCCGCACTATTCGGGATCTCGATGATCTCTTTTGTTTCGAAAGATCTTAGATCGATACGCGCAAGTCTTGGCGTGTTATTCGCATTCAAGAACAACCAACGACCGTCTTGTTTTCCGTCCGTCATGGAAGCTTCTATATGGTGGCTATCGTCCCAAGGAACATATCCATGAGTGGTCCTAAGCATGTTCTTAGTTTCTTCGTCATATCCATAACCGTTCTCCGGAAAGACAGAGAACACCGGAATGATCTTGAATAAACGAGTAGAAGGAATTCCGTAGACCGACATTTGCCCGCTGAATCCTCCGGAAAGGAAAGCATAGACTTCATCCTTTTCTCCCGGCGCCACATACACACGTTTCGCCGCATCGGAAGCGAGCGCAGCGGTTGCAGCCCCGTTCTTACATCCGTACCCTAAACCGATGAGGATCATCAGTCCGATAGGTACAAGATTCCTGAATTCGTGTTTTTTCATTTTCTTCCTCCTTTATTTCTTATCCATTTTTCTAAGATATTCCAGGATCTCTCTGGCCTCGGATTCTTGAACGTTTTGAAACGTCATCTGAGTCAGATGTTCTGCGAGAAGTTCCTGAGCGATCGGATCCTTCTGTGTCATCTCGATAGGATTCAAGATCATATTCATGATCCACTCCGGAGTCCTTCTCTCGGTTACTCCCTTAAGCGCAGGCCCCACGACCTTCTCTTCGAATTTATGACAAGCGCTACATTTTGTTTCGAAGTTCAGCTTTCCCTTCTGAGCCATACCTTCATTTAACGTGCCTAACGTAACAGAAGAGACTGGCCCGACTCCTTTACTAGCGACAGAACTCTCGGTCTCCGCCGGTTTTTCCTTCCCGCAATAAGAGAAAGCGATTAAACCTAACAGCACCGGAGCGATCTTGCCGAATTTTATGATATTCTTAATTATCTTCATAAACACCCGAGCGTCCGGCTCTTCAGGTTTCAGTGATGAGATCCAACGGCCGGACTTTCACTCATCTAACTACGTTCAGGAAAGAAGCTCCTTGACCCGGGTCAATCGGCCCGAAAAGCCACGGATGATAATTGTCATGCGGCCTTAAGATCGATTCGTAGATTTTCAAGTCGTCAAAACTTATAGAATAGGATCGAATGAGAATGAGTAAGATATGGGATTAATGATCTTCGATGAAATAACTAAGGATGAGATGTTATCCATCTTTTCCGGCGGAAGGAAACGGACTCTTAAAAAAGACGAATTCTTATTTCATCAAGGAGACGAAACGGATTGTTTACATCTTCTGATCGAAGGTAAACTGCAGATATTCAAATACGATTCAAGCTCCAACGAGATCACTTTGAATTTTTTCAATCCTGTTTCCATGATCGCAGAACTTGCGCTCATCAACGGGATCGCATTTCCTGCATCCGGTAGATTTGTAACGGATGGAGCAGTCCTATCCCTTCCCTTTAAAGAGCTGCGGGAAAAAATAAAAACGGATATTTCTTTAAATCATCTTTTGATCCAATCCTTGTTCAATAAGATCCAAGCGTTAAATCTTTCCATCAATCGCGGAATGACTATGGATTCTTTACAGAGAGTGGCTCACTTCCTGTATTATCTTCCGGAAAGCCAAGCAACACTTGCACATTCCCAGATCGCTTCCATGCTCGCTCTAAGACCGGAAACCTTTTCAAGAGCGCTCAAACAACTCAAGGACCAAGGGATCATAAATCCGGAAAGAGGATTGATAGAGGTTATCAACAAAGAAGAATTGAAAAAATTCTTTTAGTACGTATTAAAGAAGAAGGTCCGCTAAAACGTAAAACCTCTCGAATACGCAAGCCCCAACACAGCGATCAATAATGAGATCAAAAGATTGATCCTTCCGAATATGGATGCAAACTTTCTGCTTCTACTATCCGATCTTGCTCCCTTCTCCATTTCCTTAAATGCAGTCGGACCGATCAAAAAATCATGAAGAACGGAACTAAGAAGTAGAAGAAGGAACAAGATCATCTTTATAAGAAAGATCCTTCCATGAGGAGATATCCAGTAAGAAATCAAGGAATACGCCTCGAAATACTCTTTCAAATAAGCGATACTGATACCCGATCCGATCAATATTATAAATACATAATAAGAAAGTTTTCTGAATTGTAACGCGATCTTGAGCAATAGAATGGTTTTAACATCCGAAAGCTCCTTATCCTTATACACAGGACGGAAGATCAGCACAAAAAAAAGCATTCCACCCACCCAAAAGGCAGCCGCAAAAAAGTGGAATAATAAAGCTATAAAATACATGGAAAGAAAGCTTTAGCCTGTCACTTTTCTCCAAAGAGCGCGGCCGATAAATCTGAATTTCTCTCCTAAAGGAAATCTTCCCAGATTGGCTTGGACCACTCCTTTTGTAAATCTGGTGGCTTTAGAATAATCTATCTTTATATCCACAATGACCGGCCTACCTTCTTCCGAGATACGAAATGCCTGCTTTAAGATCGACTCGATGTTTTCATTCGATTCAAGAGAAAGATAAGCGGCGCCGGTGCCTTTTGCAATACCTTCTAATTGTAATTCACCAAGAATTGTACAAGTCTTACGAGAATATGGTATCTGTTGCCCTTGGGAGATCTGGCTTAATTCCCCGTCGTAAAATACACAAATGACTACGCCCGCAGAGTTTGTAGTCGCAGTGAGTAATTCTAATCCGGTCATTAAAAATGCGCCGTCACCCACGATCCCCACAACATTTCGATCCGGGTTTGCGATCTTAGCTCCTATAGAAGCAGGCACACAATAACCCATAGAATTAAAATCGCTAGGAGAAATAAATGTTTTAGAACGGATCACAGGAAATAATTCAGCAGCCAAAAAAGTATGGTTCCCATCGTCCACTACCAGGATATCCTCTTCTTTCATTTGTTTACGCAACTCTCGAAAGAAGATAGAAGGATTGATCCGATCTGCGACGGAATGTTTTTCCCATTCTTCTGCGTATTCTTTTTTCTTCTTTAGGATCAGGTCTTTTATTTTTGCGGATTTTCTTTCTTGGACCCCTTCTTTCTTTAATTTTTCCAATATAGCGCCTAATATATGTTTGGCGTCTCCTTCTAACTCCGATTTAGCAGGATAGTTTTTGGAGAACACGTCCGGATTCACATCTATATGGATCAGATTTTCAGGTACCTTCATACTAAAACTACCGGTAGGGATCTCTGAAAATCTTGTTCCGACAGCCAAGAGACAATCACAATTCTCGAAAGCTGCTTCTCCCGCAGGAACCGAGTACGCACCGAATCCCATTCCGGTATGAAGAGGATGAGTTGCCGGAAACACGCTTAATCCTTGCAAGGTAGTTGCCACAGGGGAACCGATCAATTCGGCAAGTTCGATCAATTCTTTTGTCGCGTTCCTTGCTCCCCAACCTGCAAATATCCCCGGATGGGAAGAGCGCTTTAAAAGTTCACATGCTTTTTCAAACGCTGCCTCGTCGATCTTCCATACGTTCCTTTCCGGCATGAATTTGGGAATATAAGAAACTTTTCCCGAAAACAATTGTATATTTACAGGAATTTCCACAAATACGGGTCCAGCTTCGTCCTCCGTTGCAACTTCGTAAGCTTCGAATAGAATGGGGACGATCTCCTCATGAGTTTCTACTCTAAAGAATTTTTTAGTGATCCCTTTCAAAAATCCGGACTGATCTATTTGATGTAATTGGAATTTTTTTCCAGTGTCCGTTCTCACTCCACCGGAAATGACGAGCATCGGAATTCCATCCAAATAAGCTTCCCCTATTCCGCTTAACGCGTGAGTTGCTCCCGCGGCGGGAACGATCACTAATGTTCCTAAGGACGCGGAAGTCCTACTGATTGCATCCGCCATAAACGCCGCTCCACATTCATGGGTAACCAAAAACGGAGTGATTGTGCTGGATAGATTCAATTCGTCGTATAATTCCGTAGTATGTACTCCTGGTATTCCGAAAGTGAATTTCACTCCGATCTGTTCCAAGGCGTATACGATCAATTCTGCTCCGGTTTTTTTCATATTAATTCTCTTTTATTTAAGTTTTTATAATGGAACGAGCGGCAATTCTGGAGGTAAGTATACAACTTCCTAAAAAAGTCCCTTCTAGAGCGCCTTTCCCGTGAATACCGCCGCCGCCGAAACCGGCTGCTTCTCCCACCGCATACAGACCTTCTATCGGATTTCCTTTAGGATCCAAGACCCTGGATCTTAGGTCCGTTTGGATGCCTCCCATGGATTTTCGAGTCAGGATAAATTCGCGTATAGCGATCAAAGGTTTCGCTTTCCGATCCAAGATCTTCTGGAACTTGCAGGTTCGGGCCCGATCTCCACGATAATTACGAAGTTGAACGATCCTTCTGAGCTGATCGTCGTTATGGAATACTTCTCCCCTTTCGATCATTTCATCGTATTCTAATATAGTTTTTTCTAATCTGTCCCCATCGATGGAACGATCTTCATTCAATTGGTTCATTCCTTCCGCAAGTTCGGAGATGGAATCCGCCACTACAAAATCGATGCATTCTGAACTGATCTTTTTTAGGAAAGATTCGTTCCCGAAAAATAAAGTTTTCAAAAATCCGAAGAAATCCTTGTTTCGGATCGACTCGTTGAATTCGGAACCGGAAACGGCAAGTTCCTTAACTGCGATCTTCCAATTCATGATCTGCCAAGAGAATTTTTCCTCTTGGGCACAGATCCTTTCCACAAGATAGCGTGTATCAAAACCGGTAACTAAAGGGATGGGCCCAATCCTTTCTCCTCTTGAATTCAACCAAAGAGCGGACTTAGGAGGGACAAGACTGAGTCCTTCTCCTTCCCATTTAGGATCAGGATGATGAACTCCTGCGGCATAATTCCACATCTTATCCAGATGGGTCAGGTTAGCTCCTATCTTTGCAGAAGCAGTATGAAGATCTCCTATCGCATATTTATGTGAACCGTTCAGAATTGTCTCGGGCGGTTTGCCAAGAGATCTAGGCCAATATTTTCGGACCTTCTTCATGTCTCCCGCGATCCCGCCGCTCGCAAGCACCGTATGTTCCGCAAAGATCTCGTATTTGATCCCATCCGTTTCGGATTCTGCTATGCAGCCTTGTATTCTTTTTCCGGAGCGGATCAGCTCCTTGGCTCGAGTTCCAAATATAAAATGAAGCCGATTCAAATTTTTATGAGAATATAAGTTTTTCTTTAATGCGGAGATCAAACCCTCTCCGGTTCCCCAAACCATATGGAATCTAGGAACGCTATTCCCAGGTTTGAATAATCCTCTTTCTACCCAATGTACGACAGGGAAGAAGCCGACGGATTTTCCTTTAAGATAATAGAATATATCCTCTAAAGACCGGTTAACGTATTCCTTCGCCCAGAGTTTAGGGAGTTTGTCTTCTTCCGAAAATTCAGCCGTAGAATACCAATCTGAGAGGGCTAAAGAATTATTATCCTCTATCCCGTTCCATCTTTGGATCGGAGTATCCACCATAAAGATACCTCCGAAAGAAAGTCTAGCAAGGCCTCCTAATCGATCCTCAGAATCACGATCTACCAAGATCACTCTTTTTCCGGAATCAAGTAGATCCAGGGCCAGAACGATCCCGGCCAGACCACCTCCGATCACCAAGACTTCGGTGGATAAGGATATTTTTTCCTTCTTCTTCTCTTCCATTTTCGGGATCAATCCTAACTGAAAATCTTTCAGATGCAATTGATCGATATCAATGTGCGTATTAACATTTATCATGTTTAATGAGTTGTAATGGATTTCTGGACCTTGGAGTCTTCTTGAATTTGCAACATTTTTGGAAGAGATGAACTCTTATCTTCTATAAACGGGAAAGAAGGATAAGATCCTAAGTTCCCGATAAAGGAGAGATCATGGAACTTCCTAAAGCAAAAAAAGGAAAGCGAGCGTTATTGGTAGAAGGAGGAGGAATGAAAGGAGCGTTTGCGGGAGGTGTATTACATTCTTTGAATTGTATCCTGCCTGCTAAAAATTTCGATCTAGTTCTTGCAGTTTCTTCAGGGGCTTGCTGTGCGGCTTATTATGCGACCACTCCCGACCCTGAACCTGTTTCCGGAGAACATACTCTTTCTATCTGGAAATACGAACTTGCCGGTAAAAAATTGATCTCCGTATTCCATCCGCTTTTCGGTAAACCTTTTCTAGATCAGAAATATTTAATAGATTATCTATTCCGAAAAAAATATAGGATCTTGACCGAAAATTTAGGAAAACGAGGATTGCCCGAGTTAAGGATCGCAGTAAGTAATCTCCGCTCCAGGTCCGTAGAATACAGAAAGGCAACCAAAGAAAATCTTTTCGATCTATTAAAGGCGGCTACGTCCCTTCCTATAGCAACCAAAGGAAAATATAAGGTAGAAGGTGAATATTTATCCGACGCAGCTATCTTAAATCCTCTGCCATTACAAGATCTCATCCAAGCGGGTTATAAGGACATAACGGTGGTATTAAACTCACCTGTACAACATTCTTCTCCGCCGCTTACATCCATTAGCAGATTTTTATCCTTTCCTTTAGATCGGAAATTGTCTAAGATTATGAAATTTTCACATCATACGAATTATAATAACGCTCGCGAGATCGCTTCCAATCCTCCCAAAGGAGTCCGAATTTATACGATCGCGCCCGAATCCAAACTTCCGGTAGGTCTAATCACCACTAAACAATCCAAGCTTGAAGCGACAGTGGAGCTAGGAAAAGAGATCGGAAGAAGAGCCGCAAAATTTTTAAAACGAAAACTATGAAAACGATCTCCTTTCCTTCTCTCAAACCCGCGCTCGAACGGATCAATTACGAATTGATAATGGACTTCGAAGAACATCATCCTAGAGTCTATATCCATTTAGAATGGAATTCTCAAGAATACAAAAAAGAGCCTCGTTACGAATTCCCGGAAGGAGGATTACTTTTTATTAATGTGCCAACTTGGGAGTGGATGGAATTTATCGACGGGATCCAACCTCCCGAAATGGAGATCCGAGACTTTCGGATCGAATTCATCTGCTTTCCGGAAGATCGAAGGAAAATGGAAACCGCATCCAGGTTCTCCATCCGTTATCCGGCCTATCCGGATCCTACAGTTTACCTCACCAGATTCTAAGAATTGACTTGGATCAATGCATTTGCTGGGTTCTTTTATATAATTTGAGAATGAAACTCGGAATTAATATCAAATATAAAGACATCCTCTCCCGACCGAAAAGGGGCACGGTCCCCTTTTTACCGATCCTTCTCCTTTTCTTATCAATCGACTCTGCTGTGTATGGATTCCAGGGGATCATGCCCACCGCTTTCGGCGCGAGGCAAACCGGGATGGGAGGCGCATTCCAAGCAGTCGGTGGTTCCGTTATGGACTTGGAATCCAATCCGTCTCACTTGGCGAGACTCACTGCCCCAAAATGGGAGTTCGGGACCTCCGTTCATTTTGCAAGAATAGAATATTCAGATTCTTTTATAGACCAGGACCCCAAACTTTCCTACCAAAACAAGATCGTGGAAACTCCAAGGGCTGTTTTCCCGTATATGGGTTATATACTTCCGGTCACGGATCGACTCGGTATCGGGTTTGCGTTGTATACGCAAGGCGGAGGAGGAGGTTCTTTTTCGAATATAAACCGGATCTCACCAGGCAAACAAAGTTTAAATGATACGTTAGACGCCGACTCTCCCTTCGGAACGGAAAGAAGAATACAAGAAGATCTTAAATTCAAATTTATGCTTACTAAGTTGACCCTAGGCGCCGGATACAGATTCGGGAATCTATCGGTCGGCGTGGGCCTTGATCTTGCATACGCATTCATGGAAATGAAGAAGACAAACTTAGACCTAAGCCGCACAGTCGAACTACCGGGAAGCCTAGCTTATAATAGCGATCCCGCTTACTCTTACGGAGGAAAATTAGGATTTTCTTATGAACTTTCCCCTAATATTAGGGTCGCTTATTCTTATACGCTTCGAAACGTTTTACATATGGACGGGCAAATGAAGATAGAAGGAGAAGATCCTATTATCAAAAATGAGTCCAGAGTTTCCAGATATATGGTTTGGCCGGATCGACATATTTTCGGGATCTCTTATAGGAACAATTCTTGGATCTTCGATTTTGATATTAAATATATTCCTTGGTCCCAAAGTTTTAGCACAAATCGTTTTATCTTGGAACAACCTTTAGTAACTACTCCAATCGGCCTGGGATCAAATGTAATGCAGATGAATTTCAGATGGAGAGATCAATATTGTTTTGCTTTGGGTGCGGAATATGAATGGAAATACGGATTTAGGTTCAGAGCCGGATATAGTTATGCTAGAACTCCTATGACCCCTCAAGGTCTAAATCCGATGCTTGGAACCACAAATGAACATCATCTGGCTGGAGGTTTGGGATATTATACTACGAACGGTTACGCGCTTCATTTGGCGATAGAATACGCATTTCCAAAATCGATGAAAGGTAGCGAGTCTTCGGATTGGGCCTTGGCACATTCTATCTTTTCCGCAAAGGAGATCCAACTGACCCAATTCCAATTTAGCAAGTCTGTTTCCGTACTGAGCGTAAGCTTTGGCGTCGAAAAAAATATTTAAGGGAGAAGGAATCAAAAATAGGGATCTATCAGACTCTTCAATGGATCGAACTGCTGATCGCAGAATTGATCCGAGCGACCAGAGCCTAATTGTTTCTCAGGAATTATAAAAGCAAGGAGGAGATTTCGAATGTTTCTGAGTTCTGCCCGTTGTGGAAAGAAGACTCAAGATTACTCGTCTCTTACCACCCTAAAATAATTCCCTTCCTTCAAGTTCTCATAACGCGCCCAGTCTATCTTCTTCCCTTTGGGAACGTAGGGTAGATCTGCAGATTTAATTTTGATGCCGTGAAATAAGGAATAGATCCCCACTGCCAAACTGATCGCAGTGTCCTTTTTTCTTTGGGTCAGGATCTTCATGTCCTTCTCCTTATCGATATAACCGATCTCTAAATAAGCGGAGATCGCATTGATAAAAGTAGGAAGACTATAAGTGGAGATATACGGTTTATTGATCGGACCTGGATTGGATAATTCTTCGTCTTGGGTCGGCAAAGTCCTAAGACCGTATTGTAAAAATCTCATGAGTTCCGCTGCGGCGTAATGATTGTCTCCGCCGAATCCTTCTGCGCCGTCCTCTCTTCTCCAGAGTTCGGGTTCTGCTCTTTCTCTATCCCAAAATTTTCCTTTGGCGGAATATTCAGAATGTTTTTTGGCATAAGGCCCTGGACCGTTTAACACCGCTTTGTCGATCCAGCCCGGAGGATCTGCATATTTCCAGGTTACCATGTTTTGGCGGTATCCTTCGAAATTGGAAAGATCCGTTTTTTTCCCGGATTTGTTCGGCCAGTATCCGTTAAAATAGATCCAAGCATCTGCGACTGCATTTTCTAAACGGGACCATTCCATTTTGAAACGCATCCATTCGCTCCAAGGTCCTTCTTCAAATGACTTAGAAGATTTTCCTTCGGATATTTTTCGTAAATTATAGAATGTTCTATAAGAAGGAGAGAGAACCGCAGCCATTCCGCCTGGATGCCCTTTCCAACTTGGATTCAAATGTAAAGACAGAACTAAATAAGGTCGAGCCGCATTGATCCTGGAAATCCTTCCAGGTTTGATCTTTCCTGTTTTTTTATCCGGATAATCATACAGTCTGTAAAAAGCATTTGGGTCGGAAGAAAGATCGGCTCCTTCTTCTTTTGCAGTTTCCTCTCTAGTCAGATCCGAATCTATTCTGATCCAAGGAAGTGTATCGTTTGTGAATTTTTTAGCGTAGGATCGGAATGTTTCGAATCCTTCCTGAGTTTTGGTGAGATCCAAAATTTCTTTTACTTCTTTTGCAAGAGCGAGTACTACTTCACTTTCTCTTCTGGATTTTGTTTGGGCGCCCGCCTTATAAGGTTCCAGATATTTATTCGAGATAGGATCGTACTTGTCTCCGTGTTCTTCCTTAGGTTTTAGATCCAAACCTCCATGGCCCGGATCTATGACTATATTATAGGTTCTTTTCGGGGTTGTTTCTTGGGAAGAAACGGAGAATGAGAATATTAGAAGGAAAAGTGTGAGTAAAATTTTTCGTATCACGTATGGAAATTTATTTCTCCGGGGATCTCAGGCATAGCCTGTTATCCCCTCATGATACGTCAAGGAATCCGAGCGTTTAACCCGGAGATCTTTTAAAGTTTGGTCTCTGCGTACACCATATTGCGGTTGTCGCTCAGATCCACCTTGTATTTCTCCCGGATATTTTTACTCTCCTCTTCGGTTTTCAATTTGCTGAGGATAGAAATTCCGTATTCTTTCGCGATCCTAAGATGCATCAGGCTATCCTTAAATCTGGAGTCCCTTCTCATCTTCTCCGCTTGGATGAATTGATAGTAAGCGATCTGAAGTTTGTGCTGGTTATGAGAGACTTCTCGTCCCGCATATCCTTTTGCAGCCGCCCCTGGTCCGGACTTTTGTTCGATGGAAACGATCGCATCCGCACATTCTCCTAAGAGTTGATCCACTTTTTGGTTATATAGATCGGAGAATTTTCCGTACAGTTTGTTTGTCTCGTCTTCCGTTTCCTTCATCTTACGGCCGGCGACCACATATTTGCGCATTAAAGAATAGCGATATGCTTCGTTGTATTTTTTCCAGATGGTATCGAAGTCCTGTTGGGAATTCTGGACCTGAGATCCGAAATTTTTTACCACCACTTCCAGAGCGCCTAGATCACCTTTGATCTTATTCTGAGTGGAATCCAAGGTCCTGGCAAAATGAAATTCCTCCAAATAATCCCCTTGGTATTTAGGATCTTCGGCTGCGTTAGCCAAGGCAGAACCCTTACCGTCGTTATTTGTAGGTTTATTTTGTGCAGTGACGCCGTACGAAATTAAGAAGAATGCCGCAAGAACCGCGACGATCCGAGGGAAAGAAATTTTTGTCATGTGATCGACCCTTCGCGGTAATATAACACAACGCTTAAGAAGCAAACAAGCTTTTTATTGCTTAAAATCGAAACATAATATTCCGTCGCCGACAGGGAATATGGTGTATTCTATCTTGGAATTTTTGATTTGAGACCATAATTTTCGCACAGCTTGGTCGGAAGGAGCTTGGTTTTGCGGGTCCGCGATCCTTCCATGCCAAAGAACATTATCGTAGATCACTCTCAGATTTCTGCTCTTCCCCTTCTCCAGGATCATCTCTAAAATTTCAGGGTAGCGGACCTTGTCACAATCCACAAACATCAGTTCTTTCTTTCCGTAAGAAGAAGTATCCAAAAATTCTTTTACGATCTCGGAACAGTCCGCGTTCGTAAATTCCACTCTGGATGAGTTCGGCTCCAGCTTGGCAATAAATTCTTTCGCAACTTGGATGAACTCCGTTTCTCTATCTACGGTTCGGACTTTTACGTTTTTGCGGACTGCGGATAAAAGCCAGATCAACGAGATCCCATAACCGGTCCCTAATTCCAAAACAATATCCGGATCCCAAGAAGAAGCCAAAAACGCAAGCACTGCGCCCGAGGCAGGAGTTAAAACAGGGAACTTGTCTTGAGCGGCCTTTTTTTCAAGGTCTTCCAGCCAGTCATAAGGGCGCTTTATTAATTCAGAATGGATCCAATCCTCTAATCCGTCTTTATAAATAGAAGACCCGTATTTCTGTTTCGGATTTTGAGGAGCCATAATATTATCCGGGAAGAAAAAGGTGGATCCTATCCCTTTCGGAAAGGGGAATTCTTTTAGAGAATACTTTTCGAATATATGCGGAAGGATATCGTTTTGAAAAATGGATCAGAACTATCTTTTCGTTCTTAAAGGAGGAAAGATGATGTATTATCTCATCCAGATGGATATGTCCCCATTCTCTCGCATCTTCCACATTCCTTTCGTGATCTATATAGGTGCATTCTAAAAAAAGGATCTCGGATTCAGCCACATCTTTATGGGTCAGCACATATTCGATTTTAGTATCGCCGGAAAAACTAACCACAGGTTTGGAACTAAGTTCGTTGATATCGATCCCTTCTTTTTTCTTTTTTAAAAGTTCGTCCCTATCCAAACCTATAAATTCGGTTCTTAATTTTTTCTTTCTTTCATAAATCGTATACCCTTGGGAATCCACTCTATGGAATGTTTTCCATACTTTAAAAAAATGGGATGCGTCTATTTCAACCTCTTCTCCTTCTTCTAACCCTTTCATTTCGTAATGGTAAGTGAAGTCTTCTATCTTGGAATAGAGGGACAAAATTTCTCTCATAGGCGCTTCTAAGGTTTTAGGAAGATATATTTTAGGAGGTCCTAATTTACGTAAGGATCTTTGGGAAATATAATAAGGTAACCCTGCAGAATGATCCAAATGTGCATGGGTCAAAAGTAATCTTTCGATATTGATACGGTTGGGATTTTGGTGTCCAATATCGAACATCAACCCTAATCGAGGCATTACTACGGAAGTGCGAATTCCTCCTTCCGAAATTCCTTCGAATAAATATCCTCTATGTTCGAATGTACAATCCATTATGGAATCGGATCTTCCGGGCCGATCGTTTTTTGTCCAGGCAGGTCGGAAGAAACGGAAGATCTTGGGCCGGAGATCACTGCGGTAAGTTTATCTCTTCTAAAATAGATCTTACCTACTCTTCTCAAATCTGCAAGAGTAACTTCCTGGATTTTGTCTCTATAATTCTTCAGATAATCCTTAGGCATTTTATGCTCTCTGAAACGGACTTCATTGCGGAGAATTTCGACCGAATCGGTAAACAGGAAGATAAACTTGTTTAGGATAGCTTCTTTTGCGTTCTTCAATTCTTCTTCGCTTATATTGGAGAATGTAGAATCTCCTAAAATTTCTCCCATGAGATTATACACTTCCATGGTGCTTTGGGATTTCGTTTGAGTAAAAAAGTAGATCACCGAGTGATCTTTTTCAAATACAGGATGACTGGAAGAAGAATAAGCCAGTCCCTTGTCCGAGCGGATCTTACTCATAAAGTAGGACGTAAATCCCCCGCCTCCAACCAGATAATTCAAAACTTGCACGGCATAAAAATCCTGATCGTTATGCGCAGGCCCTACTCCCAGAAACAGGACAACATTCTGAGTATTCGCTTTGTCCACGATCAGGTTTTTGATCTCTTTACTTTTTAGTTTTTTATTCAACTCGTCAGGTATGGAACTTTCAGACTCCATCACAGGAGTTCCGGAGAATGCAGGCAGAATATCTCCTAAAAACTGAGGGATCTCTTCTTGGTTCCATTTACCGCTAACTAGAATAGAACGTCTAGAACTCAATAACTGATTCTTATAATATTCCCCTAGATCTTCTTCCTTTAATTGTTCAAGTGCGGATAACAAAAGAGACTTACCTTTTACTTTTCCTTGGTATACGAGTTCGTTTGCTTTTCTAAAAGCTAACCCTACGATATTATCGTTTCTCCTTTTGATCTGTTCGCCTAATTGTAATCTTGCGATTTCAAAAGCTTCTTTTCCGAAAATCGGTTGTTTTAGAAATTCGGAGATTAGAGCTTTGGATTCCTGATCATATCTGGAAAGCCAGGAGAATGTTAAAGTCACGGTGTCCAGATCGGAATCCACTCTCAGTTTGGAACCGAAGGATTCCCAGACTTCCGCAAAACTTTCTCCGGGATGGGAGATTGTACCTCCCCTCTTCCAAGCTTCCGGAAAAATTTCCACTAGTTCGAAAGGAGTTTTTGTGTAAAAAGAAGGTCCCGCGTAAAATGTGATCTCCAGGGTTTTAATAGGGAACTCGGGGTTTTCCAAATATAAGATCCGAGTGTTCGGGTCCTGACCAATCTCCCGAATTTCAGGAAAATGGAATTCTAAGGCGGGGATCTTTACGTCTTTTACAAAATCTCCCGGAGCCGCGTCCGAGCTGATAAAAGGGAATAAAAACACAAATGAAGAGATAGTTAATCTTTTTATTATATTCATTTTTTCTCTCCGTCGGAATTGATCAGATCGCCTACGGTAAGGTTCCTATGTGTGAAATATTTTTGGGCCACTCTCATGATATCTTCGGGAGTGACTCGATCCAATCGAGCGTAATCGTCAAAAATTTCCGTCCAATCTCCCGCCACTAGCTCGTAGTATGTAAGAACATCCGCCAGTTTAGAATTACTATTCAAACCTCTGATATAATCGGCAACGATCTGGTTTTTGATCTTCGCCAGTTCCTCTTCGGTAACCGCTTCTTTTTTGAGAGTTTCTATTTCTTCCAAGATAGAAGTTTCTATCCTGTCCGGGTCGGCCCCTCTCACATTTGTCACGTAGATCGCGAATAGATTTGCGTATCTTTCTCCCGGTTCTCCAGTCCAACAGGCAACTCTCTGGGCAAGTTTATCTCGAAGTACCAGTCTTTTATACAATCTACCGGTTTCACCCTGGGATAAGATCGCATCTATCAATTCTAAAACAGGTTTATCCGGATGAGGAGAAGCTGGAGTCAGCCAACCCATTACTTTCATAGGACCGGAAGAATGTTTTACGGTCACTCTCCTCGTCTCATGATCAAAACTTTCTTGCTCATGAGAAAGTTTAGGGGAAGGTCCGTCCGGAATATCTTCGAAATATTTTCGGACTAAACTTTCTGTCTTATCGAAATCCAGATCTCCTACGATCCCGATTGCCATTTTATGCGGTCTGTAATTCTTTTTGAAAAATTCTTCCGTTTTATCTATGTCCAAAAAAGGAAGATTGGATTCGTAACCGATCACAGGCATTCCGTACGGATGTTTCGGAAAAGCGGCGCCTAAAAATTTTTCTCTTAAGATCCCCATTCCCTGGTTTTCCACTCTCATCCTGCGCTCTTCCAGGACCACATCCCTTTCCGTATAATATTCCCTTAATATAGGATCTTTTAATCTATCGGATTCCAGTTTTGCCCAGATCTCCAATCTATTTGCGGGAAGTAAAATCTGATAATTCGTAACATCATTCGTCGTATATGCGTTAAAACCTGTGCCTCCGTTCTTTTCGTAAATATAAGAATCTTCGTTAGAAACCACGAATTTACGATGAAGCTCCAACAGATTTTTAAACCTGATCTCTAAAATATTTTTATCTTTGATTAACTTTTCCGGAACAGGCTCCCCTTTTGCAGCCAGTTCTCTTTCCTGCATACGATACGAATCTAAACGTTTTCCCCAAACACGGATCTGTTCCAGATATACTTTTTCTTTTTCAGAATCGGTGACACCTATATTTTTCGTACCCTTAAAAAGCATATGTTCCAGAAGGTGAGCGGTTCCCGCGATCTCAGGAGTTTCGTCCGCAGCCCCCACCAAAAATTTGGTATAAACAGCGACCGTAGGAGAATCGGCCCTTTTCATCATAAGAAGCCGGATCCCGTTTTTCAGAGTAACCTTCTTCACTCTGGACTCCAAAGTGGTTCGGATCTCGGAGAAGATGTCTTCATTTGCGAACGTTTCGAAGTTTATAAGAAGACAAAGAATGAAAAACGAAAAGCTGAAACGAGAAATTACGGACTTGGAAAGATATTCCCACATAACCAACAAGTTTTCCCCTAAAAGTTATGTTGTCCAGAAGTTACCGGGAAAAAATCCCGCTGGTTTTTGTAGAGGGGAACAATAAACTAGGAACTATGTTGAGGGTATTGTCGGTCGTATTCCTGACATTTTTTTTCGGGTATTGCGAGCCCGCAGATCCCGAATACCGAAGAAAAATTTGGGATAACTTAAATGACTCAGGTTTTATTTCTCACGATTATTTCCAAGTTGTTGTGACAGTTCCGGTCCCGAACCAAGAAAAACCCCTTCTAACACTGAGAGAAGATTGTAAGTCAAGAGCGCTCCGTAAAAGAGATGAGATATCGGTTAATTTGCTTTTAGCACAGATCTCAGAGGAAAGAAAAACTTGGATCGGTGTCGGAGTTAATTCTACGGTTCCCAAGTATGAGCCGCTTCCTGGGCCTCCACAAGCGGTCCGTACCAAATCCAATTCTCCTATGGGTGCCGCTTCTATCGCTACCCAAAACGTACAGGCCCAGGTTGAAGACGATTCTCCGGAAGAAAAAAAAGAAAAAAAGAAGACGGAAATCGTAAATGCGGATTATTTAACTTACCGAGCTTCTTTCGCTTGGCTTTTGGATAAACTGTTCTTATATAGAGAAGATTATAGCGACCCTAAGAGCTGCACTTTCGTTTTTAGAGTTGTGGATGCGGATTTACTCAAGCGAACCTTAGAATCTAAAATTATTCAATAACAAAGGAATCTAACGCTATGCATACAAAAACGATTTTTGCGTTACTGGTCATTTCTCTCATTTCCGTATGTAAAACTCCTCAAACGGAAGAACCTAAAAAAGAAACTCCGAAGAATGTTGTGGAAGAGTCCGCTCCGACAGAAGACGACCAATTCGTAAAAGCGACCGAAGGTTTTATCAGCTCATCTACCTATCAAGTTGTTGTGTCTTCCTTGGATGGGAACGAGGGTGAGGCATTGGAATTGGCGAAAAAAAGAGCCTTAAATCTTTTTATAGCGGAAAAGGGAGACTCGTTTCGTCCTACCGACAGAAAATTCCTGAAAGAGTTAGTGGATTCCAAAGGAAAAATAGTAAAAGTTTCCAA
Organism: Leptospira sp. WS58.C1; assembly: GCF_040833995.1. Classification (NCBI taxonomy): domain Bacteria; kingdom Pseudomonadati; phylum Spirochaetota; class Leptospiria; order Leptospirales; family Leptospiraceae; genus Leptospira; species Leptospira cinconiae. Next base: position 2,792,835 of record NZ_CP162137.1, read on the forward strand.
ACCGATCAACGGTAAGACATATTATCTATTTCATGTATCTCAACCGGATCTAAAGATAGAAATTAAGAAGTGATAAAGACCTACTTTGTAGGAATTCGCACAACGTATTATTTAACAGGATCTTTTTAATGGATTTCCCCTTAGAACTCCTACACGGCATGATTAAATTGTATAATGTTTGAAGAACCTGACTGTTGGCACTCCAACGTCGGCTGCTTCTTAAAATAAGTCACAAAAAAAGCGGCATCTCGACCGCTTTATTTGTGAGGAAGAGTAGATATTCAATTATTGTATAATTTCTTTTTGTAATATCTTCCCAGGAATACAGATATTCCTGTTATAGTCGCAGTAGAAAATTTTTGCGTGGATCTCCAGCTCTCCTTTTCCTTCCAATTTTATCTGCATTGGCTCCACTGATTCGAAATATTCTTTTTTGCGGGGAGAAGTTTTACCTTTCAGTTTTAGATCCGCAGAGACCACTTTTAATCCGGATCCAGGATTGAGTAAAATACGATGGGGAGCCTCTTTTTGGATCCCGAAATTTTCGGGATGAGCCACTTTCAAAAGATAAACGGAAGGTGAAGATTTTTCTATTTTGAACTTGATCGGATTTTCCTCTTCTGCAGAAAGTCCTGAGATTAGAAGAATAGAAATAATTGCGGGAAATAGAAAACGTTTCATACTTAGATTAGACCCTTATCGTTTCGGAATGTTACGGTTTTATCCTTTAAAATTCTGGAATTGAACATCGAAAGGAAGGTCCGCAGATTTTAAAAGTCTCATGATCTCTTGGAGATCATCCTTCTTCTTTCCTTGAATCCTAACACAATTCCCCATGATAGTAGGGATCACTTTCAATTTGGAATCTTTTACGATCTTAGTGATCTCTTTGGTCTGTTCTTTTTCAAGACCGTTGCGGATCTTCACTTTCATCCGAACGGTATTACCTGTAGCAGGTTCCAATTTGGATTTAAAATCGAAGGACTTGAGACCGAGTCCTCTTTTTGCCATTTTGTTGATCAAAACATCGATCACACTTTCCAATTTTGCTTCATTGTCCGAGATAAGGATCAGATTCTCCTCTTCCAATTTGATCTCCGACTTGGAACCTTTAAAGTCGAATCTATTCTTGATCTCCGCGATCGCTTGGGTAACCGCATTTTGTAATTCAGGTCTATCTATCTCGGAAACAACATCAAATGATGGATCGCTCATCTTATTTTCCTCCGTTCAAACTGGAACTTGCTTTTTCCAATGCGGATCGGACTGCTTCTTCCACTTTGGAAACTTCTTTTCCTCCGCCTTGTGCCATGTCCGGTTTTCCGCCGCCCTTTCCGCCTAAAATTTCACAGGCGGTTTTTACAAGTTCTCCGCAATGGATCTTTCCAACCAAAGAAGAGGAACAAGTAATTACGATACTGGCGTCTTCCGTGTTTTTGCTGGCAAAAATGGCTACTATTTCCTTCTCTCTTACCTTGATATTGTCGGAAAGTCCTTTTAATGCCTTCGCATCCTTGGACTCAAATATCGCAGAAACAATCTTAACGGAACCGATCACTTTAGAATTTTCGAATACTTTTGCGATCACTTCCGGATTGTTCTCGAAGTCCCTGGATTCTCTATTTTTTTTCCCTTTTAAGAATTTGGATTGGGTTTCTTCCAATTCGAGCGAGAGTTTTTCGGAAAGATCTCTAAGAAAAACGACTGCATCCGCCCCCTTGGTCTCGAATAAGGATCTAATCTCATCCGGTCCTGGGATAATCGTTTTGATAGAGAATGAGGCACCGTCTGTGGCTAACTCGTCTTTGATCTTTAGATTTAGATTTTGGACAGCTTCCGTTAATTCTGCAAATCTGTTTTGGAAGGTTTCCACAACCAGCGGGCCTGCCACTGCTTCTATCCTTCTATTCCCGGCACCCGGGCTGGATTCTTTTTTAATGAAGAAGTATCCGATATCCCCGGTATTCCCCACATGAGTTCCCCCGCAGAATTCCAAGGAGCGATCGCCCATCTGAAGAACTCTTACACTGTCTCCGTATTTTTCGTCAAAGGCGGCGACTGCTCCCGTTTTTTTAGCTTCTTCGATCGGAAGGACCTTTGTATCGACCGGGATATGACGCACGATACTTTCGTTCACCCAGGATTCTATATTACGAATTTCTTCTGGACTCAAAGGGCTCGGATGAGAGAAGTCGAAACGTAGATATTCTGGAGATACGATGGATCCCTTTTGGAGCACATGATTTCCCAGTAAAGTGCGAAGTGCCCCGTTTAATAAGTGGGTTCCGGAGTGATGGAATTTGAGTCTTTCTCTTCTTTCCTTCTCTACTTCCAACCTAGCCTTGTCTCCAACGGAAAAACTTCCGGAGAGAACGGTTCCGATATGAAGAATGATATCATTCTCTTTCTGGGTGTCCAAAACCTTAAAGACGGACCCGTCCTTTCGGATGAATCCGATATCCCCCACCTGTCCTCCTCCCTCCGGATAGAACGGACTGGAAGAAAATACGAATACTCCCGACTCCCCTTCTTTGAGTGCTGCAGCTTGTTTATTATCCGAGAATATAAATTTAAGATCGGACTCGGCTTCTAAAACGTCGTAACCCAAAAATTGGGTCTTATCCGTTTTGATCCCGGTGAATAAAGAGACTTTGTTTGCTTTCCAGGTCTCGCGAGAAGATTGCCTGTCCTTCTCCAATTCGTCCTCGAAACCTTTACGATCGAAGGAGAGTCCGTGTTCCGCTACGATCTCTTCTGTCATCTCCGCAGGGAAACCGTACGTTCCGTATAACAGAAAGCTGTCTTTTCCGGAGAATGTATTGGAACCTTCCGATTTTGTTTTGGAAACGAGGACTTCTATCTTTTCCAAACCGATCTCTAAGGTTTTGAGGAATAACTCTTCTTCTGCGAGAAGTGTTCTTTCCACGGAGGAAATATGTTTTTCCAGTTCAGGATATCTTTCTTTATAAATATCGCATACCGATTTTGCCAGTTTGTATAGGAAAGGTTCTTTTAGATCCAGTTTTCTGGCGAATAATACGGCCCTACGGATCAGGCGACGGATAACGTATCCTCGCCCGGTTCTGTCCGGATAGATCCCGTCGGATACAGTAAACAATACGGAACGAATATGGTCCGTGATCACCCGAAAAGGAACTTTAGTGGATTCGTTATACGTTTTCCCCGAGATCTTTTCCACTTCTTGGATGATCTTTTTCAGCTCGTCCGTATCATAAACGGAGTCCACACCTTGCAGAAGTAAAGCCACTCTTTCCAATCCGGAACCGGTATCGATGCCTGTTTGTTTGAGCGGATGAAGATTTCCTTCCGTATCTTGGTTGAATTGGTTGAATACTATATTCCAAAATTCTAAAAAACGATCACAATCACAGCCCGGTTTGCACTCGTATTTGACACCACAATCCGGGAACGCTTTTTCCGGCCCTCTATCCAAATATAATTCGGAACATGGTCCGCAAGCGCCGCTATCTCCCGCAGGTCCCCAGAAATTATCTTTTTTTCCTAAACGAGTGATCCTTTCCTTCGGAATACCTTTGGAGATCCAAATTTTTTCTGCTTCATCATCATTTTCGAATACAGTAATCCAGATCTTCTCTTTAGGAAATCCAAGATAGTTTACCGAACAATCCAGTGCGTATTCGATCGCTTCTTCCTTGAAATAATCTCCGAAGCTGAAGTTTCCCAACATTTCAAAGAATGTACAGTGCCTTTCCGTTTTACCTACATTCTCCAGATCCGTGGTTCGAAGACATTTTTGAGCGGAGGCGGCTCTTGTATAAGGAAGTTCCACAGCGCCTGTGAACAAAGGTTTGAACTGCACCATTCCCGCAGTCGTGAATAGAAGTGTAGGATCTCCCGCAGGCAATAAAGAGGAAGAAGGCACTATTGTGTGGCCCTTCTCCTTAAAATAATCCAAAAAAATTGTGCGGACTTCGGAAACTTTTTTAAAATTCATGTATCCCCTAAAAACAGAAAATGCCCGAGGTCTTGTTGGCAAGAACTTCAGGCATTCCCAAAAAAAGATCTAAAAAGCGTAAATTAACGTTTAGAGAACTGAGTTCCTCTACGTGCTTTGTGTAGACCGTATTTCTTGCGCTCCACCATACGTGGGTCACGAGTCAGAAGGCCTTCTTTTTTAACAGTCGGTCTGAACTCGGGATTATAACGGCAGATTACTCTTGCAAGTGCATGGCGGATCGCTCCCACTTGCCCGATGATCCCTCCCCCGGAAACGTTTACCTTAAGATCAAACTTTTCAGAAACGTTCATCAGAGTTAAAGCGGTTAAAGCTTCTTTAATATTAGAACGGCTATTTTGCAGATAATCTTTGTAATCCTTATCGTTGATTACAATTTTTCCGGAACCTTCTTTTAATTTTACGCGGGCGATCGCGTTTTTGCGACGTCCTACTGCCCAAATTTCCTTGGCGGTTGCCATATTCTAATATCTCCTAGAGTTCCAGTTTGATCGGCTTTTGAGCGCCGAGATTATGCTCGGTTCCAGGGAAGATCCTGAAATGGGTTAACATTTCGGCACCGAGTTTGCTTTTAGGAAGCATACCTTTTACTGCTTCGTACAGGATTTTTTCAGGTTGTTTTACTCTCATATTCTGGAGAGTAGTAGCTGTCATACCACCCGGATAACGAGAGTGATGGAAATATTCTTTTTGAGTCTCTTTATTTCCAGTCACAGCTACCTTAGCAGCATTGATAACGATAATATTATCTCCACAATCAACGTTTGGAGTAAAAGTAGGTTTATGTTTACCGCGGAGTCTAGTTGCGATCTCCGAAGCGAGACGACCTAAGGTTTTGCCTTCTGCGTCGACTACGTACCAAGCTTTATTAGCTTGTTCCTTTTTTAAGGAAGGAGTTCTATGCGGTTTAGATACGATTGGCATGGGTATGTCCTGTATTGGCCAATTTCGCGTACCGGCCTAAGGGGTCAAGGAAATACGAACAAAATTCCTAAAAACCAAGGCTAAAACTTGCTTCCGCGCCCCAACCGACTCTTCCCGAGGCAGACCAATCCGGTTTAGGTACGACTGTCCAAGCAACTGGATTGGCTGTTGCACCCTCCTCCCAAGATTTTCCCAGAAAATAGGTCCGGACCAATTGAGCCAAATACACTCCACCCAACAAATATACGGAAGTATTATAGGTCTGGACGGAGCTTTCATAATCCGCTCTTGCGCTGGGGACTATGGTGAGAAGGTAGAAATTTGCAATCCCGCCTCCGTAGATAAAGGAACCGGTAGTACTACTCTTGGAGACGGCATCATCATATTTACTTTTTGCGGATTCCGCTTCGGATCTGGAATAACCGGCGTATGCTAAGCTGGCAAGGAATGCGCCGCCGGTAATCTTAGCTTCCAGTTTATTGTCGGTATACCATTGTCCCCAGCCTGGTAAAAGTGCGGAACGCCAAACCGCGCTCCATCTACTTCTGTTAGGTTCGTTAGAAACCGGAGGCGGAATGATCTGGATCGGTTCCTCTACTATTTGGGGATTTTCCTGGACTTTCTTCTCTTCTTCCTTACGAATGCGATTCTCTTCTTCTCTAGTGATATCTTTATAAATGATTTTTAATATATCTCTTTTACTGATGGTCTGTTTGCCGGTGTCGGATTGAACGGTGATCGTCTTCTCGTTTTGGCCGACTACGTTACCGATCACTTTGCCACCCTTGCGGAGAAGAATGGTTTGTTCGGCGAATAGCAGACTTGGGGTTAGGACCAAGGCCAATAGGAAAAAAACTGTAGAACGGACTTTAGAATTTGGACGCATCTTGGCAGAAGGAAAAACTTTTAGACATTTTAGTCAAGTGTAATGAGAAATTCCTTGAACTTTGTATAGCCATCCCGTGAGTATAGTATTATGCGAAGTCGCTCTTTCATCCTTATAACAGTCCTTTGTTCTTCCCTATATTACAATTGTTTGAGCGAAAAGACCTGCTCCGACGAGGATAAAAGCTGTAGTTCTCAAGCCTTACTTACCTCCATCCTTTCTGTTCCGAACGGGATCTATATTTATTCCACGATCAACACTTATCAAGGCAATCTTGCCGCATACGGATCAGGACCGGAAATAGGAGGTCAAAATATTTGTAAGGGAGAAAAATTATTTTCATCTCTTGTGAATCAGTTTTGTCCCGACGTATGGGCTTTTATATCTAGCGAATCAGTGCCTTTATTCACATTTACAAATGCCTTTTCCGTTCCAAGCAATCTTCCGATCTACGGCCCCACGGGTATATTGATCTCGGATACCTGGGAAGATTTTGTTCTCGGTGAAATAAGTCCGAAACAGCCTCTGTCCAGTTCAGGTTTAGGGGATGGGGATTTTTGGACCTTTTCCACTATAGGCGGAGGGTTAGCGGGAGATAATTGTAATGCCGGATCGGATAATACCTCCGAATTTTTCGGAGCAGTCGGTTCGCCATCCACGAAGAACAATGATTGGATCAATCCTGGAGGAGAATCATTCTCCAGTTGTGATTCCCGTTATCGTGTACTTTGTGTTTGTTTCACACCGGTTATCAATTCCGAATCCCAATAAAACTTTCTTGATCTCTCTAAAGATTCATTTTTAAAAGATCCACATTCTGCACATCATTCAGTAAATTATTTCTTGCAAAACACGGCCGTTCGGTCTTTAATCGTGCGGTGAAATTTTTTGCGATATTACTTTTCTTCTTATTTTTTTCCGCATACGGATGTATGAATGGTAAAACCTGTTCCTCAGAGGATAAGAGTTGCAGCGCTAACGAAATTTTATATTCTCATATTTCTACTCCTCCGGGGATCTATCTCTATTCTACTCAAAAATCCTTTCAAGGAAACTTAGCCGCCTATGGACCGGACCTCCAGATCAGCCTTATGAATATTTGTGCCGAAGCGAGACTTTTCGCTCAGACCATTTCCAATTGCGGGAACGTTCTTCCTCTAACTGCAAGCCCGACGAGCTCCGTTAGTTCGTACACTACGGATTTTTCGTTAGATGGGACTTTACCAATAAGAGGAGCTCGAGGAGAATTAATTTATGACCAATGGAATTTAATTTTATCTTCTAATCCGAAACTATCAATGAGTGAAGCGGGAGTAACGACCGAAAAATTTTGGACTTTTGCGACCACCGGATGGGGATATGCTTCCAGCTCCTGTGTAAACGGCACCTTGTCAGATAATGCAAATGTTGGAATTACGGGAGATCCGAATGATATCGGTTTGAGTTGGCCATCCTTTGCAAGCGATACCTGCGACCAGTATAGAAAAGTTTTGTGCATCTGTTATTAAAGATCTTTTTTCGTCTAAAGGTTTAGAGATTCGTCTACTTTCGGGAATTTTTATATGAGCAAAACATTTTACTTTTTTAGTTTCTTACTTCTATTTTCCAACGCTTGTATGTCTTCCGACGTCTGCTCCGATACGGATAAAGCCTGTAACACTAAAGAACTATTATTTTCTATTTTTTCCACCCCGAAAGGGATCTATCTGTATTCCACCCAAAGTTACCAGGGAGATCTGGCAAAATTCGGATCCAGCTTAGACGATAGCCTGTATAATATCTGCACTAGTAATAAGTTATTTTCTTCGATCACGGATTTCACTTGTTCCAATATTCTTCCAGTAGTCTCCACTTCTACACATTACCTTTCTAATTTTCCGACGGATTTCGGCCTGCCTGATAATACTGAATATCCCGTGAGAGGACCGAGAGGTGATATTATCGCAAATTCTTGGACAAATATGTTTCCAGGACTACAGATTACCTTGGCAGAGGCAGGAGTGATATCTCAAAACTTTTGGACTTTCTCCAACTCGGGAGGAGTTTATAATTCCGCCGATAACTGTATCGATGGGACGAATATGGGAGCCGCAGGGGCAATCGGGTCTGCGACAGATATCACTACAAGTTGGATTTTATCGGGCGCTCCGGCGTGTAGCGAATCTCATCCGATAATTTGTCTTTGTTATAGGAATTAAACAGTAAGAAGCCGGAAATAGAAAACGGATTTAAGATTTAAAATTGATTTATAATTTCTTGCTTACTTACAAACTATAACTTATCTTTGGCTGGATGACGGTCCGTATTCTTTTTGTTATATTCTTTTATATCTTCGCAAGCGGATGCCTTTCCGATAAAACCTGCTCGGACCAAGATAGGAGCTGTAGCCCTAAGGCGACCTTAATGAACCCACTCCGCTTTTCCATCTTATTTACAATCTTTCTTTAATGTAGATTTTATAATAATTTCTACATCCGGCCAAAGAACCGATTTACCGTCTTTCCCCTTATGCAGATCGTTACAAACCTTGTTCAATTCAGTTAATGCCTTTCCTGCATTCCACTGATTTACGTCCAAGAGGCCTTTTGCTTCTATAACTTCTCCAGCTAAAGTAAATTGTAAGGGAACTTCCTTACTGACTCCATTCCATAAAAGTTTTACCACACCGCTTCCGGATTTTCCATCCGTTTCTAATTTTACAGAAGAGACGGAACCTTCTATTTTTCCGTTCTTTTTCAGATTTCCGAAAAATGCTCCCTTGATCTTAGGATCTCTTTCCGGATTTCCGCTGTCCAAATCCAAAGCATCGATTGAGAATTTTAAACCTTTTAATGTGTCGGGAACCGTAGCCGCCGATTTAGTTCCGGAAATATTCAATTTCGTAAACTTACCGCCGACTCCAGTTTTTTCGGTGAATTTAAACGCTTTCCACTCCAGACCCGTTGCTTCGCTGCTAATGGAATATTTACAAGAAGTCTCTGCTGATAACGAATTGAATTGCCAACTTCCCCCAAAAGAGAATACTGAAAAAATCAGTGCAATTAGATAAAAAGAATTTATACGAGATTTCATAGCCTTATACTAGGGTTACAATAAAACAAAGTCAAGATTTTTAGATATCGGAAAACAATTGAACGAAGAAGAACTCATCTCCTCCTTATATCCCCCCGGCAAAGAACAGGAAAACGACTGTTATTCGGACAAAGAAGGGAACTTGATCACGACGGATACGATAGTCGAAGGAACTCATTTCCGATTGGACTGGAGTCGCCCCGAAGATCTAGCTAACAAGTTGGTGGAAGTTAACGTGTCGGATATAGCAGCGGCTAACGGGACTCCTCAAAAAGCATTTTTCAATTTCGGACTTTCTCCTTCCTGCAATCGAAAAGAATTTTTAGAACCATTTGTCGACTCATTTAAAAAGGCATTAACTTCTTATAAAATAGAACTTTGCGGCGGGGACACTTATCGGACCCAAGAATTAAACTTAACTTTAACTTTGTTAGGAAAATCGGATTCTCCTGTAGATAGAAAGGGAGGAAAACCGGGAGATAGTGTTTACTTAAGCGGTCATATAGGCGCTTCTCTTTTAGGATATAAAATATTAGAAGGCGCATATATTTCACTTTCTCCGGAAGTAAAAAAGATCGCTCTAGACAGACATTTAAGACCTAAGTCAAGATTAAGTTTAAGCCGTTCTTTATATTCGAAAAATAGAATACATGCCGGAATGGACCTAACCGACGGGCTTAAACAGGATGTGTTCAAATTGGCAAAATCTTCCGGTGTTAGGATCGAATTGGATCTGGACAAACTTCCATTCGAAAACGGAGTGAAAGAAGCAATCGGAATAGAAGGAGTTCTGACTTCAGGAGAAGAATTAGAACTTCTATTCTTATCTCCGGACGAATTACCTTCTTCTTGGGAAGGGGTCTCTATCCGAAAGATAGGCTCAGTCTTAGGTATCGAAGAAGGCGAATCCCCACAGGTTACATATTCTTACGAAGGAAAAACTTATTTTCCTAAAGAATCCGGATTTAGACATTTTTGATCAAATTCTACTTGTGCTTAGGATAGATGGCATCATTCTTCCCGATCGATGAGAATCGGTCTATTATCCTGGATTTTACCTAAGCCCCCTAAACCGTTACTTCCCGAATCGGAAGTCCGCTCCCTGTATCCCAAATTCCGATGGAGAATATTAGAAGCTACATTTTTAGGTTACTCAGTCTTCTACACTGTTCGGAACAATTTTCCGGTTGTTTCCAAGGAAATCGGCGAAGCGCTTTCCTACTCTCAGGAGCAAATCGGAAATATTATAGCAATCACTTCGATCTCTTACGGGATCGGAAAATTCCTGATGGGAGCGCTATCGGATAGAAGTAATCCTCAGGTTTTCATGCCGTTAGGTCTCATTCTAACAGCAATTTGTAATGTATGTTTCGGTGCTTCTTCCGATTACCAAACACATTTAATCTTATGGGGACTAAATGGGTTATTTCAGGGAATGGGCTGGCCGCCTTGCGGAAGGTCCTTAGGCCATTGGTTTTCCGTTAAAGAAAGAGGAGAAAAATTCGCAATCTGGAATATAGCGCATAATGTTGGCGGCGGACTCGTAGGAGTGATCGCTGCTTATAGCGCTTCTTGGTTCGGATGGAGGAACGCATTTTATATCCCCGCTGCAATCTCGTTCCTAACCGCGATCTATTTATATTACAGATTATTGGATACTCCTCAGTCTGTCGGGCTTCCTTCCATTGAAGAATATACCGGAACGGAAATCGACTCCTCAAAAGTTTCCGAATTGGAGAGGGAATTGAGTTTCAAAGAAATATTGATAGATTCGGTTCTCTTAAATAAATACGTTTGGGTCTTTGCTTTGGCGAATTTTTTCGTGTACGTAGTCAGATATAGTCTTACAGATTGGGGACCTTCTTATCTAAAATTCGTTAAAGGTGCAAGTTTGGAAAAAGGAGGGATTAGCACTCTCATCTATGAATTTGCCGGAATAGGATCCACATTACTCGTCGGTTGGTATTCCGATAAGGTGGGAGGAAAAAGAGGATTAGTCAGCTTGGTTTGTATGGTCCCTATATTATTCGCGTTATTCGGCATTTCCCTTATTCCTCAGGGATATTTATGGGCGGACCTCACACTTTTTGGAGTGGTAGGATTTTTTATCTACCCGCCTGTCATGCTATTAGGGGTGGCCGGGTTGGACTTTACTTCTAAAAAAGCGGTAGGGACTGCGGCCGGATTTATCGGTTTGTTCGGATATTTAGGAAGGACAACTCTTTCCAAGGTTTTAGGATGGATGAGCTCTTTCTCCTGGTTTCGTTGGGAACATTCTATATCTATAATATTCCTTTCCGCAATTTTAGCGATAATTCTTCTCGCTTTCACATGGACTTGGAAACCCAAACATTAAGAAAAAATATGAACAACAGAATAGGATTCATAGACTTTTTGAGAGGCTTTGCGTTATTCGGGATACTTGCGGTCAACTTACCGTACTTTTCCAAACCTATGTATCTGGTTGCTTCCTTAGGGGAAAACTCCAATCTTTTAGATTCCATAGGTTCTTGGATCGTAGCATTTCTCTTTGAGTCCAAGTTTTACGTATTATTCTCTTTTCTATTCGGTTACGGATTTTTTATACAACTGGAGAACAGCCCGGAAACAAGCTCAGGAAACGTATATTTCAGGAGGATATTCGGTTTAGGAATATTAGGCATTCTGCATGGAATATTTCTTTTTATCGGGGACATACTTCTTTCTTACGCAATTTTAGGAACCGTACTCTGGTTTCTGAGGAATAAAAACTCTTCTTGGTTACTAAAGTTTTCCCTCTTTTGTATAATACTTGCCGCGTTTTGTAGGATAGGAATGAGTTTGGCAGAGGGAGAAATTAAATCCCAACTGGAAGCCGATCTTCCGCGTCTATTGGATGAAAGCAGAAAAGCGTATTTAGGAGGGTTCTGGGAAAGTAGTATACAAAGAACAAAGGATACCATCCTCTCCATTCCTTTTTTAGTCTTATATCAATGGCCTTCGGTTCTTTCCATGTTTGCTTTGGGATTTTATGCGGCTAAAAATTCCGTATTCTCGAATTGGGAAAATACGAAGCCAGGATTTAAAAAACTTTTTCCTTGGATGCTAACCCTTGGGATTTTAGGAAATTTTATATACACATTACATTCTCGTCATATTCTTCCGGAAAACCAAAACGTTTTCTTAAAAATCCTATTTGCGATAACGGATACTTTTAGCGCGCCTGCGCTCACATTCAGTTATGTGTATCTGCTCGGAAATTATTATCATTCTGAAAAAAGTTTAGCCGATCGAATTTGGTTCGAGGTAATGGGTAAACTTTCTTTGACCTGTTATTTAGGAGAGTCCTTGGTTTGCTCCTGGATCTTTTGTGGATGGGGGCTTGGATATTTCGACCAGGTTGGAAGTTATATTGTCCTAATTCTGACTGTTCCTATTTGGGTATTCTTCGGATTATTTTCCTTTATCTGGAAAAGAATGTTCTCGTTAGGCCCTATGGAATGGATACTGAGATCCTGGACATATTGGAAGGCTATCAAAATACTTTAATAAAACTCAAAGTATAGTCAACTCATCCATCGAAAGATGATCCGAGCAAAATCCGCTTTCACTGCGGGTTTACTTATATAATCATCCATCCCCGCTTCCAAACATCTTTCTCTTTCACCGGAAACGATCCCTGCAGTCACAGCGATAATCGGGACCCGAATACCGTCTTTTTCCAGAACACGGATCGCTTTGGTGGCCTCGTACCCGTTCATCTCAGGCATTTGGATATCCATGAAGATTAGGTCAGGATTTGTCTCTCTATACTTATCGACAGCTTCCCTTCCGGTTTGAGCTTCTATACATTTTGCCTTAGGGAGAATTCTTTTGATGATACTTTTTGCTAACATCATATTAACCGAATTATCTTCTGCAATCAGCACGGTTGCAGTTTTACGAATCGTAGCTGCACCCTCTTGGTCCCTCGTAATCAACGGGAACTCGAAAGGCTCCTTCAGGATCTGATTTCTTGCCAGGATATCGAATAATTTTTGCATATGGATCGGTTTAGAGACGACTTCCTGCACCCCCAGTTTTCGAGATTCCGAAACGAAAGATTCTCCGTCTTCCGGATTTACGATCAGTACGATCGGCTGATCCTCGTTTCCGATCCTTAGATCCTCTCGTATTTTTCGGACCAATTCCAAGGCGTTCCCTTCCGGCATTTCGGAATCCATTAGAATAATATCATATCTATTCCCTTTAGATAGAGTCTGAATCATTTCATCTCCGTTACTCATGAAATCCGCGGGAATATTCTGCAAAGATAACATTTCTCCGATTAACTTTATGTTCTCTTGATCTTTATCTACGATCAAAACCTTTTTGATCGAACGAAGTCTGATCCAATCTTCTCCGATAATTTCGGAAATATGAAGTTTTAGATCGAAATAGAATGTACTTCCTTTTCCCAATTCGCTTTTTAACTGAAGACTGCTTCCCATCATAGAGAGAAGTTTATTGGATATAGCAAGACCTAAACCCGTTCCTCCGAATCTACGAGTGGTGGAAACATCTCCTTGAGAGAATGCTTCGAATATTTTGTCCTTCGCTTCCGGTGCGATACCGATCCCCGTATCTCTCACAGAGAATCTGAACTCCCCTTCCGTCTCGGATATTTTTTTAAGAAGTTCTATCTTAAATTCTATTTCGCCTTCTTCCGTAAATTTTACGGAATTACTGAATAAATTCACTATGATCTGTCTAAGTCTTACACTATCGGCTTTTACGAATCTGGGTACGTCCCAGGCTACATTCACTATAACTTCTAATCCTTTCTTTTGGGCTTGGAACTTGATCGTATTTACGATCTGGCTGCAAAGTTCCAAAAGGTTTGTTTTTTCATAAGATAATTCAAGTTTTCCGGCTTCAATCTTAGAAAAATCTAATATATCGTTAATAATATCCAATAAAGATTCGGCGGATTGGAAGACTGTCATCATGTATTGGTGCTGGATGGAATCCATGGAAGTTCGCAACAAAAGGTCGGAAAATCCTATGATCCCGTTCAAAGGAGTCCTGATTTCGTGGCTCATATTCGCTAAAAAATCCGACTTGGCTTTATTCGCCTGTTCCGCTACCAGTTTCGCTTTTTTTAATTCTTCTCTTTGGAGGCAACTTTCAGTGATATCCTGAGTGAACATCATGATCCCGCCTACTGACCCGTCCAGTTGATACCAAGGTCTCACTTCCCAACGAAGATATTGGTCATGATCCCAACCTTCCGGTCTCCAAACATCTTCGTCGTTTTTTAAGACTTCACCGGATAAACATCTTTGATGAATATCCTTCCATTCCTGGGAAATATTCCCGAATACTTCGTAATGGGAAAGTCCAATGATATTTTTGCCGGATACATGGTATTCAGTTAACCACCTTTCGCTGACAGCAATATATTTGATCTCGGTATCAAACATAGCAACCGCGGCGGGGGCATGTTCGACGAATGCTGATAATCTGGACTTTTCTTGGAATAATTCTATCTCAGCTTTTTTTCTTTTATCTATATTATAAAATGCGCCGTAGATCCTTAAACATTCTCCATTCTTAAATTCCGCACTCCCCACTGTCCTAACCCAAAGTTCGTTACCATTGTAAGTGATCAATTTGATCTCAAGATCGTACGGTTCTCCCTGTTTAATAAGTTTATCCACCGCTTCTAAAATTTTTTCCTTATTTTTTCCTTCTTTAACAAATTCTAATGCTCCTCTTACATTTGGATCGAAATCATGCGGAACTTCAAACATTTCCTTTGTGACTCCCGACCAAGTTTCCGTATTGTTTTTCAGATCCAGGTCCCAGGCCCCTATTCTAACCAACTTATTGGTTTGTTCCAAAAGCTCCTTAGCATGACGCAATTGTTCTTCCGTCTTTTTGATCTCGTCTATATCCATGATCTGGGCTATAAAATGATTAGGCTTTCCGTCCGCGTCTCGAACCAAAGCAACGGAGAGAAGTATCCAAACGATCCCTCCATCTTTTTTAATATAACGTTTTTCTAAATGATATCCGGACCTTTTACCCTCCAAAGTTTCCGCCAATAACTGCAGATCCTTTCCTAAATCCTCATGATACGTAATATCCCTGAAAGTCAGTTTGGATAATTCTTCCCAATCATATCCGAGCAGTTTGATCAGATTTCCGTTAACTTGGATCCATCTTCCTTTCGGATCTAGAATTGCCATCCCGATCGCGGAATATTCGAAAGCGCTCCTAAAAGAACTCTCCATTCTTTTTCTTTCGCCTATATCTCTTGCTATCTCTGCGGAGCCTATCATCTTTCCGGATGAATCGAACACAGGAGAAAGAGTGATAGACATTTCTATCGAATGCCCGTCCTTTGCTTTACGAACGGATTCAAAACTTGCTGTCTCTTTTTGTGAGATCATCTTTTGATTGATTTTGGCTTCCAATTCCTTGGATTCCTTCGAAACCAGAATATCAAAATTAGATCCTAAAATATCAATCGGACTATAACCGAATATTTTTTCAGCACCTCGATTCCAAGAATTGATAGTACCCTCCAGGTCCTTTCCGATAATCGCATCATCTGAAGACTCGACTATTCTCGCTAACTTTAAATTCTCAGCTTCCGCATTCTTAATTTTGGAAATATCGCTAACAATCACGGAGAAGCCGATCACTTTGCCTTCCCTAAAATCGGGAATATATTTTGCCAGAGAATATCTAAAACTTTTCCCATCGGGAGATGGGATCTTTCTTTCAAATAATTGGCCTTCCCCTTTTAAAACTTTTTGTACATAAGGATAATTTAATTCAAATAATTCGTTACCAAGAAGGGTCTTCATATGTTGACCGACAATCTTTTTAGCCTCGATACCGAACCAGTTTTGATACGCATCGTTCGCCAATCGGTTAATCAGATTGGAATCCCAATAGCCGATCATATCCGGTAAAGCGTTGATCAAGGAAAGAAAGTCCAATTCCCTCTTCATCGTATGGAGCTCAGACTCTTTTAGGATGTTGACCCCTCCGATACAAAAAAGTTCACCGGACGGATCTTGTAAAAATTTAAGTTTAGTATCCGTCTCTAGCTCGGTACCTGAGAATGTTTTGTAACGTACGCGAAAAGTTTTTGTATTTTCTAACTTCTTTATCTGAGAATGGAGTAACTCATGATCTTTTATAGAAAAAAGATCCTTCCATCGAATAGAACAAAGTTCCTGATCCGATCCCGAAAATCCCAAAACGGATCTGAACTTAGGATTGATCCAATATCGATCTTCGTTCGATAGATCTAAGATCCATATTCCATCCAATCCCTCCGATTGAATAAATTGGAAAACTCCCCAATCTTTCTGAATCCAGTGATAGACTAACTTTTCTAAGGAATCTTGCATATTGAATATATGGATATAGGACGTAATTAAAGGGCCTTTAGATTAGTTAAAAAGTTTCAGGAGTCAACGAAAATCGAAATGGAAGATTTTGAAATTCTATGACTTTTGCTTGCAGATTAAATGAGAAACGATTTTATATAAAATTCTTTTAGATTCAAAGGATCCGAAAATGCAAAAAGAATTATGGCTTCTTCCAGTCGGAGCGTTAGCTCTATTGACTTTTTTCGTTCTTTTACAAATCCCTATCCGTCGTTTTTATGCAGGATTTATCGGAAAAGTGAGCCCGGATGATTTTAAGTTCGGAGAATCCACAAATGTCCCTCAATGGGTATCGATCGCGAACCGGAACTACATGAACTTATTGGAAATGCCCCTATTATTTTATCTGATCTGCCTGATACAATATTTGACGGAGGCAATCGATCCTTTAAATTTTCAATTGGCTTGGATCTATGTGGGGTTTAGATTTTTGCATAGCTTGATCCATCTCACCTATAACAACGTTATTCATAGATTGACAATCTTTGCAGCGAGTAATTTCGTTTTATTCGGGATTTGGGCGAACTATTTTTGGAAATTCCTAGGCGTTATTTTTTAGGGATGAAAATTTCCTTAAATAAAGCCCGATCCAAAGTTTTTAATCCCATAAAACGTCCCAATTTTTCGTATTCTCCGTCTTGAGAATAGAAAGGCATTAGGAATATAAAGAAAATCTGATAATAGTAGTCATATTTTTCCGTTAGATCTACCGAACCTAAAAGTTCACCCTTTGAATTATAAAAGTCCGTACTCATGGAAAAGGAGCCCTCTTCCCGATACGGGCGAAACCCCCAACCTTTGGAAAATGTGTAATCCATCCCCCTATCTTCTGCCTGGGATTCTACGATCTTAATTTGGACTTTCAAGTCGCCTCCGGAAGAAGTTACGACCTCTCTAAATAATCCCGAATCCTCATAAGCGGAAACCAGCAGGTTTGTCCAGATTTCCTCCCTGCTTTTCTGCTCTTCTTCTTCCAGATTATAAGCGTGATCATCCTTTTCAGGAATATAGATCACTTTAAGAGAAACTTTTTTATAATGTTTTAATACTTTTCCCTCGTTTAAGCTCGAAGGAAGAGAAAGTTCGGATCTCGAGACCAAGATACAATTCGTAAATAAAGCGGATAAAAGAATAAGATGAAAAATATATATTCGGAAAGTGGAATACATAGAACGTCGTTCAAAGAAAGATTATTTTTCCTTTTGCAACAATTCCAAATGTTCCCTGGAAAGCAACCATAACGTAGAACCTGGATCTATGGCGACCCCGGAAACTCCTTTGTTCTGTAGACCTAAGACCCATAATTCTTTCGCAGTGATAGGAACAAGCGGGGTTTCTTTTTTAAAATAACGAAATGACTCCGAAGGATGGGAGAATGCAGGTAAGAACACTCTACCTCTTTCATCGCTTACGTATAATAATACGATAGGTTTCGCTCCTTTATTAGGGGAAACTTTCTTCTTTTTTTTGGCTGCAACTTTCTTTTTAGGTTTTGTCTTTTTCGGGACGGCTTCCTCACCCGCATGAGGGATCAAAAAGTAAGCTTTGGTAAGTTCTGCGGACAGTTTTTCTAAGTTTTTCTCGGAACGATTTTTTGAATAAAGATAAATCGCCTCTCTGAACCTTGCATTTTCTCCGTCAAATTTGGGAATAGGCTCGAAGTATTCTCTAATGGAAGAGAGGACTCTTTTGAAGTTATACATCTTATTTTTGTAATTCTGCGGATTTGTTTGCGAACTTTAAGTTATTCAAATCCTTGGGCTGGATAATATACCAGCCCACTAGTACTGCAGCCAAAGAAATTACGGAAACGAATAAAACTCCATAACTCGCTTTAGGAGCTTCTAATTTAGAAATTTCTCCTTCTTCGGAACTCATGTAAGCCAATATTCCCACTTTTACATAATAATATAATGCCAATGCGGAGTTCGCAATCCCTCCGATTAGCAACCACTTAGAGATCTGACCCGTTCCTTCCGCAATTTTTTGGAATAAGAAAAACTTCGCCCAAAATCCGCCCAAAGGAGGAATCCCTGCCAACGATAAGAAGAAAATGAAAAATGCAAAACTCGTCCAAGGTCTGGACTTTGCAAGCCCAGCAATGGATTCATACGTTACGTGGCGATTTCCTTCTTCCAGGAAAGAAAGAATAGAAAATGCTCCAAGGCTCATAAAAGAATATACGATCAAATAGAACAAGGCTTCTTCTTTTACGCCTAAAGTGATCCCAGCGACCACATAACCTGCGTGGGCGATCGAAGAATATGCCAAAACTCTTTTTAAACTAGTTTGCTTTAAAGCCACGAAATTTCCGTACGTCATGGACATCAGGGCTAAAATCCCCATCACCCAGATCCATCCTCCTCCCGAAACGGAAATTGGAAATTTTGAAAATACGACTAATAATAATCCCATGGAAGCGGACTTGGATGCCGTAGCCATAAACCCTGTGACCGGCGTTAAAGCGCCTTCATAAGCATCCGGGGTCCAAGAATGATAAGGAAATAAAGCGATCTTAAATGAGATCCCGGTTAATAGGAGTAATAATCCGATTTTCGTAAAATTAGAATCAAATCCGGAACTCACCAGCGGTTTCAAGGAATCTTGTAAATGAGTAGTGCCAGATCCTCCGAACAAGAATGCCATTCCGAAAAGGAAAAATCCCGTGGAAAAACTTCCTAAAAGAAAATATTTCAAACTAGCTTCTAAAGAGTAAACGTCGCTTCTCGCCATTCCTACCAGAACATACAAACATACGGACATCAATTCCAATCCGACGAAGATGGTAACGGTGTCCGTTCCGGAAGTCATTAAGAACATCCCCACGACTGAAAAAAGAAGAAGAGGATAGAACTCAGGAAATTCCATATTATGTTGTTCTAATACTCTTGGAGAAGCAAGGACGGTGCAGAATGCAGCTATCAAGTATAAAGCACCGAACCAGAATCCTAAGGTGGAAATTTCATAATGCCCCGAAAAATAGGACCCGATCCCCGGATTTGATTGAGAAACAAACAAGGAAAAGAATGCAGCAATCAAAATTAGACCGGAAGTAAATCTTACGATCCTAAATTCAAATCCTTGAAAAAAGAACTGTAATCCAAGTAATAGGATCCCTCCTCCGGAAAGCACCAGGATGGGAAGTATAGAAATTAGATCGTTGGAATTTGGAATTAAATTCATTCTTCCGCCTCTTGGGACACTGTCTTTTTACCCGGGATCCCTGTTCCCCTTCCGGATGTGATCCTATCCTCGTAACTAGGAGGTTCTGTGCCCAAGGTCCTATAATTTATAAATTTCTTCTTGGTGTTTTTCAAAGTGCCTTCTTGTTCCAAAAAGGCTCTTTCTTGTAGAGCTTGTTTAGACGTTAAGTTCAAGACCACTCTTGCACTAGGTTTCAGATAATCGAGTAGAATGTTCGGAAAAATCCCGGTGAATATTATAATTCCTGCAACTACAGAAACTATAAACTTCTCCCGTCCGTTTAAAGGAGCCAAACCGGAAGATAACGAATTCGGCTCACCGAATAACAAGTTCCTTGCAAAGTATAACATATACCCGGCGGAAAAGATCACTGCAGATCCGGCCAGAAATCCGTAGATAAGACTGTATTTGAAAGTGCCGATTAAGACTAAAAACTCACCGACAAATCCGTTCGTTCCGGGTAATCCTGCGCTAGCGAATGCAGCAAGACCGATCGCGACGGCCAAGAACGGGGCTGATTTAGCAAGCCCTGAATAGTCCTTTAATTCGTTACTTCCCGTTCTTTCATGCAAAAATCCTAATATAAAGAACAAAAGCCCAGAAGTGAATCCATGATTCACCATTTGAAGCATTCCGCCGGCCACACCTTCTTCCGTAAGCGTCAAAACGCCTAAAATACAGAACCCCATATGAGAAAGGGAAGAGAATGCAACTAACCGTTTGCTATTCTTTTGGGTTAAAGCAACCAGGGCCCCATAAACGATCCCGGCAACCGCAAGAGCGGTAAGTAAATTACGATATTCTAAAAATACCTGAGGGAAAAGCGGAATGGCCACCCGAATATACGCGAATAGTCCTATCTTTAAAAGGATCCCGGCCAAATCCACACAACCTACGGTAGGAGCTTCTTCATGAACATCAGGCATCCAAGTATGAAAAGGGAATAAAGGAACTTTGATCGCAAATGCGAAACTAAAACCGATAAATAACCAAAACTTAATATTCGCAGGAATAGAATTCAGGGAAACCACAGCCAATTCTTCCAGATCGAATGTGTGGGTATAATGATATAAGACCAGAATACTCGCTAACATGAACACTGATCCGGTAAACGAGAATACCAGATATTTCATAGCAGCCTTAATTCGCCCTTTCTCTCCCCAGATCCCCACCATCAAGGTAAAAGGCAAAACCATCCATTCCCAAAAAACATAGAATTGGATCAGGTTGACCGAAAGAAAAACTCCAATCACTCCTGTTTCGACCAAAAGAAGAAGTATAAAAAATTCCCTGATCCTATGTTTTACATTAGAAAAAGCGGATAAAGCGGAAAGGAAGAATAGAAACGCGGACATCGTAACCAATAATAAGGAGAATCCGTCGATCGCTATATGGTAGTCCAACCCTCCCGACTGTAATTCCAGGAAGTTCCAAATACGATGAGTAAATTGAAAGCCGCTATCTCCTTTCAAGAATTCCAAAAAAAGAGGGACGGTCATCGCAAAAACTCCAAGAGTTATAATCGAAGACCAAAGTCGGATCCATTTTTCGCTTTTAAAAAAGAATAAGAAAGGGATCCCTAAAACGGGCAAAAATAATAGAATGCTTAAATAGTACTGGGGCACTTAGATTCCCCTCCATAAGAAAACGGACAAGATCAAGACGGTCCCTAAGACGATTAGAAAAGCGTAATCTACGACGGTCCCGGTTTGGAGCCTGCGTAGTAATGCGGATATACCCCCGGAAATTTTTCCCGTTCCGGTCAAAACTCTATCGATCAAACGTTTCTCTATCACTTCCGATAAAAATTCGGATAAGGCTGAGATCGGTCCGATCAAAACGTTTTTGAAAATTTCATCTATGAAGTACTTGTTTGCTGGAAGAATTCTCCAGCCTGTATAAGAGGATTCATCCAAGGGCAACTTCTCCTTTTTGCCGAAAAAGAACCAATAGATCCCGACTCCAAGAAAGATCGCTCCTAAAGAAAATCCGGCCAGTAGGAGTTCCAACTCATGACTTAAATGATGTACTTCTGCAGGTCCCCTTTGCTGAGAGGAATACAATAATCCTTTTGCAAAAATGGGTGAGAAATATTTCTCCAAGAAATCGATCCCCCCTCCTAAGGATTCCGGAACCAATAAATATCCGGAAAATGCGGCGCCCAATGCTAAGATCACCAATGGCAAAGTCATTGTCCAAGGGGACTCGTGCGGATGCACATTATGAGAGATCCTGGATTTACCCGTAAACGCCAAGAACGTTAGGCGGAACATATAAAATGTGGTTAAAAAAGCCGTCGCTATTCCCATTCCGAAAAATACCGGATGGAAATAGAATGCTTTTTCTAAAATGAGATCTTTGGAGAAAAATCCGCTGAATGGTGGGGCTCCTACGATCGCCAAGGTTCCTAAAAGGAAGGTCCACCAAGTGATCTTCATCTGGGATTTGAGACCTCCCATTCTTCTCAAATCCTGTTCGTCGGACAATCCATGGATCACGGAACCTGAACCCAAAAAGAGAAGAGCCTTAAAAAATGCATGGGTCAGTAAATGGAAAAGTCCAGCCACATACGCTCCGGTTCCCATTGCTACAAACATATAGCCCAACTGAGAAACAGTAGAATAAGCTAAAACTTTTTTGATATCGTTTTGGTAAACACCGATGGTCGCCGCAAAAAAAGCGGTGAACGTTCCGATACAAACGATCCAAAAACCTACTTTAGGAACTAAGATAAAAATAAAATTCAATCTTGCGATCAAGAAGAGCCCTGCAGTCACCATTGTTGCCGCATGGATCAGAGCGGAAACAGGAGTCGGTCCAGCCATCGCATCCGGTAACCAAACATGGAATGGGAACTGAGCGGATTTACCCATTGCGCCGATAAAAAAACAGATCGCTACAAAAGGAAGAGCATTCAGCAAAAACTTTGCCTGGGGCAAGGATTCAGAAATCGTAATAAAGGAAACGGAACCCGCAAGCCAATACGTAAGAGCAATCCCACCGATCATTGCCAAGTCGGCGATCCGATTGGTGACAAATGCCTTGATACTAGCTTGTGCCGCATTCTCCTTATGAGTATCGAATCCGATCAAAAGATAAGAACAAAGTCCCACACCTTCCCAACCGAAAAATAGGACCACTAAGTTTTCCGCTAAAACCAAATGGAGCATGAAGAATACGAATAAGTTCAGATAGGAAAAAAATCTGCCGATCCCAGGATTTCCTTTCATGTATCCGATGGAATAGAGATGGATCAAACTGCCGATCCCGGTAATGATCAACGCCATAAAAAGGGAAAGTTGATCTACTTGGTAAGCAAGGTCCGCTTTAAAATTCCCGACATTCACCCAATTGAATAAGGTCACAATTTGAGCGTCTTGCCTTTCCATTGGATGAAATTGCAAATAAGCGAATACGCTAGCTCCGAAAGATACAAAAGACAGTAAGGTCCCGATCGGACCGGAAAAACCCTTCCAATATCTTCCGAATAATGCGTTTAATACGGATCCAAGAAGAGGAGAAAGAGCCAGAATGGATATAAGGATTTCCCAACTCATCGCATTACCATTTCATTAAATTCATTTCGTCTACGAAACTTGTCTTTTTCTTCCTGTGAATAGCAACCACCAAGGCCAAACCGATCGCTGCTTCTACGGCCGCGATTGCCATCACAAAAAACACAACCACTTCGCCCTGGACCTGATGAAGCGATTTGGAAAAAACGACAAATACCAAATTTACGGAGTTCAACATGAGTTCTATACTCATAAAAATGACTACCGCACTTCTTCTGAATAAAACCCCGGCAACACCGATGGAGAAAATAATACAGGCAAGGATCAGCAGATATTCTACGGGAATTCCCGCGAGAGTTGGTTTCAGAATTCCCGGATTCATTTTTCCCCTTCTTCCAATTTTTTACCTAAATTCTTTTTTCCTAATATAACTGCACCGAGTACGGCAGCCAAAAGGAGAATGGAAACTATTTCAAAAGGAAGAAGGTAATCCAAGAACATGGAACTTCCCACCGCAGCGGTATTTCCTTCCGCGACCACTCCCGCCCTACCTTCTTCAGATTTGGACAAGGTATATTGATACGTACCTGACTCAGAGTATCCTTTTGGAGAAGCTTCCGAATTCGGAATACCTTCTTTCACTGATTGGATCAGCACAATTGCGAGTAAGACAACTACGGAAAGTACCAAAACTTTTTTGATAGGATTGTTCCAGAGCTTTGTAATCCCTTCTTCATTTAAGGAAAGAAGCATTAGAACGAAAACCACCAACACCATGATGGCACCTGCGTAGACCAAAACCTGCATGGTGGCCACAAAAACAGAACCGATGACCGCGTAAATACCGGCTAACGCGAAAAAGGAGAGCACAAGCAAAACCGCAGAGCTGATCGGATTCGGATGAAAAACGACCCCTAATGCTCCCGCAACCAATACTCCGCTAAAAACGAAAAAGAGTAGAAGACCCGGATTGTCGAATATTCCTACCATTTCCAGAAACCGTCCAAACCTACATAAACGCTTGCGACGATTATATTCGCCACAGCCCAAGGGATCATTTTTTTCCAGCCGATCGTCATTAACTGATCGTATCTGAATCTAGGCAGAGTCCATCTCACCCACATGAATAAAAATGCGAAGAATAAAACCTTAAGAGTAAAAAACCCGAGTCCCGCCCAAGCCTGCCAAATCGAACCGTTTAACCAACCGAACGGAAGATGATATCCGCCGAAAAATAGGATGGTGACCACGCAGCTCATAGTGATCATATTCATATATTCCGCAATGAAGAATAACGCGAATTTGAATGCACCGTATTCCGTGTGAAACCCGACCACTAATTCGGATTCCGCTTCCGCCAAATCGAAAGGAAGTCGATTCGTTTCGGCAAACATCGCCACTACAAAAACGAAAAACGCAATAAAGCCCGGAAGTTTAAAAATATTCCAAAGACCGATCTGCGCGTCATTGATATCCGTGAGCCGCAAAGAACCGGTCAAGATCACGATAGAAGCCACAGAAAGACCTAAAGGTAATTCATAACTGATCATTTGAGCCGTAGCCCGGATCCCGCCGATCAAAGAATATTTATTATTACTGGACCAGCCTGCAAGAATGATCCCGTAAACCGAAAGACTAGAGATCGCGAATAAGAACAAGATCCCGGTATCCGGATTTGCGATCTGCAAATCCAAGTATGGAGAACCGACCTCTTTTGCAAGCCAGTCGGGCAAAAGAACTGTCCCCCCCAAAGGAACCACTGCCCAAGCCATGATCGCACAGGTCATGGAGATCGCCGGAGCGATCAAATACATGACTTTGTTCACATTTTTAGGAAAGATCTCTTCCTTTGTTAAAAATTTGATCCCATCCGCCAAAGGTTGTAATAAACCGAGAGGACCCGCACGGTTCGGACCTTTTCTATCTTGGATGAATCCGGCTACTTTACGTTCTGCTAATGTATAATATGCACAAGCAGTGATAAACACTAGGAAAAAAAGCGCACTTTTTAACAACCAGAGTAGAATTACATTCCAATCCATGGTTCAGACTCCCGTCTGTGCAGGTATTTGTTCTTCTTTGCCTGCTTTGTCTTTTAATCTGGCTTCGAATTCATGTCTGAACTTTAAGATTGTAGGTCGGACCGCACCCACACATGCATCGGATAGAGGACAAATGGTAGTTCCGCCTTCCATATTTCGAGATAAAGAAAGAATAAGTTCCAAGTCCGCACTTGTTCCTTCTCCTTCTCTGATCTTATGTAGGAGGTCCCTCACCCAGTGGGTACCTTCTCGACAAGGAGTACATTGCCCGCAGGACTCATGGGCGTAGAATCTAGCAAATCGATACGTTGTCTCCACGAGATCCGTGCCTTCTCCGATCACGATAACCGCTCCGGAACCGAGCATAGTTTTATGAGCCGCCATAGATTCGAAATCCATGTTTGCGGTTTTACATTCTTCCGCAGTTAGGATCGGAACGGAAGAACCTCCCGGGATCACCGCTTTTAAAGGTTTATCGTCCAACATTCCGCCGCAAAGATCATTAATTAATTCTAATAAAGGAGTTCCTAATTCTATCTCGTAAACTCCGGGTCTTTTTACATGACCTGAAACAGAGAACAAACGAGTACCCGGGGACTTTTCGGTCCCGATCTTAGAATACCAATCAGCACCCTTATCCAAAATATGAGGAACTGTGGAAAAAGTTTCCACGTTATTCACCACAGTAGGACAGCGATATAGACCGGAAACCGCCGGAAACGGAGGTTTTAATCTAGGATGACCCCTACGACCTTCCAACGAATTGATGAGTGCGGTCTCTTCTCCGCAAATATAAGCACCGGCTCCTGCATACAATACCAGATCGAAATCGAATCCGCTTCCTAGGATATTTTTTCCAAGATATCCTTTTGTATAAGCTTCGTCGATCGCCTTCTGCATGGAGTCGATCCCTTTGTTGAACTCTCCACGGATATAAAAAAATCCTTTGTTGGCACCGATCGCTTTCGCACCGATCACCATTCCCTCGATG
Source organism: Leptospira sp. WS58.C1 (assembly GCF_040833995.1). Lineage (NCBI taxonomy): Bacteria > Pseudomonadati > Spirochaetota > Leptospiria > Leptospirales > Leptospiraceae > Leptospira > Leptospira cinconiae. Next base: position 2,818,890 of record NZ_CP162137.1, read on the forward strand.
ATCTGGTGAGGAAGGTTTTCGATCAGTTTACGGTCTTTGAATGTTCCGGGTTCTCCCTCGTCCGCATTACAGATCAAATATTTGGGCTTCGGAATATCCTTAGGAATAAAGGACCATTTGAGCCCCGTAGGGAATCCCGCTCCCCCTCTTCCTCTTAAGCCCGATTTTTTAACGATCTCTATAATTTCATCCGGCGCCAAGCTTAAGGCTTTTTTCATTCCGTCATAGCCATGGACCGATTCGTAAAATTCCAATTCGTTAGAACGGGGATCGTCTATAAATTTTGTGAGGATCTTCATTTCTGCCATAACGTTTCCCCTTAGGTTAGATCCTTTAGTATCTCATCCATTTTTTCGAACGTTAGATTTTCATAATATGCATCGTTAATCTGGACCATAGGAGCATACCCGCAGGCGCCCAGACATTCCACTTCTTCCAAAGTGAATTTTTTATCAGGAGTGGTTTCTCCGAGTTCAATCCCTAAACGAGAGCAAAGATGTTTTTCAAGTTTATCGTTCCCTCTCATATAACAAGAAGAAGTCCCGCAGATCTGGATATGATACTTACCAACGGGCTTTTTATTGTATAAGGTATAGAAGGTAGCAACACCGTAAACTTGGGCGAGAGAAATGGGAGCACCGATCTTCTCCGCAAGAGCTTCCATACCTTCTCTATCCACATAACCTTGTTCTTTTTGTAGGAGGTACAACCCAGGAAGGATCACACTTCTTTTATCAGGGAACATCTCCAGAAGTTTATTCAATCTCGAAACCGACTCGGAAGAAAATTGATAACTCATCAGCAGTCCAGCTCCCCTGCGATCACATTCATGGAACTCATGGTAGCGACCGTATCCGCAAGAAGTGAACCTTTTACTAATTCGGGAAAAGACTGATAAAACCAGAAACAAGGTCTACGCACATGCACTCTCCAAGGGGACTTCTCCCCTTCGGAAACGATATAAAACCCGAGCTCGCCGTTTGCGGCCTCGGTCGCCATATAATATTCTCCCTTAGGGACCTTGATCCCGTGCATAATCAATTTGAAATGGTAGATCAACTCTTCCATATTCTTATAAACCTTACTTTTATCAGGAAGATAGATATGAGGCATGTCAGCGTGGTGAGCGCCTGTCGGAAGACCGTTGATGAGCTGTTCTACGATACGAAGAGATTGTCTCATCTCCTCCATACGCACAAGAGTCCTATGAAGAACGGAACCGTCCTCTCCCACAGGAATATCGAAATCCACCTTATCATAGAACATATAAGGATCGTCCTTACGAATATCCCATGGAACTCCGGCGGCTCTCAAGTTTGGACCGGAATAACCGTAAGAGATCGCATTTTCCGCCGAGATACCTCCCACTCCTTCCGTTCTATCTATAAAAATCCGATTATTTACGAGTAAAGATTGGAACTCTTCGATCGCAGGTCGAAGTCCCTTGATGATGGTTTTTACATCTTTTTCGAACTCGGGATAAATATCTTTTTCGAGTCCGCCCACTCTACAGAATGTAGTAGTAAGTCTGGCACCCGTTAGTTTTTCCAAGACCTGATAAATATTTTCTCTATGATGGAATAAGTGTAACATCCCGGAGAATGCACCCAGATCCACACCCAAGATACCGTTACAGATAATATGGTCCATCACTCTGGAAAGTTCGGAGACGATCATTCGAACGTACGTCACCTTGTCCGGAACTTCTATCTGAAGCATTTTTTCGACGGTCAGGATCCATCCGATATTATTCAAAGGAGTGGATACGTAATTCATCCTATCTGTACAAACTAAGAACTGATTATAAGTATAACGTTCTCCTAATTTTTCGAAACTGCGATGCACATAGCCGATCACGGATTCCGCATCCACAACTCTTTCCCCGTCTAGTTGGATCACATTCTGCAAAATACCGTGAGTAGAAGGGTGAGAAGGTCCCAAGTTCACGAGCAGATGTCCTTCCGGGAGTTTTTTCTGTTTGAGGCTGAAATGTTCCGCGGTTTTTTCGTACATCGCTGCCATAACTTAAGCCTCCATATCCTCTTTTAGGTGGATGGTGAGAAGGTCCTCTACCAGATAATCCTGACCGAAACCTTCCAAAGGATAATCTTTTCTTAATGGATGACCTTGGAAATTATCAGGCATGATAAGACGATCCATTCTGGGATGGCCGGCAAAACGGATCCCGAATAGATCGTAAACTTCTCTCTCAGGCCAGTTGGCACCTTTGAAAATGTTTATGATACTTGGGACTTCTTCGTCTTCTTCCAATGCGACACGAAACTGCACTCTTGTGGAGGATTTGTTTCCGGAGCGGAGAAGGTAACAGACTTCGAATCTTGGAGTTTTTTTTCCCAGCCAATCGATCGCAGTCAGATCGTTCAGATAATTCAGTTCGATCCCTGGCGCCGTTTTTAAAGCGGAAAGAACAGGGACAATCCCTTCCGGCTTTAAAAAGAATGTAGGAAGATTCGTGATGATCTCCTCTTCCTTGGAGATAAAATGAGAAAACTTGTCTTTTAGGAAACTCTGAATTGTTTCTTTCATCGGACGACCAGGGGTTTGTTTCTTTCGTTCATTTCCCGGATCTTATCCATTACTTCCTGTCTTCTGGCTTCTAGCCCTTGGGTTTTTACCTTTTCCTGGAGTTTTATCACAGCGTCCAAAAGTGCTTCCGGTCTAGGAGGGCAACCCGGAACATAAAGATCCACAGGAAGTATCCTATCGATTCCCTGCAAAACCGAGTACGCATGGAACATTCCTCCGGAAGAAGCACAGGCCCCGTAGCTGATCACAAATTTTGGTTCGGCCAATTGATCGTAAATTTCGCGAAGCACCGGAGCCATTTTATAAGTGATGGTCCCGAGGACTAGGATCATGTCTGCCTGTCTAGGAGAGAAGGAAGGCCTTTCCGCTCCAAACCTGGCGATATCATAATCCGCACAGGAGGTACTCATGTACTCGATCCCGCAACATGCGGTCGCGAATGGATAAGGCCATAAGGAGTAACTTCTTCCCCAATTGATGACTGAATCCACAGTCGCAATTTGGAAGGAATCTCCGTAAGACGATCCGGGTTGAGCGAGTTGTTCGTTTAATCCCATTCTAAGGCCCCCTTCTTCCGAATATAATACAGTCCAACCACGAGGGTGAAAATAAAAACAAACATCTCAATTAAGAGAAAATTCCCCAACCCTGCCTCTTTGAATGATTTTAAATTCACGGCATAAGGAAAAAGAAAGATCGCTTCTATATCGAAAAGTATAAATAGAACTGCAACCAGGTAAAACTTGATATTAAACAAACCCTTTGCATCACCGTAATACGGTACCCCGCACTCGAAAGTGTCGTGAGGTTTGGATTTTTTTTTGGGGTTTAGGAGGAATGCGAGCCCGAGTATGAGGGCAGAGAACCCTACTCCCAGGAGGAATTGAATCAGCAGGGGGCCTAGATGGTCCGGCGAACTTCCCATATTTAACTTCTATCAAACTCGATTACTCGCCTATGTCAATCTAAAATCCCGAACGAGGCCTTTACAAGAGGTCGGAAGACCGGATTCTATCATTTTAGAATTTTACAATTCTCCTGTTTTCGAAATGAGAACGTTTTTCAATACCATGGCAAAAAGCAGAACGAGTGTTCTATCCTCGCACAAGAACTTTACGTTTTTGTAAACTAATGCTTTCGCACAGAGATCACTGAGGACACGGAGTTTTGTATAATTTTATATTAACAAACCCACCTCTGCGATCTCCGTGAACTCTGTGCGCCAAAAAATTCAGACATTTTATCCAACGATAGCCGAAAACTTTGGACTACGAACAGAACAGTCGTTCTAGTTTTGCCCAAAAAGTTGGTGACAAAACTATTTAAGGAACCAGGATATTGGACATATAGATCCAGCATTGGCAGGAATAAAATCAAATGGCTAAACTCGTACTCTCCAGCTTCGCAGAATTACAAGCCTACGAAGGAAAAGAATTAGGCGTATCCGACGCTCACGAAATCACACAGGCACAGATCGATACATTCGCAAACGCAACCTTGGACCACCAATGGATCCACACGGATCCGGTAAGAGCGGCAAAAGAATCTCCGTTCGGGACCACGATCGCGCACGGTTATCTTACACTTTCCATGGCTCCTTATCTTTTAAGCCAGATACTGGAATTACGAAATATCAAGATGGGGATCAACTACGGAATGGAAAAACTCCGCTTTTTAGATCCCGTCAAAGTGGGTTCCAAGCTCCGACTTAGAGCGGAATTGGTGGAATTAAAGGATCTTAGAGGGACTGCAAGAATGACGTTAAAACTTAGCTTCGAAGTGGAAGGCGCCGCAAAGCCTGCCGCTATCGGCGAAGTGATCTACCTCTATCAATTCGCCTGATCGGAAAGGTATTCTAAGATGAATCCTCGCACGATCATTTATCTGATTTCTAGGATCAGGGACGAATTCCATAGGAGATTGAATTCCGAACTGAAGGACAAGGGCCTCGGTCAATTGACGACTACTCATGCGGATATTTTATTCGCTTTGGCAATGTCTAAAAGAGTTCCGATGCAAGACATTGCTCGGATGATAGATAGGGACAAGTCTACTCTGACTGCGCTTGTGGATAAACTACAAGATTTAGGTTACGTGGAAAGAGTTCGAGACACACAAGACCAGAGGGTGGTGAATCTGCAATTAACTCGCAAGGCTTATTCAATTCGTCCTGTGATGCTTGGTATCTCCAGATCATTACTCGCAGGTCTTTATAAAGGGTTTACCGAGCCGGAAAAGAAGGATCTTGTCCGGCTTTTGGATAAACTTTACAAAAATCTAAAGTAGTTTCCTTATAGCCCGGTAAGGAATTCGGTCTCAATACTTTTGAGTACCGCTTCTTCTTCCGGGTTTCTGATCCCTTTTTCCCCTTTTTGTCTACGGCCCGGGGTCCAAGGACGGATCATATTCCTGTAATTATGGAGTAATTTTCCGATCTTCTCCTTCTCCGCTTCTTTTAATTTTCTGAAATCGGGTACAAGAAGAGAATTCAGATCTCCAGGTTCTACTTTTCTTAGCCCTTGGGCGTATTCTCTAGTTCTAGATTCCAATTCTTTGCGAACATGAGGGGTGATCAAATAAGCAAATAAATATTCTTCGAAATGAGCATACTCGGGCTTTGCGGAAAATCCGTGAAAACAAGTGAGATGTACTGCGGGACTTTGGTTAAAAACGAATCGTACTTCTTCCCTATGAAAAGAAGTTGCCAAGATCCTGCAAGGTCCTCTGTTCTCCTGAGAATGCCATGGTTTTCTTTTAGATGGAAGAAAACGTTTAGGAACACCTCTTTTGATCCCTTCTTCCAAATATTTGTTGATACCTTCTTCTTCCTCGTTGTTCGGGACCTCTTTAGCGTCCAAAAGCCAGACCTTGGCTCCTTGTGACTTCAAAGTGTTCCAATCATCTCCGGTAAAAAAAGGAGAAAGTGCGTACTGAGCTTTCGGAATAGAAGATCTAAGATAGTTTTTAGGAATGGATAAGTTCGAAGCGTCTTTTTCGGATAAAAGAAAATATCCGTTGTCCCCTGTCGCGATTCCTCTCCTAAAACTTCCGAATTCCTTAATAGGGACCCATCCTTGACGAATATCTTCGGACATAGTCACATAATTATTGTTAGGTGAATTTTTATCATCATTTTTTATTTTTTGTATCTGTTCCGAGTTGTCGCTCAATAATCTAGTCCACTTTGCCTCTGCATCGGGACGGACCTTTCTCCAAACCATCTCGGAAAGCTCTATACTTTCTCCTTTAATGAATGATGAGGTTCTAGACCAAAGAAAACCTTCTTCGTTCGTTCTTGAATTTTCCAGGAATAGTATACAGGAAGATGTCACAGCTCCTGCGAACAAGGACCAGGAAGAATTTAAGATTAGTATACGACGAAGATATCCTGATTGAATGATCGCTTTTTTTATCGGAACTCCGTATCCGGCATTCAAGAATTCATAAGGAACAAGTATGGATGCCCTTCCTCCTGGCGCCAAGAGCCTTAGTATACGAAGTAAAAAGAATACGTATAAGTTCGCAGTACCTGGGATTTCCTCTTTGATGTCCTCCGCGAATTGTCTGATCATTTTTTTTCCATGTTTAGAATGGCTCAATCGGAGATAAGGAGGATTGCAGAGAATGATATCGTAATATTCTTTCTTTTCATCTTGCAGAAAGTCCCCGAGCATCAAATGAAAACGATTTTTGGATATTCCGGCTCTCTCTTTATTCCGTACACACTTCTCATATAGGATCGGATCGATCTCCCAACCGTAAAACTCGCTGTCTACATCGGTAAAACGGTTCTGGAATTCTTGGAAAAAAATTCCTTCCCCCATACCTGGATCCAACACTTTGATTTTATTTCCTTCCAGAACGGCCTTAGTCTCGGAAACCCATTCTAGCATAGGCTCGACCAAGTCGGAAGGCGTGAAAAATTGTCCTAAAGCTTTTTCTTTCTTCTTAGGATCCGGGTCTTCTTTATCAGAATCAACTGAGTCTTCACATGGAACAATCATGAAAGAAATTTTCGCCTATATAACGTTGATATGACGACTGATCTACATGACAACCTTACAATTGTTAGCGGTTTTTAGAAAAAGTATCGTATACCGAAATGGTGGCTTCGGTATACTCTAAAAACTGTATACTAAAAAGATTTTGTATTATTGTGTCTTGGAAGAAAGTTTTTCGGTCAAAATCCGTTCTATTTCATCCAGATGATATTCTTTTGCCAGATCTAGAGCCGTCTTACCTTGGTTATCCGCAAGTGTAAGGTCGGCTCCAAGCTGGATCAGCTTCTGAGCTACGGATATATTCTTTCTTTGGATTGCTTCCATCAGAGGAGTTTTTCCTTCCGCATCCCTATGATTCAGATTGGTTCCTGCCTTAGCTAAAACATCCAAAATTTTCAAATCGGTTTGTTTAGGCTCTGTAGCATAATGAAACGCATTTCTTGCTCCGATTTGGTGAGTTCCATTCGGAGTATTGGCATCTTTCAATCTGCTTGTGAATACTGCTTTGGATCCGTTCGCTAATAAAAATTCTACAATCGCCAAATTAGGAGGAGAAGAGGCTCCACCAACAGCCAAGAAGAGTGGATATTCTTCGATCCCACCCGGATCATGATTCGGATTGGCTCCGTTCTCTATCAAAAATTTTACTAAAACAAGACTTTGGTTCCGGATCGCCATATTAAGTAAAGAAACCGGTTTTTGGTCCTCACCTTTTCGAGCGGTGTATTCTACCTGAGCTCCTGACTCGATTAGGCGTTTTGCCTCGGCTAGATCATCCATATCCGGGATCTTTACTTTTAGGATAGGGAGCAAACGATAGAATAATACGGAATTCCCATCCGCATCCTGGGCGTTTATATTCGCCCCGTGTTTAATAAGAAACTCTACTACATCCTCACCTTCGGCGAGCATGATCGCAGTGCGGCCTTCCTCGTCCTTTGCGTCCACTGTGGCACCTTGGTTCAGAAGTAATTCTACCTTTTTGAGGTCGCCTTCTTTTACTGCGGATAAAAACTGTTTGTCCAGCTCGGTATTGGCCTGAACCGCTAAACTGCAGACGAAAACGAGCATAGCCCATGTTTCGCGTCTAAGTATTCCGTATTTTGCCAATAAGTCCATTATTCCGATCACCGATATTTACCCATCCTGATTTTAGCTGCGATTCTATAAATGAAAATTCCTTACAGCTGGGGAATATCCTTGACCCAAGTGGGCCAAACAGTATGCCTCTCTCCCTTAGAGCTTTTTATTCGGTAAATGGTTCCCGGGATTCTGCCCTGGATTTGCCACTTCGACCGGGTCCTAAAACCCTTTTGGCGGAAAAGTATGAGCAATGTAAAATTCCAATTCGATTCTTATGATACCATCGGGCTTACCGATCTGATCCGAAAAAAGAAGATCCAACCCAAGGAATTATTAGATTTTTCTGAAGCAAAAATAGAAAGATTCAATCCTGAGCTGAACGCCGTTGTTTTGAACACAATCGACAAAGCAAGAGAAGAGTTAAGGTCCGGCAAAATACCTAAAGGACCTTTTTACGGAATTCCACTCCTGATCAAAGATCTACTGCATCATGTGAAGGGACAAAAGATCACTTCAGGCTCTAAGGCGTATAAGAATTATATAGCCTCCGATGATAGCGTTTTTGTCTCAAGACTTAGAAAGGCAGGATTTCTTTTTATAGGTACTACGAATGTTCCCGAGTTCGCCTTAATGGGAATTACGGAGCCTAAGTTTTATGGACCGACCAGAAATCCATGGGATCCGGAAAGAACTCCAGGAGGTTCCAGTGGGGGAGCAGGAGCAGCAGTCGCTTCCGGCATGACAACAATCGCGACAGGTTCGGACGGAGGAGGATCGATCCGGATCCCTGCCGCCTATTGCGGATTATTCGGCTTAAAACCGACAAGAGGAAGAGTTCCAGTCCGCCCGTATGGAAGAGTCTGGCAAGGAGCTTCCCAAGATCATGTACTTACTAAATCGGTCAGAGATAGCGCAGCCGTTTTGGATCTAGTCTCCGGTGTCGGGATAGAAGAAGCTTTTTCGATGGAGAAAAACAAAACTTCCTATCTTTCCGAAGCCAAAAAATCTCCGGGTAAATTAAAAATCGCTTATTCTTTCGTTTCTCCCATCGGAACTCCGGTCAATCAAGATCATATAGACGCGTTACACGACACCGTGAAACTCCTAAAATCATTGGGGCATAAATTAGAGGAAAGTTCCCCTTTGATCGATGGAAAACGTTTAGCAAAAGCGTATGTTACGATGTATTTCGGAGAAGTTGCCTCAGAGATCTCTCATTTAGACAAGGTTTTAGGAAGAAAAGCCAGAATGGGAGATGTGGAATCCACCACTTGGATCCTAGGACTTTTAGGAAGATCGGTTTCGGCCGGAGAATTTGTATCCGCAATCCGATATTGGGATGAGGCGGCTTACATCTCGGAATCTTTCTTAGAAAATTATGATCTGTATCTCACCCCGACCACCGCAGAACCTCCCGCTAAGATCGGAGAACTTGCACCCAAACTATATGAAGAAATTGCGATGCAGATCATAGGTAGAATAGGAACAGGTAAATTACTTTTAGCCAGCGGCATGGTGGATCAACTAGTGGAAAAAAATCTTTCTAGGACTCCATTCACCCAGCTGGCAAATCTAACAGGACAACCTTCCATGTCGGTTCCACTTTCAAAAACGACTCTCGGTCTACCGATCGGAATGTTATTCACTTCCAAAAGAGGAAGAGAAGATCTTCTTTTCAGATTGGCCGGTCAGTTAGAAAAGGAAAGACCATGGGCCGATATTAAAAAGGCCTAAAAGGTTTAAAAACGATCCGTATCTATTTTTTGTTCCGGCCCGAAGGAACTCAAAACTTCGGGAGTAATATCCTTTCCGCCGCTTAAATTCGTAAACAAGGATTGAATACTATAGATCGGTCCCCAAGGAAATCCCCACCAGCCAAAGAACAGAGTCACGATGGTGAATCCTAATCCTTTTAAAACGGAATTTTCCCTCGCACGAATGAAATATACCTTAGAAGGATTTTTAAATGTCATAATCAAAATGGAAAACGTATAAAGATAATACACGAACTTTCCGCCCTTTTGCACCTCTGAACGTATCTCCGCATCCGACAATCCTTGAATTCCTTGTATGCTCATACATCCTCCAAAATTATTCTATTACACTTGAGGTCGGTTTCGGTCAGGAAAACCTAATTTTTTTTTCAGAATTCCCACTTTACAAATACGCTTCTAAAACTAATTACTTCCTATGTCTTTCAGCGCGGACGAATTCAAAAATTCACTCTCTCATTTTGCATCCGGCGTCACCGTGGTGACTTTTTCCGACACGACTAGAGCCGGAGGACTTACAGTCAGCAGTTTTAGTTCACTTTCTTTAGATCCACCTTTAATACTTTTCAATCTCCAAAAGAATATAACAAGTCACGATCCTTTGCTTGCATCAGGTCTTTTCACAGTTAACATTCTAGCTTCCGACCAACAGGAATATTCCAACCAATTCGCTTCCGGAAAAATCGACAAACACGAACTGATCCAAAAATTAGCCTGTGATTTAGGGCATAATGGAGCGCCTTTCCTAAACGGAACATTGGCCAGGTTAGAATGTGAACTGGAAAAACAAGTGGATGGAGGAGATCATACCATAGTGATCGGACGAGTCTTATTCGCCGTATCCGATGACTCCAAAAGACCTCTTTTGTATTACCGTAGGAACTACTACAATATCTGAACCCTAAGAAAGTGATTTCCGCCCTAAAATAGTTTTCAGTGGGGGCCAAGTCCGAAAAACTGGTCCCGTAATGGAAAAAGAATCCGTCTCCCTCCAAGACGCTCTCGAACACGGTCTTACCTCAGAAGAATTTAGCAAAATCCAGGAAATCCTAGGCAGAATCCCTAACTCCACAGAACTCGGAATTTTCTCCGCAATGTGGTCGGAGCATTGCTCTTATAAAAATTCTATCCTCCAATTAAAAACTCTTCCTACAAAGTCAGACAAACTTTTGGCTCAAGCGGGAGAGGAGAATGCCGGAGCCATGGACATCGGCCAAGGTTTAGCTGTCGTTTTTAAAATCGAAAGTCATAATCACCCTACCGCAGTGGAACCATACCAAGGTGCAGCCACGGGAGTGGGCGGAATCATGAGAGATATTTTCACCATGGGAGCAAGACCCATCGTATCCTTAAACTCTCTTAGGTTCGGTAACCCGGACGAACCCAGAAATAAGTATTTATTATCCAGAGCAGTCAAAGGGATCGGAGATTACGGTAACTCATTAGGGATCGCAGTCTCAGGAGGAGAACTATTCATAGACGAATGTTTTTCCAAGAACCCTTTGGTGAACGCGATGACCGTTGGGATCGTCAGGCACGACCAAATGGCAAGCGCAACTACCGGAGGAATGGTGGGGAACGCAGTATTCATCGTAGGCTCTACCACAGGAAGAGACGGTATCCACGGTGCATCCTTTGCCTCTAAGGACTTAACCAAAGAGTCCGAGTCGAAACGTTCCGCCGTGCAAGTAGGAGATCCATTCATGGAAAAACTACTGATGGAAGCGTCTCTCGAAGCCATCCAGAAAAAACTTTTGGTCGGTATCCAAGACATGGGTGCTGCCGGAATTTCTTGCGCAACTTCCGAGATGAGCGCAAAAGGAAAATCCGGAATGAAAATCGATCTGGACCTAGTCCCTTTCCGTGAAACCGGAATGAACGCTTACGAGGCAATGCTTTCCGAAAGCCAAGAAAGAATGTTGGTAATCCCACAAAAAGGGAAAGAAGAAGAACTGATCGCTATATTCAAAAAATGGAATCTAAACGCGGTCCAGATCGGAGAAGTCACGGACACAGGTCTATTAGAAGTGTATAAAGACGGAAAACTAAAAGCCAAAATCCCTGCGGACACTTTAGTTTTAGGCGGAGGCGCACCTAGATACGTCAGAGAGACAAAACGTCCTACATATTTGGACCAAGTCTCTACATGGACTCCGGATTCCACTCCCGATCTGCAAGAGAACGAAGCGGGTAAAAAGCTGCTAAAACTATTAAATTCTTGGAATATATCCTCCCGAAAACCGATCATCGAACAATACGATACGGAAGTTGGTCTGGTAAAATTGATCGGGCCTGGAGCCGACGGGGGATTATCCGCTATCCCTGATACCGATATGGCGTTGGCGACCGCAACCGATTGTAATTCCAGATTTACCTATTTGGACCCGTATTGGGGAGCGGCCTTTGCAGTTTGCGAAGCCGCAAGAAACGTAGCAGTCACAGGGGCGGAACCTCTCGGAGTGACTAATAACCTAAATTTTGCAAATCCATATATTCCGGAAAACTATTATATGTTTTCCGAATGTGTCCGAGGGATGGGAGACGCTTGTAGATTTTTAGGGCTCCCCGTCACAGGAGGAAATGTCTCCTTCTATAATGAATCGCCCGAAGGGCCGATTTTTCCTACTCCGACCATAGGTATGGTAGGTATCCTGGACAAACAAAAAGAAGCGGTCTGGGGTGCTCCTAAAAAAGCGGGACTCTCTTTAGCGTTAATCGGTAAATTTAAACCGAGCCTGGGCGGAAGCGAATACCAGAAAACTTTTTTAGGCAAAGTCGAAGGACAAATCCCTAAATTCGATCTTGCCGACGAAAAATCCTTATTAGAGGTTTTAGTCTCTTTGAGAAAGAACGCAGATCTTTCCTTTGCCAAGGATCTTTCCTTAGGAGGGATTGGTGTCGCACTTGCCAAAATCGTAATACTCTCCGACCTCGGGATCAAAGCGGACTTAAGTGCAATCAAACAAAGCAGGAAAGATCTGACACTCTTCGGCGAAAGTGCAAGTTCCGTATTGATCGGTTACGAAAAAGGAAAAGAGGAAAGTATCAAATCATTAGTCGCCTCCAAGGGTTTGGATTTCCATTCCATCGGAACCGTAGAACCCGACCCAAAACTCCAGGTAGAAGGATATGGGATCTCCATCACTTCAAACGAACTTAAATCGGTATATGAATCCGGCTTAGAGGAAATATTCAGATGAGAACCATTCAGAAAGTCGGCATCGCTTATTTAATTCTTTGCGCTGCGTTTATCATTTCCGATTGCAGGCGTTCCGCTTCCGAAATTTTAAACGAAGCGGCAAAAAACCCAACCTCGGTAGAAAAATTAGATCTGGGGTTAGGCAAACTTGGAACGGTTCCTCCTTCCCTATTCCTTTTCCCTAACCTGAAATGGTTGGACCTGAGAATGAACGAACTTACTTCTCTACCGGAAAATGCCGGGGACTGGAGTAATTTAGAACATTTAAATATATATGGGAACGATATAGAAAAGCTACCCGGGTCCGTTTCTAAACTTTCCAAACTCAGATTTTTTTTCGCGGGAAATAACGATTTCGAGGGAATTCCAGCAGAACTGACCGGAACTTCCGTCGAAGCCATCTATTTAGATTCGAATAAGATCGAATTCAAGGAATCCGATATAGATATCTTAATGGGATTTCCAAAACTAGAAGTTTTGGATCTGGCAAGGAACAGAAAAATCGGATCATTCCCTAAAAACTTGGGATTTTTGGCTAGCCATCCTAAACTAAGACTGCTGATCTTAAAAGAGACAGGGTTAAAACCGTCTCAAATAGAATCCGCAAGAAAACTTCTCCCTAAAGTGAAGATAGAATTTTAATCCGATGAAAGAAGAAGATAAAAAGAATCCATATTCAAATACCGTAATACTACCTCAAACGGATTTTCCGATGAAGGCCGGACTTTCCACTAGAGAGCCTGACCAGATCAAAACCTGGCAGTCGGAAAAAATCCTTCGCAAAATGCAGGAAAAAAGAAAGGGGCGTCCGGAGTTCATTCTTCATGACGGACCTCCTTATGCAAACGGGAATTTTCACACAGGACATGCACTCAACAAGATCCTAAAGGACATGATCGTTAAGTCCAAATTTTTCGCAGGTTACCAAACGGATATGATCCCGGGTTGGGATTGCCATGGACTTCCGATCGAAGTGCAAGTCCTCAAAAACCTGGGCAAAAAGGCGAGAGAGATCGGCCCGGAAGAATTAAGAAAACTTTGTAGAGAATATGCGGAACAATACGTTCAAAAACAAGGACAGGACCTTTCCCGTTTCTTATGTTTTTGGGAAGAAGGTAAGATCTACAAAACCATGAGCCCCGATTTCGAGGCAAAGATCGTAGAAGTATTCGGAGATCTATTCGAAAAAGGTTATGTATATCGCGGCAAAAAACCCGTTTATTGGTGTATCGAACTAGCGACCGCTCATGCGGAAGCGGAGATAGAATACTACCCTCATAAATCTCCTTCCATCTATGTTAAATTCCCGATCAAAGGACAATCCGGAAAATTCTGTCTGATCTGGACCACTACTCCTTGGACCCTTCCTGCAAATTTAGCAATTAGCTTTAATCCGAAATTCGCATATTCCTTTTATGCGACTCCTGACGGAGAGGAGCTACTCATCGCCGACGGACTTAAAGAGGCGGTAGAAAAAGCCGCAGAAGTCCAACTTAACAAGAAAGACCCCGTCTCCCAAGAAACACTTTCAAAAATGGTATTTCGCCATCCTTTCTTAGATCAAGATTCCATTCCTCTTTTCGGAGAACATGTGACTCTGGATGCAGGAACCGGAGCCGTTCATACGGCACCTGGTCATGGGCAGGACGACTATAAGATCGGATTGGCTGCAGGTTTAGAACCTTATTCTCCTGTAGACGATTACGGTAGATATACTGACGAATTCCCGATGATGAAAGGGATCAAAGTCTGGGATGCAAATCCTAAGATCGTGGAATTGCTGAAAGAAAAAAATCTACTTCTTCATTATTCCGAATTCGAACACAGTTACCCTCATAGCTGGAGAAGTAAAAAGCCCCTGATCTTCCGTGCAACTCCACAATGGTTTTTCCAAATAGATTATAAAGAGCTAAGAGAGAAATCCCTAGAGGCGATCGATAAAGTAAGCTGGGTCCCGAACTGGGGAATTACCAGGATCCGCTCCATGGTAGAAACTAGACCTGACTGGTGTCTTTCCAGACAAAGAAACTGGGGAGTCCCAATCCCGGCATTCACTTGCGAAAATTGTAATGAAACCCATTTAGATGCAAAATCCGTAAAGTTCTTCACCGATCTTGTAAGAACCAAAGGAATCGAGATCTGGTATAGCGAACCTGCGGATTCGCTCCTTCCTCCCGGAACAAAATGTTCCAAATGTGGATCTTCTTCCTTTAGAAAAGGAAAAGATATCTTAGATGTTTGGTTCGATTCCGGAGTTTCCAACTTTGCGGTCCTAAAAGAAAGAGGCCAGGAACCTCCGGCGGATCTTTATTTAGAAGGTTCCGACCAACATAGAGGTTGGTTCCAATCCAGCCTTTGGCCTTCCATGGCATTACGCGGAATTCCACCTTACAAATCCGTTCTCACTCACGGATATGTTTTGGACGAGCAAGGAAGGGCCATGTCCAAATCTTTGGGCAATGGAATAGATCCAACAACGGATATCATCAACGTATACGGAGCGGATATACTCAGACTTTGGGTCAGCTCTCAGGATTTCAGAGACGATGTAAGAGTCGGAAAAGATGGACTCAAGATCATCGCCGATAATTACAGAAAGATCCGAAACACATTCAGATATCTATTAGGAAATTTGGCGGGGCATTCTTCGGACCAAAACCTCGGCGTTTCCGATCTGGAAGAAGTGGACAAATATTATCTCTCTAAACTGGCACAACTCTCGGAAGAACTCAAAAACCATTACGAGAATTACCAGTTTCACCAAGTATATCAAAAACTTCTTTTATTCTGTACGGTAACACTTTCCCAAGATTATTTCGAAATGATCCGTGATAGAATGTACTGCGATCGTAGAGATTCCAAAACCAGAAGATCTTCCTGTACGGCACTTCAAATCGTATTAGAAACTCTTTGTATATTCTCCGCTCCTATCTTAAGTTTTACCACGGAAGAAGTTTGGAAAGAGAACGGCAAAAAAGAATCCATCTTTACGGAAGAATTCCCGGATCTTTCTTCTTTAAGAAACAAGGAACTTGAGACCAAATTCGAAGAAGTATTGGCAGCAAGAGAAACGGTGCATAAGTCCTTGGAGTTAGCAAGACAGGCAGGAAAATTAGGAAAATCCCTGGAAGCCGCAGTCGAAATTTCTCCTAAAGCGGAGAATAAACTCCAAAAAGATTTCTCTTTAGAAACTTTGGAGCTGATCTTCACCGTTTCTCAAGTAGGTTTTGAAAAAACGGACAGAGAACAATTGTCGGAATACTCGGACGAACATTTCTCGGTTAGAGTACTAAAACCGAAGGAAGAAGAATGCCCTCGTTGTTGGAGACATCCTGCGGAAGAAAGACAGAACGGACTTTGTAAACGTTGTGCGGCAGCCGTCTAAGGCCTTAATTTAAGGCCTATCGTTTTCGTCGGTAAGTTTGACCGGTTGATATTGTTTTCTGGGAGTAAATTTGTATTTGCTCGGATTTTTTAGATCGAAAACCACCCATTTGCGCAATGGAAGTCCGTCTATTTGACCGAAGTCCACATTCTCGCCTTCTGCAATCTCAGTCCCATCAAAGCCATGAGCCAGCCTAATCTTCTCGATCCGGGTCCAACGGCTAAAATCCAGGGCAGCGTCCCGATCCACAAGCTCTCGCTTGATTCGACCGAATAGAAGATTGATCTTACCTTCTCTCGCCCAAAGAACACAACTGGTAACCTCGTCGAAAGAGATAACGGATTGTGTGTCATCATATTTGGAGATGATCAGAAGAAGTTTGTCTTCCGGAAGATTTTTTAGGGTATAAGGAAGGTCTCTTGCCAACAGATCAAGCTCATGATCTGAAAAAACGAAATCCGAAAAATAACCTACGGATGATCGTTTAGAATATCGTAAATTTCCAAAGTAGTCCTTAATTTTGGCCTGATCCAATTGGATAGGATGTTCCAATTTAATATCTTCATTCTTGGAAGTTTTATCAAAATCGGGTAGATCGGAAATACTTATGGTAAAAAATCCCATCCCCTCAGAGCGGAACATTCGGTCCTTGAAAAAATAAGGATAACATCCGGAAAAACTGAAGGCTAAAAAAAGGATCAGGGAAGAACGGAGAGCTTTTCCCTTTATAGGATCTAAAAGTGAAAAATTCATTACAGGACTCTTGCCGAATTGATTCATCTATTTGTTGGAACTTTTTAGAAGACTTTCCGGTTCATTCTATCGTCAGAAATTCCCGAAAGTCGGGGTATTTCTCCAGAAATTCTTCGATGGTGTACAGATTTACAATTCTGTCTAGACCGGAAAGCCTAAAAACGGAATGTAGGGACTTATTTAGTCCGAATATATTCACTGTTCCCCTATGGTCCCGGATCTGATTTCGGACTTTGATTATAATGCCTATTCCGGAAGAGTCGATAAACTTTACGAGACCTAAATGGAAACTAACCACAGGGGGATATCCCTCCCGAACGCTCTCCTCAAACTCGAGGTAAAAGTCCCGGGAATTATCCATCAAGATATCCTCCTGGACCGAAAGTACCAGGTGATTTTCTCGGGCGAGACTTTTAAGAATCATGGGAAAATAACAGGCCCAGGAATTCGGAGTATGTCAAGAAATAAGTATCTTTGTTGATTTATTTCGCCTGAAAGCCAAGATACAATCAGAGCGGTTTCCAAGGAATCCAGTCCATGTCCGAATTCGATAAAACCAGAAAAACTATCGGTGCCAATAACCTAGATGATAAAGCCAGGCGGGAAATGTTCGACAAGTTTCAGTCCGCCGGGGGAAAAGTTGTCTCTGATAAGGATAAAAAACGGGAAGAAGCTCTTCGCAAACAGAAAGAGCAACCCCAAATCCGCCAAGGTGCAAGAAGCCAAGCCGGGGGGAGAGACCCGAAACAGAACCAATCTTCTAAATCAGGAAAACCGCCCGCAAAACCTGCACCTTCTAAGCCGAACCCGATCATGGATCGTAAGGCGTTAGAAGATGAGATGGGAAATTTTTTCAATCGTATGGCGGTCCGATTCAAATGCTGGATCTCTCGCGTTACGTCATTTTCTTCCAGCGACCTGCTCCCCGCTTTTATGTCCGAGCTAAATATCGCGGGAAAAAAAGCTCTTCTGGAAATGAACTTTGTCGGTAACGATCTTTTAGGAAACCCGGCTTACGCTTCCAAGATCGCAAAGGAACTGGACGGGCAAAATCCCCTATACATAGAACTTTTGGGTAGAATGCACAAAGTTTATGATAGCAACGAGTTGAACCAACTTTTAGAAGGGCATAACGCAGCTCCCGATCTTCCATTATCGATCACTAGAGTGAGACAACCTCTATATTCTATATTCAAAAAACTGTATTATATGTATCCTTTCCAAGGTTCTTACGTAAAAGCCGTGACCTTGGGCTACCAAGCTCTTGAAAAACTGGAAGGTAAACCCGCTACGGTTTACAATACGAAACGAAAAAGGGCCCTTCAGGAATTCGACGTTCTGTACGGGACTATTTTTGATAAACTCTATCTTGCAATCCTAAGAAGTGAGAACAAAAACATCCCGCTATTGAGCACATACATGGAGAATGTCCTGGGAATCCTTCCGGAAGAAAAACTCGGCCAAAGAAAACAAGGAGAAGAGTTAGACGAAATTTCCGGCGGAGCCCAACCGGAAGAAGAAGATACCGAAGAAACTCCGGAAGAAAAGCCGATAGATCCGGAAGAAGGCTTAAGTAAAGAGCTAAAATACGGTCTAAAACTCATGAGATCCTTGTCCTTAGATCAATTAAGAAAACGTCATGATTCCAGAGGAGAACACGATGTAATTCCCGCCGGAGACAAAGCCTTCTTGACCTGGTTATTTTTCAAGGAGTTCGACGATGAATATTCCTTCGTAATGACGACCAAAAAGATAGATCTAAAACCCACGATTGTGGGCGGATCCAAAATGGATTACCGTGAAAAATTGATCGATCTTTACGAAACCACAAGAGGGATCCACGAACAATTCAGGATCTACGATCAATATTATAAGGAACTGGAAAACCATCTCAAAAATCCGGGTGCAAATTATATCGAAGCTTCCAAAAAAACTTCCGCCTTGGAGACTAAAAGAAGCCAACAGTCGCGTAACGTAAGAGTCACCGCAAAGGACTTTTTTCAGAAGGGTGCGGAACTTCTATCCAAATTGATAGCGGATATGAAAGGCAAAAAAGAGATCGTAACCAATATGGAAAGTTTAATGACTTTCGATCTCATGGAATCCAAAAAGAGATTGAATAAGAAACCCATAAAACAATGTATTATGGAATCTTATTGTTATGCTCTGGCGTTTGCCGAACGTTTAGAAAACGGAGATCTTTTCGGTGGAGTTCCTGAACTTTCCGCGGAAGAGATGGAAAAAGAATTCGGCATCAAGACCACGAACGCCGCTCCGGAAGCTGAAATTTTAAGCCCTGGGGCCGAGTCCGGCGGAGAAGACGATAGTTTCGGTGTGGACCCATCCATACTTTCCGATTAAATGTAAATCGCAGGTAAAGAGTGACCTCAGTAAAAATAACCCTTTTCCAAAAGGATCTATCCCAACCGATCTCTCCAGAGCAAAGATCCAAACTTTCTAAGGAGAAATCGGATTTCCTCATTCTACCGTTATATTTTCCGGGTGGAGGAAACGGTTCTCCGGAATCATTGGCTTCTCGTGCAAAAACTTTCCTAGATGAGATCTATGCGGTCTCGGAAGTTTATAAAGGCGCCATCTTCGGCGGAGGAATGTTCCGAAGAGACGACGAAGGGCAGTTAAGATTCTCCATTCCGATCGTACAGAACATAGTATTAGTGGATTGGTACGACGTAAAAGGTTTATCCTCCGAAGATTCTCCTGCGATCCCAGGCTCCGGAGAGGACTCTTTGATCTTGGGCGGATTTCGTTTCGGGATCTTCGCAGGCAAAGAGATCCAAGATAAGTCCAAACTGGAAAAATTAAAGTCGGATAGGATCAATTTGGCATTCCATTTGGACTCTGTTTCGGATAACGGTACAAATTATTCTCAGGATCTGAAAAATTATGCGGATCTTTCCTCACAATACGGAATATTCTTGGTCCGCAGTTCCGGTTATGGCATTCCATTCGGCAAAAAGAGGATAGGAAGAAGTCTTCTTGCCACGCCAACAGGTGTCACTTGGAAAGTAGCAGAGACGGAACAGGAAAAAGAGATCATCAAAACCGTTAACATAAACGGAATTAACGGTCTATTTTAACCCGATCTATCGATAGCCGACTTTTTAACAAAGAGTCGGATCAGATTTATTTCTAAAAGGCTTTTTCTCCTTGCCAACGAGAGGCAAAATCCTATTCTCTCCGCCGTTCCAAGGACTTCACTATGAAGATAAAAGCTCATCAATTGATCGAATCCATCGAGTTCAAAAAATTAGTTCGAGATAGATGGACAGTTAGTTTCGTTTTATTGTTTTTCCTATTCCTGAATTATTACGGATTTATACTGATCATCTCCTTAAAAAAGGAATGGGTCACTAACAAACTAGGAACCGGCAACTATGGATTGTATGCCGGAGCCTCAGTAATCCTGTTTTCTTGGCTCCTCACATTCTTATACGTATTCTGGGCCAATCGATATTACGACCAAGAAGTCGAAGTATTAAAATCCAAATTAGAATCGGAGAATAAATAATGGGTTCCTCCTTAGGACAACCGAATGTCATCTCCGTTCTTTTTTTCGTACTATTCGTAATTCTTACATTAGGAATTACTTATTGGGCTGCAAAAAAAACCAAAACTTCCAACGAGTTTTATGCCGCAGGAAGATCCATTACGGGTCTTCAAAACGGTTTAGCCCTTTCCGGAGATTTTATGTCTGCGGCTTCCTTTCTGGGAATTTCCGGTATGGTAGCCCTGAAAGGTTATGACGGGCTCATTTATGCGGTCGGTTGGCTGGTGGGTTGGCCGGCTCTCATGTTCCTTTTAGCGGAACCTTTACGTAATTTAGGAAAATATACGTTTGCCGATGTTTTAGCCGTCCGTTTAAAACAAAAACCGATCCGGATCGTCGCTTCCATCGGCGGGATCTTAGTAACGATCACCTACTCTATCGCTCAGATCGTCGGTTCCGGAAAACTGATCAATCTAATGTTCGGCCTTCCTTACGAGTTTGCGGTTTTGATCGTAGGTGGGGTAATGCTTCTTTACGTTCTTTTCGGAGGAATGATCGCGACTACTTGGGTGCAGATCATAAAAGCCTGTCTTCTACTTTTCGGTGTCACTCTACTCGTGATCTTATCTTTGGCACAATTCGGTTTCAGCTTAGAGAATTTATTTTCCGCAGTGGAGAGCAAATTCGGAAGATCCGCTTTAGAGCCGGGGGGATTTGCGGCCAGTCCGATCGATTCTATTTCGTTAGGACTCGCTTTAATGTTCGGTCTATTAGGTTTACCTCATATTCTAATGAGGTTTTATACCGTGCCGGACGCAAAAGAAGCCAGAAAATCGGTGGCTTATGCAACCACATTCATTGGATACTTTTACATCATCATTCCGATCGTAGGTTTTGCGGCTGCAGTTCTCATAGGAAGGGAACAGATCGCAGGAATAGATAAAGGCGGTAATATGGCGGCGGCACTTTTAGCGGAATTATTAGGCGGCACACCTTTTTTAGGATTTATCGCCGCCGTTGCATTCGCAACAATTCTCGCAGTGGTAGCAGGTCTGACATTAGCTGCGGCTTCTACCATTTCTCATGATCTTTATTTCAATGTATTCACGGAAGGCAAAGCGACCGAAAAAGAAGAGGTTTCCGTCGCTAAGAAGGCAACGGTAATATTCAGTATTGCCAGCATTCTTATCGGGATCTTATTTAAGGATCAGAATGTGGCATTTATGGTCGGACTGGCATTTGCGATCGCAGCCAGCGGAAATTTTCCTGCACTAATCTTATCCATTCTTTGGAAAAATTTCAGCACGTTGGGAGGAGTGTTCTCCATTCTGATCGGTTCTATTTCGGCGACCTTGTTTATAATATTCAGTCCTACGGTCTGGGTGGATGTATTTAAATTTGACCAGGCGATATTCCCGCTGAAAAATCCAGCGATCGTTTCCATGTCTTTGGCGTTTCTCTCCGCATTCATTTTTTCTAAATTATTTCCGGATGATAATGCCATTGCAAAATACGAATCCGAAAAAGTCAGAGTGTATCTTGGAATCGGTGCGGAATAAAAAAAGGGAAAGAAAGCCGCTTATCTAAAGCAGCTTATGATCTTTCATGGATCTGTAAAGAGAAGCGATAGTCACTTTTAGGATTGCCGCCAGGGGAACTGCTACAAGCATTCCGGCGATTCCGAGTAGACTGCCTCCTACTGTGACAGCTCCCACTACGATTACAGGATGGAGGGAAACCGCATCCGAAATGATAACAGGTTGAACGAAAAAATTATCCACTGCTTGCGCGATCAAGATGACCACAAAGATCGCAAACATGAGTTCGTACATTCCCATTCCGTCGTTGATCGAATTCGGATTAAAAATCCCTGCACCTTGCGTGAGGGTCATGAACAATGGAGGAACCATACCGATAATAGGCCCTAAATACGGAATGGAGTTTGCGATCCCTACGAATAAAGCAAATATATAAAAGAATTTTAAACCGATCGCATAAAATCCGATCATTGACACGGCAGTGATGATCGCGCTTTGGATTACCAAACTCCTCAAATAATTGGTGATCTGTTCGTTAATTTTTGCGGTCACCATCAAGGTCATTTCGAAATATCGATTCGGGACCAAGCTTACAATATTTTTGTAAACTCCGTTCCCATTTAATAAAAACAAAAATGCAAACAACGGTGTGACAACCAAGTATCCGATCAACGTAGGGATCACCGAAACGAGCCCACTAACCTGAGCATGGATCAACTCGGCAGCTTGTTTTACGAGTTCGTCGGGACGGATCGTATCTTCCCAGCTCGCCGGATAATCGTTGAACCTAAGCTGGAAACCCACTACCAAATATTTGAACTTGGCTTCGTCCATGTCTTGTTTCCAATTCTTGATTATAGGTTGCAAAGTGGAAACAATGGGTGGAGCTACTTCGGTAGCGACTAAATAGATAGGAAGACAGATTAAAAAGATCAGGATCGCTACCGAGAAGATCCTTGGCACTCCCAATGATTCGAAATAGTTTATGGAGCCGTTAAATATATAGAATAGAATTAAAGAAAGAGCGATAGGAACAATCAGAAGTTGAAGGCCTATTGCGAAAAATACGATGGCCGCTCCGACCAAAAAGAAAAATATAAATCGGATTACATGTGTGGAGAGCGGTTTCGTAGGATCAGGCATTTTTTTGTCTGCCCTTGTAATATGCTTTTTCCAATAACTGATTGGTCTTTTGAAGCCTTTCTACTACAACTCCGGTTAGACTCAATAAGATCTCTATACCTATCTTAGGTTTGGTTTCTATAATTTCCTTCAAGTCAGGTTGGAAAAACCCGAGTAAAGTGGAAGGCTCTTGGGCAATCGCGGTTGCCGTCCTTCTCTCTTCGGAAAATAAGGAAAGTTCTCCAAAAAATGAATGTTGATCCAAATGGGCCAAATCCAATTCCACTCCGTCCCTAACGGAACGAATGGCAACTTTTCCGTCAAAGATCATATAAAATCCTGCTCCGGCTTCCCCTTGTCTGAAAATTTCCTCTCCCTCGGAATATTGCCTAACGTGGACAAGTCTTGCGATCTCGTGCAAGGTCCTTCTTTTCAATTTTCCGAATACGGATGTTTCTCGAAGGAAACGTATGATCTCCGGATTGGAGGTTCCCTTCTTCTTTATTATTTTCTTCCAAATGGGGAGTTGCAGAAAATTCAAAACTACTTCTTATCCTCTTCGATTTTCATGGTAAGGATCAGGATCACCAGTCCCACGCTCACGCAGGAATCCGCAAAATTAAATGCGGGCCATCTATCGATCAAAAGCCAGTTCGGCCAATCGAAGTCTAAAAAGTCCACTACTCCGATAAATCTTCCTTCATAACGATTTTCTACAAATCCGAACTCGGCTCCGATCCCGATAATTTTTACGAAAAACTTATCGATAAAATTCCCGAAGGCTCCTGACATTACCAATGCCCAACCGGCAGGATGGCCTAGGTCCGAATTTTTCCAACGATATGCGATCAGCACTAAGATCGCAACTGCAGTCAAAGCCAGAGAAGTCCTTGGAAATCCTTGGAAAAGACCCATCACAAAACCCGTATTGAAGGTCAGGGTTAAACGGAAAAAATCCCCTAACAATTCGATCGGGTTATGAGGTCTTAGGTATAAGATCGCGATATACTTGGTAACCAGATCTATAACTGTTCCAATAATCACACTGATGATGAAGATAGGCGGGTATACCTCTAAGAATTTCTTTTCGAAATATTTCACTGACGATTCCTTTTAGTGCTGAATTTATTTTTGATAACTGATAGAGCAAGGAGGATTCCGAAGAAAACGGATACTCCATAAGCCACCATTGCTTGAGTTTCGATCCCTTTATCCAATCGATCGGTTCCATAATGGATACCGAAAAGTATAAATGCGGTGCTGATGATCTGATGACCTAAAGAGTATATTTTCTTGGTATGTTGTTCCAGATCCGGAAGTTTATAGGCCTGCTTTCCTCGGTTTAAATTTTTAACCGCCTGTAATAATTCCCCAGGCAGAGAAACGGCCTGACCCCAAATACCGCCTTCCTGGACCAATACCTTCTGCCATTGGTTCTCTCCTTGGAAGACCAGGCCCTTAAACGGTTTTTCCCCATAATCCAAGACAGTACGATACGGATCCAGGCTTGCAGTAATCCCGACTAGAAGGCCGAGCACTCTTTCCAAAGGAACAAGTGCGGTCGGCAATTGGATCATTCGGAGAAGCCCGCGAAGACTGGAATTGATCTCTTTTAGAAATTTCAGATCTTCAGGAGTATGGATCTGCTCGAACTTGATATTTTGAAAAGAGTCCGTATCAGATAGGAACTTGGACAGTTTTTCCATGGAATAGCGGACTACTTCCTCTACCTTATCCCTATCCGCTTTTTTGGAAACGAGTCCCAACTCATCCAATGCCTCTACGAGTGCCGGATAGTCCTTTGTCATTGCGCATAGTATAATCTTTCTAAGTGCAATTGCCTGGCTGGGAGGAATTTCTCCCACTGCTCCGAAATCTATAAAACAAAGTTTTTCATCCGGAGTATAGATCATATTTCCCGGATGAGGATCCGCATGATAAAACCTATATTCGAATATCATAAGAATATAAGCTCTGATCAATAGGTCCACCGGTCTGGACTTAGCTTGTCCTTTTTTTAAAGTGCCTGCCTGAGTAATACGGATCCCTTCAATAAATTGAGCGGTCAAAACACTCTTACCGCTCCATTCTGGGATGAGTTTCGGAAAAACGTAATCCGGCTCTTCCGCAAAATATCTTGCCATACGATCCATGGACTCCGCTTCTAATCGAAGATCCGTTTCTCTACCGACTAACTTTGCAATTTCCTTATGTACGATCTTAAAATCGAATCGGACCAGGAATCGGTTGATCCTTTTTAGGAATTTACGAACGGCCTTTAGATCTTTTTCGATTATATCTTCGATGCCGGGATATAAAATTTTAACCGCTACTTTTTCTCCCTTAAAAGTGGCGGAATGCACCTGAGCAATGGATGCCGAAGCGAGAGGTGCTTCCGAAATATCCGGAAAAACTTCCGCAATCTCTTTTCCGAATTCTTTTTTGAATCTTTCCTTAATTTCCGCAAAAGGATGAGGGGGAACACGATCCTGCAAATCTTGCAAAGGATCGGTAAAACTTTCAGGGAATAAATGAGATAGTGACGCGAAATATTGACCGAGTTTTATGTATACTCCTCCCATCTTCAGGAAGAAGTCCCTACATTCTAAGCCCAATGATTTATAAAATTCTAATTCTCTTTCTTCTCTAGATTTGGATGAAAGAAATAATCTTACGAATTTATAATACCAGAATAGACTGAATATTTTTTTCCAAAGAAAGAAACTCCCTCTGTAGTATCTTCCTCTTGCGGAATAAGAAGGTAATTGATTGGAATTTGTGGACTGGGGGCTTACCTGCATACGATTAGATTTCCGAAACCGTTCTGATCTCGGCGCCGGTCTTGATCTTATGTAAAAGTTCCATGATGCCTAGATTTTCTCCGATGTCCCCGGTCATTCTTTCCGATTTTCCCGTAAGAACTTTGTGTATCTCCGCATAAAGGTTCATAAACGGGTTCGATCCGAGGAATGATTTTTCGGGAAATGAGACTTCCGTCAAACTATTAAATCCCTTGTATTTCTTAGAAGGTTTGGAAACAAAAAGTCTCATACCGTCATTGGAAAGAAGGATACGGGCCTCCTCGGTCATAATATCCATTTCGAATTGGAAATATTTTCTCATTCCCCCCGCCTCCAAAAACACGGCAGGGCCGGATTTATATTCCAAGAACGCGAGCGCTCGATCTTCTATCGGAATTCCCTTTCTTCTAGTTAAAGAAGATCGGATCCGATCCGGTTTACCCAAAAACCAATACACCAAATCCACAGCATGAGTTCCGTCATGGAATAAGGGTCCTGTCCTTCCTTGGAAGGCTCTACCCGGAGACAAGGCGGAAGTCAAAACCGAGGCGCGGATCGTTCGTATAGGTCCGTACTTGCGGGAATCCAGAACCTCCTTAGCCCATAGATATTTGGGATGGTATCTTCTCTCATGATTGATCCAAATACGGATCCCTTTTTTACGCGAAATTTTTTCCAAATCCTTAGCCTGAAGGAAAGTCTCACAAACCGGTTTTTCGATCAGAAAATTTTTAATACCTTTTTCGATCCATTCCAACGCATTACGATAATGAGATTCGGAAGGACTTGAAATGATCGCAAGGTCCGGTTTTATATTAGAAGGAAAATGATCTGGATCGGAGAAGGTCAGATCTCGGGGGAATTTCCACTGTTTGCGAAACGTCTCCCTTTTATCCGGATTCGGATCCACTCCCCCCACAAGTTCAAAATTCTTTTTCCCCCAAGAAGAAAATAACACGCCGGAGTGAGTGCAAGGTTTGGACCGATATGGATCTTTTTCCAAGGAAGAAGCGATCCGTCCCAAACCGATTAAAACAACCTTGGTTTTTCGCATCCGCATACTTGATAACCCGGACCGGAACTCTGCAAGAGGAATTTTTAAAAATAGACTGCGAGTATTTTAGGAGGGAAGATATTGGGCGCATGAAAGCCCCATTCCAATACGATCCGGAAACTGTAAGAAGGATATTACAATGCCCGTCGGACTTCTCCTTTCAAAAAGAATCGGAGATCACAAGCATAAGCACGGCATCCGGAATGGTGGAACCGGGAAGTTTATTCGTACCCTTGAGGGGAAATCGGGACGGACATGTATTTATTTTAGATGCCTTGGAAAAAGGAGCCTCTTATTTTTTATGCGAGAAAGGCCATCCAATTTTAGAAACTCTCACCCAGGAACAAAGATCGAAAGCGATCCAAGTCAAGGACACATTACTCGCTCTAGGAAAACTGGCTTTATTTCATCGATCCAGATTCAACCCCGTCTTGATCGCAGTCACAGGTTCCAGCGGAAAGACTACCACGAAAGAAATCCTTTCCTCTTGCCTTTCCCCGTTGGAAGAAGGTTTGGTAGTCACTGAAAAAAACTATAATAACGAGATCGGAGTGCCTTTCACATTATTTAGGATCAATTCTAAAACCAGATACGTTGTCTGCGAGATGGGAATGAACCATGCCGGGGAAATTTCCAGGTTAACCAAAATGGCAAGGCCGGATTATTCAGTTATCACAACGATCGGAACCGCACATATAGAATTATTAGGTTCTAAAAAAGGGATCGCAAAAGCAAAATCGGAAATTCTGGAAGGGATGAACAAAGATGGAGTATTATTCTATCCTGAATCCGGAGAATATAAGAATTTTCTAAAGCGAAGATGCCTACGTTACGGGATCAAATTCAAATCGATCCCTCTAAAAAGAAGATTAGAGATCGTCGAAACCACTAGGGAAGGATTTAAGATCTCATTCCTAAATTATTCTTTGGATTGGAGCCTTCCAGGGATCAAACTCCTGGAAAACTTGGCATTATGTGTTTCGGTTTTGGAGGAATTAGGAACTCCTACGGATTGGATCCAGAACGGCATTCAAAACTTCAGATCCGGCGACAAACGATTGGATTTCCAAGAAGGAAATTATAAAATTCTAAACGATACGTATAATGCAAATAGAGAATCCATGTTGTCTTCTCTGGAGGCTTGCTCCCAAATTTCCGGAGAAGAAGGATTTTATGCAGTACTCGGAGACATGAAAGAAGTGGGAAATTATTCCCGTAAGTTCCATACCGAGATCGGAAATTTTGCCGCAAGTTTAAAAAACTGCAAAGGAATCTTTTTATTCGGATCGGAATCTTCTCATGCGCTAAAGAGTTTCCGGAAAAAAGCAAAGTCCGGCCTTCTATCCTTTTCTTTTCCGGGAAACGAAGAAGGACTCAAAAACTTAGTGGATACGATCCGTAGAGAAGTACCCAAGGGTTCTTATCTATTAGCAAAGGCCTCGCGAGGAATGAAATTAGAAAGAGCCGTAGAAGAATTAAATTCAGGAATCAACGGTTTCTGAAACGTTTTCGGACTTGCCTCGGAGTCGACCATAAAGGAATTTGCTAGTGTGAAAACGAAAGTTGCCGTTATAATGGGAAGCAGTTCCGATTGGGAAACCATGAAAGAAGCGGTCTCCATCCTGAAACAGTTCGGGATAGATAGTCATACCGAGATCGTATCCGCACATCGTTCTCCAGAACTATTATTCGAATTTTCCAAAACCGCGAGATCCAAAGGATTCGAGATTATTATCGCGGGAGCCGGTGGTGCGGCCCATCTTCCAGGAATGGTGGCGTCTCTTACAACTCTGCCTGTATTAGGAGTGCCTGTTCAAAGTAAGGCACTATCGGGATTAGACAGTTTATTATCCATAGTGCAGATGCCGGGAGGAGTTCCGGTCGGAACGCTTGCGATCGGTACTGCGGGTGCGAAAAATGCAGGATTACTAGCTGCAAGAATACTATCCCTGCAAGACGAAAACTTATCCGAAAAATTGGAACAATACAGAAACGATATTAAAGAAGAAGCATTGTCCAAGAACAAAGACCTAATATGAAAAAAAATCTACTTCCTCCCGCAAGGCTTGGAGTGATGGGATCGGGGCAGCTTGGAAGAATGTTCGCCCAAGAAGCGATCCGAATGGGTTATCAGGTATCCGTTTATTCTCCGGAGCGAAATAGTCCCGCCTCCTTAGTGGGAGCTAATGAGACTGTTGCACCATACGAAGACGAAGAATCACTTCAAGTATTTCTAAGGTCCATCGACGCACTTACATTCGAATTCGAGAATATACCCGGAGGAGAATTGAACTTCATCTCCGAATATTCCAGAAAATCCTCTCTCCCGGTCTTTCCAAGTCCGGAGTGTATCCGGATCGCACAACATAGGATCAGGGAAAAAACATTATTTTCTAAATTAGGACTTCCTACTGTACCTTTTTATCCGATCACAAATAAAGCGGAAGCTGAAAAAGCGGCAGAGACATCCAAGTTCCCCGCTGTCCTAAAAACTTCCTCTTTCGGATACGACGGAAAAGGACAGACAAAATTCAGAACCAAAGAAGAATTCAGGGCATGGGTCGGTTCATTGGGACAAGAACCGCTCGATCTGATCTTAGAAGAATGGTACGAGTTCGACAAAGAAGGTTCTGTCATTTTAGCAAGGGACCAAGAAGGAAATACACTATGTTATTCACCTTCCGAAAATATTCATAAAAATCATATCTTGGACACCACTATCCATCCTGGAAATTTTACGGACTCGATCAAAAGACAAATGGTCGAATCCGCCAAAATCCTTGCAAAAGGAATCGGATATGTAGGCGTATTCGGTCTGGAATTCTTTATCAAAGGTGATAAGATCGTCCTAAATGAATTTGCTCCAAGACCGCATAACTCAGGTCATTTCTCGCAAAACGGAGCGAATATCTCCCAGTTCCAACTCCAACTCAGATGTCTCACGGGACTTCCGCTTCCTTCAGAACTTTCTTCTCATCCATCTTCCATGAAAAATATATTAGGCCAGGACTATCTTCCCGATTCGACTCTTTGGGCGAAATATCTTGCGGACGAAAGATACACGTTACATCTTTACGGCAAGTCCGAGCCGAGACAAGATCGGAAAATGGGACATTGGAATTATGTGGGAGAAAGACCGGAAAAGGCGTTTTAAGGTCGGATAGGAATGATTAGCCCGACTAATTAGCTCGAGCTAATCTATTATTTTAAATCTTCATTTCGGATCGTATTTGTCTCCTAACCAGTAGGAGCCTTCTAAAGAGATATGATTACTATCCCTATATAGCAGCTTGCCGTCCTTGAGAGCATAACAATATTCTTCGTCGCAAAAATTTTTCCAAGTTTCCCATAGCTTAACATTTGGAAATTCCTTTAAAACCGAATTTACTAATTCATGATATTCTAAAGTTCTTTCATCAAAACTTCGCCTAGGTATTTTGCAAACCTTCTCTGGATCCTCGAATTCGAGTCGAAAAGGCCGAAGAGAAACACAACGTTTCGGATCGAATCCAATCTCAGGAACATCCGTTACAAAAATAATTTCCTTTCCGGCGGCAGTCAATCTTCTCAAAGTATCTCGCATCGCTTCCCTAAAAGCCTGATGAGGATCTGTTATATCGGGCTTAAAGCGATATTTTGCCGCCCCTACCGCATTTGATTCTAAATCTCCGTAACCGTGTCCGGTCAAATACCTAGGACCTCTGCTGTTTAGTATGATCTTAGTAATCTTAGGGTTCTTCTCTAACATTTCCAAAGTTCTATTTTCTCTTTCGCAAGGACGTTTCGGATCCGCCTCTATCCCAAAAAAAGGAGGACAACCCCCCAAACCCATATGCAGTAAATTTAATCCTTCCTTGGAAAATTTCCGAACCAATCCGTATGCCAATGCATTTGCATGACTATCTCCGATCAAAACTGCATCCGGCTGTTTGTTAGGATCTCCTACGATACAATATACTAAATTGGAGCCGTATTCCGATTTGAATTTATCAATACATTTTGGATCGGAGATCATCCAACCCTCGAAAATTTTCGCATTCTCGCTATATTGAGTAACACGGTACGACCACCCGTCTTTTTTATAAATCGTCTGACCGAATAATGCCACAAAAATCAGTAACCCGGATAAAGAGACAAGGACCCAAGTATTCTCCCGAAAACGTAGATTCTTTTCTACATAATGCCAAGTTAATACCGAAAGTATGAAAGAAAGTATAACTGCAATCATCCTCCATTGGAGAGCAGGAGATCCGGATTCCAAAATTGCGGTATAAGATAATAAAGGCCAATGCCACAAATATAAAGGAAAACTAATTAACCCAACGAAGACCAAGGGCTTAGTAGCTAAAACTTTCCGATTAATGATCGCTTCCGGGCCTGACGAAATGATCAAGACCGCCCCCAATACCGGAGCCAATGCAGCAATCCCCGGGAAAGGTGTCTCTTTACCGTAAAATAACACAGGTACTAATATGAGAATAAAACCTAAGATAGAACGAATGTCACATATTCTAGAATCATTCCACTTCGAAAAAGAAAGAGGTTTATTGAAAAACTCGAGTTTCCGAGTGAAAGAAGGAAGTAGATCATTAATACTTTCAGCCTTATATAATTGAGTCCAAGCTAAAGTAGCTCCGAACAGAAGTTCCCAAACTCTTGTATAAGGTAAATAGAAAGTATATATAGGATTTCTTTTGTATTCGGCTAAATTCCAGATTAGAGAAATCCCTGCGCAGACGATCGTCATGAAGAACAAATTGAATCTAAATCGCCAAGCAATATACAATGCCAACGGCCAAACTATATAAAATTGTTCCTCAATCCCCAGAGACCATAAGTGTAGTAAAGGTTTTAATTCCGCAGCAACATTGAAATAATCCGATAACTCGTCCAGAAGAGCTATATTCGAGAAAAAGAAACTTCCTGCGAAAGTATGTCTTCCTAATTGTTTATACTCTTCGCTCAATAATACGAAATATCCCAAAGTTAGACAGAAAGTCAAAACTACCAATAAAGAGGGAAAAATTCTACGTATTCTGCGTGCGTAAAAATCTAAAAAATGAAACGTACCTTTTTGAAGATTTTTAAAAAGAATGCTTGAGATCAAGTATCCTGAAATTACGAAAAAAACGTCAACGCCGACAAATCCTCCCCGTATCACGGTTGGGAAAGCGTGAAATAGAACTACGGAAAGAACAGCGATCGCTCTTAAACCGTCGATATCCGGACGATAAGTAACTGCGTCGTTATGTTTCATGATTATATTTTAGAGCTCTTATAACAGAGAGTTTTGAGAGAAGTTAAGGCATTCTTACTTTTGCAAGGCAAGACGCAATCATTAATCATGATCTTTTCCGGCCAACCTAACGTTTCAATCCGCTTTTTCAGAGGTCGGATATTTGAAATTTAAAAGGGCCCTATGTCCTAAATCCCGTAAAACCTTACCTTTTTCTAGAAAAAGTCCGAGGCATTTATTCAAATAGGGTCCATAATTAAAGAACAAGAAAAGAACTGCAAGATTTTCTATAAAGACAATATTCATTATTAAGAAAATGCTAATATGAAATCCCATAAGAGAAAAAATAAGCAAACGTTTCGGCCACTCTTTAAGAAATGGAAATAACAAGGCCAAAAGTTCCAAAACGGTAGAAAACGCTAAAATAAAATATAAGGTCCAATTCAACCAGCTGTGAGAAAGATAATAACCGGCGATCCCCGTGGAAGGAAATCTAGTTGGACGGATCATTCCATGTAGGATCCAACCTTTCATGATGTCCGGATGAAACACTTCCGGAAAGCCGATAAACAATCGCGCAATTCCTATATAAACGTATTCCAGGATCGGGACCATCAAAACGAGTAACATCGCAGCCCTATAGACCTCGGGATTTTTTTCATCCGGAGGCTCGGATCTGCTTACGCTCAACGAATCTAAACACGGGGTTAAGGATAAGGAAAACATAATATACACCAGAAAGAGCTCTCGGTGATCGACATGTCCGCCAAAACCTTTCTCGATCCCTAAAAAGATCGCAAATCCTATATAGGAAGCATAGAGAAACCAATGATTGATTCCTAATATCGCTCCGAATAAAAAGTACAATAAAAGAATTTTAAAGACTAAAAGGAATCCGACCGAGTTGATCCCGATCCAATAATCGGAAGGCACGAGCTTAAGTATCCCTTGAGGAAAAAAAAGAGCCGAATCGAGATAAGACAACACTAAGGTTCGATCAAAAAATACATGCGTAAATACGATCGCGAAAATGAAGATCCTGGCAAAACCCAGAGTTCGAGAGTCCGCATCCGCGTGTAAAAGGACCTTTTTCATTTAAAATACCACCGAAAAAAGTTCCGTCCTTAAGATACTATTTCCGTCGGGCGAAGCGGTTTTATAAAATATTACCGAATTTACTTTTTTTGCATTTTTACTCTGATAATAATTCCTTACGGAATTTGCCCAAAGTTTGGCTTCCTTTTGACCATGCTCCCTCTTGGAGTCTTTTTCTGAATCTAATTCTTCCCGTAACAATTCCAGTCTGGTGCTTAAAGATGGCTGACCGATTGCAGAAAATGAAGATACCGGATTAAAGTCCTGTTCTTCTCCATTTTCCAGTTTGACAGTCCAAATATAACTTTCCCTAATCTCTCTCTTTTTGCCTAATTGAAACATCGCAAAACGAGCAAGCGGATAAAAGCTCACTTTTTGCGGGAAAAAATACTGCCATCGATCCAAAACTTGTACAGTTGTCCAAAGAAAGACGAAGAGCAAAAACCATAAGATCGAGGTGTGATTTAATATTTGAAAATATTTTAATATTCTAAACTTTAAGAATAATAACCAAAGAATAAAGAAAAGAGCTACAGTCTCCAAACCGGCCTTTATGGCTAAGACGATCAGTTCGTTTTCGGAAAAACTATACATAAAATCCTTTTTACTTTCCTAAATTCCTTTTCGAATGCGCTAAAAATCTCCAAATCTCGAAAAAGGCCCCCAGTAAGGCGATTAGGATTTGAATGGCGAAAATCAAAAGTGAAAAAGTAACCGCCACAGATTTAGCCACTCCCAAATACCCCATTAGGTAAATGTGGCCCAATTCCCGAACTCCCAAACCACCAATAGTGATCGGTAATGCGCTTAGCGTCAAAACAATAGATCTCACCCATCCCATATCGATATAGTCCATTCCGATCCCGAGCCCAGCCCCTAATACGTAAGAGCTAAGTATAAAAATCAAATGAGCGGATAGATACCCGAAAAACATAAAAGCTACGGAACGATTTCCCAATTTATGATAAACTTGGATCGCATCTTCGATTTTATCCACCCTCTTAGCGACAAAATGAGGGAAATGATCCCGCGCAAATTTAAATATAAATCCAAACGTTTTAAAAATATAAGGGGAAAGAAATAGAACGATCAACGAGAAAAATCCAATCGCTAATATGCCGATCAAGGGTATTGAATTCTTTAATGCTAACGGAATGGTATCGATCTTGATCAGGAAGAAAACAAACGTGCTAAAAGTAATAAAAAAAAGTTGAACTATCTTTTCAAAAAAGATAATAGAGGCCGCTTCCCAACCCTTTCCTTTCTCCGGTCCCCTATATCGGAACCAACGTATACCGGAGCTTACTACTTGAGGCAATATCATTACATAAAGCCTCATTGAAAAATTTATCTTTATCGATTCCCAAAGTGAAATATCGATACCGCTCACCTTTAGCGCGCGATTTGTAGTCATCGCCGGAATTACTATCGAACAGATAGTACTTAAACAAAATGAAAGTGCAAAAAGAGGGAGACTAAATCGAAGAAGGGCATTCCAAACCGAGGCAAAATCCACAGTCAAGAAAACGTAGGTGCCTAACCCGATCGCAAATAAGATCCTAAGAAAGAAAAATAAATAACTTTTAATGTGTTGAAGTTTCATGTACCAAACGTTTATTTTCGAAAAGTATACAATTCGAAAATAAACTTTAAGACAATGTTTTTATTCGCTTTTGAACTCGAAACTAATTTCAATCCTTTGTCCTTAATTTTGCAAAAGAGGAATAAGTAGCAAGCAGCGAAAGCTCATGAGTAGTGATCGTATCCGAAGAGATCTTATTCCGGTAAAATTCTTCGATGGATTTTTCTTCGAAAAGACTATTTAAATATTTTGGATTCACTTCGAAAGGGCAGTTTTCGAGGATCAATTTGGATATATCGTTTCTTAAATACCTTTTAAACCAAACATCAACCGGAGCATCTACCGCAGCGACTTTCTTCTGGTATATTATTTCTTCCGGAAGATATTTTTTCGATTCTGCCATCAAAGAGAGAACATATTTACCTATTTTCGAATTTTTCGTACTTTTTTTCGGCCTAAGCATCGAATCGGGAATTCTCATCGCGAAATTTTTCAGGATCGGATGAAGATAGGGCCCTTGGATCACCAAACCGTTCGTATCCGAAGTTCCGATAATTTTTGCCTTATTCGGAGACTGTAGGGACTTACCTAGATATGCCTTTCGGTCGATGGAAAGAGTCGATCCAGTTTGCAATAATTTCGTTAAGATCATTTCATTCGTCTGAGCAGGCATAGTTTTCTTCTTTCTTAACAATTTTACCGAGGATTCGTCGAATATCCTAAAATTTATGAATCCACGCAGATCGGATCTAAACATGGAATTTCTGAGTAATCCAACTAGAACTCTGCTTGGCCTACCGGTTAATAATTCGAATTTAAACGCCTCTATCAATCCGATTACTGAACCAATCAGGAATTTAGGGATCAAACGGTTAATAGATTTAACCCAATGTGCAACAAAATGTGTCCTCGGATAACCCATAAACGCCACATCACATCCGTCCCCGGTATATACGAAATCGTTTCCGTCTTCTTTGATCCGCTTTCCAAGATGATTTGTTTGCACTAAGTAGTTCAGCCAGTTCGTGGGATAATTGAAATTTTCGGAAAAATGATTGAGACCGTCTAAAATGACCTTCTCATCCACTTTAATCCAACTGTGTTTGTTCCCTAAAAATCTGGATAGAGTATCGGTATGAGGTTGGTTAAAGCTTTCATCTTCATAAAAGAAACTATATGTATGGACCTGTTTACCCAATCGAGTTAAGCCGGAGGCAACCAATGCCGAATCGAATCCCCCTAATAAAACTGCCACGTTTTTTTGTCCGGAAGGGACCTGAGAGGCTAACGAAGATAAGAATGTTTCATCCAATCGATCCACCATTTCCGATAACGACAAACTATCCAGGTTTTCAGAAATTTGTTCCGGTTTCGTCAAAGGTTTATACGAATAACTTTTATCTCCATCTTGGATTCCGGTCTCTAAAAACATTCCGGTCGGCACAACTTCAATACCTTGATATACGGTTTTAGAAAAAGGTATAAATCCATAAGTCAGAAAGAAATCTTCGTAAGTCTGATTTATTTTTACGGATTCCCCCATTATTGCAACGGAGCTTAAATGTGTTCCGAATAGGAACCGGTCCCCTTCGTCCCAAACGAACCAAGATCTCATTCCGGTAGAATCTCCCAACAGAAAAACTTTGGTTCCATTTCGGTTATCGACAATTGCTAAACTAAATTGTCCGATCAATTTGCCTAGATCTGTAACGCCGTTCTTCAAGTAAAAATCTAAGATATATTTTGCCGCGAGGTCCGGTGTTTCTAAATCAAAGCCACTATAAGAATCTTTCCAGATTCCATTAACTGGTCCTAAAAAAATAACATATACATCTGATTCGGAATGTTGGCCGGAAAGAAATCTAGATCCGATGGCGGAAGAAAATAATTCGATCTGCGGTTTATCTAGGAAAGTTTTAGGAGACTGACCGTGGTATTTGGATAACCGCTCTTTGATGGATACATGTCCATCCTTCTTTATGGAATTTTTGTATAAACATCCGCACAAATACTCCATGAAACCCCTCGTTCCGATACGATTTTGTTTATGATCTCTTGTATCGGAAATATTTGTTTTACTGTTTATCCAAGCATCCCATTCCATCCTAGGTCGAGCATTTTTCAAAACACGACCTAAAAAAGGATTTAATCTTTATCAATAGGACTAGGAAAGAAGTTCTTTGATCTTTAGGATATTCTCTTCCGAAATCGACTTAATCCTTTTATTCGATTTTAAAATTTGGGAAGAGATCGTTTTCCTCTTTTTATACATTGCTAAAATAGAATCTTGTAACTGTTCAATATTCAAAGTTTCGATAGGATGGACCCAATCTTCCAATCCGAATTCCCTCATAATTCCGGGAGTTTTATGACTATAGGAAATTGCAATTATAGGAATTCCGACGGAAAGAGCTCCGATATTCGCATGCATTCTCGCTCCGACAAATATATCAAACAGCGAAATGATCTTCTTAATCTCTTCCGGTCTGTGATTTCCGGACAATACGAACCCGGATTTTTTGTTTTTCATTTTAGAAAATATTCTTTTCGAAAGATTCCGATCGTCCTTAGTTTCTGAGGGTCCAGTTACATGGCTTATAAAAACAACGAAAACTTGATCCGTTTCGATCAATCTATCCAGCATAGAAGCAAATTCGTTTTCGAATCGACCGTTACGATCAGATCTCGCATCATATTTTCTTTGAACAATATCGCTTACGGAAACCCCTAGGATAATACGATTTTTAGGAAGAGAGAGTCCCTCCGACCTTAATATCTCATTTACTTTCTCCGCAGATGATGGCTCCAGCAAAAAAGCGACGTCCGCAGTCTTAGTCAGCTTTGAATCGGTAAACCCGAAACGTCTCATATAATCGTACGAAATAGATTCCCTAACCGTAATCAGAGAGACTTTTGAAAAAATATATCTAGCCAAAAAAAGAGTAAGCTTAAAAGGACCGATCGATTGGGCGCAAAGAAAAACCTTCCTTCCGAGAAAGATCGACATCAGGATCGGAATAAAATGCGAATATGCCACATGCGGACCGTAATCTTCAGTCAACATATCACCGCTCAAGTCTATGATTAAATCGGAATCTAGGATGGCCTTCCCTTCGTCGGACTGAATTAAAAAGGAAAATTTTTCTTGGATCAACTTCGGAAAAAGAGAATAAATGAACGCCAAAAATAATTGAATACTTGCTCTAATCAACTTTCTCCTCTGAGAAAACACTACTTCGAAATCTGAGTAGAATGTCCTATCAATATGTGGAAATGGAGAAGAGATCCTGACCGTAGCACCTAATTCATTTCGGATCTTATTCGCAACACTTAGCTCCATGGCTGCATCCCCTTTATTTTCAGAGGAATAAGTCCCGATCAAAAGAACATTAGAATTTTTAAATTCGTTCTTACGCGATCTATTTTGTTTCGGCTTTGCTTTCTTCATTTTTTCTCCGCAAATCGAATATAATAAGAACTTCTATTTTCTTATTACTAATTGGGAATGAAATTCCAAAACTTTTGAGGTCATACTTTCCCAAGTAAAACTTTTTTTGAAGTCCCGGATCGCCGGTTTCATCTTTTCCAAAGACTTTCTGGAAAGAGAGGCAATCTTCTTAGCTATTAGATCCGAATTACCTGCTTCGATCAAAAAACCGGTCTTACCTTCTATTACCATATCCAAAAAACCTCCGACCCGAGTCGCCAATATCGGTTTTTCGAAATGATATGCAATGGTTGCCACTCCGCTACCAGTTGCGGAACGATAAGGTAATACGACAAGATCCGAACGTTGAAAAAATTCAGATACGGAAACCTCATCGGTATATTCCAAATGAAATTCGACATTCTTTAGCCCCAATCCCCTGGAATAGGAGATCAATTCGTTAGGATCTTTCCAAGATTCTCCGACTACCGTTAAATGGATTTCGGGGTCATTCAACTTCGCCAAAGCTTCCAACAAAAGATCTAATCCTTTGTATGGACGTATAAATCCGAAAAAAAGAAGCTCCAACTTTCCTTTTGCCTTGAGACGTTTTTTAGGATCCGGGAATTGCTGATATATCGGATGCGGATTTTGTAATACAATTTTGTCAGGAAACATTGAAGTTAATATTGCCTTCTGTTCGGAGCTATGGACCAAATACCCATCCGCGTTTCTAATTAATATTTTCGTAATAAACTTCTTTAAGGATCCCGAATCATGATCGAACAAATTATGGCACAAAAAAACGGTCTTAATTCCTTTTTTCCGCAAGCGAGAGGAGATAAAGGAAAAACCAGGCGACCAAAATAAAGTCCACCAAGAAAGTATCGCTATTTCACATCCGTAATCTACCACTAAGTTCACAGCTTTAAGTAGAGAGAATGGATTTAATGCATCGAGAATATAATAGACCTTTTGGATTAATTTTCCTTTATAAAAGGGGTCCAAATCGGTTTTGCCCGGATACAAAAGACGAGGGTATTGTTTTTGAAAGGAGATTGTGAGCAGATCGGATTTCTTCTCTAATACCCTCTGAAGTTGAAATGTATACTGAGATATACCTCCTCTAAAAGGAGGCATTGGACCGAATAAGGCGATCTTAGGTTTTTCTCGATTAGCCTTTTTCGTATTCATTTTCAAAAACCAATTTCAGATTATTCGAATATTATTAATATTGTGAACTTTTTTATCTCACGGGGCTGATCGGAATATAAAACCCGTCTACTTTTATATTTTTCTATTCTTTAGTTGAGAAGAAGGCAAAAAAGTTCTCTTCTTCTCATAATACAAAATTTCTTCGTTCAATTTCCTATTCATACCGACCAAAAACGCCAGTATCGCGGAAACCAAAAACAGACCGGAAATAATCACTAACACAACTGCAAACAATAAAGACTGCACATTTCCTTTACCTATTCCCAAAAAGAAAAAGACCAAGAATCGGATCGCAATCGCTAATGCAGGAACAAACGAAGCAACAGCCAAGACCCCAAAAAATTGAAATGGTCTGTATATGATCAATAATCTTACCAAAGAAGTACCGGACTTCCACATATGCTGGAATATATTTTTAAATAACCTAGACTTTCTGGTAGGAGGATTCGTACGGATCGGAACGGAAGAAACAGTCAGATCCATTTTGACTGCTTGCACAATTGTATCCAAAACGTAAGAAAACTTAGTGGTTACATTTAGTCTTAATAGACTTTCTCTAGAATAAGCCCGGAAGCCGGAGACAGTATCCGGAATATCGGTCCCGATCAGATTTCGAACGATTAGATTCCCGAACCATTGTAGAGTTTTCTTTAATGGAGAAAAATGTTCCACCTTCCAAGGCACTCTGTTCCCGATCACTATGTCCACGGAACTTGTCATGACCGGAGCAATCAGATCAGGAATATAAGAAGAAGGATATTGATTATCCGCATCCGTGTTTACGAAAATATCCGCACCACTTTCCAGAGCAGCCTCCACTCCGGATTTGAATGCTCTTCCCAGTCCTAAGTTTTTTTTGTGGGAAATTATTTTACACCCGTAAGAAGCTGCAATCTCCGAAGTGCGATCCGTAGAACCGTCATCCACGATCTGGACTTCTATCGTTTTGATTCCTGGGATCTTTTTAGGGATCTCGGCAAGTACCGCAGAAAGAGTTTTTTCCTCATTATAGCAAGGTATATTGATTACTAACTTCATTCTACTACTCGTCAAAATGGTGGATTTTCAAGATTCGTCCAATACTTTTTGAAATGATCCGATTTAGAAAAAGAACATATCACTGTTATTTGTATTTATGAATAAACACATTAGAAATTCGAAAATCGAATTCAAGACTTCAAAAGTCCAAGTCCCCAATCCCGAACATTCCCCGCTCCTAAACTTACGAATACGTCTCCGGGGCTAAGTATTTCCTTCAGGACGGATAGATCCGCTCCAAGATTACCCGAAAGGATTTTAGGCCGTATCTTCATTTTGTCCGCGATAAGTTCGGAAGAGACTCCCGGGATAGGATCTTCTCCAGCGGAATAAATGGGAAGAAGTAGAACTGTTTCCACTCGGTCCAAACTTTTGGCGAAGTCCTCGTATAAGTTTTTAGTCCGAGTATATCTATGAGGCTGAAATAGGATCACAGGCTTTCCCCTTCCTCCGGATAACTCTCGGACAGAAGAAAGCACTGCTTGGACCTCGGTGGGATGATGCCCATAATCATCGTAAATATCCACACCATTTTTATTTCCGATATATTCCAGCCTGCGTTTCACTCCGGCATATCCGGAAACCGACTTGGCTGCTTTTTCAGGATCCGCTCCTATAGAATAAGCCGCAAGTACTCCAGCCAATGAATTCGTAAGATAATGTTTTCCGGGAAATCGGGAACTGATCTCGAATTCCCTTCCATTCAGGAAGAAGGTCAGTTTCTTATTTTCTATTTTATAATGTACTAAATTTTGAAAGTCGGCCGCTTTAACATTGGTATTATAGGAAGAAAAGCCGAATATTTTGGATTTATCTTGCACCAGTTCCAAACAATCCGTTATACCCGGATCATCCAGATCTAAAACGACCGTTTGTGTTCCGGAAGAAATAAATCGGGAGAATGCTTCCAATAATTTCTCACGGGTATGATAAAAGTCCAGATGATCCTCGTCTATATTCGTAAGGATACGCACTTGGGCCTTATGATTTAAGAATGTTCCGTCGGATTCGTCCGACTCAAAGACCCCAAACTTACCGGCGGAAAATCTTCCACCTACTCCATTCAAAAAGGAAACATCCCCACCTACCATTACGGAAGGGGAATATCCCAGATCATCGAGTATATGGGCGGTCATCGCAGTCGTTGTAGTCTTTCCATGAGAACCGCCGACCGCTATACAAGTCAAATCTTCAAAACAGAGATGCAAAACTTCGGATCTATGAAAGAATCGGACCCCTTTTTGCCTAAAGAAGGAAGCAATAGGATGGGAATCCAATCGGATAGCGGAAGAATAAATTACGGAGTCGTATTCAATATTTTCTCCAAGATCGGAAAGTTTGGAGAAAATTTTTACACCCTTCTTCTCTAAGTTTTCGGTGACCTGACTTTTTTTTCCGTCATAACCGGAAACTTCGAAACCTGCATCCGCCAATATATGGGCGAGACTAGACATGCCGGAGCCGCCGATGCCGAGGAAAAAAGGTTTGGAAAATCCCAGTCTTTTTTGGATGGACCCGCTTTCCATTATTTCGTATTTTCGAAAAAGAAACCTACCGTTTCAGTAGAGGCTTCTACATGAGAACATTCTAATGATCTAATAGACATTTCATTTAATAGTTCCGGCTTCTGAGCAAATCCGTCCAAGATGCGGAAAAGTTTGCTTTCGTCCTCATCCCGTTGCTCGAGCAAGGCTGCTGCACCGTTCGCTTCCATGTATTTCGCATTCGCTGTTTGATGATCGTCTTTTGCGAAAGGATATGGGATCAAGATCATAGGGAGAGCGTAAGCGGCACATTCGGAAAGGACCCCGGAACCGGACCGAGCGATGACCAGGTTAGCCCAGTCGTAATGTTCCGCCATATTATCCGAATAAGAGATCAGGTCCGCATCCTTTGTCTTTTTAGAAACCTCGTCGTATAACGCGGTCCCCGTCAACATCCTAAAACGGAACCTTTCCTGGATCATTTCGTGTTTCATCAGGTTGACTACCATATTATTGATCTGTCTTGCTCCCTGAGAACCGCCCATTACTAAAACGTTAAATTGTTTTTTCTTTTTAGGATCCCATTTTTCGCTAAACTTTAAAGCAAGTTTAGGGACCGTTTTGGATCTTAAAGGATTTCCTAATATTTCCCAACTACAGGAAATCTTTGTGTCCTTTGGAGGAAAACTAAAGGACACCTTATCCGCAAATCTGAAAAATATCCGGTTCACTTTTCCAGGGATACAATTCTGTTCGCATAAATACAATTTTTTGCCGAAGATCACCGCGTATAAGAGTGCCGGAACGCTGGAATATCCGCCCATCCCGATCACAGCGTCCACACCTAGTTGCCTGAACTTGATCCAGGATCGGACAAGTTGGAATATATATCGAAAAGGTAATAAAAGAAAATTTCCGGAAAGAGAGGGAGTATTATGCCAGACTACTTCGCAAGGAGCTTGTTTTAAATCCGGATTATCCTTGTTTCGGATCAAAGAATGTAGAAAAACGTTAGAGATCCCTAAGGAATCTTTTCGGTCCACAAGACTTTCCGCAAGCGCAACCCCTGGGGAAATATGGCCTCCGGTCCCTCCGGCTGCGATTAAAACCGATCTCATACGCCTATGTTTTCTTTTCTAGTTATATTGACAAGAATTCCGAAGGCCGCCAAAACCACGAGAAGGGAAGATCCTCCATAGCTCATAAACGGCAAGCTGATCCCTGTGATCGGAAAAAGACCGGTGACCACATAACTATTAATAACGAACTGGGTCCCTAAAATAAACAATAGGCCCGCTCCCAAATAAAAACCGAACGGATCATCTACTCTTTTGAGAAGAACATACACTCTGGAAAGAAGAACCATAACCAAAGTAAAGAAGAATAAAAATCCTATAAATCCGAAGTCTTCCACATAGGTGGCAAGAACGAAGTCAGTATGACTATAGGTTAGATATCTATGGGCATATCCGCTGGCCAACTTATTTCCAAACCAGCCTCCGTCCAAAAAGGCCCTAAAAGAAGTCACTAATTGGTGACCCTCATCGTAACGAAAGCGGTATGGATCCAACCAAACTTCCATTCTTTTCCTTCTATAACCTACTTGGCTGATAAGAAGATACGCTAAAGGAAGAGATACCAAACCTACAAGAAGAAGGTTACGGACGGGAAATCCGAATAAAAATACGAAAGCAATCACAACGAATAGAATTTCCATCGTGGTCCCGAATGCGGGCTCCGCTAAGATCAAAATCAGGACAGAGAGTAATAGTAACGCAGGAATAATAAATCTTTTAGGATCTCGATTCTCTTTTAATTTTAGTTTTACCATGAGAGAAGATAAATAAACTACCACCGCCAATTTAGCGATCTCGGAAGGTTGTAATTGGTAAGGTCCGATCCCGATCCATCTATGGAAGTTCCTTCCATAATAAGTCCCGACCGACTTTCCAATGCCTGGAATAAAAACTAAGACCAAAAGAAGAATGCTGATTATAATCCCGCCTAACGCGAATTTTTCCAAACGTTTGTAAGGAAAATTCGCAAAGAAGAAAAAAACCACAAGACCGATAACGGCCCAGACCAATTGTTTTTTTAAAAAATACTCCGAGTCTTGGAATTCTCTCCATGCTGTGACTGAGGAACTGGAATACATCACACATATTCCGAAGAGTAAAAGAAAGAACACGGATCCTACTAGGACCAGATCGAAAGGGGAATCGGGAGATTCCCAAAAATCTTTGAACTTTCTCCCGAGCGCCTTCATTGTATTTTCAAACTAGATAAGGAGATGATCGCTAAAATAATGGCTGCTATCCAGAAGCGGATGACCACTTTTGTTTCAGGCACCCCTCCCAATTCAAAATGGTGATGTAATGGAGCCATTCTAAAAATCCTTTTTTGAGTCAGCTTAAAAGAACCGACTTGTAGGATCACAGACAAGGATTCTGCGACAAAAATCCCGCCTAAAATAATAAGTAGGATCTCCTTTTTTAACATTACGCAGGTGAGCCCGATGGTGGCTCCTAAAAATAAGGACCCGGTATCTCCCATAAAAACCTGGGCAGGATGACTATTGAACCAAAGAAACCCGATCAATGCTCCCGTCAATGCTGCAAGGAAAACACTGTATTCATGCGCATGAGGAAGATAAGGAATATTCAAATAATTTGCAGCGACAGGTGTTCCGGAAACGTATGCTATCAACCCGAGAGTTCCGACAACAATCCCTGCGGTCCCGCCGGCAAGACCGTCCAAACCGTCGGTCAGATTGACTCCATGAGAAGATCCTAATATTACTAAAATCGAAAACGGGATCGCGAAATATCCCCAAGACAGGATCGGCCCTTTCACGAAAGGTAAGAATAGATCCGTCAAATGGAATAGGATCTTACCTGTAGTACCTTTCGGAGCCTCTCCCGTAGAATACAAAAAAACTCCGCAAAAGATCGCGGCTAAAACCACCGAAGCGGCAAACTTAGTGCGGGCTCTCATTCCACCCTTGATCTTTTTTACCGACTTCATATAATCGTCGATAAATCCTAAGGTA
The DNA here is from genome assembly GCF_040833995.1 of Leptospira sp. WS58.C1. NCBI lineage: Bacteria > Pseudomonadati > Spirochaetota > Leptospiria > Leptospirales > Leptospiraceae > Leptospira > Leptospira cinconiae. The sequence continues at coordinate 2,863,779 of NZ_CP162137.1, forward strand.
GCGAATGAAATAGAACAAATTAGTAAGAGAAGAACATTCGAATTTCTTAAATTTCCCCAAAGTAAAACGGATACAACCAAAGCGGATACGATCATAAGACCGCCCATTGTAGGAGTCCCCGACTTGGAGCTATGAGATTTCGGTCCGTCGTCCCGTACACTTTCCCTGAATTTTAATCCGTGTAAAAAATCGATCACCCTTCCCCCGAACCAAAAAGTCAGGAACATGGAAGTTAATCCGGCCATCAAGGCCCGAACGGTTACATAGCTGAAAAGCCTTAAGGAATCTAGATCTTGGAAAAATCTTTCGTATAAAAAATAAAACATATCGTTTCTAGGAAGACAGATTCATCCGTGCAGAATACGAGTAAACGTAAAAAAGGAAATCTTCTTCTCCGACTTAATTATCGACGTAAGTCCGGATCTGGGCCATTTTTTTTGGATCTGGAAATTTATATCTAGCATACCGCGCCCGAGACTTCAGGAGGATTGTGATTATTGATGGAAGGAACCGAATGCCTTTTGGATCTCTTGCCCGTCGTCAAAATACCTTTTATCCCTACCTATGATCTGGTAGTCTTCATGTCCTTTTCCGGCTACAAGAAGACAGCCGCCTTCTTTCAAGTGGGAGATCCCGTATAGAATGGCTTTTGCTCGATCCACTTCTCTGAGCATTGGGGAGTATCCGGAGGAAAAACCTGCTTGTATATCATCCAAGATACTTTCCGGATCTTCCGTTCTTGGGTTATCGGAAGTGAGAATCACCTTGTCTGCAAGTTCTTGAGCGATCTTCGCCATTTTAGGACGTTTGCTCTTGTCCCTATCCCCACCACATCCGAAAAGTGCGATCAGTTCTTTCGGTTTCGATTCTCGGATACTTTTCAAAATATTTTCCAGGGCATCCGGAGTATGAGCATAATCCACGACCGCCATTTTGGACCTATCCTTACTATAGTAGATCTGAAATCTTCCCGGAATCTGAGGAATACTTTCCAAAGCGGATAGAAGGGATCTTTTATCCCAACCCAATCCCAGTGCGGTCACAAATGCAAGCGCGGTGTTCCTTACATTAAAACCGCCAAGAAGATTTGTGGTAATCTTCGTATCTCCGCCCCAAACCTCGGAAAGACGGATCAGGTAAGAAGTTTTTTCCAAGGAGAATGATTCGGAATGGATCTCGAATTCTCCTGAATTTCTACCGAGGGAGAAAAGTTTTAGGGCCGGAGAAGAAACCTCCACTGTGGATTTAAAATCTTTTCCACCGGGAGCATCCGAATCTATAACACCGAAAGTTTCCGGATAGGAAGCTACGGAAGAAAACAGAAGCGCCTTACTTTTTAGATAATCTTCCATATCCGGATGAAAATCCAAATGATCTTGAGTGAGATTAGAAAATACTCCTGCCTTAAATTGGACCCCGTTGGTTCTTCCGAGTTTTAAACCGTGAGAACTCGCCTCCATAAAAACATATTCCACTCCCGAATCGTACATTTCTTTCAGAATGGCTTGAAGGCTACTTGGATCCGGAGTGGTGTATCCTGTGTCGGATAATATACCCTTAAATTTTACGCCTGTGGTTCCTATGATCCCGCAGGATTTTCCCTGAGATTCTCCCAAGTAAGCTAAGATATGAGTTAAGGAAGTTTTACCGTTAGTCCCTGTTACTCCTATCACTTTTAGTTTGGAAGAGGGATTATCTAAAATAATAGAAGCGATCGGACCGGCTAAACTTTCCGGGTCCAGATCAGTTCTAAGAACGATCTTGTTTTCTAATTTCGGAATTTGTAATTTAGATCCTATTAATATATATTTAGAGGAAGCGGCCTTGGCGTATTCTGCTCCCTTATCTCCCGAAGAATCGGGGAGACAAAATAGGTCATTCGGTCCTAACTTTCTGGAATCAGTGCGGACAAATTCAATCTTATCGTCGGAAGTATAAGAACCTGAAATTAATTTAATATTCGGAAAAAGATCAAGGAGCTCTGAAAGTTTCAAGTTCCGCCTCGTTTCTTTCCGGAGGAAGAGTCACGGTAATAATACGATCACCTACAGTGATCGGCAAATAATGATAAGTTTTACGATATAAAGCTTCTATCCTACGTGCAGAAGTATAAGTCGCCATTCCGATCTTTAAATCGTCATTTTTCTTTAAAAGTTTTTCTTTTTCTTGGGAGGCGATTGATAGTTCTCTGTTTAGTCTAGAAACCTGTACATTCTGCCAAACGAATAAAAGTACGATACTAAAAGGGAGTACTATCCAACCGAATATTCGAAACAAAAAACCTAGATCAGGCCAAAGACGGATGGATAAAAATTCGGAAACCTTACTCATTCTTCTTCATCCTCCTCTTCCTCTTCAATATCGGTCGGAAGGGATTTATGGATGACACGTAATTTTGCGGAACGAGAAGCAGGATTTTCTTTCATCTCGGCATCCGTCGGAAGCACGGGCTTTTTGGTAAGAAGTTTCGCTTCTCCAGTTCTTGCATAGTCCCTGAACAAGTTTTTAACGATCCTATCTTCCAGTGAATGAAAAGAGATCACTTGTAAGAGCCCGCCCCTTGCGACCAGATCCAAAAGTTTTTTTACCCCGATCTCTATATGAAGAAGTTCCTGGTTCACTTCGATCCTCAGAGCTTGGAAGACCCGAGTCGCCGGGTGTCTACCCGGAGGCCAAAACTTTCTGGGAATCACTCTGGAAACCAATTGTGCAAGATCTCCCGAGTAACCGATCCGAGAATGTCTTCTTCTTTCTAAGATCGCTTCTACGATCTTCTTGGTCCAACGCTCTTCCCCATACTCGTAAAAAATTTTACTTAAAACTTTTTCCGGATACGTATTGATCACGTCTTCTGCCGAGATCCCACCGGAAGAAGAAAGTCTCATATCCAAAGGTTCATTCTCTCGAAAACTGAAACCTCTTCCTGCGTGTAAAAGGTGAAAGGTAGAAATCCCCAAATCCAAAAGAATGCCGTCCGGCGGATTGGAAATCCCGAAGCTGTTCAAGAACTCGGAATCGAGATCCGAAAAATTGGCTTCGATAGGAATCACTCTGGAAGAATGAGCGGAAAGTCTTGTTTTAGCCCTGGACAACATGACAGAGTCCCGATCCACTAAAACCAGTTTAGAATTTGGGAATTGTTCTAAGAGTAGAAGACTATGTCCTCCTTCTCCCGCTGTTCCGTCTAAAAAAAGGAGTTCTCGGTCCTTATCGAATACGGAAAGGAAAAAGGTAAGTATCTCCCGATAGAGCACCGAATAATGGACAGGTTCCAATTCGTTTTCCAAGTTCTACCCGCTCATCCAAAACGCAACTAAGAACCGTACCAGTTTTCTATACTTTAGCTTCTCCTTCACTTGCACATCCTGTACAAATCCCTGAGCACATGACGCCCTTTTGACTTCGCACTTAGGCAAAGAATTCATTCCAGACTATTTTAAAGTACTTTTGAGATAGAAACTAACACGAAAGCACTAAATTCTTGACTACTACACTTTACTAGATAGAATGCGTCTCTCCATAAATAAAAATCCGCTCTGGTGCTAAACTGCCTGAAAGGAATTGTCCGATTAGGCCGACAAATTTTTATTACTTCTTAGCCTCTTCGGGAAGGCTTTATTATTGGTATGCAGAAAAGCAGTTTAAAGTTCATCCTTCTAGGCGCAGGCATCGTCATTCTCACAGTATTAACGTTATTGATCTCGGGGAATGCCTACTACTTCGGTCAGAAAAAAATCACTGAAAACCATCTGAATCAAATGCAGAATGTCGTAGCAGTGGTCGCTCAAGAGTTCGACGCATTCTTATTAACCCATACCAACGTAGCAAAAACGTTAGCCGCAGATCCAAGAGCCATACAAACTGCTATCACAGGCAAACCGATTGCGGGCGACTTCTTTAAAGAAGTCCACCAAAGATACGGGGTTTACGAGAACATTTTCGTTATGAGCTTGGATGGAGAAAAAAGGATCCTAGCGGATAGTTTGGATGGAAGATCTCTAGGTTATAAAGCGAAAGGTGACGAGCTAAAGGACAATGTCGCCGCAGTAAAAGAAGGAAAACATTACTTAGGCCCTCCTCAAAAATCTCCCATCACAGGACTTCCGGTTGCTGTGATCTCCGTTCCGATACGTGACGGAGCGAATATCATTGGAGTTTTGAACATAGCCCTCTCCTTCGAGGATATCTCGGAAAAAGTGATCAATAAGATCCGAATTGGGGAACAAGGTTATGTTTCCGTAATGAGTCAAACCGGTTTGGTGATCGCTCATCCTAAGAAGGAAATGATCATGAATTTGGACGTAGCTAAAGAACCCTACGGCCAAAAAATGTTGGAATTGAAATCAGGAGAAATTTTCGAATTCAGTTTCAAAGGATCGGATCGTTACTCCACCGTTTCCAGATTGGACCAATGGAGAATGACCGTAATTGCCATCCAACCCAAAGCGGAAGTTAGGGAAGCATTAGTAGAACTTCTGCTTTCTATAGGGCTTACAAGTTTAATCACAGTAGGAATTTCCGTTTTTCTATTTTATATTCTTCTAAAGAAGAGACTGGATCCATTGGAAAATGCGAGCAGGCTTTTCCAAACCATGTCGCAAGGAGATCTAACCTCGGACATCCAAGTCGTATACAACGATGAGATTGGCGTAATGAGTGCGGATCTGAATTCTTTTATTGCCAGCCTAAGATCTTCTTTGAAAGATATCCAACGTATCGCGATGGAACTTGCTTCTTCTGCGGAGGAATTGACGGTTTCTTCCCAAAGTTTTGCGACCGGCGCTCAATCCACCGCTGCTTCATCCGAGCAGATGTCGGCAACCGTGGAAGAGATGTCCGCAGGAATGGAAAATATCTCCTCGGTCACCGATAGGCAATACTCGAATATATTAGAATTTCATACTAAAATAAAAGAACTGTCTTCCGGAGTCAGAAAGATAGGCTCGGAGATCAAAAATACCCTGCAGATCGCAGAATCCATTTCCCGAGAAGCGAAAAGAGGCGAGAGTTCGCTAACAGGAATGAGCAATATGATAGAAAATATCCTGAAGTCCTCCGGAGAAATGAAATCCATTATAGGAATTATCAACGATATTTCCGACCAAACACAGTTGCTCGCATTGAATGCAGCCATCGAGGCGGCAAGAGCAGGAGAAGCTGGAAAAGGATTCGCAGTTGTTGCGGAAGAAATCTCCAAACTTTCAGTTAAAACGGCTTCCTCCATTAAATCCATCGGAGAGATGATCAATAAGAACAACTCCGAATTGGACGAAGGCGCCAAAGGGATCCGTTCCTCTGTGGAGATCTTACATAGCATCATCAAAAACGTAGACTCCGTAGGGGAAGCAATGAGTCACCTATTCGAGATCACTTCCGCGCAAGAATCCGTAAACAAGTCCGTGGACGAACAATCGGATCGTGTAGGAACGGAGGCAGAAGGTGTAAAACTCGCAACAGATGAACAAAAAAGAGCCGTAAGAGAGATCTCCCAGGTGATCACTCAGATCAACGAGCATACCTTAAATACAGCCTCGGGATCGGAACAGATGTCTTCCTCCGCGCAGAACCTTGCCACTACAGCGGAAATATTAAAAAACATAACCGAAAAATTTAAAATCTAATTCGATCCCGGTTTAACCCATACGATGCAAAGAAACAGTTTAAAGATCATCATCCTAGCAGTAAGTACGATCACTATCGTTCTACTTACGGTGGGGATTTCCTCCTTCGCATACTTTACCGCCAAAAAATACGTGGAAGAAGCTTACATAGACGAGATGAAAAAGGTCTCGAAATTAGCCGGAAAACATATCAAGTTCTTCTTCGATCAGCAAACCACTTTGGCCGAGTTCGTAAATTCCAATACTCCGTTCATCAAAGCTACGATAGCAAGGGATAAGGGAAGTCTGAATCCCATACTCGCAAATATATTCAAAAAATATGATACTTACGAGAATGTGTTCCTATCCACTCCGGAGGAAAATCCCTTGGTTTTCGCAGATGCCACAGGCAAAGCGAACAATTTCCGCTGGGGAGGGACCGGCTTTGACGCAAATATAAAGGCTGCATTAGAGGGAAAAAATCTTTTAAGTAAGGTAAACCCTTCTCCAGTGACTGGGGAAGCGGTTGCTGTTCTTACGGTTCCGACTAAGGAAGGAAATCAAATAGTAGGTATCCTGGGTTTTGCGATCTCTCTTAACAAAATGACAGAGACTATAGTGAACGGAATTACGATCGGATCGGACGGATACATAGCGATCACGGACATGAACGGAGTTGTAGTGGGACATCCCGATAAGTCGCTGATACTAAAATTAGATCTGAGCAAAACGGATTGGGGTAAAAAACTACTAACCCTCCCTTCCGAACAACATATGGAATATTTTTTCAAAAAGGAAAAAATTGCCACGGTTTACGATGTTCCGGAGTACGGCCTGAGAGTCTCAGCAGTGGTGTCCAAGGACGAACTCGCAGAAGTAGTCCATCAAATGTTATTTAGGATCATAGCATTTGCGTTCGTCTTCCTGGTAGCCTCCATATTCATTATTTATAAAATAGTAAATATTCGTCTTCATCCTTTACAGGAAGCGAGAGAACTATTCCGCTCCATGTCCACAGGCGATCTGACTGCGAGCCTAAAGATCTATCATGAAGACGAGATAGGAGACCTAAGTAAGGATACCAATTCGTTCTTAGAAAGTCTAAGAACCTCGGTAAGAGAGATCCAAAAGATCTCCCAAGAACTTGCATCTTCCGCGGAAGAATTATCCGCGAGTTCGGAAAATTTCTCCAATGGAGCCCAATCCACGGCGGCTTCTACCGAGGAAATGTCAGCAACTGTGGAAGAGATGTCCGCGGGGATGGACAATATCTCCGGCTCCATCTACAATCAGTACCGGAATATTTCGGAATTCCAGATAAAGATCACAGAACTTTCCCAAAGTGTGAATCAAATCGGAGAAGAGATTCAGAATACCCTAAACATGGCCAAGTCTATTTCCCTTCAGGCAAAAAAGGGAGAAGAATCCCTGTCCGGAATGAATGCGATGATCTCGAATATTCTCAAATCCTCCGGAGAAATGACTGCTATCATCGGAATCATCAACGATATTTCCGACCAAACCCAACTGCTCGCATTGAATGCAGCGATAGAAGCGGCGAGAGCAGGCGAAGCAGGAAAAGGGTTCGCAGTTGTTGCAGAAGAGATCTCCAAACTTTCAGAAAAGACAGCTTCTTCTATCAAATCTATCTCCGCAATGATCTCTAAAAACACGGGAGAACTGGACAGCGGAGCCAAAGGGATCCAGGCATCTACTGAGATCATCCACGCGATCATCCGGAATGTGGATCAAGTGTCGGATGCAATGGACAGATTGTATTCCATCACCGGCTCCCAAACAAATATAAATCGAGCAGTGACGGATAACGCAGGTAAAGTAAAGACCGAATCGGAAGCGGTAAAATTAGCCGCGGATGAGCAGAAAAAAGCAGTCTCGGAAATTTCTCAGGTGATCATGCAGATCAACGAACATACGATCAACACTGCATCCGGAGCGGAACAGATGTCTTCCTCCTCCAGGAATTTGTCTAATACGGCGGAGATACTCAAAAATATCTCCGAAAAATTCAAATTATAATCGCCCGAAAGAGAACCTTTCCGTTACTCACTTGATATTACCGAAAATAGATGGTCGATTCCCCCGGCGTTCCGTATATGAGAAAAACCTTTTTCCTCTAAGAGGGATTTGGCTCTTTGACTACGTCCGCCGCCGGATTGACAATATAAAATGATTTGCCTGTCCTTCGGGCCTAGTTCATCTGATCTCAACGGTAAACTATCGATCGGAATATTGACAGCTCCGGGAAAATGACGTTTTTCATATTCATCCGGAGTTCTAACATCCAGGACTAGGGCGCCCTTCTCCACCCATTCTACAAGTTCCCTGTCTTCCTTATTCTTGCAGGAAGAGAAAGAAAAAAGAGTTATTATTAGAAGAATATAAAATGTCCGAAACATAAAACACTCCCCGATCAAGATTAAATTATAGGCTTTTTCTGATATACAGTATGACCTAAGAACTTGTACGCTTCCGAGATACCGAATAGAGTTTCGGAATGGCCTATCACCAAAAGCCCTCTATCTTTCAGCACATGTTCGAAATTTTCGAAAATTTTCTTTTGGGTAGGCTTATCGAAATAGATAATCACGTTTCTGCAAAAGATACAATCCATTTTCTCCCGTATCGGATAAGGAGTTTCTAAAAGATTTGCCTTATGAAATTCGATCATGGACTTGATCTCAGGTTTTGCTTGATAGGTGTCCTGATTTTTGCCGGTCAGATCCTTCACTTTTAGAAAATATCTTTTTTTGAGAGTCTCACTGACCGGATCTAAACGATCCGCTTTATAAATTCCTTCTTGAGCGGTTTGTACCACGTTCGTATCGATATCGGATGCATAAATTTTAATATCCCAACCCGGCTTGTGCATAAAATATTCCGCACAAGTGATTGCGATTGAGTAAGGCTCTTCCCCGGTAGAACAAGCGCTGGACCAGATGCGTAGCTGCTTTTTTCCGGACTTCAAAGCCTTCTCCTCTACGGATGGAAAAAAGGTTTCCTTTAAAAATTCGAAATGATGGTTTTCGCGGAAAAAATCGGTTTTATTGGTGGTGATACGATTAATAAGTTCCGTAAGTTCGCTTTGGAAAAACTTACGATCGGCCTGCAGACCTCGGATATATTCCGAAACATTCTGCATCTTATACATTCTGGCCCTGGAATTCAACCTGGATTGGACCATTATCTTTTTATGATCCGCCAGAAATATTCCGGTTTCCTTATACATCAAATCCTTAATGAATTTGAATTCTTCGTCCGTTATCTGAGAAAAACTGGAAAAACTTTCATCCATAAATCAACGAATACCCAATGCCTGGTCCAAAGAGACTAACTTAATAATTTCCAGTAATTTAGGACTGACATTGATCGTTTCCAAAAGAATACCCTGGCCCCGGAGACGATTTGCAAACGCTACCAAAGTCCCTAAAGCGACCGAAGTAATCACCTGCACTTCATCCAGATCCAAAATTACGGATGCAGGATTCCCTTCTACATGTGAATTCAAGTAGGCACGCAAAGCCTCATGATCACCGTTTAGGATCTCATAATCTACTTTGATCAGCATCGGTTCCGAAGGACTCATTCCATAAGATTGGACGAATTGGTCCCTACCTCGGAATACAGTCGGGAAACTGCCTGGAAAAGAAAAGGAAAAACTAATTTTTCTGGCTTAGAAGTGAAGTGTCGTTTTTTTGGTAAATAGGCGGAAAATACGGATCTTTTTTCTGGAAAAATACGTTAAGTGAGAATTGGAATCGTCAAACATCTGAATGCCCGTCCCTTAACCTGGGGATTCGAGCAAAATTCAGAACATATAGTCGTACCGGAAAATCCCTCCCTATTAAAGGATTATCTATTACGGGGCCTGGTGGACGTAGGGTTGATCTCCTCGATCGAATGTCTTAGAAACTCCGACGTACTTTCCGTTTCTATGAAAGTTGGGGTCTGCGCCTCCGATCAGGTACGCTCCATAAAGTTTTTCAAAAATAAAAAGGAAGCCTACCCTCCTTACCGAATACTCACAGATAACGGTTCCAGGACAAGTATGGCCTTGGTTAGGGTGTTAGTACATAACGATTCCGGACAATTGCCGGAAGTTGCCCCTACGGATCCAAAGATCATCAAACAGGAGATTTCCATCGGAAGAGGGTCCCATATGCTATTCGGGGACAACGCGTTATTCGCAGAATGGGATCCGGAAGTGTACGATGTAAAAGACCTAGCGGAATGGTGGTATGAAACCACAGGGACTTCGTTCATATTCGCACTTTGGGCCTCTAAAAAACCGTTAGAATTACCTGACAGTTTCTATGAGGATTCCTTAAAATACGGCCTTGCTCATATCGAAGAAATCATCGAAAAAGAATCTAGACTCCCTGCCGACCTGGTCCGAACTTATCTCACCCAAGAACTACATTATGAAATAACGGAAAGCGACCGCAAGGGTTTCGAACTGTTCGGAAAATATTGCAACGACCTAGGGATCTTATAGTAATAGCCGCCCTACCCAACAACGTGGCAGCATCGCATACAAATCCACACATCAAGCTGCCCGGCCCAACAACGTGGCAGCGATTCACAATTCACATCTAAACAAAATCACCCTAAGCACAAGCTTGCCGACGTTGCCCAAAGGGCAATGTGCCGAAGGCCTTGCGGCAAGCACCCAATCTTCACCTAGAAATTTAATAGACGAAGGTGATCCTGTAATCCCAGGACTTATTTCCGAACTTCTCCACAGTATCCGCGAGAGGTAATCTATAAACCAGCCTCCCTAAACCTTGTTCTCCTCGGTTCGTATAACAAACGGAAGTGATCGGGAAATTCACTTTAAAATTGAGTGCATTTCCTCGGATGAGTCTTAAAGTTTCACTCAGGATCTTTTTCTCTCCGTCCATCTGCATGGATTCCAAGGATTTGCTGATAGAAGGAAATTCTCTTTTGATATAGATCGTATTGGCCTTTTCTTTTTTGATCTGAACGTTTCCGAGAAGTACATTTTCCAATTGAGAAATGTCCGTAAAATCAACCTTGTAAGTGACTTTTGCTTTTTCTCGGAATGCGCCAGGCTCGGCTTCGGAACTTTCTAATTTTTGAAAGGTATAATCTTTTAATATGAGGCTTTTGGAAAAAAATCCTTTATTCAATCGGTTTTGGATCTCTTCTTTTCTGGTGGGAAGGAATTTGATCAATGATTCTTCCGACTTACGTTTGGTCGGAACCACATAAGAGATTTCCAAAGTGCCGCTTAAGTTGGAATTGATAGTGAGAGTCTCTTCGTATTCGAAACATCCGAATAAAAGAAAACAGAGTAAAAAAAGTGATTTCTGGAAGAAGCGGATGGAAAAGCCCGATCGCATACCTCAATTCGCACGGAACCTTTCTTTTTCGTCAACGGTAAAAGAAAAAACCCCCGCAGTCGACCGCGGAGGTTTTCACATATTCGAAAGTCTTATTTGGAAATCGGGTATGCTTCGTTTCCGTGTTCCAGAATATCCAGACCTTGGATCTCTTCGTCTTCGGAAACTCTTAAACCGATAGTGAATCTGAGCGCAAAGAAGATTAATAAACTCGCTCCGAATGCCCAAATAAATCCGATCCCTACTCCTTGGAGCTGAACCAATAATTGGTCAATTCCACCGCCGAAGAATAGACCGTTCACTCCGCCGAAAGCTTCCTCAGCGAATAGGCCGGCAGCGATGGTTCCCCATGCTCCACAGACACCATGAACGGATACCGCTCCTACAGGATCGTCTACTTTGATCTTATCAAAGAATAACACGCTGAATACTACAAGCACCCCGGCAACCAGTCCGATGATGATCGCTGAACTAATACTGACGTTCGCACAAGGTGCAGTGATCGCCACAAGTCCCGCCAAAGCGCCGTTTAAGGTTAGACCTATGTCCGGCTTTTTGAAAAGGATCCAGGTAACCAACATGGAAGAAACCGCACCTGCGGCCGCCGCAAAGTTAGTCGTAACAGCTATGATAGCAAAGGTTCCTCCACCAACGGAAGTAGTGGATCCCGGGTTAAAACCGAACCAGCCTAACCAAAGAATAAAAACCCCGAGAGCCGCGATCGTCATATTATGACCTAAGATAGGAAGGACTTTTCCGTCTTGGTATTTTCCCAGACGAGGTCCAAGCACTATGGTTCCTGCAAGTCCTGCCCAGCCGCCTACGGAGTGCACCACGGTGGAACCTGCAAAGTCTATAAATCCTGCTTCTACCAAATAACCTTTATTATCCGGATCGAATAGGTTGGACCATGCCAAAGAACCGAAGATCGGATACACAAAAGCAGTAATCAATACGGAGAAGATCACGTAATCCACGAACTTGGTCCGTTCCGCCATAGCTCCCGAAACGATGGTCGCAGCAGTTCCTGCAAACACCAATTGGAATATGAAGAATGTGAACTTGCCCGGATCAGGTTTCCCGTCTACGACCAAAAGACTGTCGGCCAAAGATATGGAACCGAATCCGAAACCGCTAATCATCTGAGGTCCGAACATCATCGCAAATCCGATCAACCAAAACGCCAAAGAGCCCAAGGAGAAGTCCATGAAGTTCTTCATGAGAATATTCACCGTATTTTTGGCTCTTGTAAATCCAGCTTCCACCAAAGCGAAACCGGCCTGCATAAAAAATACCAGAAAGCCTGCTATACAGGTCCATAACCAGTTCGTTTCATCTCTTAAAGTTGCGACTGCGCTCAACGCAGATTCGGCGGTCACCGGGGCTGTATCGTCGGCCCAAATTCCGCTCGAGGCAACGGCGAGCGTAAGTAATACTAATATGCGCATATTTTTCCTAAATCTCCTATATATTTTTCAACACGATCCCTTGAACTTCGCTTTAAAAATTAAACCGCTTCTTTTCTTTGTTCCGAAACGACTAGATCTCCTGATTTTCTTTTTACTAATTCCTCCAGTTTTTTAAGGGAAATTTTTAGATACTCATTCGTAGGCGCACTCTTGATCCCTTGTTGCAGGACCTTGATCGCCTTAGGAGTTTCATTATCTTTCAAATAACATCTCGCCAGCCTTAAGCTGGATTTAGCGTACGTATGGTCGATAGCAAGAGAACGTTTTAACGCTCTCTTCGCTTCCGGGATATTTTCCAATTCATAATACGCTCTGCCTAAAAGATAATGAATGTGCTCGGATTCTTCTCCGCTCGTTTTGATATATTTCTCCAAGAACTGTACGCTCTTTTCGAAATTTCGATCTCTGTAATACATTTTTCCGAGAAGGACTAAACTATCTTTGAGAGATTCATCCATGGAGAAAACTTCCAAAGCTTTGTCGTAAGCCACCTGATCCTTTTTCGCTTTCGCGGCTGACTTTGCGAGAGAAAGCAGGGTCTTCGCTTTTCCAAGCTCGGGATTACATTGAAGTGCGAGCAAGGAAACGTCGTCCCCGTTTCTCACATCTCCCTTATATCTTTTGAATCTTCCGATCAAGGAACCGACTAGATCGGAAACATAGATCTTATCTCTTTGTTCTTCTATAGTGGATTTTTCCTGACGGATCCATTCTATAAAACGTTGGTTTCCTAACTCCTGGCGTTGTTCATTCTTCTGTTCCGTAATACCGTCCGTAGGTAAGAAGAGAATATCTCCAGGAAGGATCCTTCCGTGTTTTTCTTCAAAATTACTTCTTTCTACTTCGAAAATACCGAGAGGAACTCCTTGGGTATCCAGCTCCTCAATTCTTCCATGACCGTTATGGTAATGTAACATTTTTTGGTGAGCGGCATTCACGTAAGAATAAGTATAGTCGCTGTAAACCTTCAAAATGAAAGCGGTGAAATAAGTTCCATCCGGAAGCTGTGGCCGAATGGATTCACCCAACTCGGCCAAAGTTTCGGACAGTCCCATACCAAGGGAAGTACAACGTTGAAATTGGTAGTGGATGGACATGGTGACTAACGCGGCAGGAATACCATGGCCGGAAACATCCACTATGATCGCAGTGATGGAATTCCCTTGTCGAACCACATTAAAGTAGTCTCCGGAAACTTCCGTCATAGGCTCGTAATAAGTCCCGAAATGTAGACCGTTCCAAGGAGAGATCGTAGTCTCTACGATCTGGCTCTGGACGTTACGCCCCATTCTCATATCCCATTCCAATTGTTTCAGGATCTGAGCCTCTCTTTCATTCGCCTGGACCAAACCTTGGATCAGACGAACGCTTGTGATCGCAAGAGCGAGCTGAGAACCTAGAGCTTCTAAGATCTCCAAATCGTCTTCTCTATAGAAAAATTCCGTGTCGGATTCCACGGCAATCGTCCCGAGACAATCTTCTTTGTACATGATCGGAACACACATAACGGCTCGGGTAGTTTCTCCCTCGTCTATGTATTCCGCATGATGTGTTAAGTCCTGAATGAGCAAGGGCATCCGGGTCTTAAAAGTGAACCCAGAATAACCTTCATCCTGGCTCAGATCTCTGCGAGGCGGGATTGTCTCTTTTAAGAAGCGAGAAGGGACCAGAAGATTTCCCTTCCACATCCTGAGAGTGGTATTATCGCACTCGAAAATGTCCTTACAGAGGCTGATTACGATATCGTAAAGTTCCTCTTCCTTATCTGCGTTTGCGAATTCCTTACTGATGTAGAGAAGGATATCGATCTTATTCTTCTCGGTTAAACCACCGACGACCTTCCTTGCTCCGCGAAAATTAACGACTTTTCTTTGCCCAAATTTGAGTTCTATCATGGTCAAGCACCTCTACGTATCCGATTCTGTTTCTCTCTGGATTCGTTTCGCTCTACCGAGTTCTTATGCAATTAGCGTACCAATTCTCCAAATTCACATATTCTGCCTATTTTATAGGACTAACGAGATAGTGTGTATATTATCTAGGCATATTTACATTGAGACATACTTTAGAGCTGGTGAGATAAAAGGAAGAATGCCACTCTTTTAAGGTAGTAAATCAGGGTTTATGTCTTGTTAGGCTCTCACTTTTTGCCGGAATTTTCTTTTTAATTTCAAAAACCAGCTCTGCTTTTTAGAGGTCCCGTATTCTCTTAGGAAAGTTTCTACCTTAGGGAAAACATCGTCTTCCGCCTTCTCCGCAAGGATCAAACAGCCGTGACCATAATCGTCGCTGGCTCCTTCTTCCTTAGAGATTACGTGAAATTTTTTTATCTTTGTTCCTGCTCTTTCGTATACGGATCGTACAGTGTCAGGCGTTGCGATTGCATCATTTGCACCCGCAATAAAAAGACTCGGAACGGTGATCTCTTTCTGAAGATCTATATAATCGTAAAATCCGTTTAGAGAACTCATCTTCTTTGTCTCTATCCAAGACATGAATTGTTCTATCAATCCTTCGCTGATATTTTCGACCGCGTTTTTCATTACCTTTTTAACGGTCCTAGGACGGGTCGCTTTCGGATTATACAGTATCTGATCAATAGGTGTGTAAATTTCCCCGGCAAGCGGAGCGAGCATAGAAGCCCCGAACTTTAGATCCAAAACTTTTCTAGCTCGAGGAAATCTAGAAAGTAGACCGATCAAACTCAATCCTAAATGGTTTAAATTCCCCGGACCACCCAGAGAAACAAAACTTGCGATCCTTTCTTTTTCGGATTTGGATGCGATCCCGAGGTATGAATAGAAGATCATAGCACCCATAGAATGGCCTACCCAATTCACACGTTTATTTTCCGTCAAAGAAAGAACCTTAGAGATGATCGCGGGAACATCGTATTTTACTAAATCATCAAACGTGAAGTCCTCGTATCCTCCCCTACTCTCATGGAAGGAACTCCCCGCGCCTCTCAAAGAAACGGCGAATACCTCGTAACCTCTCAATTTTAGATAATAAGGAAGAGAATGTCTTTTGTCCAAATCGATCACATACTTGTTCGTAGCGATCCCATGTACAACGATCACCGGAGCAAGTTCGGAATTCGGGATGGGAGGAATATGTCTGTGTAATGCAATATTCCATCCATCTTTGGTTTTTGCAAAATGAAGTTCGTCTGCAATATCTTCCTGACCGTATAGACGAGAGAACCAGTCCAATAAAATAGGATATAAAACCAGGACGGCGATCAGAAATAAGGAAAATAGGATCGCAAGCGAAGAAGCGAAGACCGCAAAAAATATGATCGCGAAAAACGTAGTGATCAGATAAAACGGGCCTCTTCTGTTTTTTAGGATTGCGATCACAACAGAGAAAGGTTCACCGAGACAACACGAATGTCAAGTATTCCCAAACATGCTTGCCTGGATTTTTAACCGAATTAAGATGACGAAATAGTTTCTAACAATGGATAAAAAGTTAGATTACAGACTTTATCGTTCTCCCGCCGGCTGGTACAGCATGGTGATTCCAGGCCATTGGCAGAATATTGTGATCGAAGGTATTCCCGCTTTTTTCGAGGAAGATGGTGCAGGTGCCATGCAAGTTTACGCTTTCGAAAATAAAGAAGGTGGATTCGATCCGGAACAGGAACTAGAAAGATATCTTGCGACCCATAAAATAGAATACGTAAGAGAAATGGCTGCTTTCTTCGAAAACAATGAAGGCGCTAAGATCATCGCCTGTGAATTTTTAAAAGAAGACGGAAGACATTGGATGGTCTATCTAGTTTCCACTAAAAAAAGAATGATCCTAGTCACTTATAATGGGGACGAGGAGCCTACCGAAGAATTAGCGGAACAATTGACCACCGTGGTCAGCTCAATTCGTATCCAGGAATGATCTAATCTATCTTCAGAGTGGATTGTACCGCTCTATGCCAACGTTCCAACTTCGATTCTCTGAATTTTGGATCCATCTTAGGTTTGAAAATTTTATAACCTCTTTCGAGTTTACTTAATTCCTCTAAATTTTTCCAATAACCGGAACCAAGTCCGGCAAGATAAGCGGCACCCGTTGCGGTCATATCCGGCTCCGGTGCACGTTTTACTTCCACATTACAGAAATCAGCAAGACATTGTAGAAGAATATCCGACTGGGAGACTCCTCCATCCACCATGATGGAGCTTACGTGGACATTCGTGTCCTTTTTGATCCCTTCTAATATATCAAATAAAGATAATGCGATTCCTTCGAGTACCGCTCTTGCCACATGTCTTCTGTGAGTTGCTAAAGAAAGCCCGAATACGGAAGCCTTTGCATTCGGATTAAAATGAGGAAATCTCATCCCGGAGGCAGTCGGAACGAAGATCACTCCTTCCGTGTCGTTTGTTTGAGAAGCGAGTTCGTTCAACACTTTCGGAGTATCGGAAAGACCGATCCCTTTCCCAAGCCAGTCGATCAGAGTCCCCACAGTTCCGGTATAACCCTCTAACATATACGTAGGTTTTCCGCCCAGTCTCCATGCAACCAACGGAAATAAACCTCTTTTGGAAATTTTAGGTTTATCTCCCATATTCATGTCCACAAACGCACCCGAACCTTGGGAAATTTTTACTCCTCCCTTTTCAAAACATGCGTGTCCGAATAGAGCCGCCATCTGATCTCCTACCACCGCCCTGATCGGGATCCCTATACCGAATAGAGAAGGATCCGTAACTCCGAAATCAGCAGACGTATCTTTCACATTCGGAAAAATTTTCGTAGGGATATTGAAGATCCCGCAAAGTGGAGCATTCCACTGTAATTGGAAAGGATTGAACATACCGGTCACCGTAGCATTGGAAGGATCACTCACATGTTCTTTTCCCTTTGTAAGTTTGTATACGAACCAAGTATCTAATGTACCGAAAAGTATCTCTCCCTTCTTGGCTCTTTTTCTTAGTTCAGGATTTTTATCAAGTACCCATTTCAAACGGACCGAGGCATGATCGGTAGTAAACTTGAGCATATAAGTTGCGATCATCATTGGATTGCCCGTGATCGCCCCCAAGATCCTTGAAACGAATTGGATCACTTTCCAAATTTTATTGGAGTTCATCTCCTCTGAAGTTTTACCCGCTCGTACGTCCGCCCAACTGATTAGTTTTGTTAAAGGTTTTCCGCTTTCTTTATCCCAAAGGAGAAAAGAACCTCTTTGGTTGCAGATCCCGAGTGAATCCATATTTGCAGCTTGGAACTTTTTGTTCTTAAAAGTTTTTTTAAGAATGGAAACAAGTGCCTGCCAAAGTTTTTCAGGGTCATGTTCCAATGCGCCAGGTTCACTTATGATCGGAGGAGTTTTTTCATATTGGCGAGAAACAATTCTGCCCTTCTTATCGAATACGATAGCTCGGATCCCGCTTCCACCACTATCGATAGAAAGAATATATTTTTCTTTTAAGGCGGCCATGACTCTCTCCAATTTTTTTACTGAGGTAGAATCCATTAGGATTCGGCTGCGTCAATAAAAAAGCCGCCATGAAGGCGGCCTTAATAATATCGACTCGAATGGATCTTACTTACGCTTGGCTTACAAGCACACTCTTAAGATGATTCATCAAATTTGATTCTTTTTCATGCACGATATCTTTAGGCATCTTATGATAGATCCTTTCCCTGGACTTCTCGTCCAATTTACCTAGGATCATTCCCATAAAGCCCGGCTCGGAAACCAAAATAAAATTAGAGAAAGAGTCCTTCTTTCTTTCCAAGTTCATAAAATCGCAAAGTTTACCGGCAAAAGCCGCAGCCACTCTCTTTTTCGGTTCGCGAAAAAAACCAAAATCCGACCTGGAAGCCTGACCCGCGTCCGTAACTAGATCCGAATTTCTCAGTCTTCCTTCGGGATTTTCCATCATTTGCACCAGCTTCAAACCGTTAGTCGGTCCTTGGTATTCGAAAATTTTTGCCTCACTTCGGTTTGCAACCACCACCCATTTTTTCTTCATACTGTACCCTCCTATTTATGAAACTTTCCGCCACCGAAAGGTTCGGAATTCGGCGAAGGTAGTTTTAACCCAAAGAGAGAGAGCTATCAATTACTTTTCCCAAAACCTTCTACTTTCATGAAAAAGATCAGAAACAAATTTTGTTTAATAAATCCATAACGATCGTTTTGATAAAATACGGATACTTTCGAAAATAAAAAGATTAGAAAAATGAAATATACTTCCTGTGATAAAGTGGAATCTCTCTAAACCCAAAAAAACCGCGGAACATAGCCCGGTCCGCAGACAAATATCAATCGAAAACACACCCAGAATCTATTGTTTCGCGGGAATTCTTTGGTGGACTTTTCAGCATCGCTTCTGAGAATTGTTCTCATTCTTGGTTGACAGATCCCGATAGGTTTTGATTTTGAGTTTTAGACTCATTTCGAAACCTAAATACAGAAAACATGACTCCTACTAATGAGAATTGAGTCTCAACAGGAGAAACCATGAAACGGAACACAACCAAGACGCTATTGACGATGATTCTAGGAATATCCTTCTTAATGAATTGCGACCAAGGTTCGAAAGAGTCGAATGCCGCTCTAGTGCTCGGGGCCATAAACAGTACCTGCGTAGACGCAGCAGTTGCAGATGATGAGATCGCGGAAACCGCAATCACTGCAGGAATCAACACTTTCCAATTGATTTCCATTCCAACGGCAGGTGCAGCAAGACATATCAGATTAGAAGGAGCATTGATCCAAGCCCTTAGTGGACATGGAACCATCTACCTTGCCACAGGATATACGGATGGTTTGGCAGGTACTTCTAGCACGCCTACTACAACAGCAGGCGACGGAAGACTCGTATTGAACATTTACCAAGGTGGACCTATGGTTTACGCAGGCTATTCTGCAACCACAGCCTACGGAACGGACGATGGAACTGCAACTGCGGCACTCGGTGGAACTGGAACTAGCCTGTTTTCCTCCTTCACGTCCACTGCAAGCGATGTTTGTTTCGATATCAGCGCGGACACTACTCCAAAGGTTACCGTTTGGGGAAGTGGATACAAAGGTGCGAACTGTAAGAAAAGATGTACTCTTACAGAGTCCAATGCGATCATCAATAAAGCGGATTGGCCAAGCGGCGCCGGGATTGGCTCCACAGGCAGCACGAGCACATATTACAAAACCGGTAGCTCTGCTTCCGGGGTAACTGCGACTAAGGTTGTGACATACAGCACTACTGCGCTTTAAGAATTTTAGGCGGCCGGTTTCGGCCGCCTATTGTCATTATATTTTTTGAGTAACGGGGGTATTCTATAATGAAAACTTTATATTCAATTTTCATTATTCTCATGGCGACTTTAACTGTTTTCTGCGGGCCTAGCACCGGAGGAGACGACGGTCTTGCGATTTTAGCCGCATTGGAAGAAGGCGGAGGATGTATCAAGGCTCCCGGCGAAACGACTACAACAGGTTCCGGGACTTTTACCACCGTAGTTAACGCAACTGCCAGCGGCTGTTGGGTATATATAAACCTAAAGGCAGGCGGAGTAGAGACTACCAAGTCCGGTAGCTGGGATATGAGATTCAAAAGGTTCGTAATGGGAACGAATAGCGGGACCAGTGGAACTGGAAACGGAGGCTCTTGTAGGGTCGGAGACGGTGATCCTGCAACCGATATCAATGACGTGACGATAGGCGGATGTACGATCGAACTCGATTCGATCCAATCTCAAACCGGTGGAGGCGGATTCGGAACGGCAACCGAAAGTGCCAGTCCTTCTTTATGGACCTGGTACAATTATAACGGCACCACTCATGTTCTTACCCCCCATCCAATCGGATATCTGATCCAAGGCTCGGATGGAACTAGCAACTTTGCCGTAGAGATCACCGACTATTACGACAATGCAGGCACAAGCGGATTTCCCACATTTATCTGGAAGGAACTTTGATGGGGAAGAGCAAACCTTCTTCCTTTCCTAAAATTCTTTGCCTGATCTTATTTTCAGGTTTATGTTTTTTAGGAGTTCCTATCTTCTCCCAAGGAGAAGTTCTTCCCGAAAAAAAGACGGAGGAGAAAAAAGAAGATCCTAATAAATCCAAAGTAAATCAGGAAGCCGGAAAGGAAATTAGTAATGGGAATAACGATAGAGGGTCTATCATCACCGTTACCGGTACTCGTAGAAAGGGTTTTTTAAAAGATTCCACCATCACTACGGAAGTGATCACCAGAAAAGATATAGATGCCATGGGCGCGAGAGACATCTCCCAAACTCTGGGTAACGTTCCCGGGATAGAAGTTCGTCCCGCTCAAGCAGGAGAAAGAGGATCCACAGTTCGTTTGCAAGGTCTTGCAGGCCAAAACGTTCTGATCCTAGTAGACGGACAGAGGACCACTGGACGGTTCAGCGGCTCCATAGACTTAACCAGATTTAAAGCGGAAGATATAGAAAGGATAGAGATCGTAAAAGGTGCGTCATCCGCACTTTACGGTTCGGATGCGATCGCGGGTGTGATCAATATCATCACTAAGGAGCAAAAAGATCCGTACTCTGCGAATTTTAGGACATTTATGGGAGGAGGAAATCCTCTTTATTACGGTACCGGAACGGAATTCCGTAACTATGCATCTGTGGGAGTCCGTAAAGGAATCGTTTCCACTAATTTTACCGCAGGTTGGCATAGAGGAGACGGTTACGATCTAACTCCGGATGCCACCTTAGGTCCTAAAAACGGAAGGATAGAAAGCCTTTCGCCTAGTTATTCCCCCTTCCCCACCGACACCCCACTTTGGACCAAACTTTATATTTTTCGCAGAAGACTACCTTATGAAGGCCCTCTAGAATCCACTTCAGGGAGTGCATTCGAAGATATAAACGTTTCCAATAAGACCACTTTCGAGGTCTCCGAAACATTTAAGATAGGTTTCCAATTCTATTATAGATATCTGAACCAAAATGCGGTAGATGCTGTTCCTCCAAGAGGAGTATACGATAGAAGCAATAAAACTCACGACTTCATGGGTGCCGTCAACGCGGATTGGGAAATAACAAAAACTTTAAACTTAAACGTAAACACAAACTACGCCAGATTTTTCGATACCTACACATACGACCAAAGAAAGTCGGACGCCCAAGATAGAAGAGAGAAGTTAGACAACGCGGTCACGGAAGTCAGAACCCGTTTAGATCATAAAATCTCCGACGGACATGTGATCTCTTACGGAGCGGAAACTTTGATAGACCAATTCTCTTCCGCCAGGATCGCCCCGGATTGTAAGAGAAATTTTCCGTATATCTGCGCGAGTGATATTCTCGGGGGAACGGATCCGTACCAAACCCAAAACGGATACGCCCAAAGACAAAGAAATGCATTTTATGTGCAGGACGAATGGAGAGTATCCAGCGCACCTAGGATCCAAATTGTACCAGGGATCCGTTCCGACCATGACTCCATTTACGGTGGACAGATCCTCCCTAAATTAGCGGTCCGTTATGATGTGACCGATAAATTCCGTATTAGGGCAGCCAACGGTTTAGGGTATAGGGCTCCCAGCTTCCAGGATCTATATTATAATTTCATAAACCCAGGCGTGGGTTATAGAGTGGCGGGAAATCCGGACCTTAAACCCGAACTTTCTCGCAGTTATAACTTAGGGGGAGAATGGGAACCGAATAAGTTATTCTGGTTCAGCTTTAACTTCTTCTATAATAATATCGATAATTTGATCGGATTTAGGACAAACCCGACCAGGGATGCATCCGGATTACAGATCTTTAATACATCCAATTACCAAAAGGCGCTCACAAAAGGATTCGAATCTTCCGTCACTCTTAGGGTCCATCAGAATGTTTCACTGGGCGGCGGTTATACATATACCGATACTAGGGACGAATTGACCAATCTCCCCCTTGAAGGAAGAGGTTATCATAGATGGAATGCGAATATACGTATAGATCACCAACCTAGCGGATTCAGCTTTTCCTTATTCGCGGTGATATTCGGAAAACAACCTTATTACTGTCAAAAAAATCCTCTTTGGTGTGATCCTCAATTGCCTACGGAGTTTTCCGCTCTTAGCGCTCAGCTTACTACACAAGCAACGAATACGATCAACGCGTTATTCGGAAGTATTCCGGGCGGGGTCCAAGAATATTGTACAGAAAGAAACATATCCTATTGTACAACTGGACCTACTTACGGAGTGAGAATGGTAAACCCTCATACGAATTTGAATATCAGAGTTTCCCAAAAAATATTAGGGACTTTTGAATTATTCGCAGGTGTGGACAACCTTCTAGACACATTCGACCTTACTTATAATCCGCAAAGACCTAGATTCTATTATGTGGGGATAGATGGACGGTTCAGTGCGGGTGCGGCTCCTGCGGATTATTCTGCGGCGCCGATCCCTTCTTCTTCGCCTATACCGGGGGTCCGGTAAAAACATTTTAAATGAGAGAACCGATATGAAAAAACTCATAACCTTGGCTTTGTTCCTCTGTTTACCTGCATCTATTTTCGCAGAGGCAAAGGATCTTAGGATCGTAACATTAAACGGAACAGTTTCCGAAATCGTTTTTGCATTAGGGAAAGGTAAATTAGTAGTGGGTAATGACACTTCTTCCCTTTATCCTCCGGAAGCTTTAGCGCTTCCTAAAGTAGGTTATCAAAGAGCTCTTTCAGCGGAAGGTATTCTTTCCTTAAAACCGAATCTGATCCTTGGACTAGAATACGCAGGTCCCCCTGAAGTGATCGAACAACTCAAATCAGCCGGCATAAAAGTGATCATTTATCCCGGATCACCCGGAGTGGAACCTGCATTGAATAATATTCTCGCTATCGGAAAAGACATCGGAGCGGAAAAAGAAGCTCAAAAGATCGTGCAAGATATCCGCAAAAAACATTCCAAAATTGCGGAGAAGGTTTCCAAATTAAAATCCAAACCGAAAGTACTATTCGTATATCATAGAGGAACTAGCCTCGCGCAAGTGTCCGGTACGGAAACTCCCGCGGATGAAATGATCCGGCTCGGAGGAGGGATCAATGCGGTGAACGGTTTCAAAGGTTTTAAACCGATCACGCCGGAAGCCGTAATCGCGGCACAACCTGATATCATCCTAATTCCAAGCAGAGGTTTAGAAAGTCTTGGCGGGAAAGACGGAGTATTCTCCCTTCCCGGTGTGAAAGATACCCCTGCCGGAAAAAAAGCGAGAGTGGTTTCGATAGACGATCTAGTTCTTTTAGGTTTCGGACCTAGACTTGGTCAGGGTATCGAGGAATTATTCGAATCATTCCATTCTAAAACTTCTGAGAAAAAATGATTGTACCCTCTCCGGAAACATCCTCTCCTATAATAAAAAATTCAGGGGAAGAAAAGAAGAAAAAAAAAGGACGTAAGGTCCCGCCGATCCTCGTATTTATAGTGTTAGCTGTCGGACTTTTCGGGATAGGAATACTTTCCCTTAAATTCGGATCGATACAACTTTCTATGGGAGAGATCCTGAAAGTATTGCTTCTAGGACAAGACTCCTTATCCGAATTGGAGGTCCCGTATTCCGTTCTCGTTTGGAATTTGAGAATGCCTAGGCTCTTATTATCTATGATAGTCGGAGCCTGCCTTGCTTCCGCTGGAGTTTGTATTCAAGGACTATTTCGAAATCCGTTAGTCGAACCGGGATTTATTGGAGTGAGCCCCGGAGCGGCATTAGCGGCTTCCACTTGGATCGTTTTTTCCGAAAAGATACTCACTTTTTTCCCCCCTGAATTAAAAGGAAAAGAAAGTTACCTTCTACAGTTATTCGCCTTTTGCGGAGCGCTTGCCGTTTCTTTCTTCTTACATTTGGTCTCCAAAAGAGAAGGAGGCGGGTTCTCCTTAGTTTTAGTTTTGGCAGGGATCGCGGTGAATGCGACGGTTGTTTCCCTTTTAGGATTTTTATCCTATCTCGCAGACGACACACAACTTAGGAACCTTACTTTCTGGAGTTTGGGAAGTATGGCAGTCGCAAGTTGGCATAAAATTTATCTGTTAGGTTTTGTACTTCTCATCGTAACGTTTTTCTTTCCGGTACTCGCCAGAGGTTTGGACGCTTTGGCCTTAGGAGAAGCGGAAGCTTTTCACACGGGTTTTAAGGTAAGAAGGATCCGAAATCTTACCATCGTTCTCGCAAGTCTATTAGTCGGCGTAAGTATTTCGATCTGTGGAAATATCGCGTTCGTAGGTTTGATTGTACCGCATATTCTAAGAACGGTTTTAGGACCAGGCCATAAAACGTTACTCCCTGCTTCATTATTCGGAGGAGCATTGCTGATGGCGATAGCGGACCTAGCGGCACGAACTGTTGCCTTTCCTTCCGAACTTCCGATCGGAATCATCGCAGCCGGTATAGGTGGTCCATTCTTCCTATTCTTAATCCTGCAAGCAAAACGTAGAGAAGGAGAATTCAGATGAGTCTCGTATTGTCGGACGTTTCCTTATCCAGAGGCGGAAGGTTCCTATTATCGGGGATTAACTTAAGTTTGTATCCGGGTGAACTTTTAATCGTGCTCGGTCCGAACGGGGCCGGAAAATCCACCTTATTAAAATTATTTTCCGGAGAAATATCGCCGGACAAAGGATTGGTGCTATTGGATGGGATCCCTTTGTCCGAGTACGATTCCGAAGACCTAGCGTTCCGCAGAAGTGTTCTCTCCCAAGAATCCGAGATCCATTTTCCGTTTATCGCGGATGAGATCGTTCGTATGGGAAGGTCCTGCTCCAAATTAAGAGTTCCTAAACCGTTAGAAGATCGGATCACTGAAGATGCTTTTCATGCGGTTCACCTTGGAGATAGAGAAAGATTCCAAACCTATAATAAACTTTCGGGCGGCGAAAAACAAAGGACCCAGATGGCCAGGGTCCTAGTCCAAGACAAGGAACCTACCCAAAGAGAAAGTTATGTTCTTTTGGACGAGCCGGGGGCATCTTTAGATCCGAACAGAATCCATTCTTTATTAGAAAAAGCGAAACAACTCAGTAAAGAAGGAAGAGGAGTACTCTGCATACTTCATGACCTGAACCTAGCTTTGAGATATGCGGATCGGATCGCAGTATTAAAAGAAGGTAAAATACTGGAGGACGGAGTTCCGGAGAATATACTGGACGAAAAATTTGTCTTAGAACATTTCCGCTTGCGAACTAAAAAGATACCTTTCCCGGAAGGAGGGCATTATCTCATACCCCTCGGTCCCGCAGAAACACACGCTACAAACAACCTGCCCTATTCAATAGATGCTAAAGGAGTAAAAGAAAATGTCCATCGCTGAATCGTTAGAAATCGAGAATATCATCAAAGATTGGAAACAGATCAAAGAAACACAACCTCGTCTTAGAATGAGAGAGATCGCTTCCCAACTCAAAACTTCGGAAGGCGGATTATTGGCCGCCTCCGAGATCTCCAAAGCGGAAGGATTTCCTCAAGTTACTTCCCTACAAACCAATTGGGGAGAATTATTCGCCAGATTCGGAGAATTGGGGCATGTAATGGTCCTGACTCGTAATGAGGCTTGTGTACATGAAAGAAAAGGAATATTCGAAAAAGTGAGTTCCGGTCCGGGACATATCTTAGTCGTTGGTCCGGATATCGACCTCAGGCTTTTTCCCGGGATTTGGAAATTCGGATTTTCCGTGGAAGAACCTAAACAAGATTCGGTTCAAAGATCCTTTCAGTTCTTCAACGAGAAGGGAGAAGCGATGTTCAAACTTTTCCTTACGGACAAATCGAACGTATCCGCTTGGGAAAAACTAAGATCGGAATTCCAAAACGGATCTCCCGACTTCTCCTCTTTATTCTCCTCAGAAACTAAAATTGAAACTTCCATTCTAGAGAACAAAGAACTTAAGGAAGAAACCAAAACCGAATTCCTGAACGATTGGGGAAAATTGGAAGATACCCATGAATTTTTCTCTCTATTAAAAAAACATGGTATTTCCAGGATCCAATCTATGGAAATTGCGAATGGTAAATTCACTAAACCCGTAGAGACAAAAGCCGTGTTACGAATGTTGGAAATGGCATCCTTGGACAGAACACCGATCATGGTTTTTGTAGGAAACCCCGGTTCCATCCAGATCCATACGGGAGAAGTCACAAATATTAAGGTTTTAGAATCTTGGTGGAATGTTCTGGATCCTGAATTCAACTTACATTTAAGATCCGATCTGATCTCTAAAGTGTATATAGTGGATAAACCTTCCAAAGACGGCGTGATCCATTCCATGGAAGTATACGACGCAAACGGTGAACTAATCGTTCAGTTTTTCGGGAAAAGGAAACCGGGACAACCGGAAAGAACGGACTGGGTCGGCCTATTAGACAAGGTGTCTGTACCCGCTTAAAAAGCAGGACCGTTAGCTCTTTTAGAATACGTCCAAAGAGCTAACGAAATTCTCCCTTAAACACTCTTATGCGTTTCTATATAGAAATCGGCCGAGATACGTCCGGAACCATACAAAGAAAAGTGTAAAAGTAAAAGTAGAATCATGGATGCATAAGGTAGATTTGATCCAGGGGATACAAAACCTTCTCTTGCATGAATGAACAAAACTGCCCCGACTAGAACAGGCAATTGTAAAATCGCTGAAAATCTAGTCAGAAGTCCGACCATCAACAGCACACCACCGCAAATGTGAGCAATCACAATATAATGAGCGAGCAATGTGGAAGCATAAGGAGCGTTATTCAGTTCCATGAGTCGGATAAGTGCATCCGTATCCGCAAGGAACGCCAACCCCTTATACACAAGAACCCCGCCTAAATACACGCGGACCATATCGATCCACCAATCCCGATGAGTCTCTAACCAATCATGCCATTTTTCCATACGGACCTCCGTCCTGTGATGGAACATTCTATCTTTCTTTTTTTGAAAATCAAGACCTCTTGTAAAAAAGAGATCCTATATAATCGAACAATCGTTTATTAATATATGTGTAAACTCATCCGAAAGGATTATCGTTTAAAAAAAGCCTATTTGCAGAATAACTTTCTATTTTCCAATCTGCATTTTTTCGTTTTGCCCGCTTTCGTATACTTACCGTTCCCATTACCTTCTTGCGTAAACGATCCGGTAAAAACGGAACCGTCCCGAAACACATAACGTCCTGAGCCTGATTTTTTATCTTCGGACCAATTACCTTCGTATCTATCTCCGTCAGAATACGCTAAGGTTCCCCAACCTTCTCGCATCTCCCCCACAAATCTACCCGAGTAAACGTCTTTGGTATCGTAAACATAGATACCTTCCCCGTTCCTACAATTTCCTTTTTTACATCCCGGAGAGCCGCTTGCAAAAGATCTAAGGCTGACTCCCGGACTCGGTTCCGGTTTCCTTTCGATCGGTTTGCCATCCGCATCCTCATCAAAATATTCTCTGGAAGAAAGATCAGATTCCTGATCCCTATCATCCGCTTTCTTTTTTGGTTTTAATCTTTCGATCTCCGGGTTGGATTTCGGTTTCGGTTTGGAACAATTGGAAAAGAAGAAGGAACTGGAAAATAGGAATACGGATAAGACGGTCGAACTGAAAATCTTTTTGATCATTCTGGATCCCGGATTCCCTACAGAGAGCCCGGGAAGTTCAGAATGTCAATAAAGTTCTAAGACTGTTTTTCCAAAACAAGCAGAGTGATCTCGGAAGGAGCTCCTATTCGCAACGGAGGTCCCCAATATCCGGTTCCCCTGCTCACGTAAAGTTGGGTATCTTCCCATTTGCTCAAACCCGCCACGAACTTTTGGAACAGATGAATAAACACATTTCCGGGAAAGTATTGGCCTCCATGAGTATGACCGGAAAGTTGTAGATCGTAACCCACCCTTGCCGCCTCAAAAATAGAATTCGGTTGGTGTGCAAGCAGCACCTTATAATGAGCCTCTTCCGTTCCGAGAGAAGCCTGCATAGGATCAGTCTTATGACCGGGGATGATCGTGTGAGCCTTATAGTCGGTCACACCTGCAACAGCTATCTTAGCACCGTTATGATCAATTAGTTTATTCTGATTTAATAATACGTGTATTCCAAGATCTTCCAGTTCCCGGATCCATGCGATCACTCCGGAATAATATTCATGGTTCCCTGTCACAAAGAATGTGCCATATTTGGATTCCAGGTCTTTCAACGGAGAAACATGATGTTTCAGCATATTTACCGTTCCATCCACCAGATCCCCGGTGATAGCAACCAGATCAGGTTCTAACGAATTTGTCCTAGAAACAACTCCTTCTAAAAAATTCCCTTTGATCGTAGGTCCGATATGGATATCCGAGAGTTGTGCGATCTTAAATCCATGCAAACCGTCAGGGAGATCCTTTACCTTGATCTTCACATGTTTAACCCTAGGTGTTTTTTTCGCCTGGTAAAATCCGAAAACGGTTAAACCGCCTGCGATCCCCAAAAGGGTAAAAGAAGAGATTCTGGCTAAAAATTCCCCTCTTCCGAATTTTTCTCCCGCGAACAATACCTCGGTCCGAGTAGATGCGACGGAAATACTACCCGATTGCAGAAGATCCGAAAGATAAATTACACCTTTCCAAACCAAGTTTCCCAGGTCCCTAAAAACCACAAAAGATACGAGGATGGTCGCAAACCCCAAAGTAGTGAAAGCGGAATACGCCCAGAACTTCTGTAATCGGGTTTCCTTATAAAAGATACTTAAAAGATAAGCGCTAGGGGTGAGAAGGACCAGAAAAACCACTCCGATCCAGAGCAAAACCGTTTCAAAACTTTCGAGTTCGAAAGGTTCGATTAAACGACTGGTCGCATAAGAATAACCTATTAAAAGAATTACGGTAAAAACGCTGAGAAAAATCAATAACCTTTGCAAA
Source organism: Leptospira sp. WS58.C1 (assembly GCF_040833995.1). Lineage (NCBI taxonomy): Bacteria > Pseudomonadati > Spirochaetota > Leptospiria > Leptospirales > Leptospiraceae > Leptospira > Leptospira cinconiae. The sequence continues at coordinate 2,893,068 of NZ_CP162137.1, forward strand.
TCGAACTCCATCCATCGGACTAATATATCCGACCGAAAAAAGGAGTAAGAGTTCCGCTAAAAACCGCCTTTCTCACATTTTGTTCCTACAGAAAACGACAATCCGTTGACTTACTCGCCGATACGTGAGAGTCTTGCCCCATCTATGTCCACCATTGACTCGGAAGCCAGAAAATACAAAAGTCTACTGAACACGAGTACGATCCTAAACGCAAATTTAGACCTATACCAACTTCTACCATTGATCATGTTGTATTCCAAAGATCTGTTGGAAGCGGAAGCAAGCTCCCTTTTTCTTTTGGAGGAGAAAGACGGATTTTTATATTGTGAAGTTGCCTTGGGTGAAAAAGGTGAAATCATCCAAAAATATGCAAGACTGGAACCCGGACAGGGAATCGCAGGCTGGGTAGCCAAAGAAAAAAAGGCAATCGTCCTGGAAGATGCATATACGGACCCCAGATTCAATCCCGCCTTGGACCAAAAAACAGGATTTAGGACCAGATCACTTGCATGCGTCCCTCTATTCGTCCAGGATAAAGTGATCGGAACTCTGGAAATACTGAACAAATCCGACAACAGAAGTTTCGAAACTTCGGATATAGAGGTGCTCAATTCCCTTTCCGAGATGGCTGCAATCGCAATCAAAAATGCACAGGCTCATGAAACTCTGAAAAAGAGAGTATTGGAACTGCGATTACTTTACGAATTTGAAAAGTTAACCGTCGCGGAAAAGAGTATCAATGAATTAGGAAATTGGCTCTTAGACAAGGTGCTGGAATTTTTAGAAGCAAAAGCAGGTACCATTTACATAGCGGATCCAACGTTAGAAGTACTTCGTGTGCTGGCTGCCAGAGGAATCCCGGAAGAAGCGATCCACAATATACAGGTCCCTTACGGAGAAGGGATTTCAGGGTGGGTTGCGAATGAAAAACAAAGTTTGCTGATCCAAAATCTGGATGAAGATCCAAGATACGATAAAAGTGCTAAATACAAATTCGAAGCGAATTCACTTATCTCCGCCCCGTTATTATTCAGAGGGGAACTACTAGGAGTCATCAGCGTAAACAATAAATATTCAGGATTTGCATTCACGCATGCAGATCTAGAAATGCTGGGTGCGATCGCAAATAGGCTAAGTGTCACCATTAAAAATGCAAACCTATTCCATAAAGTCCTGGATACCGACAGAGAATTAAAACGGGCCAGAGAAGTGATGCACAAGATACTTCCTTCCAGCCTTCCTTACATTGGAGGCCTGGAATTCGGAGTGCAACATATTCCGTACGATAATGTCGGCGGAGATTTTTATAATATTCTTAAATTAGACGAGAATCGTAGTGCTGTTCTGATCGCGGACGTTTCCGGTCATGGCCTTTCCGCTTCCGTCGTTGCCACAGTCATTCATACGATCGTAAGCACCTTCGACTCGGAGACATTAGGAAGCCCTTCCAAATTTTTCACGGCGCTTAACTATGCATTGTATAATAAATTAGCGGGGAATTTTCTCACCGCATTTTATGGAATCATCCATACAGGTACAAATACTTTATCCTATACTAATGCAGGCCATAATCCTCCTATCTTGTACAGAAAATCGGAAGGAAATTCCTTACATCTGGAAACCAAAGGAAAGTTAGTTGGAGTGATCCCGGACCTATTCTTTGAAGAATATGTAACTTCTTTCCAGCCACAAGACAGATTGGTATTATATACGGATGGACTTACTGAACATTCCAACTCGGAGAGAACAAGAAGATATAGCGAAGATTTGCTCACCTTAGCGGTCCGAAACCATTCTCAGGCCCATTCTGCGGAAGCTGCGGAAAGTTTGATTAAAGAGTGCAGGACCTATTGTCATAGATCCGATTTCGAAGACGATGTTACTCTTTTGATCGTGGATAGAGTTTGAGATCATATCTTTACTTCCGTATTCGATCAGTGCGAAGGATACAGCCTATCAGTTTTTAAAACTCGGAACTCACTGCAGATTTATAATTTAGAAAACCTGGTAATCGCTTCCGGAACAATTCCGAAAACATGATCCATGGCGGCAAGTCTCCAGTCCTCCCGGCTCGGATAGAACATTTGTTTAAATTCTTCCCTCACCTTATCCGCTTCTAATTCCGACCTGGAACCGTGAAATCGGATACGATTCTCGCTGATCATCAAAAAACTCCCGCGGATAGCTCCCATCACATTCAAATTTCCGAATGTTCCCAGTTCCACTGTGATCGGGAAAAGATCCTTTTCTTTCGCAAAAATTTTACCGAAGAAGTCCGTAAAATCCCCGGAGGTCCGATAAAAATCCTCCTCTCCTTCGTTTAAAAGAAGACCGAAATCACCGAAAACTTTTTTGAGATTTTTGTCCGTTTTCGAACCGCTTTCGGCATTATGCATTAGACTAAGACCATTTTTAGCCCCATAACCCGTATGGAAGTCCAAGATCAAAATACGATCGTAAGGTTTTAAGATTTTTTTAAAATATTTTCTTAAAACTCGAACCACAGGTTCGGGTTTTCTGCCTCCGTAATAGATCCCCTTTGGAAATTCATATTGCCCGTTTACTGCCGCATCCAAAACATATTTAGCGCCAAAGCGGATTACAACGCCTAAAAATCGGATAATGAAAAACATATACTCAAATAAAAAAGATCCGAACTCGGAAGAAGGATTTAAAAAACTCCGGATCTTTCTATACTTTTTGTTTTTGAACTTCTTGTGTAGTTTCTCTCTTTTTAAAGCAAAGTTTCGGTTTAGATCCACATTCCTTTCGTTCACTCGCATAAAGTTCTTGAAACCGTGTGCATTGATACCATGTAAGATTAAAAAGTCGGAATTTTTAGGAAGTTTATAAGAACTTTTTTCATCTAGTAAGAACTCCTCAATCCATCGGCGTTGGAATGCGGATCCCGCAAATCCTTCTATGCCGTGAATGCCGGAACTCATGATGACCAGACGTTTTGCGGTTTTTTTCCTTTCTCCTAAATAATACACATCCAATTCTCCCCCGTCCTTCGGGATCTCCAGACATTCATAGTTGAAACGGGCAAACTTGGATCTTAACTGCTTTCTGTAGGATAAGAAGGCCTTTCTACAGGCTTCATAGGTTTCCAAATAGTACGATAATACGTCCACTGAATCACGAACATACTTAACGGCAGTTTCAGGTCGAAAAAAAAATCTTTCTTTTAGATTACGATTCGATGAATCTTAAACCTCTATTATTAAGTTTGATCGGATCTAACCCTACACTCCCGAACCCATAATTATAATCAGAAAGATAGACCGAAACACCGTATGATCGCCACAAAGGAGCAAGTTCCACCAGCGAATACCCCACATTCAAACAAGATTGATATTTCATTATAGTATTATAATATACTAATTATTCAGATGGAAAACTCTACGGATCCATTACTTTCGTAATACATAAAATAAAAATAGGATTTAACCCTTAAGAACTACGAACCTAAATTTATTATTAATCGATCGTTATATTACATGATGTTTTTTTAAAATAAATTTTCAACTGTGATGAAATGTGAGATCACCTCGGGGTGTCTAACCTAGTACCTTAAGGAGGTATGAACATGGATACAGTGACCATCTTCGCATTAGCGCTTTTGGCTGTTCCTGTGTTTGCCCGGTTTGCCCGAGTATCCAAGGATGCGATGAATCGCTATCACCTAATCGGATTGGGAGGTCTTTTCCTAATTCTTGGTGAGGCTACGAAGATTACTGCGGCTAAAGTAACGCCTATAGCAGCAGTTCTTCCTATGATTGACATCGCAACTGCGATCCTAGCTTACGCGGGGGTACTTTTCGGGGTAGTATGGCTGTCGCTCTACTACGTCAAACACCCGAACGAAATCTAAAAAGAATCCTCCTATTTGAAAAGGAATGGAAGGCGGGACATGTTCCCGCCTTTTTTAGTTGGAAAAGATAAAAGGAGAATTATCTCTGTTATCCGTGAGCCTAGAATTCAAACGCCCGGATACCAAACATTCCATCCTATACGTTGCCGATCCGATTTGTGCCTGGTGTTACGGTTTCTCCCCCGTTTTTGAAAAGATCAGGGAAAAATACTCCGACAAGATAGAATTCACATTAGTACTTGGCGGATTAAAATACGGACCGGAGGTGGAAAATTTTTCGGATGCAGAGGTTACTGAAAAACTAAAATACCTCTGGAAAGAGGTGGAACGAATCTCTAAAAGAAGTTTCCACTACGATATACTCCAAAATCGAAGTATAAAATACGATTCCGAGCCGGGCTCCAGAGCAGTCATCACAGCCCAAAGGATCAATCCTAGTATATCATTTGCCTTTTTAGATAAACTTTTAGAAAATTTTCATTCCAAAGGAAAGGATCCTGGCGATTTCGAAACATATTCGGAGATCGCGTCCGAACTTTCTTTGCCTTTAGATGAATTCAAGGAATTGTATGATAGAGAAGAAACACTTATGGAAACCAGAAACGATTTTAATTACGGATACATTTTAGGCGTAACCGGATTTCCTTGTCTGGTATTTTCGGACGGTTTGGATAGGGGGATCTTGGTAAAAGGGTATTCTTCCTTTCAAGAAGTGGACGGACTATTGGGGGATTATTTCAGATCGATAGGACAATATTAAAAAATCAGGACGAGTTTCCTCGTCCTTGAGTGCCAATGTACGTTATCTGACAACGATCAATTTAGTCTCCTCTTCGAGGAAAGCATCCGCAGCTTCCGACCAGGATGCTTTACGTGTAGTGACCTTTGAAGGATCGAAACCTTCTTCCTCTACCAATCTCAAAATTTCCGGGATCCATTCTCTGGATCTAACTCTGCCCAACCGAATAGTGGCACCATTATTATATAATTCTAAATAAGGGATGGGGATACTATTGGTCCAGAAAATGGAAGCCGATCCGAATTCCCCTTCTATTCCGAGAGATCTAAGACCGCAATCCCAACCTTCCGCCGTTCCGTTTGCATCCGCGACGATATCGAACTTACCGAAACTTTTCGGAAAGGAAGTCACCTGTTCCACTTTCACTCCGTAAGATTCGGCGATCTCTAAACGTTTTTTATCCATGTCCACATATACAAGGTCCTCGGCACCCATATGTTTTGCAAGAGCCGCAGTATATAAGCCTATACTAGAAGCAAAACCTCCCAGCACTAACACGGATCTATTTTTGTTTTGTTTGAGATGAATGCCGACTAACTTCCATGCTTCGACGATATTATCGCTTATGCTTGCGATCGCCGCTGGATCGGTCTGATTCGAAAAAGGGATCAACATCTCTCTTGCATAAGGAACTAAAACGGAATCGGAGATCGCGCCGCCGAATTCTTTCGCACCTTTCCCCATTCCATAAGCGCTTGTATGAGGAACAGTACTGCAACTTTTAGTCAGACCTGTTTCACAATTCGCACAATGACCGCAGGAAATCTGGAATGGAATCGCAACCCGAGTCCCTTTTGGAAAAAGAGAAGCCAATTCCTCGCTTGTTTCTAGAATTTCCCCCACAAACTCATGGCCCAAAGGAAAGGGAGGACGAAATATTGTCTGCCCTCTCAAAATAGGAAGATCCAAATCGCATCTGGCAACCGCCAAGGGACGGACCAAGGCCTGGTTCGGCCCGGAAAGTTTAGGATCCGGGACTTCTTCCCATTCTACCCGATTTCTTTTAGAAAATAACAATTGTTGCATGGCTGTCCTCCAATAGACCAATCAGTCTATCTACGAATCGTCCTCATAAAAATAGGATAGACCAGTTAGTCTATCATTTTATTTTAGTCCGATGAGCAAACGAAAACCGGAACCGGTCTCTGGAGAAGGTCCTTTCGAAAGGATAGCATCCACCGCCGTTCGTTTGATGTATTCTCAAGGTTATGCGGGAACTTCCATCAATCAGGTAATCGACGAGTCGGAGTCGCATAAGGCAAGTTTTTATAGATATTTCCAAACTAAAGAAGACCTGGGAAAAGAATACCTAGAGCGCCAAGGCAAGGATTTTCGAGAAGGCTGGGAACGTCTGATGGAGAGATCCGCAACTCCGGAAGAGTTTGTGCACAGATGGATGGCTCTTTTAAAAAAACAAGTCAAGTCCGGAAAGTATTTCGGATGTCCTCTCGCTCGATTTATGGGAAGTTTAGATAAACCCGAACGGGACCTGGCGGAAAGAAGTTCTTCCGTATTAGGGTCTTGGATCTCCTGTTTAGAAAACTATTTTGAAAAAAATAAGAGGGCTTCTTTCCTTCCTCCAAACTTCGATTCCAGAAAGAAGGCGGAACTTTTTTTAAAACTATTTCAGGGAAATTCGCAGTTTTATGTGATGACCCATGATCCAAAATATTTTAACGAATTGGAAGAGGAAATGCTTTCCGCATTAAAGAAAGTATTATAGAAATCTAAACTATAATCTATCTCAAAAACTTCTGTAAAATAGTCTCCTGGGGTGGACTCTCTGCCCGAGAGCGAAGCCAGGATGGCGAAGCGACCCGGAGGTTTGCACAGGAGGTGCAAGCGAAGGGGAGGGCAGAGAGTCCACCCCAGGCTACGTTAAAGCATTTCAGAGATAGTTTATAGTTTTGTCTTTTTAAGTGAGATCCTTACCTTCTTCCCTTTTAAGCGGACAATCTTTCCGGGAGCTCCAACTACAGTACAATCGTCCGGAATATCATGATCGATGACCACTGCTTCCGCACCTATCTTCACATTATTACCTACATGCACCGGACCTAAAATTGTTGCCCTAGCGCCGATGAGTACATTGTTTCCTACGGTAGGATGACGTTTACCTTGGTAATTCCCTGTTCCACCCAAGGTGACCCCGTGAAATAAGATACAATCGTCCCCTATTTCCGCAGTCCCGCCTATAACGATCCCCATCCCGTGATCTATAAATAATCCTTTTCCGATCTTTGCACCTGGATGTATCTCGATACCTGTCAGAAAACGATTGAGCTGAGAGATAAATCTGGCAAAAAACTTTAATTTTATTTTATATAAAGGATATGCAATATACTTATGCATAAGTATGGAATGTAATCCCGGATAGAGTATGAATTCCAATCCTCTAGCGGCCGGGTCGTTCTTAAAAATTGCTTGGATCTCTCGAATCATTCGGAAAATCTAATGGGATTTTTTGTTTCTACGTTCGTGTCCGGAATATTCTTCCCTGCTTTCCCTTTTGGCTACGTAGTTTGCCAAGGTAAGAATTGCTCCTCCCCAGAAGGCGGCCCAAAAACCAGGTACGAATATTTTATCGGGAAAGATATTTGCGACCCAGAATAGAACGATGGCATTGACCACAAGACCGGCAAGTCCCAAGGTAAAAAGATAGACCAGATATCCTACACCAAAAGTGACCAATACCAGGAACCATCTTAAAATAAAATTTAAAAATCCGAAGAATAGAACGATTACTATTACGTCCCAAACGTTATTGCTGACACGAAAGCTGGAATCGATCAGAGGGAAGACGAAAACTACTACCAAGGATTGGAGTAAAACGGAAAAAAGAAGTCTATACATCTATGTCCTTAAACTGTTGAATCGAGGAACTGTCCCAAATGAGGAGGTAATCCCCCCGGAGGCACGACTACCGTTTGCGGTTGCACGATCGCGTTGTCCGAAACGGAAGCTACTTCTCTGGGTTGGTCGCCTACCAATGCAGGAGCCGAAGAATCGGAATATAATATTTGTCGAGATCCGACAGCCATATAAGGCATATTCTTCTTCCTTTCTGTTATATTCTTCCTATTAGACGGATCCGGAAAGCAAAAATACGATTCTAACCTTCGACAACCAAGCCACAGTCCATTTCTTCGACCACGAAGCCGGTAAAGATCAATGGATACAGTAAATAAGTTCCGAGCCCTAGAACCCAGGCAAATCCCGTACGAGGCGTATCTCTCACTCCCGTACTTTGAAAGAACAACCGAACGGATCTAAACGGTTTTTTAGCGGGATCGGAGAGTCCTACAGATCGATCCGTAATACCCAAACCGCAATTATGAGTAAGTTTATTTCCTTCGATAGTGATAAACACTTCCTTTCTTTCGGATTTGCTCCATGAAACTCTTCTCGTGACAGTACCTTCTAATTCCAATTCTTTGGACCTAGCGCCTGTCCCGACTAAGATAGGAAATTGAGCGTATTCTCTGTCTAACTTTCTATCCTTACCTTCGGTACCAGTAGCAAAGGTTGCCATTAAAGTTTTTACGTCGTATTCCAAATCATCTTCGAATTGGACTAAAACCGGCATTTCGGCTCTTTGTTCTCCGGAAGCCGGCAATTGTACTTCGGGATTTTTCTTTTCGGCTCCGGAACAGGATACGAGGAAAAAAAGAACGGAAACGAAAAGTATTAAAGAATATTTATCGAATGAATTCATAGAAAGCCCTGCACCTCTATGAAACCCCGTAAAGAATTTCTGTCCAGCGAAAAAGCCGGGTAAAAAGATAGTCGTATCCGAAAGGAAGAAAAGAAATGGAAAAAGAATGGATCCAAGACTGAAAACCGCATTGGATTATCTGAAAAAAGGAGACTCGAATTCCGCCAAATCCGTACTGATCGCATGGACGGACTCGGAGCCCAATAACCCTAACGCATTTTTTCATTTAGGAATGTGCCTTTCTCAATTGGGAGAGATGGTTCCGGCAGAATCCGCATTGCAGGAATGTATCCGTCTGGAACCTGCGCATGTCCAAGCCTGGGTAGGACTTGGAGTTTTATTTGCTCGAAAAAAGGATAAACCGAAAGCGGAGTTCCATCTTTCAAAGGCATTGGAATTGGACGATACGGATATTTTCGCTAGAAAAAATTTAGCCGCTGTTTATACCGGTGCTTCCAAGTTTGATCGTGCCTTAGATCTACTAAAAGGACTACCTGAGTCTGAGTTATCCGATTCCCCCACTCTATATGCATTAGCGATTTGTTATGTAAGGACCAATCGATTCGAAGAGGCCAGGGAAACTTTCCGCAAATTAGAGATCGTAGGCATCCCTGACCAAGTCAAAAAAGAATATCTCCAACTCAAACAATTATTGGAAGAGAAACAATTCGAGCAAGGCGGCATCTGGAGTTTTCTCCAAAGAGAGGAAGATCTCTGACCGCGACAGCGATGCGCAGGGGAAGTCTCGAAGAGACCGAAGCGTTAGCGTAGCCCGAAGCAGCGCGTTCTGAGCAAAGCGAAGAGTCGCCCAAAACTTTTAAAAAAGAATTTAGAACCTATCGCAAAAACTTTTACAAAACAGTCTCCTTGAGAGAGTTTTTTACCTGAGAGCGAGCCAGGACGGCAGAGCGACCCGGAGCTCTGCACAGGATGTGCAGGCGGAGGGGAAGGTAAAAAACTCGCTCAAGGATATTTTAAAGTATTCTTAATATAGGTCCTAAATTCTTTTTTACTTGACTTCTTTTTCCGATTTAACGAGTCTAAAGGTAAGTATGGCGCAGAATTTCTTCCAAGCTAATTTGCTCGGTCTCCTCTTACTCCTTCTTTCGAGTTGAGAGGACGGAAATCTTGCGCGTGCAAAAACCCGCTCCTCTGAGCGGGTTTTTTTGTATCAGGGCCTTTCTCCCGGCAAAATCCCCGCCTTTGAGACCGGAAAAAAGAGAATGCCCATGGAACAAAAATCGAATGCCGATATAGCGACCCAGTATCCTTCCATCCAAGAGATGATCAACCCCGGACAAGGATTGAAAACTCCTCCCGTCTCTCCATTCTTTATGGATGTTACGCTAAGAGACGGGAACCAAGCGTTACGAAAACCTTGGAATCTGGAAGAAAAAGAGATCATATTTAAGAGACTTCTAAAGTTAGGTGTACAAGGAATAGAGGTCGGTTTCGCTTCCGCAAGTAAACAAGACTTCGAAGCATGCTCTTATCTTTCTTCTTTGGCCCCGGAGAATGTTGCAATCTCCAGTCTTTCCAGAGCAGTGGAGAAGGAAATAGATCTTTCTTGGGAGGCGATCCGAAAGGCCCCTCGTCCCAGAATTCATATCGTGTATCCGATCAGCGATTTTACGATCCGCAACGTATTGGGAATTTCAGAAAAAGTTGTTAAAGAAAACATAATACGATCCGTTTCTTACGCACGTAAATTGGCCGGAAATTACGGAGAGGTACAATTCTCCGGAGAACATTTCGGGGATTCCTTGGAAAATATGGATTTTGCAGTCGAAGCGTTCCAGGCCGCCTTGGATGCAGGTGCAGATGTTGTAAATCTTCCGAATACAGTGGAAAGATATAGACCTTATTTATTTGTAGCAATGGTCCGTAAAGTCGCCGAATCCTTGCCCCAAGGAAGTAAAATTTCTGTCCACACACATAACGATCTAGGAATGGCAACAGCCACCACAGTGGAAAGTTTTTTTGCAGGCGCCGTACAATTGGAAACAGCGTTAAACGGTTTGGGAGAAAGAGCCGGGAATACGAATACGTATGAAGTAGCGATCGCCCTTCATAATTGTGGAGTCAAAGTAGACTTGGATCTTCAGACTATTTATGAGACTTCCAGGATTGTTTCCAGGATGTCAGGTGTTCCTATTCCGGAAAAAGCGCCTTTGATCGGAGAGGATGTGGTCGCTCATAGAAGCGGGATCCACCAAGACGGAGTTTCCAAAACAAAAGATATGAAAAAAGGAGCCTATCGAGCTTTCGACGCGAACCTGATCGGAAGACCGGAAGGAGACCGGATCGCTTTTACTAGTCAATCCGGAAAATCGGCAATTTATGAAATTTTAATGCAATCCGGGATCTCTGTGTCCAAGGAAGAAGCTTCTAAATTGCAGCCGATCTTAAAATCGATTTCGGAAAATTATGGTGGAGGAGAATTATCGATTGAGGAGATCAAGAGTGAGTTGGGGAAATTGAGGCTAATAGAGGGGGCTTAAGCCTTTGTCGATTTTTAAAAAGAGTTTAATACTCTCTCTCTTAAAATTTCTTTAGCTACCATCTTAGATTGGCAAGTAGAACAGTTTTTGAATTAGGAAACGTACAAGATATTCAAAACCTTATCACCTCAGAAAAAGTTTTCCGAATTCATAGCTTACAAAGTATCGCAGATCGACTTAGTCCGATGTGAACCCTCTACCCTTGCACTTCTGGAATGACAAGGTTGGCCTGTCGGTGAATCGGATTATGTTGCTGGAGTAGATTACAGAATGGAAAATGAATTTAAACAATTAGGCTGGAAACAGTCTGTAAAGCAGGCGTTGGGTAAGATTTACGAACAAGTGCAAAAGTCAGCCGATAAGAACGGCCACTGTTTGTAGAAGATCCGACGGAATGATGACAATGAACTTCTTATTAAAAATTAGATATTTATATAAAGGATTCCTCGTTTTCTACGCAATTCAGGCAGGTTCATTACGTTTCATTCAGTGAAAACTTTCATATGACTTAATCTTTCGCCTTCATTAATGGTTTCCTTTTCTTCACAGTTCCAAAGCTACAAGACTTCACTTTATGAAAAATCCGCAAATTCTTTCTACAGTCTATATTCAGTTTTTTCAAATAAAACGCAAAGAAAATACTAATGCAATACATCTTCCGAACAAAATGTCCTGTCAATATATCATTGCCAATTGCATTTCAAATCTTTAAGGCTTATTTTAATTAAATTTCTATAATTTACCAAATAAATAAAATCATTTGCAATATAGAAATTGTGAACTCTTAACGATTCTTCAGGAAATTTTTGAAGAGTCCAATTTTTTCCATTATCACATGAAACGCCAATTCTATAAGAAATCCCCGAATTATCATTTTCCTTCGCTATAAATAGAGCTATCATTTTATTATTTTCAGCATAAAAAATCGAATCTGCAAACTTCCAGTCTTTATTCGAACTCAAAATACGATATCTTAATTTGAATCGCTCCAAAACTTCAATATAATCGCTTGTATTTAAGAAAGTGATAAAGATCTTTTGATCAACGTTGGAAATATTAAAAATTCCTTCCGAAAATGAAATTTTCTTCGGGTTATAAATATTGAAACCCTTATTAACAAATAACTCAGAACCTTTCGATAAAACTAAATTATTATCAATTATAATTAAATTATTTTGAAAATGTAACCCCAATCCTTCGCCAATGAGAATTTTTCCGCCCTTTTTCTCAGTGGACCCTATCCACAAACGTTCCTTTCTAAAAGCATCTAACGTTTCTTCCGATATAGCAATTAAATGATTATTTCCCAAAAAAAATCTAGTAATTTGGGATACACTTGTAGCATAAATTTCTTTTTTGAAATCAAAATGGAAATCTGCAATTCCTACTTTTGATAGAATTCGATTTTCACTAATCTTTTCTGTTAAAAGATAAACGATATTGTCATCCTGCTGCTTTACAGCTGCCTGTATAAGACATCCTCGTATTTCTCGGAGTTTATTCCAACCTTCCCCCCATGAAATTTTGTAAACAAAGGTACGAAATAAACCATCAGAATATCGCTCTTCACAACTAAAGAAAAGAATGTCATCATTTATGAACAATACATCTGACGCATGACGGAAATTGAAAACTAGTCTTGGCAATTCGTTAATTTCGTTTTTTATTACACCAAAACTGCAAAAAAATATATGAAAGGAAATATATAAAATAAGGGAAAATCTCGTTAAAAGTATAAAAAGAGAAGTTTTCATTAGTTTCCTTTCTTTATCTTTTATATTACGGTGCATATTTTCCAACATTTTCCAGCTCAAAGAGCATATAATGGCCTAAAACTATTCCCATCTGCTTTCTACCATCTGAACTCCCTAAACCATCTCGGAGGCGCGGAGTTGCTCCTATAAGTATTTTTTCCAAGAGATTAGTATCTTTATATAGACCTGCATTTTCATATGCGGGAATATGTGAATCATATATTAATGTCTTAATCACAGCTCCATCATCCTTCGCTTCGATGCCTTCCGTCTTAAGGATCTTTTCTAATTCGACTTGTAAATTTTTTCTGGCATTATCTAACCAGTTCTTTCCTGTTTCGGACAAAACAGGGCGAATTTCATTTGAAAAGACATTTAAATATGTATCACCATAATTCATATAATAATCCGGAGGTTTAATTCCCCGATTTTCTGCATCAATATGTCTTAATTTATAATAATATTTTGACCCAATTAATATTTCTGGCATTTTTAAAGGCTTCTGAATCCCACTCTTAGCATTCAATTTACTATTTTGAAGAAAATCGCGAACACCTTTTGCCAATGTCGGATCTTTTTCATTTAGTAAATCTTTTTCAAGTATTTGATTTACTTCTCCTTTTTTAAATGTCTTTGGGCTTTCAATGCAGATACTAATACAAGGAACATGCCCAGTCGGATCCTTGTATCTAATCGGATTCCCTGCCACATACGAGAATCTATTCCATCCTTGGGTACTACGCGCCCCATCAATAACCGTATCCGCGCTCGTAAATCTTGCGATCTGCGGATCATAATACCTTGCGTTATAAAAATAGAAATTAGTCTCTCGATCTAATTCTTGCGAGTTATACTTAGGAGTTAAGTCTTGATTTCCTCTTTGGACAAGAGTTTCTCCATAAGGCTCATATTGCATACGGCTTAAAGTATGAGCTCCTTCGTCCAAGACATGAGCAACAGAGTCTACTTGATCCGTCAGGAAATATGCAGTAGTCCCTTCTTCATTCAGCGCTGCGATACGGACTCCGTTTAGGTAAACGTTATTGATAGAACTTAGAATATTTGTGTCTTCGGAGTATTCCAATCCGTAGAATTTACTTGGACTGAAATTTTAGTGATATAACCTGCAGTTCCAAGACTCTTTTTCAGCTATAGATTGGACACTTTAGGAAACCAAATCTAGTTGCCAGTGCAGTATTTTTTTCCGTAAGTTCCTCTAACGCAGGATCCGGAACCGATACAGTCCGCGTCCGAAGAACATTCGTTTCCGGATTTTCCGCTGCTGCCGTGATCAAATTCGGATTTTTTTGTACAGACTCCTCCTGTACATTGAAGACCGAATCCGCATTGGATATCCATCGTACATTTTTCGTCTTTTTCCCTATCTCCTGCGGAAATACTAAAAGTAAGAAACATCAGTATTAAAGATAAATATACGTATTTCATACTAAATCCTTTAATAAATTACAAAGTTGAATCTTTTCGATTATATTGATCGATAATATTTTAGGACATCAAATATTTTAATTTCATAAAATATTTTTCAATGTTATTTTGCGAACCTGGACCCCGGATTTACCTTCTACAAAAACTCTGAATTCTATATCATCGATAAGGGGATCTTTAATTTCAAAAGTTAAAAATTTAGAATTACTCTCTTTTCCTTTTGCTTCGGGAGATAAAATTGAAGAACCTTCATTGTAAACCACGTCGAACCGAGCTCTGTATAAATTTTTCCCGAAAAATTCTACTTTGTATTTTCCTTTTGGCAAAGTAAGTAACGGTCCATATACCAAAGGCCCTTGGTGTCTCGTTGCGGAGATCGTGCCATCCGGATTAATTTCTCCTACTCTGGAAAAAAATCCTGCTTCCGCAGGGATCCAGTCGAACCTGATCGGATCTGGCAGAACCCTTGTATGAGAGATTTCTAGTTTAAACGTCTGTAAATTTAAGTTTTTATGATATAAAAATTCGGGATATCTTTGGATAGACTCCGCAGGAAAACTTCCTTTGAGGATCAAGTCCGCTGTATGTATAAATTTTAAATTAGGATCCGCACCGGACAATGCCCCATTTTGAATCACATACACATCTTTTCCGAAAGAAAGTAACTTGGAGACTTTCTGTAAAAATTCCTCTGTATCATTGATCAAATATATGTTCTTCCCATAAATATATCTTAGCGGACTTGCGATCTGTCGCTTCGTAGTAAAATAGAAAGAATTATCGGTAGGAGTAGTTTTTGCAAAAGTTTCATATCCACTCACATATCCATCCATCATTGATTGGAAAAGGATGAGTTTAGATCTCCAAATCGTATAAACGATCCCTGCACCGGCCAGAATTATCAATAATGCGGTTTTCCAACTCTGTTTTAAGTATGGAATATTTCTAATCCCAATAACGGACCCAAAGGTCGCGAATGGAATTGAAAAAAGCATCCATCTTCTAGAGGCCCAAAAATGGTCCGGTCTTATGCTTGGACTTAATAGGTAAACGATCAATAAAAAGATCCCTATAAAAAATATGAAAGAAGAATGAACATGCTTCTTCTGAAAAACGAATAAATCGAAAGTAAAAATTAAAAATACGAACAACCAGAAAGGGACATACCAGAAAAATACGGATAAAGAATTGGATGTAAGATATTGAGCGGCTGCCAATCTGGGCACGGAAGATGAAAACATCGGTCTTAGAAAATATGTTAGTAAGCCAATCAAAAAAAGAGTAGATAATACAGAAATTCTTAATATTCTTTCATTTTTCCGAATAAAATCCCGAAACCACCGTAAAATTAAGCGGCCCTTCTTCCAAATTATCACTTCTACCAAGAGTAAAGACAATGATAGGATCCAAGCAAGTCCTATCATTTTTAGAAACCTATGTCCCCATAAATGGTAAATATAAACTTTGGAATAAAAGTATGCGTAAACAAATGACAGCATACTCATCAAAATAAATGATGCTATTAAATATAAAGAATTCTTAAAATGTTTTTCGAAAAACACCAATAGAAACGCGGAATAGATCATCAAAGCGGGGAGATAAACATAACTATCCACCCTTGTAAAGGAACTAATCCCAAAGACAAACCCGATAAAAAACATAGGGATCGGATTTTTTTCCCGAAAGAATATTTGGATTAAATAAGCGGTAAATACGATTAAAAATTGAGAAATCACCTCCGATAATGTTGATCTTACATTCCATAACTGGGAAGAGTTTAGAACATACAAAATGGAAATAAAGAATGCAGACAAAGGATCTGAA
Organism: Leptospira sp. WS58.C1; assembly: GCF_040833995.1. Lineage (NCBI taxonomy): Bacteria > Pseudomonadati > Spirochaetota > Leptospiria > Leptospirales > Leptospiraceae > Leptospira > Leptospira cinconiae. The sequence continues at coordinate 2,908,981 of NZ_CP162137.1, forward strand.
ATTCTTCTGATCACTAAATACAAAATGAACACCGAAAAAAATCCAAAAACCGCATTGACTCGGACAAGTCCTTCCATTCCAAACAGATCGTAACCGATCGCTAAATACGCAGGGAGAAAATGGAAAAAACGAGGAGAACGATAGGTTTCGGAATTCGAAAGTCCTAGATTGAATTCAGACGCGATAGATTGATAATCCACCTGTACCGAATTTTCAAATATCTCACGGATCAGTTTTGTATCCGGCACTTCTAAGTTTAAACCGCCGGTCTTGGAGATCACTATACCGAATGTCGCGTACTGTCCTTGGTCCCTTCCCCCATCCAAATACCAGGTAGGAAATCCTGCATATAGATACAAAGCCGCTAAAGAGAATAAAATTAAAAATACAAGTTCGTATTTTCGGATCTCGAGTCGGATCGATTTACGGACTTCTACTTTTCTTAAGGAAAATACACAAACGGCAGAAAGAACAAAAAAAATATATAAAGAAAGAATGATCTTCTCTATGCTATAGATCCCAAGCATAGTAAGTAGAAAGGAAACGATCCCCATCCATACTAAAGGGGCAGTTACGGATAGAAGTACGGTACCTATTCTACCTGGTCCTTTCAATCGTAAGAAAAGAAAGTATACAAAAACGGACGAGAGGATCCATCCGAGAAAAAAAAGGATTATGCTCATTGGAAAAAAATATCCGAAACCGCCTTTGACGGAAATCGGTTATAACGGGTAAGATCCGAAAAATGGTGAAACTAAGCGAATCTTTTTAGGAAAAAAAGAAACGTTTCGAACGTAAATTATGAAATCGAAATGTAAAATCCTAGAGATCGTCTCTTTTTACGATCCCGTAAAAGATAATATTGTCCAGCTCTTGGACCAGGTCTCGGATAGAATAGGGAGTCTGTGCTAAGAAGTTAGGATCGAACATTGCTTCGGAGGCTGCTGAATGGATGAGGAGCACAATATCCGGATTCACATCGGAACGAATTTCCCCGTTCTTGATGCCGGTCTCGATCATCTTTCTCATCGTTCTGTTGATGTTTTTTTCTTTTAGAGACTGTATTTGTTTCCAAATGTCAGGAGCTTGGTCACGGATCTCTCTTAAAAATTCGTTCATTCCGTGAGGGATCTCAGAGGAAAGACAACCTCTCATCGACTGGATCTTTTCTTTAATGGATTTTTCCGGGTCCTGGAAGATCCCTTCGATACGTCCGTGAATTCTGAGGTGTTTATCAGTCATCACTTCTTTTAACAATTCATGTTTATTGGCGAAGTGTTTATAAAGTGTTTTGCGACTGATCCTAAGAGTTCGGGCGATCTCTTCCATTCGAGTTTTCGCAAAACCGTATCGTAAAAATAGCTCGAACGATTTTTCGAATATTCTCTGACGGACTTCGTCCTTCTCTTGGGTTAGTTCCTGTTCCACGGCGCTATGCACTTTATTATCCCCCTTTCGCTTAGGAAACGATTTTTCAATCTCAAGACGATTTTAACGTCTTCTTTCCTCTGCGTATTATGCCATAAAGAAAAATATTGTCCAGTTCGGTTATATTGGCCCGACGCTCGGTCGGGCTTTGTTCCCACTTATAAATCGCGTCCGAACAGGCGATTAATGCCATGATGAACAAGTCGGGCCTCAAGTCCGCTCTGAATTCTCCTAATTTCTTACCCTCGTCCAATAAGCTTTCAATCTCTCTATCTATGATTTGGACTCTTTTTGCCTTCACCATTCTCCATATTTCCGGAATTTGATCCTGCAATTCCTTCCATAACTCGAATTGGCTAGGCTTACAAACATCCAATAACTCCTTTCTCATCCTTACGAATCGTTTGGAGAAGTCCAGAGCTTGATTGTTTCGAATTCTTTTCAATTTACAGGCGGCCCTTGTTTGACGATAATCGGCAACAGCCTTTAAAACTTCTTCTTTGTTCGGATAATATTCAACTAATGTCTTTTTTGCAATTTTCGACTCTTCTACGAAGTCCTCCATTCTCGTTTTCGCATAACCTCTCCGCTGAAAGACCCGAGATGCCCCGAGTAATACTCGGAGCCTATCTTTTTTCTCGGTGAAATCCATGATATTTATCGTGCATCCGGATCCGGAGAATTTCTACGGACCAACTGGTTCAGCTTCTCTATATAAGAGAACGCCGCCGGAACGACTACTAACGTAAGTATGGTAGAAGAGATCAATCCGCCTATGATCGCAACTCCCATACTCGTCCTTTGTTTGGACGCTTCGTTTAATCCGATCGCGATAGGAGCCATTCCCGCAATCAAAGCGAACGAGGTCATTAAGATCGGACGAAGACGTTCTCTTCCCGCTTCTATGATCGCTTCTTTCATTTCCACTCCCCTTTGGATGAGCTGATTCGTGAAGTCCACGAGTAAGATCGAGTTTTTGGTAGCCACCCCGATGAGCATGATTAGCCCGATCATAGAGAATATATCCAAGGACTTTTGGGTTAAGAAGAGTGCGATAAACGCGCCACAAAGTGCAAGAGGAAGCACCAACATGATCGCAATCGGTGTGATAAAACTTTCATAAAGAGAAGCTAAGACCATGTAGATGAATAACACCCCAAGTCCCATAGCGATCCCAAGAGAAGTTCCCATCTCCTTAAAGTTCTCCGCTTGTCCGGTATATCCGATCCGAACTCCGGGAGGAAGAGGCAAATCCGTTTGGGTAAGTTTTGCAACTTCTTCCATGGCTCCCCCCATTCCAGGTCCGTCGGGATTAACGTCCGCATAGATCTCCACGGACTGGTTTCTGTTCATTCGGTTGATGGTTGCAAGTCCTGTGGTCTCTTCCGCTTTTGCAACGTTCTGGATCGGGATCATCATATTATTGAAGTTTGGCACGAAAGAATTGTAGAAGTTATCCTTTAGATCTCTCTGCCCTTCTTTCAATCGAACACGAATATCGTATTCCACTCCATTCTCGCGGTAGACTGCAGGAGTCGTTCCTTCCACGAGAGTCCGCAACTCCGTTCCGATCACAGTACCGGGGATACCGAGTAGAACTTCTCTCTGACGATCCGGCACAACTCTAAATTCCGGTGCGCCCGTTCTGTAACTTGTGTCCACGTCCAAAAGTGCTTTAGATTCTCTTAATCTTTCGAAAAGTTTTCTGGAATATTCTTCCACCACTTTTCCGTTCTGTCCGCTGACTACCAAAGTGAACGGTCTTTGTCCTCCGCCCACGTTATCCACATCCTTAACGATCGGATTTGCATAGGAGAATGATTCCAATTCCTTACGAAGAAGGTCCTTGAATTGGGATGTGTTCATATTCCTTTCTTTTGCCGGGATCATTTCCACGAACATGGTGGTTGTCCTGTTCGTATTGAACATCGCTACCAATTTTACTTCTTTATGAGAAGAGATCTCTTTGTAAGCATCCTGAGCGATCTCCGCCATTTTTTGTACGGAAGTACCAGGCGGCATGTCCAAAGTAACTTGGAATTTTCCTTGGTCTTGCGCAGGTAAGAATGTTTTAGGAATGTACTTAGTCAGCATCAAGCTAGCAACAAAGATCAATACCGCTCCGCTTAAGATGAACACCGGACGTTTTAAAGTGAATTTTAAAACTCCTGCATATACGTTCTCCAACCAAGTTTGGAATACGTTAAATCCGGATAATACGGAATCTAATCCTTTTTCGATAGGGGAAAGAATTCTTCCTAAAACTCCGAAGACCAATTTCAAGAGTTCGAATAAAGCGGAGAATATTCTGGATACAAATCCTTTCGGAGCCTCTTGCGCTCTGATCTTGGAGAATGCAATCTCTTCCAAAGTTGTAGTAGCGACGTTTTTTTTATTTTTCTTTCCTTCTGTGGGAACACTCAAGAATTCCGGAGAAGCGGAAGAATTCCCATGAGCGGTATGTGCATGAGATCCCGAAATTTTTCCGCCAAAGTAAGCGGATAACATCGGAGCGATTGTAAGAGCGTCATATAGAGAGATCAAAAGAGCAAAACATACTGTCAGTCCGAATTCTCTTAAGAACTGCCCTACTACACCGCTTACGAATGCGATCGGTAAGAATACCGCGATCACAGTCATAGTGGTCGCTATCACCGCCAATGTTACTTCTTTTGTTCCTTCCGTAGAAGCTTCTCTTGCAGTCTTACCCATTTCTCTATGCCGGAAAATATTCTCCCGAACAACGATTGCGTCGTCTATAAGAAGTCCAACAGCCAAACTTAATGCCAGGAGTGTCATCACGTTAACCGTAAATCCGGCCACCGCCATCAAAATGAACGCGCCTAAAAGTGAATTAGGCAACGCAAGTCCTGTGATGATCGTGGATCTTACGCTTCCCAAAAATAACAGAACTACTAAAATCGTAAGTGCGATACCAATGATGATCGTTTCTTTTACGTCGTAGATATTGTCGTCGATCTGAATGGAGTTATCGTTTGCGATGGAAAGAACTGCGCCGCCTTCTCTTCTGGCGAGCTCTTTGTTCAGATCATCGATCCTTTTTTTCACTTCTTGAGCGACCGCAACTGTGTTGGAACCGGATTGTTTGAACACCAGCAAAAAGACTGCCTTCTTACCGTTAAAGTACGCGCGAGTACTTTCGTCCTCTAAAGTATCTACCACTTCTCCCAATTGTCCGATCTTAACCGGGACCTCGTTCCCGAATAAGGAAATAGGTGTATCTCTGATCTCTTGCGGAGATTTGAATTCGTTGATGGTCCTATATACCAACTCGGAATCAGCTTTACTCACCTTACCTGCAGGGATATTTGTCCCGCCGGAAGCCAAACGATTGGAAACCACGGAGGCAGGGATCATATGTTGTCTTAATTTTTGCCTATCCAATTCGACATGGATCTCTCTTTTTCTCCCGCCATAGATCGTGATATTTCCTACGTCCTTTGCGGTTAAAAGATTTTGTTTGATCTCTTCGTTCGCGATATCGTAGATCTGTGCCTCGCTTAGGTTCGCATTTAATGCGAGAATGATGATAGGCTGATCGGCAGGATCTATCCTTCTGATCACAGGTTCTTTAATATCGTTAGGCAATTTAGGTTTTACCGCGGACACCTTATCTCTCACCTGTTGTTCCGCGTATTTTACGTCGGTTTCCAAAGTAAACTCGAGGATAATGGTTCCGGATCCTTCACTACAAGTAGAGCGGATCCTTTTTACTCCGGAGATCGTGGAAAGTTCGTCTTCCACAGGTTTTGCGATCAGAGTTTCTATCTCGTTGGGGGCCGCTCCCGGATAAGGCACAGTCACAGTGACTACCGGAATGGTTACGTTAGGAAAAAGGTCCACACCTAATTTGTTTAAGGAAAGATATCCCGAAACAAGAATGATGAGAACCGTACAGGTAATAAATATCGGTCTTTTGATCGATAGCTCTGCAAAATTCATTTTTGATCTCCGATGGATTGGTTCAGAACTTCTTCGGCATCCATTCCGTATTTGCGAAATAGTGTACCTTTAGAGAGCTCGTATTGTACGAGCGCCGAGTTATAATTCACTTTAGCCTGCATCAGTCCGTATCTAGCCTGAGCTACTAGGTCCAATGCGTTCTTAACGTTTACGGATGTGGCCCTTCCGTATCGGTATCTGGGCAGAATACCCGAGTAAAACTTCTCCGCTTGAGCGAGATTTTTCTTGGACTCTTCCAAGATCTCGTAAGTGGTACCGATTTTCTGCAATCCTTGTCTTACATCCGTCTTGACCTGCTCTTTTGTTTGTTCCAAGAGTAGGTCCAACTTTCTGCTTTGTGTTAAGGAATTCTTATATTCCGCCCTTGCAGTATCGTTCCCAAGAGGATAATCCATCTTGATCTCTGCGGAATTTTGGGTAAATCTTCCGGCGCCAATACCGTCAAAACTCTGGGGAAAATTACGATCATATTCGCGAGAATTATAAGTACCACTCACATAAAGAGAAGGTAATAATCCGTTTTTAGAGATCTCAAGAGCGGACCCCGCATTCTGTTTTTGTAATGCGATACTTTTGAAATCGTATCGATGTTGAAATGCTTCCTCCGTTTCGGAATCTTCAGCTCCCAAAGAAGGAAGAGAATCATCCAGCACTAAGGAAAAATTCACTTTAGTTTCCGGATCTTTTCCGAGAGAGACCAATAAGTCCCTGCGAATTCTATCCTTGTCCAGTTTCGCTTGTCTGAGTTGATTTTCCGCAGTAATTAAAAGTGCGTTCCATTGCCCGGACTCATAATCTTCCGCCACTCCCATGCGTACCTTGGAAGAAGTGATATCCTTTACATTCTTCACACTCTTGACCAGTAACTCTGCGGTTTTGAGATTTTCGTCCGCCAAGGACAAATTCCAAAAAGATAATAGAGATTGGACCACGGACCTGGACAGATTATTCATCGCATCCAATCTTCTGACTGCGGAATTTCTCCTACTGATCTCTAAGGATCTTCTTTGCTGGTATCCGAAAATATTCTTCAATAATTCCTGCTTCAAAGTAAAACCAAGATTCGCAAAGTGAAGGCTTGGTTGCGCGAATTGTTGGGCGATCGTTCCTTGTTGTTCCGGTCTTTTCCCCGCGTCTGTTTCGTAACGGTTATCGGACACCGTTACACTCGCGGTGGTTCCTGTATTAAAAACTTTTGATAGACCAGCGGAGATCGTATTGCTTGTAATCTCTCTACCTTGCAGAGTGTATTGAGGAAGCGGTAAGTTATTCGTCTTTTGAGTATTGGCGGTTAAGGTCCCGATAAAATTATATTTACCGTTCTCCTTCTCCCAATCATACTCCGAGTTTTCCAAATCCAGTCGGCTCATTTTTGCCTGCACTGAATTCTCTAAAGAATAACGGATCAGAGAAGTGGTGGTCCAAACTCCTTCCTTCTCCAAATCGTCCCTTGTATCTCCGGAGATAGAAAGAGCGCTTAAGAAAATGCCTAAGCTTAACATATTATGAATGGTCGATCGTTTCTGTCTATGTTGCATAAAACCCAAAAGGAAACATTTATAGTGTATTTTGTTTCCATCCATAGGAAACAAAATCTCTTTTTTTTGTTTCCTATGTCAACAGAAAAATTTTCAAAAGGAAAAGATTTTATTGATACTGAGTCTCATTATTGGAAAATCTGGATATGAGCATACGTGGAGCTTCTTCCCTTCGTGACCCCTTCCTGGACCTATGTAAAAAGCTGGAATCCAGGCAAAAAGAGTCGGAAATTTTAGAAACCTATTCTTCAAGATCGGAAATTTGGGAACGAACCCTTCAAAATCCTGAAAATGAATTCTTAAACTTCGGAACTGAGGAAGAGATTCCCTGATCGAAGTATTTTTCACTTTCTCTTACGGTAAAAAATTTCTGTTCCAACTTTCCTTTTTCGAGTATATCCCCAGTTTTCTCTACGGATTTAGTATCTTCTAATAGAGAACTAGGGTCCTTTTCCGGATCTTCGTTATCCTAAATGATTTAAAGTGCTTATTGCGAAGATGAACGAGATCAATGTGAAGATCCTATCGAAACATTTGAGTAAAACATCAAAACCGACTTAGCCTTACGCGCTAGAGAAGCAAAAAAATAATTAGATACGAACGATAAAAAAATACGACTTGATCCTATAGGATCTACAAAAGCCGGAGATGGACCGATATCATACGGCGGAAGCGACACACGCTTTAAATTCTTCTAATACAAAAACGTCTATCTTCGCAGTTACCGTTAGTTCCTTGTCCAAAGCTTATGAAAAATGTACTCAACATGGAAAAGAAGGTTTTATCAGTAAACCATTCCAACCGAAACAATTGTACAAAGTTCTTTCCGATTTTCTCCGACGAATGCTTGTCTAACAAGAACTGATCCGTAAAATTGTCGACATGGACACACTTCGTCCCTTTAAACCTCCGATCCATCTCAGGCATCCTTTTGTTCAAACCGTTCTCGCTTCCTTAATGAGGCAGAATATTCCTGACCATCCAATGGATAAGGCCGCCTCTCCGGTGGTAATAGATGCGGGGAAAGGTGTTCGTTTATTAGGTCATTATTCCAAGTCTATACATAATAGAGCATTACTCGTACTTATACATGGTTGGGAAGGCAGTATGGATTCCAATTATATCCAAAGGACTTCCAGAAGATTTTACGATAAGGGAATTTCGATCTTCCGGTTGAACTTAAGAGATCATGGGAATACTCATCATCTGAATCCGGAACCATTTAATGGAAGTTTAATACGAGAGACATACGAAGCGATCCGCAAAGTTGCCAAAGAATTCGGACCTAAACTTCCCGTTTACCTGGGCGGATTTTCTATGGGGGGTAATTTTACAATTCGGGTCGCACGAGAACATTCCAGAAACAAACAAAGTATCCCGAATTTAAAACATTGTATAGCCGTGAGCCCTCCGCTTCATCCGAAGTCCGCGACGGAAATGATGGATTCTAAGCTGATTATAGGAAAGTATTTCTTGGATAAATGGAGACAATCTCTGGCGAAAAAGAACGTTCATTTCCCCGATCTACATCCTTATCAAAATATCATGCAGGGGAAAACAGTTATGGAAATGACGGATCGAATTGTTGCATCCTCCTCTGAGTTTAAAAATTCAGACGACTATTTTAATTCCTATACATTGGGTCCAAAAGATTTCGAAAAACTTAAAGTGGATCTAACTATAGTTACATCCGCCGACGATCCTATCATACGCCCCGACGAATTCAGGGAACTACCTAAAAGTTCCAAGCTTAGGATATATATCCAAAAGTACGGTGGTCATAACGGATTTTATGAAAACTTAAAAGGAGACTGCTGGTATTTTCGGGTCTTTGATAAAGTAATCTTCGGATAAAAAGAAGTAGCTTGCATTTCCCTCCTTTCTTCTAAACTAAAGCTGGAAGCATATTTCGTTTTTGAACATAAGTTCAAGAATAACCGAACGGCTTTCGTTATAGGAGAAATACTATGTCCAACGCATACGTAATCGATGCGGTTCGCACCCCAAGAGGGAAAGGTAAAAAAAGGGGAACACTTGCCTCGGTTCACCCGCAAGAATTATCGGCCTCTACTTTAAAAGCAATCCAAGAGAGAAACGGATTAAAGCCAGAAATCGTAGAAGAAGTTGTCTTAGGTTGTGTCTCTCAAGTGGACGATCAAGCAGCATGTATAGCTCGTTATGCGGTTATGGCTGCGCAATGGCCTAATTCCGTTCCGGGATATACGGTAAATCGTTTCTGCGGATCCGGATTACAAGCCGTAAACAATATCGCAAACCATGTCCAATCAGGAGCAATTCCCGTGGGGTTAGGCGGTGGAGTAGAATCCATGAGCCGTGTAAAAATGGGAGCAGACCTGGGGGACAGGGATTTTAATATAGGAAATCCTAATATACAAAAACATTATAATCTTGTTCCTCAAGGAATTTCTGCGGACCTGATCGCAACCAAATACAATATCAGCAGGGAAGAAGCGGACAAATTCGCGGAATCTTCCCAGCTGAAAGCGGACAAAGCGATAAAAGAAGGCGCATTCAAAAAATCGATCATTCCTATTAAATTAGAAGATGGAACAGTAGTAGATACCGATGAGAATCCTCGTATCGAATCGGACTACACATTCCTCTCTGGCTTAGGAGCGGTTTTCAAAACTATCGGAGAAAAAGAATTAGATGCGATCGCATTAAGATCCTATCCTGAGGTAGGAAAGATCAATCATATTCATACGCTAGGAAATTCTTCCGGGATCGTGGACGGTGCAGCCTCCGTTTTGATAGCTAACGACGAAGGGATCAAAAAATACGGGTTAAAACCGAGGGCAAAGATACTCTCCACAGTTGCAACGGGAGAGGACCCGACCATCATGTTAACCGGACCTGTTTCCGCTTCCAAAAAAGCTCTACAAATGGCGGGTCTTAAAGTAGAAGATATCGATCTTTGGGAGATCAACGAAGCATTCGCTTCCGTTGTGCTGTATACCCAAAAAACTCTCGGAATCCCTCTGGAAAAGATCAACGTAAACGGAGGAGCGATCGCTTTGGGACATCCTTTAGGAGCAACCGGTGCTATTCTTCTCGGGACCGCACTAGACGAATTAGAAAGAAGGAATAAACGTTACGCACTCATTACGCTCTGTATAGGCGGAGGAATGGGGATCGCAACCGTAATCGAAAAGATCTAATTTCTAATTTTTCGAATTTTATAAGCGCCGTTTTTCCTCGGGGAAACGGCGTTTTTATTTTTATTATCAAATTTCAACTTTTAACGACAAAGACCTTCTTGCCGAGGTAAAACACTCGGTCGGTCCTTAAATTCTCCAGTATAATCTCTTTTTATCCAAAAAGAAAAGGATCAAAAACCATAAGACCAGCACGGTAACCGAATAAAGGAAAGAACTCAACTCGGGAGATTCTATCCAACTTTTATAATATTCTTGGTAAATCATGTTCTTCAATGGGATTTTTTTTCCTTCCGGAGAAGTGACCATGATGATATTTAAACTTCTGGCAAATATCCCCGAACCGAAAAATACCAATAAAGCGTTCTTACCGAATGGAAGTAAAAAACTTTGTAGGCTACCAAATCCAAGTATATTATATTTTTCTAAAACTGTAAATAGAGAAATAACGACCAGAGCCCAGCCCGCGGTCCAAAGAGAATAAGTCCCTGTCCATAAACTTTTGTTGATCGGATAATATATTCCCCAGATCCCACCTACCAGTAATAAGATAAACCCGCCTAACGCTATTTTCCCGGACACAGAAAGCGGAGATTCTTTCCTCTCCGAAGAGGCTTTTACGAATTCACCAGTAAAGATCCCGCAGAAGACCGATACGATAGACGCGAAGGAAGTTAAAAGTCCTTCCGGATCCCAGACTTTACCGAATTTCCACAAATGTGCTTGGCCGAATAATTGTCTATCTATCCAAGCCCCCCAGTCTTTTCCTTCTTTCATACTGGGTTCTGAGGCTCCGGGAGGAGGTACAAATTCCAATAAATACCAATACGCGACCAATAATGATAAAAATAGAAAGATCCTGACTTTTAGATTTTTCTCTCCGTATAAAACAGCCCCTAAAAAATAGGCAAATCCTATTCTTTGCAAAACTCCCGGAAATCTAAGATTGGAAAAACTCCATTCACCGAAAAAATTCAAGACCAACCCTAGAAAGACGAGAATGAATGCACGCTTTAGTATTTTAGGAAATTCTTGTATTCCATTTGATATGGAAAAAGGAATGGAAGCGCCTACTGCGAAAAGAAAAAAAGGAAACACCAGATCCGTAGGCGTACATCCGTCCCATTTTGCATGTTTGAGAGGCCAATACATATTGGACCAAGTCCCGGGATTGTTCACTAGGATCATTCCGGCAACAGTCAAACCCCGCAAAAGATCTATGGATAGAATACGGAGCGATTTCAAATTTCGAATACTACCAAAGGGATCTATGGAATTCCGTAAAACCCCAGACATCCTTAATCTGGACTTCCCTTCCCTTATCCGGCCTGAAACTTCCTGAAAATTTTCCCACAAATTGCCTGAAATACAATTTAGTCCAGATCAGGTTCACTTTTTCCCTTCTCTCCCCCTTGGGTTCGAATTCCAAACGGATCCGTCCGTCTTCGTCCCAAAGTCTCCACGGTTTATAAGGATCTTTATGAGAAAAATCGAATATACATCTGCTCACTCTTTGTCTTTCGGAATCGATCCAGTAGGCATTTTCGGGAAAAAAACTTTCGTTTACTAAGGCAGCGAAATTAGCTCCGATCTTTGTCCTGTCGGGAAGAACCGAAGAGAAAGCGGCCCAGTACCAATTTGTCTCTCTTCTCAAATAACCGCCGGACCAGTCATAGACCATTGTAGTCCTGGAAGGATCTTGGACCAGTTCCTTCTTCTCATATTTGACACTGATACGATCAGGAACTAAAGGAGAACATTTTTCAGTAAAAGTCCAACGACTAGGCTCGGACGGATTTAACACTCTCAGAGGATTATGAGTGCTAAGAGAGTAAGGAAATTCTCCGGAGATCTCCAGTTTATTTCCAAAGTTTGCATCGAGTAGAAGTTTCCCTTCCGAATGGGACTTTCGGATATTCAAGAAGGACTTTCCCTTTTTGAAAGAGATTGTATATTCATCCGGATTGGCTGGGAATTTTAAGGCAAGACCTAAGTCGGGTCCTTTTACGTCGAATTCGTAAACCTTACCCTGATCGAATTTATACAGGTAGGCAAACACGTTATACGCATAGCCTAGGCTTACAGCCGCGATCCCGACCAAACAATCTTCCATCAAGATCCCTAGATAATTGAAAGAATGGAACGCGAACTTCTTTTTAAGCCCTTTGATCTCTTTTCCGAAAAAATCCAGAAGACTAAAATCAAGATGATTGAATTCGATCGGACCATCCCACACTCCATAGTGTACTTGATTTTCGGGTCCGATAATTTTTTGCATAGATTTCGCTCGATTTTCGAACGCTCGGATGAAAAATCAATGGGATTTCTACCCTATCAATCAAATCTGCTTTACAATTAACTTTTTCGTACCAAGATCGACCTAACAATCGTTCGGGAAAGTCGGCATAACCATTTTATGGGAGAAATCCAGAGCAAGCATGCAGGAAGTAGAGAAAATCTCGAAACTTCCGACTTAAAAACTCTGAAAGATAAAAAAACTTCCCGAGAGATCTCAGTTCTTCTCTATCGAGTATTGTTTCGAAGTGAAGAAGTTCGGGGAGGCGCGGTCAAAGTAGTTAAAGAGACATTTATTCGCACCCATTCCAATCACCCGGAACTTTTCCCGATTCTAGACAGAACAAAGTTTGTTCGGGACATGATCTCCGTATTCAAAACTTCTACCGTCCTTAGCCCGGAAAAGTTAGAACCGTTCTTTGCTTCTATTCATGCAGCTTTTCAAAATGAGATCCGATATTTATTAGGTAAGTCCACTCAGTTTACTTTCGATATCATGTTCCAAGTGATAGAGTCTATCCTTCAAGAGATGAGTCATCCGGAAGACCAAAGAACGGTGGATGTAAAAGATAGGGAACTGATCTTAAAACACTTTAGAGCTTATAACGACCTTTCCAAATACTTCAATAAGATGGGGACTTCCAAGGCAGTGATAGATAAAAAGGACGATATCATCACTGAGATCTCGATCAATCATAGAGAGATCACGATCGTCTCCATCGAGAATATGTTCCGAAATATTTTGGCCCAAATCCTTCTTTCCAGAAAGTACAACTGCGGGACCCTGATCGATAAATGGTCTACCGAATACGGCTTTGGTCCGGAACAGGCTCAGTCTATGCGAAATTACATCCAAGACACTGCGACTCTGACCGATTTCAGGACACAATATGCAAACGCATTACGTGCCATCGGGACGGAGAATGATATGGATCTCATGTTCCTCAGAACATTATCCAACTATTATGCTTCCTGGGTGACCCAGGTTTCCGAACAGATCCCTGCTTAAGCCGGTTTGATTTTATACCTGAAATCCGTCCAAAGAACGGATGAACTGCTTACGACTTCCTCTTTTTTCGATCCCCCTATTCCTTTGTTTATTCGTTGTTGAATTGGCTTCCGAACCCGCTTATTCTTCCATGAAATGGGAAGCCGCAATTCCTGAAATATTCTCACCTTCTCCCTTAGCTCCCGAAGAAAAGATCAAATCCGTTCAAGGAAGTTTACTAATAGGAGAAGAACTTTTTTTACCCGCCAATTTTCCGGATACGAACGGAAAGAACACGGGGGGTTTGATCATCCGAAACATTAAGAGTGGAACTACAAATCGGTTGGATCTAAAGGAAACGGTTAGAGGTCTTGCATTCGATAAGGAAGAAGGGCAAATTTACGTAAGACTTAAAAAAGAAATCATCATATTGCAGAACGGCTCGTTCGAAATTAAGAAAAAGATCCCTTTTTACCAAACAGGAGTCGCTTGGGGAAATATAGGCTTTCTCCAAGGAAAACTTTTCGAGATCCGAGAAAATAAACTCATTCTGTATGATAAGGAAACCGGAACGGAGATAGAACAAAAGGATTTGCCTCTTCCTAAAGTACCCTTTGCATTCGATTGTTCCGGAAAAGAGATTTTCTTTTGGTATTCCAAGGATGGTACAAATCTTCATTCTTATGATCCGATTTTGAACCGGATCAAAAACAGTTTTACGGTCCATTTGGGATCAAAAGAAGCCGGAAAACTATCCTGTTTTAAAAACGATCTAGTGGTTCTCAGTCCGGAATCGGGAGTCTATCAAAATCTAATACGGATCGGTAACGATTATTATTCCGGAAAAGAGGAAAATCTCGTATTAAAAGGAAATTTAAGCTATCGATTCTCTCCAAGCAGAGATATGGTACGTTTCAATTTAAAGATCACTCCGAAGGAAAATTCACCGGAAACGGAAATTGCCGTAGCTATTCCGCCTCAGGAAACTTCTTCCCAAGTGCTGAACGATGAAAAATTCCATCCGAACGGAAAATTAACCGAAGACAAACAGAATAATCGCACCTTGATTATTCCGATCCCCGCCTTAAGTTCGGGACAAACCTGGGAAGAAACCGTATATTCAGCTAAATTAGTAAGATATAATATAGATTCAGGCCTTTCTCGCTTTCAAACTCCTTGGGAAGATTGGAAAGTACCGAACGAATGGAAACAGTATCTTGAAGATGCTTCCGTTTATAAGATCTCCGATCCTGAGATCGTTCGGATCAAAGAAGAACTCAAGTCTTCCACTCCGAATGTGGAGGAATATATCCAAGCGGTGTATAAATACATCCGTAAGAATATGGTATATAAACAGGATGGAAAATTTGATCCTGCACCTACAGTTCTTCAAAACGGTCACGGCTCTTGTACAGAGCATAGTTATGCTCAAATCTCCCTACTGAGAAGCGCCGGGATACCGGCGAGAATGGCTTGGAACTGGCTCCCTGTAGGAGAAAAAGTAGAGCTAAATCATAAGATCGCGGAAGTATGGCATCCTTCCTTCGGATGGATCCCTATGGAGCCTTTAGCTCCTCCCAGAAGCAGAGCCGGACTAACGTATGCAAAACATATAATATTTGCCGTGCTCAATCAACCTAATCACACGATCATCAAAGGAGGGGATACCTTGGCCAATTTTACAAAGCCGGCCGCAGGAGCAACCAGATCGATCTCGATAGAATTGCTCCCTGAAATTTCCCATAGATCCTCAAAACAAAATGATACCGGAACTGAGGAAATTTATCCGAAATCGAATTCGGTAAAAAATCGTATATTAGAAAAATCCGAAGAAAGGATCGTAGAATAAAAAGGCGGGCAAACGCCGCGGCCGAGTACAACTTTGCGGCGTTTTCGAATATTATCCGATCCTTTTTAAAGAATAACCTAAACAATAAGAGGCGGCAGCTAATCCGTAATGAAAGAGATCCACTCTAGGGAGTCCTGCAATCGTTCCAACGGTTCCGATCACAAGTCCGGATAGAATGAATAGAAGCGCTCCTGCAATCCCATACAATGCGGTCGTTTTATTAGATCCTTTGTATTTTTGGATACATACCACTAAAACAGCGATCAACGCAATCGCTCCGATCAAAGTGGAATACAAACCTAATGGATAAAGATAACTTAATATAGCTAAAACTAATAGGATCAGGCTAAGCAGATTCCAAGTTTTTCCGTCTATCTTTCCGAAGCCGGCATGGAAAAAAGCGATCCCGATCCATGGAACTCCGACCACACCTGCAATATGAACGATTGGTCTGTAGATGGGGCTGATCCAATTTCCTCCTAAGAAAAAAACCACGCCAAGAAGAGCTCCTAAACCGATCAAAAAAAGACCGTAGGCTCCTCCTTTTTTAGAAACGTTTCCTTTAGCGGAAGACTGGACGGAAAGACCGGCCCATGCGGCAAAGATTGCCAATACTAAATCCGAAATAGCAGTACTAATTTGCATGACGAACAAAGAATCCGATCCGAACCAAAATGCAAGAAGGATTCGTTTTAAAATTGATTTTCCTAGAGTCTTCCCTAATCTCAGGTCTTTTTATTATGAGCTTGGACTCTTGGATATCCGAATCGGATAGAATTCGTAAAGAAACCAAAAACCCCTATTCGAGCGGATGTATATTCACTATCGGGATCTTAACTTTCGGCGTATTCGGAAGTATTGCTTCCTTTTTTTTCGGTGTGCTATTCCTCACAGCAGAAGATAAGATCTTCCCCGGATTCGGATTCTTTTTCTGTATTTCCCTCGTTACTATTTTTATCATTACGATGAGAAGTTACAGAAAAGCATCTCATATAATAAGAACCATAGAGATCCAAACGGATACTTATTTACTTTCCCTAAGAGAGACTGGTAAATCCGATGTAGAACTTCCTCTTTCCGAATTTATCTCTTATATGATATTGTTCAGAATGGAAAGATCTTCCTCTTCCGGTAGCAGCTCTTCTACCGGCAGCACTTGGAAATACTGGGACTTGTATTTGTTACATAGAGACGGAGGGTGTATCTTGTTGGAAACTTTCCGAGATGCGGACTCTCTTAAAAAAGGATTAGAATTTTTTAAAACAAAACTTCCGCTTCCGATTTGGGACAGATCCGAACTACTCCTCACTGATCCGGAAACAAAAGATATACCTAAAGGGCAAGATCCAAAAATAATTGAACCTTCTCCATGGGTGAAAACGGAATATAAAGACCAAGGAACTAAGATCGAAATTATAGAACCTAAATCTGCAGGAAAAACTTTCATTACCATCCTAGTTCCGTCATTGTTTTACGGAGCATGGTTCGCGATCTTACATTCTTTCCTTGGAAATTCCGAAAATCTGATCTTTCTCATCTTCTTTATTCCGTTTTCGGCGATCTTTTTAGGGGTCGTTACCGTGATGACTATTTTTATTCTATTCAAAAAAACGGAAATAATCGCAAATTCATTCGAATTAAAATTACGTTACTCCACCAGGATCCCCATTTTAAGCAGTTTATTGTACAAGGAAAGAAGTATCCCTATTACTTACATTAGAAACGTACGCACGATCCGAATGGAAAAAGATAATCAGATCCTATGTGTCGCATTAAAATCTTCTAATGGACTCAGGCAAAGGAACTTTTTGGATATTCTTTACAATGTCCAAGCCGTAAATATTTCCGCAAAACAACTCCCAGGAGATGCGGAACTTCTGGGAATTATAACCTTGGGCTCCTGGTTACCAAAAGGTCCGGGGTATAACGATCTGGTATTTGCGGAGAATGTTCTGGAGTCCGTCATGAACTTAAGAGAAGAATCCCTGACATTCTCGGAATTAGCTTCTTCCCCCAAAAAATAAATCACATAGTTTCGGGATAAGGATCATCCGATCTTTCTTTTCAGGAGTCTAAAAAAACAAATGCAAAATTTAGTATTAGATCAATCCGTCCGGCTTAACAACGGAGTTGAGATGCCGGTCTTAGGGCTGGGAGTTTGGAAAACAAGATCCGGAAAAGAATGTATAGATTCTGTTTTAAATGCACTTGAATTCGGATATAGGCATATAGACACCGCAAAAATTTACGGGAACGAATCCGATGTGGGAGAAGCGATCAAGAAGAGCGGAGTCCCCAGAAAGGAATTATTCATCACAACAAAGTTATGGAATAGCGACCAAAAAAATCCGCGAAAATATTTGGATGAATCTTTAAAGACCTTAGGTCTGGACACGATCGATCTATACCTAATTCATTTTCCGGTTGCAGGTACCAGAAAACAAGCCTGGATAGAATTAGAAAAAGCATATAAAGAAGGTTTGGTCCGAGCGATAGGAGTAAGCAACTATACCGTTCCACATTTACAGGAACTATTCCGATATGCGGAGATCGTTCCCGCAGTGAACCAAGTAGAATACCATCCATTCCTAAATCAAAACGAACTATTGAACACATGCAAAAAAAATAATATAATGTTGGAAGCTTATAGCCCCCTCGCCCATGGCAAAAAAATTTCCGACCCTAAACTCGTTGCGCTCGCATCAAAATACGGAAAAACTCCCGCGCAAGTCCTAATCCGATGGGCAATCGACAAAGGCCTGGTAGTTATCCCTAAATCGGTCAAAAAAGAAAGGATCTTGGAAAATTCCC
Organism: Leptospira sp. WS58.C1; assembly: GCF_040833995.1. Classification (NCBI taxonomy): domain Bacteria; kingdom Pseudomonadati; phylum Spirochaetota; class Leptospiria; order Leptospirales; family Leptospiraceae; genus Leptospira; species Leptospira cinconiae. Next base: position 2,927,050 of record NZ_CP162137.1, read on the forward strand.
AAGTATTCGATTTTAAGCTCAGTGAGCCGGATCTGATTGAAATGGAAACCTGGAATGAGGACTTCCGGACCTGTTGGGACCCCACCGGGGCGTAATCGACCGGGTTAATCTTCTTTTTTTGTTGACTTTTTTCTTTCTGGGATGTCTATACATTAATAGTTCAATCTTAAAGTATTATGGCCACTCATTATAAAGGAAAACCAAGGGATGTAAAGGTGCTCGATGCCTACATCAAATTGAGTCGTTGTGCGGATTCTATCCGCACAATGGAGGAAAAATTCCTCAGCCAATACAATCTGACAAGCGGCCAATTCGGATGTTTGGAAACTCTTTACCATCTGGGCCCGATGTGCCAAAAAGAGATCGGTCAAAAAATATTTTCCTGCGAGGGAAATATCACGCAGATCATAGACAATTTGGAAAAAAGAAATTTAGTACTCCGAGTTAGAAGCGAAGAGGACAGACGTTATTTTATTATCAATCTTACCGACAAAGGAAAGGAGCTCATCGGGACTTCTTTCCCTGATTATTTGGAACAGCTGAAGGGCAAGATGTCCTGCCTCAGCGATGAAGAACTCAAAAATTTAGGACAGATCTGTAAGACTGTCGGACTCAAAACCGCGTAATAATTAGGAGGGATCTATGTTTTTCGGATTTTTCGGCCCATTACTTTAATAATAAACTATTAACCAATAGACTATATGAACACGAATCATTTAGGAGGTGAGCATGATTCAGAAAATTCTCAAAACGGACGCGGATATAACATCGTTAATCCTAAGAGTGACTCTCGCAGTTGTGATGTTCCCACATGGAGCACAAAAGGTACTAGGTTGGTACGGCGGATACGGATTCTCCGGAACATACGCATACTTAACCGGTGCAGGATTTCCGGGTTTTTTAGTAATACTTTTATTTATCGCAGAATTTTTGGGGCCAATCGGATTACTTTCCGGTCTTCTAACAAGAGTTGCCGCAGCAGGGATCGGAGTCGCAATGACGGTAGCAATACTACCTCACGCAGAATACGGTTTCTTTATGAACTGGGCAGGAAGCCAAAAAGGAGAAGGTTTCGAATTCCATCTACTGATGGTAGCGATCTCCTTAGCATTAGTGATCAAGGGAGGAGGAAAACTTTCCTTGGACGGAGCGATTTCTAAAAAATAAGTCATACCAATTATACCTAACTACCAACTTGAAAGAGGTCCTCGGGCCTCTTTTTTTTATCCTAAGAATCGTTCAGTCTTTCGAATAACGTGCAATTTTCACGACGAAAAATTGTTTTAAAAAACGATCTAGATGACTGAAAAATCAAAAGCCTAACCATAAGGGTCTAATATTCATTCGATTTCCACCTATTACTTAAAGAAGAGAAAAAGGATCTTACATAATTCATTATGAAAATAGAAACAATTAAAATTCTCTACCGCTTTTTATTCGAACTAGAGTATCATTGTTTTGATAGATTCCAGTAGTCTATTCATAACAAATATGGAAAAAGGACAAAAGTCCGGTCCACTTGATCGGATTTTCAAATCGATCCAAGGATATCTAACTCCAAAAGCTCCGGTCTCTTCCGGACTTTCCTTTTGGAGAGAACTCATCTTAACTTCTATCTTATTCACTATGACAATACTTGGGACAGTGGTGTATTTTCCGAGCGTGTATCTCGCATGGAAGGAAGGTAAGACGGAAGTATTGTGGATAGATTCGTTCTCACTTGGATTGGTTTACCTTCTTCTATTGGTTAAAGGAATAAATTTTTCCGTTAAAGCTACCTTAGTCCTTACGATGAATTATTGTTTAGGACTATCTCTTTTGATATTTGTAGGGCCGGAAGGTGGAGGATTACTTTGGTTGTTTCCCTTTCCGGTACTTGCAGGAGTTTTATTCGGTTTGAGCCCTTCTCTACTCGGTCTTTTGGCGAATATGATCGCGGTCTTTATTGCATCCAGAGCGCAATTTTACATGAACCTTCCTTGGCACATGGCTCCGGAAAGATTATATGTCGTTGGTTTGAACTTTCTAATAGCAAATACCATCGTATGTGTTCCCCTTACTATTCTAATGAGAGGATTACAGGAAAGTGTACAAAGAAGACACGAATACCTTACCAATCTTAGATTAAGAAAAGCTCATATATACAGATCTAAGCGTATTCTAGAAAAAGAGATCGCGACAAGGATCGAAATAGAAAGGACCTTGGAGGAAAATTTAAGGGAAAAAGAAGTGTTACTTCACGAGATCCACCATAGGGTCAAAAATAATCTACAGATCGTTTCCGGAATGCTGAACTTACAAAACATGTATTCCGGCGAATCGGCTACTTCCGAAATTCTGTCCAAGGCACAGAATAGGATTACTGCAATGGCGATGATCCATGATCATCTCTACAAGCAGGACAAATTTGCGAATGTGGATATGAAGACATATTTGGAATCCCTTTTAAGACACCTAGTTACTTCTTATTTTCCCTCCGGGAATCGGATCGGCTTCGATGCGGATCTAGATCCGGTTAGACTTTCTATGGAAAAGGCGATCCCTTGCGGTTTGATCGTAACCGAGTTGATGTCAAACTCCCTAAAGCATGCGTTCCCGAGTGAAGCCAAAGGGAATATTTTCGTTCAGCTAAAGGTAAAGGAGAATAAGATCCATCTTACCGTGAAAGACGACGGTGTAGGAATGCCTGGCATCCAAGAATGGTTCGGCCAGACTTCTTCCAAAAAATACGACCAGGATTCCTCATTGGGATTAATGATCATTCGTTCTTTATGCAACCAACTTAAGGCCGAGCTTGATCTGAAAAATATCGGCGGAACCTCCGTTTGCTTGATTTTTAAAACTTGATCGATTTATATTGTTTTAGCTCTGCAAAGCTTACCCGAAGAGAGTCGAATCCATAGAGGGCAAAATGAACTCAGTCCAACACGATGTCGCCGGCAAAAAATTCCTGATCCTACAAGACGGAAGAGAAGCTCACCTAGTTTATAGGGAGATAGGCTCCCATGTTTGGGACCTGTATCATACCTTTGTTCCGACCGATTTTAGAGGGAAAGGGATCGCTTCCCAGCTTGCGGAAGCTGCTCTAAAGACTGCAAGGGCCGAAACGAAAAAAGTTATCCCGAATTGTTCCTTTGTACAAACCTATCTGAAGCGACACCCAGAATATTCGGATCTGGTGATTATGGAATGATCCATCATATCGCGATCTCCACTCAAAACCCTGAAACATTAAAAAATTTTTATATATCCATCCCGGGATTATCCTTCGAAAAAGATCATTTTTACCGGGACGGTGGACTTAGATCTTCTTGGTTTTTAGCGGGAACCATCCGTATCATGATCGAAAAGGAAGAAATATCCAAAGCTCCCCATGCATTGATCTTCTCCGCCACAAAAAAGGAAGAAAGAGATCTGATAGATTCCCTATTCGGAAATTCATTTATAGAAAAAACGGATTTTACGAAGTATCTTAAGGATCCCGACGGAAATCGATTAGGGTTTAGTTCTTATCCGGATCCTTGGAACTAAATATCAGCCATAGCTTTTGCCGCAATATAAGAAGTGGTCCACGCATTTTGGAAATTGAATCCGCCCGTAATCCCGTCTATATCCAATACTTCTCCCGCAAAATAAAGCCCTGGATGGAGTCTACTTTCCATTTTGGAAAAATCCACCTCTTTGCGGCGAACCCCTCCGCAAGTCACAAACTCTTCTTTAAAAACTCCCTTGCCGGAAACTTTCAAGACGGTTCTCTTTAAAATTTCTTCCGCTTGGTGTAATTCTTTGGAAGAGATTTCGGACCATCTTTTTTCGGGACCGCAGGACTTCTCCCAGACCCTTTCCCAAAATCGGGACGGGAGATCGAACTCGGAACGACTTGCCGGTTTTTTGGCAGGACTATCCTTTTTTTTCTCCAAAAATATCTCCCTCAATTTTTGTCTAGAGAGATTAGGCACCCAATCTACGAGCAGTTCCGCTTTATAATCGGTATCAAATAATTCACGTGCCGCCCAAGCGGAAAGTTTTAGGACCGCAGGACCGCTTAATCCCCAATGAGTAAAAAGGATCGGTCCTTTTTGTTTTAGTTTAGAATTTCTGAATATGATTTCTACGTCCTGAACTGTCAGTCCCTGGAATCCGTCCAATAACGGATCTGATATCTCGAATGTGAATAAAGAAGGGACCGGGGATTCTATAGTGTGTCCCATATTTTCCAGCCATCCCCATACTTTACGAGAAGAACCGCTTGCGACCAGAACGAAATCGAAATATTCCTCTCCTTCCTCGGTTTGTATCCTGAACCTTTTACCGTTCGGATCTTCATTTTTATAAATTCCTAATATAGAAATTTTAGTACGTATCTTGACTCCGGATCTTTTCGCTTCTTCCAATAAACAATTGATGATGGTTTCGGAATTATCGGTGACGGGGAACATCCTACCGTCACTTTCCGTTTTTAATTTTACTCCCCTGGATTCGAAAAAACGGATCGTGTCCTTGGGCTGGAACATCTCGAATGCTCTTTTGAGTTCCTTCTCCCCTCTTGGATAACGTTTGGACAATTCTTCCGGATCGAAACAGGAATGGGTGACATTACATCGTCCTCCTCCGGAAATTTTCACTTTGGATAATACGTTAGGGGATTTTTCGTATAGTTGGACCGATATTCGTTCTTTCGAAAGAATTTTAGTCTGGATAGCTCCGAAAAAACCGGCGGCGCCGCCGCCGATCACTGCTAATTTTTTGGTTTGGGTTTCTTCCATGAATGGGGAATTATATTGTCCCCATTTTTCCAGCCGAATAATCTTCGAAGGCTTGTTGTATCTCTTGAGGAGTGCTCATCACGAAAGGGCCATAACGTGCCACAGGTTCGTTCAAAGGTTGTCCTCCAAGGATCAAAATTTCCCAGGCATAATTTTCAGGAGCTCTTAGGCCTATACTACCTTCTCCCCCTTGGTAGAAGACTGTTTCCCCTTCTACGAGATCGACTTCGGCATCCGTATCAATAACAGTACCTTCCCCCACGAAAGGATATACCAGAATATTATAATCTTTTGGTACAGGCACTTCAGCATAGGAACCCGGAGAAAGTTTCAAATGGAAGAACGTAATCGGTGTCTGAGTTTGGATCACTGCATTCGTTCCCCAAAGTTCTCCTGCGATCACCTTTGCCCAAACACCGTCTTTTTCTGCCACAGGCAACTCGGAAGAATCCACTTCCTGGTATTTCGGGGAAATAAGTTTTTTATCCCTTGGGAGATTGACCCATATCTGGAATCCGTGCATTCTTCCGCCTCTGGATTGAAAATCAGCCGAAGGAAGTTCCGAATGCACAAGGCCTGCCCCCGCAGTCATCCATTGAATTCCACCTTCTTTTAATTTTCCGGCATGTCCCCAGGAATCTCTGTGTTCCATTTCTCCGGACAATAGATACGTAACGGTCTCAAAACCTCTATGAGGATGATCGGGAGCTCCGATCGCTTTACCAGGTTCATAAACAACCGGTCCCATTTCGTCCAAAAGCAAAAAAGGATCCCAATAAGAAAATTGCGGAACTGGAAAAGGTCTGCGGACTGGAAATCCTCCACCCTCGATAGTTTTTTCGGCGATTCTTGTTCCGGTTATTCGTCTAAAACCCATATTTCCTCCCTATATTACATTGGACTCAAAAAAGAGTCCTAAGGGAATTCTTTTTAAGGTAAGAGAGAAGTTTCCATGGCGACGACAACGATTGCTTTTACTGTGCCGATCTCTTTAAGTAGAGCGTTCGATTACGTTTCTAATTTCGAACGTTTTCCGGACTGGTCTGGAAACATCCTCTCTTTTAAGAAGAATGAAAGTACTTCCGGTTTTCAAGTAAAAGTTAGATTTTGGTTTTTCCCGTGTAAGTTCGAATACAGGATTATAGAATCAAAATATCCTAGTAGATTGGTATTCCGGATCAAAAGTAGATTTTCGGATCAGACCGAGACATTCTCCTTCTACCCTGACCCAAAAGGTTCCGATACGGATACTAAGATCCTCTTTACAAGTCAAATGGAGTTGTCCGGATTATATAAAATTTTCGGATACTGGATCTTCTGCAAGATATTCAAAAATACGAGAAGGGATATTCGAAAATTGCAGGAGATCCTTTCCCAAGGTAAAATCTTAGGAATTCGTAATTTTCAAGTGATACATGATTAACCTTAAGTATAAATTATTGATCGGATAAATGCTTGTGTTTTTACTTTTAAATGTAGATTATACTACATTATTTTTTCGTCCTAAAGAGTATCGTATTTGGTTATGGAAAATCTTCCTTATAGCGTCGCTCCCTTACCCAAAAACGAAGACGAAAGGGTACATGCATTAAAACGTTATAGAATTCTGGATACTCTGCCCGAGGAAAAATACGACGGTATTATCAAGGCTGCCTCCCTAATTTGTGGAACACCTATCGCATTGGTTTCCCTCATCGATTCAGAAAGGCAATGGTTCAAGGCTAGAATGGGTCTAAATGTCAAAGAGACTCCTCGCCAAATTTCCTTTTGTCAATTTGCCGTTTACGAAAATAAAGTTTTGGTTGTCGAAGACGCTTTAAACGATGATAGATTCCGGGAAAATCCCCTTGTTTTAAATGAACCGAATATTAGATTCTATGCCGGCGCTCCATTAAGAACCCCTGATGGTTACGTTCTGGGCACCTTATGTGTATTAGATACACAACCTAAAAAAATATCCGAGGTGGAAATACAAGCTTTAGAAGCGCTGGCAAATTCAGTGGTTTCTTTCATGGAGTTAGATGCCAAATCTCAGTCGCTGATCCAACTACAGGCTGTGGCATTAGAATTACAAAAAGCGAAAGAACAATTCTTTATCAATATGAACCATGAACTCAGGACACCTGTACATGGTATCCTCGGAATGGTCGATCTACTACATCAAACTGAGGATCCGGAACTTCATAAGGAATATTTAAATTCCTTAACGGAGAGTTCCGAACATCTGATCCGATTGATCAATGACGTAATTGATTTCAGCAAAGCCGAATCCGGTTCCTTACATTTTAGTTTTAAAGAATTCGACATGATCTCTCTTCTGGAAAGATATGCGGAAGAAGCCTCCGACAAGGCATTTAAGAAAGGATTGGCATTTAAAACGATCTTTCCCCCTGCAAGGGAAAGTATTGACGTAAAATCGGATTCCATACGGATCAGACAGATTCTTTCCAATTTAGTTTCCAACGCTTTGAAGTTCACGGAAAAAGGTGGGATTACCGTAGAATTGGAGTTAAGATCCGAAAGCGAGATCGATATTACAGTTTCTTTAAGTGTAAAAGATACCGGTATAGGCATTGAAACAAATAGGATGGCGGCCTTATTCGAAGCATTTTCTCAAACCGATATTTCCACTTCCCGAAAATACGGTGGCACAGGTTTAGGGCTTTCTTTGTGTAAAAGGATCTGTAAGGCATTGGATTGGAATATATTCGCGGAAAGTGAATTAGGGAGAGGTTCCAGATTCGTTTTAGAAATGACCCTTCCAAAAGCGGATCTTTCGGAAAAAATTAAAATAGCAGAATCTAAAAATCGAAGTAATTTCGATTTTTCCGAACATAGGGAACTGAAAGTACTTGTCGCGGAAGACAATCCCGTAAACCAAAAGTTAATCCAAAAGATGCTGGAGAAGTTAGGATTACAATGTACGATTGTTTCCAACGGAATAGACGCCTTGGCTTATTGGGAGGAGAAAGATGTGGATCTTCTTCTTTTAGATATCCAAATGCCGGAATTGAGCGGATTAGAAACTGCAAGGATCCTAAAGAAGAAACCCGGCACCAAAAAGGTTCCTTGGATCATTGCAGTCACTGCCCATGATAGCCCGGAAGACAGAAAAGCATGTGCAGAGGCCGGCATGGACGATTATTTAGGAAAACCTTTCCGTTTAGAGGACCTCGGAGAAAAGATCCGAGAATTTTTGAAAAATTTTCCTTCCACTATTGCTTCCTAAAGTCTTATTCAGTCCTCAAACTTAGGGGATCGATATGCAGCCCATTTCGGATGGACTGTTATATTAAAAAATTCGAAAGCATCTTCCTTCCTCCTTCCGTAGCGAATGACTCAGGATGGAATTGTACACCCTCCATTCTTTTTTTTAGATTCCGTATACCCATCAGTTCGTTATCTGCATAGGCGGTCCTTTCCCATTCTTTTCCCAGAGAGTTCTCATCCACGACTAAAGAATGATACCTCATCACTTTGAGATTCGTAGGAAGATCCCGATAAACTCCTTTACCGTCCGTTTTGATCTCGGAAATCTTTCCATGCAAAGGATATTCCGCTTTTATAATATTTGCTCCAGCAAAATAAGCCATCCCTTGCATTCCGAGACAAACTCCTAAGATAGGAATTTCTCCTCCTAATTGTTTTAAGATCTCCATGGAACAGCCGAAATATTCAGGTTCTTCCGGAGTTCCGGGTCCTGGAGAAAGTAGAATTCTATCGTACCTTTCCTTTAAAACTTTAGAAACATCCGTTTCATTTTGACGGATCACATCCAATCTAAATCTGTATGGGAACTCTTCTTCTAAAATTTCTCCGACGAGTTGAAATAAATTATAGGAAAATGAATCGTGATGGTCCACTATCAAAACTTTCATTGGATTGCCTCTATCGCTTTCAAAACAGCTCCTAATTTATGACCGATCTCTTCGTATTCCGCGTCCGGATCCGAATCCATTACGATCCCACCTGAGGCTCGGACAACTGCCTCTTCTTCCTTTCTGAAATAACTTCGGATCGGAATACAAAAGGAACAATTTCCATCGAAACCGAACTTTCCTACGGCCCCTCCATAAGGACCTCTCGGATCGTTTTCTATCCTATGGATGATCTTCATGGATTCTATCTTTGGAGCACCGCTTAACGTTCCGGTAGGGAAAGAAGAAGCCAATCCGGAAAACATATCCTGACCGACTCTTAGAATTCCTGAAACTTCCGTAGAGAGGTGCTGCACATGGCTAAACCTTTTGAGAGCGAAGGAATCTCTCACTTTTACGGTTCCGAATTTGGAAACTCTTCCCAGGTCATTTCGATGCAGATCCACTAACATATTATGTTCTGCGATCTCTTTCGGATCGGAAAGAAGTTGTAACGCAAACTTTCGGTCTTCTTCTTCGTCAGCTCCCCTTCGAATGGTTCCGGCCAAGGGAAAACTTTCCGCAAGTCCATCTTTTAAACGAAATAAAAGTTCGGGACTCGCTCCCAGATGAACTTCCCCCGGAAAACTCATAAAAAACATAAAAGGGGAAGGATTAATTTTTCGCACCGATTTGTATAATTCGAAATCACCTCTTCTTCCGGATACGGCAGTCTCGCCATCTCCTACCAAAAATGTTTTTCGAAAGCCCACTTGGCATTGGAAGGTATTTCCTTTTCGGATCTCTTCTAAAACTTCATCCACCATCATTCTGTGTTCCGCCTTTGTTTTAGAAAAACCTAAATCGACTGATTGGAATTTTCCTTTTTCGGGGTTTTTCTTTTTAAAAATCTCTTCGAACAAAGAGTATCGATCCGTTCCGTAATGAAAATATTTGGATTCTCCCGTCCTTCTATCCAAGAGGATCCCGTCTTCCATCCAAACAAAACAAAACTTAGGAAATTTGGGATGTTCTTTGAGAAGGAGACTTGGCTCCATATCGTTAGCAGCCTCATAGGAAAGATAACCGTAGAGACCTCCCCCGCCCGCTTCCGTACATTCTAAGAAAGATTTTCGGGGAGGAAAAATTTCGGAAAACAACCGGTATGGATTTCCTTTACCGATCTCTTCTCCGTTACATTCCAATCGGTCTCCCTTTGCTTTGAAGATCCTCTTAGGAAAGCCCGAAATAAAACTGTATCTGGAATTATCCGATTCCGGTCCCAAACTTTCGAATAAGAGTGCAACCTCGGTTTCCTCCATTAGTTTTCGGAAATATTCCATGACACCTTGTTCCTTTAAGGGGAATGGCCGGAGAATAGGTCTTGGAAAAAGTGAACTTGCTTCTTTTCTGATATTTTGTATTTCTATGGACATAGTCGTCTCCTTAATATTAGGCCCGAAAGGCCTTGCAACACATTAGAAAAAAGGAATATTAAAGTACGATTTGGCCCGGGCGGGGCCACCAAGAGATACTAAAAGTAAAGATAGACGGAACGGACGAAAATAAAGGATCTCCTGATTTCTCGACCGAAATTTCGACCGAGAAATCATTTTGTAAATAAAACCGTATGTAAACGGAGTTTTTCAACCTAAGAGCATCTCCAGATTACTTTTTCCGGGAGGAACCATTGGAAGAACTTGAAGGTCCTGATCGATCGGGACAACGATCAGCCCGGGACCTTTCTCTTTCAGGAAATCCTCCAGGTCTTCTAAACTTTTTCCGGCCTCTCCCAGATCCAAACTAGGGATTCCGAAAGCGTTTGCGATTTTGGAAAACTTGGAATGGGGAGGATAGGAACTCCCGTTATACCTGCTACCGTAAAACAAATTCTGCTGTTGACGAACGAGTCCCAAATTACGATTATCGAATATTATAATTTTAATATTCGATTTCAACTCGCTCAGAGTATCCAATTCCTGGATATTCATCAGGATAGAGCCGTCTCCTGAAAAACAAACGATCATAGAATTGGGATCCGCAAGAGAAGCCCCGATTGCCGCAGGCAGACCAAAACCCATAGTGCCTAGTCCGCCGGAAGTTAAAAAGGTTCCGCTTTTACGGAAAGGATAATATTGGGCTACCCACATTTGGTGTTGTCCAACATCCGTGCTGACCCTTGCATTCGGACCTAAGGATCTTGAAACGGACAAAATAATATCCCGAGGAGAAAAACCTTTCGAATTAGGAATCGAATTTAAAGGATACAATTCCTTATAAGAACGGATTTGCTCTCTCCATTCTTCTCTTTTATGCGTGGGGAAATCTCCCATATTCTCCAAAAAATATTTTAGGTCGGAACAGAATCCGAAATCCGGCTTTCTTAACTTTCCGATTTCCTTATAATCGATGTCCACATGGATCACTTTTGCGTTCGGACAGAATGTTTCCAACTTTCCTGTGGCTCGATCGTCAAAACGAACCCCGAACGCCAAAAGAAGATCCGACTCCGATAATAATCGATTCGTATAAGGAGCGCCATGCATACCAAGCATTCCCAAAGACAATTCATGAGTTTGAGGAAAGGAGTCCAAACCCATCAAAGTGCAAACTACAGGAATATCCTGGGTCTTAGCCAATTTCGAGATCAGATCTTCTGCGCCGGAGCTCTTGACTCCCCCGCCGATATATAAAACAGGTTTTTTAGAATTTTCTAATAGAGAATAAAACCTGAGTATGTCCGCTTCCGAGATAAAGATATTAGGAGGATTTGTTTCTTCCTGAGAACTCCAAATAGATTCTATCTGGGACATAGAAAGCGAAATAGGAGAAGCTTGTACATCCTTGGGTACATCTATCCAAACAGGACCAGGCCTGGGACCTTCCGCAATTTGGAAAGCTTCCGGCAGTATACGAATGAGTTCCGATACGGAACGAACTAAATAAGTCTTTTTAGTAATTGGTACCGATAATCCATAAGTATCGATCTCTTGAAAAGCGTCCGTTCCAATGAGAGATAAAGGCACCTGGCCCGTAATTGCGACTAACGGTATTGAATCCGATTTCGCATCCGCAATCGCCGTAATCAGATTTGTAACTCCCGGGCCGGAGGAAGCCAGACATACTGCGGGTTTTTTAGTGATCCTGGCTTCTCCCTGAGCCATAAATCCTCCACCCTGTTCATGCCTGGCAAGGATATGACGTATTCCGCTATTATGAAGCGCATCGTATAACGGTAGATTGGCGCCTCCAGGGATCCCATATACGTTATGGATCCTTCTTCTTTTTAAATAGGTAACGATCAGTTCCGCTCCATTCTGCGGGATCTTATCTTCTCTAAGCCAGGCCTTGTTTTTTTCAGTAATCGTTTCCATTTTTGCCTCACAATGTAGAAATAAAAAAAGCCCCCCTCGGCTTTACGCCGAGAGGGGCTTTTCGAGGATTGCTGCCTACAAAAGAACCTTAGGGCGTAAAGGATAACCAGGGTAGCGTGACCACTACCACCATCCAGAGGACGACCCAAAGGGTTTGGTTAGACTGTAGACCTAATGTATTCATTTTGTAGAAAATGACGGATAAACCGCTGAAGATATTCACGATTTACTCATAAAAATTTGCAAGAACTTTTTAATATCTCACCTTAGTCCGAAAAGGAAGTCCAAAAAAGGATTTTCGTTGCTCTAATCGGCTTTCGACATATCATCCCATCTCAAGGAAATAAAAATGGCAAGCGTCACTCTTAAAGGTAACCCAGTTCAACTCGAAGGAAAATTAGTAGAAGTAGGAGCAAAGGCTCCCGATTTTAACGGAACGGCAAAAGACCTAAGCTCCAAGTCTCTCAAAGATTATAACGGAAAAGTGAAAATCTTAGTTTCAGTCCCAAGTTTAGATACATCCGTATGCGCCATGGAAACCAAAAAGTTCCATGAAAGAGCGACTAAGCTGGATGGGATCGTAACCTTGGTTGTCTCAGGTGATCTACCCTTTGCAATGAATCGTTTTTGCACTATGGAAGGGTTGGATTCTCCGAATCTAGTCACACTTTCTCAATTCAGGGATTTTTCTTTTTCTAAAGCGTACGGAACTCATATTGCGGATGGAGGTTTAAAAGGACTTTCTGCAAGAGCCGTATTCGTTGTGGATAAGGACGATACTATCCAATATGTGGAGTTAGTTCCGGAAATCGCAAGCGAGCCGAATTATGAAGCTGCAATCGGAGCGGCAAAAAAATTAGTTTAATCAAAACATTCTATTTAAAAAGAATGTTTTATGCGGAAGCGGAAAGGTTTTGGTAGAAGGTTGCAAACAATCTCAAACCTGACCTTGCTTCTGCTTTTAATATCCCTCTTCAATAACTGCGACAAAGAACCTTCTTCTAATACGGAAGAACTAGTCTCTTATCTTTCAAAACCCTCTTTGGCAATGTATGGGGACAGTATCGTGGCCTCCTGGCCAGTACAAGAACAACTCTCGGATTTTAATACGGTCAAGTTCGCTTTTCCCGGGATAGACACCGCAGAAATCCATTCTTCCGTGGAGAACGATAAGAATCGTTACAACGCTTGTCTCTATGAAGGAGGGATCAACGATTTTTTAGGAAATTATTCTCCCACCCAAAGCCAGGTAGATGCGACCATAGATAGACAGATCCAAAGTATACAAATCCTTGTAACAAGATGTGAACATGTAGTTGCATTAAATCTTTGGAATGTAGAATTTCCATGGCCTACACTCGCGGTCGCAATGATCAATGCAGGGATGAAAGAAAGAATTAATTTTGTCCCAAGAATAGACACGGAACTATTGATCCAAAACGATATGCTGAGCGATGGAAATCATCCCAATAAAAACGGATATTATGTTCTCTCCAAAGCCGTAAGAGAGCAGTTAAAACCCTTCTTTCCAATCCTTTATCTAAACGAATAAAGCCATAATAATGAGAATAAAAAGCCTTAAAGTCTGGATTTTCATATATTCCGTTTTTATAATTCCAGTTTTATCCGCTCCAGGAAATGAAGAAAGACCGGTGCATCCAAACCTCAACCAGGAATTGGCAGTATATAATAAAATTTACGTATCCGGAACAGCCACAGACAGAACCCCCCGACAAGAAGATGGATACGAAAGAGATCGAAAACTCTCCGCCGCAGGAGAAATAAAATTTACGGATTCATTTTCAGTTACTGCAAGTTACGGATACGTTGATCATTATGCCACAACTAGAAAGATCTGGAGCGGTTGGGATCGTTGGGCGGTAGGCGTAAAATATTATGTAAAAACGGATCTTGCATCCTTCGGGGGCGGGGTCCAATTTTTCGGGCCTTCCGTTTCTCAACCAAAGGAAGCGGATATCAACCCGGATCTATTCTTGATCCGGGCGTATTTCGGAGCCTTAAAAAGATTCGGCGCATTCTCCATCCAAACGACCGCGAACTTCGAATCCGAAACCAATTCCTCCGGAAAAGAAACCGCGGAAGAGAATTTTAAAAGATTCTTATATTCAGGGCTCACTCTTTCTTATAGTCTAACGTCCAAGACGAATCTACTTTTAGAATTTAGTCATAGGACTACCGTCTCGAATACGATTACGCCGTACTCGGATTATTTTGTGGTCGCACCGGGAGTCCAATATCCAATAAACCAAAACGGATATCTAACTTTTTCCTTGCTATGGCAAACAAGGACAGATTCGAATATAGACCGCGGATTTAAAATTGGATATTTGCACTTTTTCGGGGATTAGCTCCTAATCCGTAGTAAGAAATCGTTTAGACGATTTTCGTTCTTTCAATCTTTAAAAAATAAATCCCTCATATAAAAATTTTCCGATATTTTTCGGGACCCGATTTTTCCGACCAAGTTCTTATCCTCAAAATATACCAGAGGCAAATAACGTAAGAATAAAGTATGTTAGTTGAAATATTTATTATAGCTGGGATATGCCTAGCAATCGAACGAATCATCCCCGGCTGGAAATTGCCTTATGTAAAAACTTGGCCGATCCGAGTCGTCTTAGTAAATTTTATCCAATTAGTGATAGTGGTATTAGCCGGTTTCACTTGGGAAAAATGGTTTTATGGAAATTCAATATTTCATATATCAAAATTTCTGAATCCAGCAATGGGTGGACTCTTTGCTTATTTTATCGCCACTTTCATTTTTTATTGGTGGCATAGATGGAGACACACGTTTGATTTTCTTTGGAGAGGATTTCACCAAATCCATCATAGTCCTCAAAGACTCGAAGTAATCACTTCCTTCTACAAACATCCGGGAGAAATGATTCTTAATTCTATCATAGGAAGTATCTTAATTTACGTGATTTTAGGATTAAGCTATGAAGCGGGAGCAGTTTATACTTTCTGCACCGCCATTGGAGAATTCTTTTATCATACAAATATCAAAACTCCACGCTGGATCGGATATTTTTTCCAAAGACCGGAGATGCACAGAATACATCACCAATACGGAAGACATAAAAACAATTACGGAGATATAGTTTGGTGGGATATGCTTTTCGGGACCTACGAAAATCCTAAAACTTTCGATTATACCTGCGGTTTTGATCCGGAAAAAGAAGAAAGATTGCTGGACATGCTTCTATATCGGGACGTACATAAAGAGTAGAGGTTCCAAATGCAGATAGAGAAATTGATCGGTTTGTTCACAGGAGGAATTCTATTTTTTTTATCTGCATTACATGTCTACTGGGCATTCGGTGGAAAATTAACATCAGTCGCGGTCATTCCGGAAACCAACGGCAAACCTACATTTGTTCCGGGAAGAGGATTAACCTTACTTGTTGCGCTTGTTCTTTTCGCATTCGGAGCAGTAGCTCTTTGGGTCTCCGGTAATATTTTCTCGCCAAATAGAACGAGTGCAATCTTCTCCCTATTAATCTCACTCATTTTTATAGGAAGAGCCATCGGAGATTTTCGACTAGTTGGCTACTTTAAAAAAATCAAAAATACTAAATTCGCAAAATACGATTATCTTCTATATTCACCCGTTTGTATCCTTTTGGGAGCATCTTATCTATATTTGGGTTGGAGAAGTTTTTAGCACTATACTTTGTTTTTCCAACCAATAAATAATTTGATATAAAACAATTTTTCCCCTTTTCTAAATCCTTTCTATTTCAAGTTTAGGAAGAACAGGAGAAGGATATGCAAATCTCTAAATCATTCATTTATGAAATCCCGGTCCTTTGGAGCCAATGTGATCCTAACGGACATTTGAATGTCGGAAACTTCCAAGTATTTCTTCATGAAGGAAGAATGGTCGCTTTAGAAGAAGCAGGCCTCTCCTTCTCCCAAATGAAATCCGAAAACATAGGACCGATGATCCTAAGAGGAGAAACGGATTACAAAGCGGAAATCCGCTATCCCGATACCGCGCTAATCGAAACTCAGTTCGGTGAGATCTCTGGCTCGAGATGTAAGGCATTTCAAAAATTGATACGAAAATCCGACGGCAAAGTTTCCTGCGAATCCGTCTCTCATTGTATCATGTTCGATTTCGGTAAGAAAAGACCATGGAAATACACGGACAAATTCCTGGAAGGATTAGGGCTTTTGGGGCGGCTCCCTCGCTAAGCTCGGGCCGCGCTGCTACGGGCTACGCTTTCGCTTCGGTCCTTCGGACTTCCCCTGCGCATCGCTGCCGCGGTTACATTCACTAAGTCAAGAAAATTCCTTTCGCGTGACAATGTTGGAACTCCTACAAATTCAGCCGCAAATGTAGTTGTAAATTTTAAGATTTTATGATATAGGAGAAATCAACTTCTCCCACGAGCCCTCCTCCACCACCCGAACCAGGGTGGGGGCCATTTTTCAACCCAGGTTGGAACTCCAACGAAAGAACCGTTTCCTCTTTGCCAGTTCGTGTGCAATTCAACAATCGCTGCGGATAAATGCTGTGCGGTGATTTTAGGTAAGCTTTCGATTCAAACTTTTGGTTTTGATTTAACTCCTCGCTCGTTTGGCCTTCGGCCACCGACTCGCTTCGAATAAACTTAGGGTGCTCTCGATTACGCCTCCGTCTATCTCGAGCTTGCTCGCTCTCTACGGATCGCTCGCAAGGTCGTTGCCAATCGAACGACCCATAGGGAGTGAGATTCCCGAAGGGTAGCTGAGCAAAGCGAAGCTAAATTTCAAATCAAACAAACTGCACCATAATCGCTCACCGGCTCCCTATGGGTCGCTGCGGATAAATGCTGTGCGGTGATTTTAGGTAAGCTTTCGATTCAAACTTTTGGTTTTGATTTAACTCCTCGCTCGTTTGGCCTTCGGCCACCGACTCGCTTCGCGGTCGTTGCCTCGCTCCCTATGGGTCGCTGCGGCAGGGATACGAAGGGCTTTAGTCCTGGCGAAGCCAGGATGAGCGCGAATGCGCGAACCCGTAGTAGCCCGGTCCGAACGAAGTGAGGAACCGCCCCTAAAAACAAAAAAGCCCTCCGAAGAGGGCTTTCAAATCGAAGAAAGTAGAGGAAGTTCTTAAACGAAGAACTTCTTGGTGAATTGAAGCATTTTATCCACGAAGCCGGTATAAGGTGGATACAACATTTCAATCGAAGAGAATGGGGCTTGTTTAAAGACGGACTTCTCGTGAGAGAATGTTCTGAATCCCCACCAGCCGTGGTAACTACCGTGTCCGGAGTGATTGATCCCTCCGAACGGTAAATTCGGGTTCGCCAAATGTACGATAACGTCATTCACCGCAGCTCCTCCGGAAGATGTTTCCTTGAGGACTTTGTTGATATACTTGTTATTACTTCCGAACACATAGAGTGCAAGCGGCTTCGGTTTGGAAAGAACCTTCTCCACTGCTTCATCCAGGTTTTTGTATGTTAGGATTGGAAGCACCGGTCCAAAGATCTCATCTTCCATGATCCTTGCATTTGCTGGAACATCGGCAATCAGTGTAGGCTCTATATAGTTTTGAGAAGAATCTGTTTCTCCTCCCATTACTACCTTTCCACCTTTTTCAACCGCTTCGTGAATATAACCGGAAACTCTTTGGAAATTCCTTTGGTTCACTAAACGACAGAAATCTTTGTTATTCTTAATGTCCGCAGAACTTTCTCCATAGAAAGATTTTACAGCGGCCTTCGCTTGTTTTACGAATTCTTCCGTTTGTCCTTCCGGTAGAAGTAGATAATCAGGCGCCACACAGGTTTGTCCTGCGTTCATGATCTTTCCCCAAACCAGTTTTTGAGCCGCCTTTTTCAGGTTCGCTCCCGGTACGATGATCGCCGGAGATTTTCCTCCCAACTCCAATGTCACTGTAGAAAGATTTTTTGCCGCAGCAGCCATTACGATCTTTCCTACATGTGTACTCCCCGTGAAGAAGATGTGATCGAATGGTAACTCCATTAGAGCGGTGGAAACCGTGTGATCTCCTTCGAATACGGCTACTTCTCCCTCTTGAAAGGTTTCTTTTACTAGTTTCGTAAGTAGTTTAGAAGTTTCGGGTGTAAATTCGGAAGGTTTGATGATCGCAGTGTTTCCGGCTGCAAGTGCGGCAGTCAACGGTGCAATCGCAAGATAGAACGGATAGTTCCATGGAGAAATGATCAGCGTTACTCCCTTTGGTTCGTAAGAAATGGAACTTCTCGCACCGAAAAGTGACACTGGGGTTTTTACTCTTTCCGGTTTCATCCAGGTTTTAACATGTCGGATCGCATCTTTTAATTCTGCGATAGAAGGCATGATCTCCGTTAGATCCGTTTCGTGAGGAGCTTTTCTAAAATCCTTTTGTAAAGCCTGTTTGATCTCCGGGGTCAGTCTTTCCACTGCCGCCAGTAATTTTTTCAATAATACGATTCGATCCTTCGCCTTGGAAACTTTCAGAACCTTATGAAAATGACGTTTTTGAGCATCGAATACTCTTTGCATCTCCTTAGGGTTCGGAGCAGGAAAAGAAGCCGTTCCGCCGGAGGCGGAAGAGACTGAGCTCGCCGGTTGTGTAGCTGTGCTGGACATGAGGGGTCTCCTAAGTTCTAACATTCTGCCGGAAATCCGGACTGGTAGAGAACCAAGATTTAATTTCATCAAATTCAGGATTTTGGCGCAACCTTTTTATTGAATGATCATTCCGTAACTTTTTTGGAAAAAGTCTCCTCTCCAGACCAAAGTCGCTTTTTATTCAACCTGTTATGCCAAGAATTTTCCTACTCGATCGAGTGATGGTTTAGTCCAAAAGGACTAATTACCATTGACGTTTTTGGAAATTTATTTCCGACAAGAATGGAAAGATAAATTTTCCGATCGGTATTTTTTTCCAAGTTTAATCCGTATAATTCGCTTAGTAGAATCTTATTTTTCATTTTTAAGTTTCGCTAATTCTTGACAAAGACCACTAACGTTTTTCAGAGTTATGATATGAGCCAAGGGAAAACCCTAGAACTTTTCCATCACAAAGACCACGGTATATTCAGCAATTTGAAAGACCTGGATCATCCCATTTCGGAGAATATCCCGTTTCATTTTAAATTTTTTAATCTTACGGAGAGTGTAGACAGCGTTCTCTCCAAAACCTTGGATCGTTATCTTTTACATTTGGATATCATATTCGTGAGGGACTCTGTTCTTGCTGCCTTAAAAGAAACCATCACGAACACCATCAAAGCAAATATCAAAAGGATCTATTTTAGAGAACTGCAAGCAGATATCCAAAATCCGAGCGTGTATCGTAGTAAGATCACAGGGTTTAAAAAAACTTATCTGGATAATAAGGAGAAATACGAAGATCTTCTCTTTAAAAACAATTACGTTGTTTTAGTTTCCTTCATTCATAATAAGGATACCATCCGCATCCGAGTGATGAATAACGTAAAACTCAGTCCGGAAGAAGTGGATCGTATCAATGAGAGGATCGAAAAAGCAAAAACGTATAACGATCTTGCGGAAGCTTTTTTAGAAAAAGGGGACGAGACGGAAGGAGCAGGTCTCGGGCTCATCATGACCTTAATGATGTTAAAAAACGACGGCTTGGGCGCGAGTTCCTATAAGGTAGAAAGCCAAGGCAATAATACATCCGTAATCATAGATATTCCGATCCAGATCCAAAAAGAGAACGTTCAGATCCAAAAGGCGGAAGAGATCATTAAGGAAGTAGACCAACTTCCTACCTTCCCGAAAGCAATCCAAGACATCCAAGCAGCTATCGATAAACCGAATTCTAGCATCAGTCAGATTGCCGAGATGGTAAAGAAGGACGTGGCTCTTTCTGCAAACATTCTGAAATTATCCAACTCGGCGGCTTTCCGCAGAGGGAACAAAGTTGAGTCCTTGGATAGAGCGATCCAACTGATCGGTTTGAAAGAATTGCAGGTTTTGTTATATTCTCTCGGAACAAAACAGATCCTGGAGAACAAGTTCCCTGCCTTCTTAACGATCTGGGAAAAATCCAATCAATGTGCATATTACTGTAAATTGATCGCCCAAAGATTGAATCTTCCTAAGGAAGCTATGAGTAATTTGATGTCGGCGGCGCTTCTTCATGATATAGGCGAGATCATTCTTCTATCCTTGGAAGAAGAACGGATGGGTAAGATCCAAAATTATTCCGCATCCAAAGAGATCGCATCTTCTCTTTCTATGGAAGAAGCCGCATTCGGCATTACTCATACTAAGATTGGAGCGCTCATCGCGGAAAAATGGAATTTCCCAGAACTATACTCTAAAACGATGGAATATCATCATAGGCCCCAATTAGCGGAAGAACAGTACAAAGAGATCATTTTCCCTATTTATCTGGGGGATATGATGATCAAGATCAACAACGAAGAAGCCAAGTTCTCCGAGATCCCTGATGAAGTATTGAAACATTGTAAATTTTTCTCTTCCGGGGATTTCCATTCTTTCCGGACCAAAGCTTTAGAAAGTTTCCAAGCGACTCTTTAATTCGCCGGAATTCCGGCAATTAGAGATCTCATTCGAACAAAGTACCAAAAATAGTATTAGCCGAAGGTTCCGGAAATCTATACCTTCGGGTGTATTGCGTATTGATGAGAGATAAGCATAATCATGACATCCCTACGGGTGCATATATGACAAAAAAAATCCTAACCTGCTTTTTAGCCTCTCTCAGTATCTCTTTCGTGTCCTGCACGTCTTCCAGCGATCCGAACTACGCTTGGTTGATGAGTCTGGTAGCAGGGGCAACTCCAGTGGAGGCTCCTTCCGGGCCTACCGATTTCGGGATCGATATCAATGACGAGACCGCTCCGGTAGATTTCGTATTCGATACCACTCGCACAATCACAGTTAACGTTCAAGTCATAGATCCTGTGGCTCCTGTGAACGGGTCCATGGTGCAAGTTACAGTGCCTTCCGCCGTTCCCGGTGCTCCTAGTAATAAATCGGTTTTTAAAGCTTATACGAATCCCAGCGGAGAAGTTACGGGTAGTTTTACGGTAGATGGCGATACTAAAACAGTTCATCTAACCGTAGAAGCGTACGGCAAGTTTTACGAAGCAGACATTTCCATCGCGACGGTAAGTAAAGTAGATAGAAGGATCTCTATCAGCTTCACAGCGACCGGCCAACAGATCATCGATTCCGATGGAGACGGTGTCCAAGATTTCGAGGACGTATTTCCGAACGATCCGACAAGAGTGAGTTCGATCCGTGTTCCTGCGGAAGATTATTACACCACATCGTACGAAGACTTATTCCCGAAACAAGGAGATGCGGACTTCAACGACTATGTGATCCGTTCTTATTTCGAAGAAGACCTGAATAAATTCGGCGAAGTAGTACGAGTGAGGGGTTATTTCACTCATGTTGCGAAAGGCGCCGGATACAATCATACTCTCCGTTTCGGTTTACCTGGAGCAAGTGTGGCAAGTTATTCACTTCTCCGCTACGCTGCAGACGGGACTACCTTGGAAGAAAACTTAAGCGGAACTCCGACATCGATTGCTGATCTGGAAATTTTAGGAAATAGCTCTACTACAATTTCCAAGTCGAACGCATCCAGAACGGATACCGTTTTCATAAAAGGAAAAACGGCAAAATTGGAAGTTATTCTGTCCGAACCGATCTCTAAACTGGCGCTTGGACCTGCTCCTTACGATACGTTCATAAGAGTCGTCAATACCGGTAAAGATATACATGCTGCAGGAAGGTACTTCGATGCGGAAGGTAAGGACATCTATAGGGATGCTTCCGGTTTCCCTTGGGTACTTCTTGTACCTGGAAACTTCCAATGGCCTTACGAAGCTACGGATATTCGAAATTCGTATCCTACTTTTAAAACTTGGTATGAATCTCTTGGAACCACTAATTCGGATTGGTTCCGAACTCCGAATACTTCGGATGTGTTTCCCGCTACGCCCTAATTTGGGACTCCTGAAAGAGTAAAAGCAACCTCCCCCTTCCCTCATTCGGCCGAGGGGAGGGGTTTTTTTCTTTTCGATCCATAAGCCGGACTATATCCTGAACTTTAAGTGGCTTCAGGACTTCTCAAACGAAAAGAAACCAAACAATCTGGCTCTTACTCCGGTAAGGAGCAGGCTTCTAAATTCCTTTCCTTGGTAGAGGAGATCTCTCCTATCGTTGCCTTGGATGAAAACAATATTGTCCGATTTGCAAACGCATCCTTTCGAAAAGAATTCAAACTCAGATTCGCAAGCACAGTAGGCAAAAATCTATTCAATCTATTAAAGTTGGATTCAAAGGAAGAAGCCAACCTAAGAGAAAATCTTCACAAGGCTCTCAAAACAAAATTACAGAACCAGGAATTCAGAAAAGGAAAGAAGTCTTACGGATATTCTATTTTCCGATTCAAAGACAGCCTTGGAATGATCTTAAAAGATATCACCGAGAATAAAAAGTTAGAGAAGAAGATCGCCACTCTCCACACACAGGTATTAGCTTCCCAAGAAGAAGAAAGATCCAGACTCGCAAGAGAACTTCATGATGGAGTTGGACAACTTATACTTGCTGCAAAATTACATTTCCAAGCGTATCAAAAATCCGAGAAGGAGCATCCTGAATCTTTCGGCTCCGGTCTAGGACTCATCGATCGAGCTAGCCAAGAACTCCGCGAAATTTACACAAATTTGCAACCTACTTCCTTAAAAGAACTAGGGCTGGAGGCCGCTTTGAAATCTCTAGCGAATCAAATTTTTCCGATACAAAAAATTAAAGTAAAATCCGAGTTCAAGGTTCCCGAAAAAATTCCACAGGAAATACAGAACCAAGTTTTCAGAATTTTACAGGAAATTTGCGCTAATATTCTGAAACATTCCCAAGCGAATAAAGTGGAGTTGAAGATCTTTTCGGAGAATGATACTTTGGTAGTTTCTGCAAAAGATAACGGAAAAGGATTTAAAGAAAAAGAAGCCAGAATAAAATCTACCGGATACGGATTGGAAAATATTCGGAGAAGAACCGAGGACCTAAACGGTACTCTTTTTTTAGAAACGGAGCCCAATAAAGGCACTCAATACGTGCTAAGGATCCCGTTAAAAAAACGTTCCAAGGAGAAAGTATGAACGCCCAACCCTCCGTTTGCAAACTCTATCTTGTAGACGACCACGCGATCTTAAGAGAAGGTCTTCGGCTGATCATTTCCGGACAAAACGATCTGGAGATCATCGGCGAAAACGGGAACGCCGAACAGGCATTAGATGAGATAGGCAAATTAGAGCCTGATATTCTCATCACGGATATCTCCATGCCGGGAGTTAGCGGTATCGACCTCGTTAAAGGAGTCAAAAGATATTATCCCAAAGTCCAGGTCATCATTCTATCCCGACATGATAACGAAGAATACATCCAGAAACTGGTGGACCTTGGCATCAACGGTTATGTCCTAAAAGACGACGCAGGAGAAGATCTACTCAGAGCGATAGATGCGGTCCGCAGAAAGGAAACATATTTAAGCCCAAGGATCGCAACTCGTGTACTTTCCAATATCGGCCGCAAAAAGACCGGAGAACTCCAGGAAGAAGGTCCGTCAGTATTCTCGGTTCTTTCCGACAGAGAAAGACAGATCTTAAAATTGATCTCAGAAGGAAATTCCAACGAGAAAATAGGGAAACTTCTTCATATCTCGCCTGCAACCGTAAAGGTGCATAGGGCAAACATCATGAAGAAGTTGGACTTACACAAAGTGGCGGACCTGGTAGTTTACGCCATCCGGGCAGGGATCGTAGAGAGTTAATTTCTAACGCAAAGTAGGCTTTTAGGCTGATCGCATCCATCCGAGAAGCCTTGGTTGAATCCCCCAATGGTATTGTCTGCGGGGGCTCCGTATTCTCCGAATTGCCCAGCGGTACCATCGCCCCAATTAAGACAGGTATCTCCTACTCCAAAAGTCATACTGATACCCGTCCAATAGTTTCCTGCTCCAGGAATTCCGGTCGCACTATCCATCGGGACCACAGGGATCGCGGAACTGTTCGTATGAAATATGAGAGTCTGTCCAGGATCCATCGCATAATAATTCGTATTTGCAAGTAGAGGCCAGCCCGCTCCTCCCGGTACCCGAGTCGAAGCCGCGATCAATGCAACGTATTCCAAAGCGGAACCGGGTAATTCGGGGACTTCTGAAGTTTTTGCACTTTGACAGATAAGATCCGCACCTCCAACTCCGCCCAAGTTTCCCGTATTGGGGGAAGTCGTAACGAACAGATAACGTGTTTTTCCAAGAATCCCTAAGAGGATGAGTTCATCTCCTCCGGGAAACGGCTTGGAACAAGCGGAGCTAAAAAAACCGGAAAGAAAAATGAGTAAAGTGGTAATTCGAAGAGCCATTGATCAGAAGCTCCTTGTATATTGGACTTCCCATCTGTTCTGAGAGAATCCGGTATTTGCAAAAGTATTTTGATTTCCGCCTCGATCAGGGCTCACCTTGAACTGCACCGAATCTCCTTGTGGAAGTTTATTTTCCAACCAAAGAGAAAGTGCTACGCTTAGGACAGCAACTCCCCCGATAAGGGCCTGATTGTTTTGGTGCATTTCATATTCTTTCTTATCGTTCTCTCTTGCCTGCCAAAGATAAAGAGTAAAGGAAGAAGGTAGATTTAAACTTAAGACCGCAATATTCATCGGATCGTTTAACGGCTTTGAGGCGAGAATATTCCCGGCCTCTCGTTCCGAATTTCCAAGATAGGCAAGAGCCCCGAACCAGGCCCAAATACTGTAGGACTTCCAACGTTCTCCTTTGGAATAATATCCAGTGCCCGGGATCCAAACAAACTTGGAGGTTTTGTTTCCTTTACTAGCCTCTTCTTTTTCCGCCAAAGCGACCGCTTTCGGACGGTCTTGTTCAACTTTAAAATTGGTCCATGGAGTATAAGAAGCAGGCTTTCCGAATCTATTGAGTGCAGCGATCCTGTACTCGTAGGTACCTGCTTCTAAGGAGAATTCTATTTCGTTCTCGGAAACCTTCTTTTCTAAAAATAATTCCTGAGAAGGTTCCGCTTTTCTTACTTCCACCAAATAACCGCGGCTTCCTTTTACTTCTTTCCATTCTATATAATAAACGAAACTTTTTTTCTCGGCAAAAACCCCCGAGGATATTGAAAAGAATATTAGAATAAACTGAAATACAATACCGAAATCTTTTCCGCGGAATAAGAACATGCCTTCTCCTTAAGGGCGAGCGCCACTGGATTTTGTTTCCGGGGCTTCCAATTCTTCCCTAAGTAATATTTTAAAATCCGCTTCCGATCTGAGGTTGGGATCGGAATCCGATTCGATCGTCCAACGAAATGTTCCTACATCCAGTTTTTCCAAATCTTTGAACACCAACCGATCCCCTTTTGTCTTTTTTTCATAGATCAACTCGTCACCTGAGCCTCTCTTATAAAAAAGACGAAATTTCCATTCGCTTTGTTTCTGTTTGGCGGAGAATTTCCATCGGAAAGAGATACTTTCC
The DNA here is from genome assembly GCF_040833995.1 of Leptospira sp. WS58.C1. Taxonomy (NCBI): domain Bacteria; kingdom Pseudomonadati; phylum Spirochaetota; class Leptospiria; order Leptospirales; family Leptospiraceae; genus Leptospira; species Leptospira cinconiae. The sequence continues at coordinate 2,952,566 of NZ_CP162137.1, forward strand.
TTACCGGTCATATCCACCACCGCACCGTTTTTCGGGAAATCTACGGAAAGATCCGCATTTGACTGAGTCTCCGGAATAGCTGCTATCTCTTGTTTTGTTTCTGCAACCTGGAGCACAGGAAGTGAAATGGAAAATTTACGTACTTCCGAAAATGTTTCCGTTCCGGGAAGATTGGTATAAGATTGTACTCTCCAATAATAAGTCCCGGGATCCAAGGTGAGTGAAAAATTCGTACGGAATACTTGGGTCTCGGACAAGGCTCCGAAATTAGGATCGTTAGAGATCTGCAATTTATATCCGCTTGCTATCTTTTGTTTTGCCCAGGAAAATGCCACGGTCCTATCTTCCTGAGAAAGATCTTTTTTAGGATAATGTAATTCTACCGGAAAGTTCGGGAGAACTCTGAACTTTCGGACTTCGGATATTTTTTTGCCGTCCTTAGAGTTGACCCTCCAATAATAGATCCCTTCCGGGAATTTTTGTTTATAATAAGGCTCCTTGGAAGGCCTTTTCGAAATATATACGGTGAAGTCCCGTCTAGGAGAAATTTCTAATATACCATCTTCTCCTCCTTCCCAACGAAACTCAACCGTTTGCTCCAATTCCGCAGGAAAATATCGATAAGAATCTTCGGGGCTAACAAGGCTCCAATTTTGGTTGAGTTTATTTCCATTTAAGGAGCTTTCTCTTTCACCTAATGTTTGTTTGACGTTTCCGTCTTCAGACCATTCTACCTGGCCTCTTTCCACGTCTACTCGAGTGCCGTTCTCGTTTTTGGTGATTTGGAATTTGGAGCCGAGTTCCGCTTCTAAACCTACCGTTCCAGCGATCACGGAGAGTACTTTTTTTCCGCTCTCTACCAATATATTTCCTTCGGTTAGATCCAGGTTCTCCTTATTCTCCTTTAATTGGAGAACCACCATGGACTGAGGATCTAATTCTATCCGAGTGCCTGATTTTAAAAATACTACTGCCTCGGAAGCCTCGTCCGTTCGGATGGAATCCCTATCGTATACGGGCATTCCTTGCTCCAGATCTTCCCATAACATTCTGTCTGGAAATTTTCTTTGTGCGGTTTTATAACGGAAAGAAACAGTTCCCATGATTTCCTTCCCCGTACCACCACTGGACTTGGACTCAAAATATAGAAGGTATAAAGATAAGAAAAGTATAATGAAGCAGCCAATGCCTACCTGCCATTCTCTCTTGTAAATTCTCCAATCCATATCTTAATCCGCAATCGCCTTGGAAGGAGAATCAGGCTCCGGTATCCCGCAAATCTTACGGAGTTCTTCTATATTTTTAGGACAGTCCGGATCTTCCAACCAGCCCAATACGGCATAGAGTCGTTGGGGTTTTTCTTTTCCTCGGATCCAAACCGGAGGAAGTGATTCGAATTTATAGTGATCTTTTACTTTTTCATACGATGTTTCAGAGACTAATATATCCGTCCCGAAATCTTTGGTTAAATATTCTATACGAGAAGCGAGATTGACGGCGTCGCCGATGACCGTGAACTCCAATTTTTTTTCCGAGCCGATCTGCCCTACCACCACCGGTCCCGTATTGATCCCGCATCCGAATCTTGCCTGGGGTCTTCCTATCTCGTTACCGATCCGATTGAACTCCAACAATGCGTTTCTCATCAGAAGTGCCGAGTTGATCGCGTTCCTTGCATCATTCTCATCCGTATACAATGCGCCCCAGTGGGCCATGATCGCGTCCCCGATGAACTTATCTACGATCCCTTCCGTAAGATAGATACATTCCACCATTTCTGTGAAGTATGCGTTTAGGAAGTCGACCACCTCGCTAGGTTTTAATTTTTCGGACATCCCGGTGAAGTTTCTTAAATCGGAGAAAAATACGGTAACATCTTTAGTAACCCCGCCTAAGGGCATATCTCCCGCCAGTGCCCTTTCTGCGATTTCCTTATTCACAAATTTTCCGAAAGTGTCTTTGATCTTCTCTCTTTCTTCCAATCCATGGGCCATCTTGAGGAATGAATTTGTTAGAACTCCGACCTCGTCTCTGGTTACCGGTTTGATCCCAACTTTATAATTTCCTCGTTCGATCTGCCTAGTCGCACTCAGTAGATTGATCAAAGGAACAGTTAGAGTTCGGGAGAATAGAAATACCACTAAGAATGCGAGGCTTAAGACGGAGATCAGAATATAAAAATTCTGCCTTCTGATCTTATACACCGCTTCGAATGCTTTGTCAGCTTCGATGGAAGATACAACTGCGAGGTTACCGTCTTCCAATTGTTGGAAAGATCCTAAGGTTTCCTTTCCTTCGAAGATAGAAGTTTGGGATCCGTTATCCGCGGGACTCCTTAATAAAAATTGAACCAAAGGATTTTTAGAATAATCTTTTGCGGAAACCGTTTCGGATTCTTCCGTATGAGCGACTAATCTTCCTCTGGAGTCCACAACCCAGATCGCAAATAGTTCGGTCTGTAAAGCGGATCTCGCTGATTCCCAAAGATCTTGGGGAGAAATTAAGAAGAAACCATACCCTTTTCCCGAAACGTCTTTTTCGATAAATAGAACCGCAGGGAAACCGAATTTAGAACTGATATTTTCCAACCGAGTGGCCTCGAATTCGGAAGCAAAATATTTCTCCTTATCTTCTTTCGGGATCGAGACCCATAAACCGCGGATCTCATCTTCTTCTTTTCTAAGATCTCGGACGAACCTTGGATTAAAAACAAGCGTAGATTCTCCTTGTTCGTATTTCCCCCAGGCTAGAATTTTAGGATGAGTGGAAAAAAATCCCGAGATGAAAGCAGGCGGAGCGATCTTCTTAGAATCAGATCCCTTGGAAGGACGAATATTCCATTTATCCGTAAACTCGGATGATTTGGCGGAAAGTTCTTTGATCCGAAGACCGACCTGAAGTCCTGTCAATCTCGCCAAACTCAAGTTATACTCTTGAATAAGTGATACGGTATAATTTCGGAACAGAGTGGTAGCGAGTCCGATCATTAATCCCATACTCACCACTACGATCGCGGTAACGATCGCAAGAAGTTTCACTCGAATAGTGATCCTAGATGCCTTAAAATCCTCCCCATGGTTTTTAGGCGGTTCTTGTTTTTCTTTTTGCGGTTTTTCGGAAGTTATATTAGGAGAATATGGTGTATATACTTTGGTAGATTCTTCCTTTTTGCCGGAAAGTATCTCTTGGATCAATTTTACGAATGCATCGGATTCGTTTTCGGAATAACAAACCAGTACGGAGCCCAAATGAGACCTAAGAAAACGATCCAGTTTTCGGGCTGAGTCCGGTGAAGAACGGAACTTTGTCCCATCCATCGTAGAGAGACGGATCTTATCATCTTGGAGTTTTTTTACAAGATCTCTGAAGACTTGGCTATTTTTCCAAGCGCTCGCCTCCGATTTCGTTCCCCAAAAAACTACCTCTTGGATGCCTTTTGTATGGATCTCGTCCATCCATTCGGAAAGATTTGATCTTTCTTCCGGGAATCGTCTAGCGTAGGCGGACATAGTGCCCGTGAGAGGAACTTCTAAAATTTGATTTTTCGCGATTCCCTCTTGCATGGGGATAGGAGTCTCTGAAATCTCTCTAGTTTGTCATTACAAAATCCGATTTTATCTCCCTCTAGATTTGCCCTCGGTTTGCCACATAATTCGGTACTTCCATTTTTTCTTTTCTATAAAATACTTCCTCTTAATCTGGGAGAATGATTTGGATGGACACGATTTTAGAAACGAATTGGTTGCTCGGAGTAATTTCGGTTATTTCCGGAATTCTTTTGGGTTATCTTTTCGGCGGATTCATCGTTCCAAGGCTTGCAAAAACTCTTACTAAAGACCAGTTAGACACCGGTCATCCTCTATATACCGCACTTCTTTCACTAGTTCGATTTTCCTTTTTTATTTTTGGATTATATACCGCTCTTCGATTCTTAAAATTAGAATCTTCTACGGATGAAAAAATTTCTCTTTATCTGAAGGTATTCGGCATCTTAGCATTCACGTTTTCTTTTGCAAGAGTAGGTTCCGGAGCTTTTACTTTATATTCTTCAAAGGCAGAAGGACTTCTCCCCTCGGCATCCATACTGAATAATATTGTTCGGATGCTAATCTTACTCACAGGAGGTTTGGTCGCATTACAAACGCTCGGGATCTCCGTTACTCCTGCTTTAACTGCATTAGGGGTGGGAGGTCTTGCATTTGCGTTAGGTTTGCAGGAAACTCTTTCCAATTTGTTTGCAGGACTTGGGGTTTTACTCGGTAAAAAAGTATCCGTAGGAGATTATATTTCTTTAGAAACCGGAGAAGAAGGCCTAGTAGAAGATATCAACTGGAGAACTACTTCTCTCAAAAAAAGGAACGGAAGCAGGATCATTATTCCGAATGCAAAGATGTCCAAGACCACGTACACGAACTATAGCCTTACAAATACAGGACTTTGGACCGAACTAGAGATAGGTATTCCTAAGGAAGGAAATTTGGATAAGTTGGAATCGATTCTTATACAAGCTGCGAACTTTTCATTAGCGCAAATCTATGGGAAAGGAGGTTATAACGAATCCAAAATTTCGTTTCGTTATGTTTCTTTCGGACCGTCTAATATCGATTTGGTGATCTACATTCCGCTAAAGAACGTAGATGACTCCGGGCAAATTAAATCCATTTTTATAAAATCCTTGCATTCCCAATTTAGATCAGAAGGAATCGATAACATATCCGCGAAAGCAGTAAAATAATCCGAAACAGACTAATTGATTCGCGGAAATTTGTCGTAATAGAGATCGTATGCGAAAGGTTTTAGAAAACAAACTTTGGTTTTATGTTCATGTACTTAGTTTGGATATATGTCTTGGCGTTTTGGGTTCCGGCGCCTTAGCCACAGTAGTAACCGGTGCCAAGATGAAAACGGTATGGTGGCTCCTTCTTCCTTTAAGCGTTTGGGTCATCTATACCTTGGACCATTTACTGGATGGAAAAAAGGTGGGAGAAAATTCCATCAACCCGCGTCATAAATTCCACTACGATCATTCTAGAATTTTAACGATACTTTGTGCTATCGCAACAATTATCGCCGCAGTTCTTGCATTTCTGTTATTGAGAGAGATTGTTTTATTAGGTGGAGTCTTATTGGCAACCTTAGCAGTGCTTCATTTAGGAATTGCTCGATGGGGAAAAATACGTTTCGGAAAAGAATTCTCCGTGGCATTGATCTATACCCTAGGAGTTTGGTTCGGTCCCATATTACTTGTAGGGTTTCGTTCCTGGACCGTTCCCCTACTTCTATTCTTATTCTTCTTAGGTACGACTTTAAATCTAGTCATGAATTCTCTCATGGAAGCGGAGTTGGACGCCAAGGAAGGCCAGGTCTATCTATTGGGAGTTCTTTCTCCCAAACTTGCTAAGGAATGGGTATTACGATTGTCCTTGCTCGGATTTCTGGGCGCCTTAGTATTGGCCGGCGGAATACGGAAATGGGCGCCGGGTACATCGGTTTCGGCCTCTTTAGTGATCGCCCTAATTTGTGCCGTTCCCGGAGGGATCCTGCGTTACGCGGACCAATTCCAAGATTCTCAAAAGTATAGGATTTTAGGAGAAGGGGTTTATATCTTGGGCTTGGTCCCTTGGTTTTTAAATTCCTTTTAAATCCGAACAACCGCCTAAGAAATTTAATATCGGAGATAAAAATATGGGAGACTTTTTCAAAGACAAAGTCGTTTGGATTACAGGAGCTTCTTCCGGAATCGGTGAATCTTTAGTAAAGGAAGCCGCGAGAAGAGGAGCGACTTTGGTTCTTTCTTCCAGAAGAGAAAAAGAATTAAAAAGGGTCCGCAAGGAGAACGGACTAACGAATTCAAACAGCATGATCCTTCCTTTGGACCTGGAGGATTATAAAAAATTAGGAAAGGCCCCGGCTCAAGTCATCAAAACTTTCGGAAAGATTGATGTGCTTATCAACAACGGCGGGATCAGCCAACGTTCCTTGGCTCATGAAACTTCCCTTGAGACTTATGAAACCTTGATGAAGGTTAATTATTTCGGAAATATTGCCCTTACACTTGCGGTACTTCCGCACATGAGAGCGAGGAAACAAGGATGGATTTCCACGATCGCGAGTGTTGCAGGACTCATAGGGGTTCCATTGAGAACCGGATATTCGTCCACCAAATTTGCGTTAACCGGTTTTTACGAGGCTCTTAGAGCCGAAAATACGAAAGAGAATCTGAAAGTTACCTTGGTATATCCGGGTTTCGTAAAGACCAATATTTCGCATAACGCACTCAAAGGAGACGGAACTCCTCAGAAAAAAATGGACAAAGTGATCGAGAATGGGATCGATGCGGACGAATGTGCAAAAAGGATCCTGGACGCGATCGAGAACGAGGACCTACAAGTGATCATTGCAGGTGGAAAAGAGAAATTCGGTCTATTTTTAAGACATTATTTTCCTAAGTTTTTCGCGAAATTTTTGTCTAAGACGGCAGTCACCTGATTTTGTAGGAATTCCTACAGGGGCCAAGGCTCGCCCCCGCCCTGCATTTGGGATTGGGGGGAGTGGCTCGTGGGAATCGTTTGCTCTATATCATAAAACTGTAAAATCTTCAATCACAATTTATGGGCAATTTTGTAGGAGTTCCAACAAACCCGAATTCAATTTGCAGTGGCCTACTTTCTCATCTTCCAGACAAACCGGATCTTCTCATTCCGAAAATCTTCCGGATGAGTTTGTTTCGTAATATCCTGAATATCTTCCCAAAGAAGTTCATCCGTATCCAATTTGAATTTTCTAAAATTCGTGGAGAAAAAAAGGATCGCACCAGGTGCGGAAAAATCCCTATAGATAGAATTCAATAAAAAAGAATAATCTCTTTGCACATCGAATATATCCTTCATCTTTTTACTATTAGAGAATGTAGGAGGATCTACCACGATAAGATCGTATTGAGTTCTTTTAGGATTGGTTCTTTCTCTCTTCAGCCATTCCGTAATATCTTCTCTGATAAACTCATGTTCTTCGGGAGAAAATCCGTTTAGTTCAAAGTTTTCCTTGGACCAATCCAGATATTTTTGGGAGAGGTCCACACTTGTGATTTTTTTCGCGCCGCCGTCAGCAGCATAAACGGAGAACGCACCGGTATAAGAATATAAATTTAATATATTCTTCCCGGAGGCCTCTTTTCTGAAAAGATCGCGAGTCGTTCTGTGATCCAAAAAAAGGCCCGTATCCAAATAATCGCTTAGATTGACCTTGAACTTCAATCCGCCTTCATTTACTTGGATGGATTTTTCTTGAGTGTCGAACTTTTCATATTGGAGATTGCCCTTTTTTCGTTCTCTGGTTTTCCAAAACAAATTTTCAGGAGCAAGTTGAAGAATTTCGATTATAAAATTGCGGATGGAATTTCGTTCCGATTCTCTCTCATCTTCTGACATCGGATAGGAATTCAAGTATTCGGAAACTAGGCAGTAATTTTCGTATAAGTCGATTGAGATCGGGACCTGAGGAATATCGCGATCATAGACCCGAAAACAAGTGATCCCCCTTCTCCTCGCCCATTTTTTCCAATGTTTGGACATCCTGGTCAAACGATTGGAGAACATTTCTAAATGTTTCATTTCTCCCAAAGTTTCGGATCCACCTCTACTAAGGGATAAACTTTTGCATCCCCGTCGTTATAATGCCACCATTCGGAACTGATCTGTTTAAATCCATGCTTTGTCAGAATTCCAACAAGAACCTCCAGATTTTTAGAAACAACCGGTTCCAAGTCTTTGCGAAAGGGAGAAGCTTTGTATGTGAATTCGTCGTAAGCGCTTGGCATTTCCAATTCTTTTCCTCTCGAATCTATAAGTGTGAGATCAACTGCTCCACCTCGATTATGAACGGAGCCTCCTTTAGTAGGATTTCCTACGTATCTTGGATTTGGAACTTTCTCCCATAAGATCTTTTGTGCATACGGAGGGCGATAGCCGTCCCAGATCTTAATCCTGTATCCATAACTTTGGAATTCGGAGTTGGCAGCCTTCAATTTTTCTGCAGTCTCTTTTCTAAGTAAACAAGTTTGGAAAGGATAGATAACTGAGCCGGTAAAATTATTCGAAGTAGAATAACGTAGATCGATCTCTATATTCGGATCTATATCTTTTATGTTCACTAATCCTTTTTCGATCCTTAAGGAAGGTTTAACTTCTTCTAAATTTGGGACAGGAGATTTTTGGCAATAGAAGAAGTTAAGCAGAAGTAAGATCGGACCGAAACTGCGGACTCTCATGCAGGAGTTGATTTCGGTCCTTCTGCTCTGATTGTCAAGGACTTCAGGATCGAAGCGACTATAGCCCGTTTCATAAAGGTAGTTATCGACCAATGACAAAGTCACGGGCTTCAGGAGCGAAGCGACTATAGTCCGTTTGAAAAGGCAAATTATGGACCAATAATAAAGCCGCGGGCTTCAGGAGCGAAGCGACTATAGTCCGTTTGAAAAGACAAATTATCGACCAATAACAAAGTCGCGGGCTTCAGGAGCGAAGCGACTATAGTCTTCCGGCAAATACGAATCTAGTTTTGTAATAGTTCTCATCCAAAGAATTGACGGTTACACCTTTGACCACAGAAGCGTGTACAAACTTTCTATCTTTAAGATAGACTCCAACGTGGCTGATCTTCTCGCCGTATATATTAAAAAATACTAAATCTCCCTCTTGCAGATCGGATTCGGGTATTTTTTTAACCTGTTTGGAAATGCTTTCGGAAGACCCTGTGATCGTTTTGGAATACGCTTTTTGCACCAACTTGGCGGCAAGACTGGAGCAGTCTATCCCGGACTCGTTTTTGCTGTTGTCTTTATGAGGAGTGCCGATCCAACGTTGGGCTTCCTTAAACAATTCCAAATTACTTTTGGGATCGATCTCTAATTTCCAAGTTTCGGAAAAGTAATTTTGGACTTCCTTCTCAGAAAATGATTTTGCCTGGTCTGCGACGAGGACCAAAGCGAAAAAAGGTATGATCAAAAAAGAAAGCGATCCTAAATTTGGAAGAACTTTCTCTTTCCATAAAACTAGAATTTTTTGGACTCCGTTCAAGATCATGCTTATCTGACCCTTTTCGAACGGATCCGGTTTCTTTTTTTCTAGTTCGAAGCAATTACAATTTTGCGTTTCTCAGCCGATCTCCCACACAAATTCTCTGATTTTTTCACTGACCACATCAGGGATCGTTCTTTGGATCCAGTGATTGCTATCGTACGTATATTCTCGATAGGAATCGCAAATCCTTTCATGAAGTCTATATAACTCCGGTCGGATCGCAAAATCTTTGAGCGGAATTAGAACTTGGACCGGCACCTTGATATGTTTCGGCTCCGGATACGTTTCCCCTCTAAGCAACTCTCTATACAAATTCACATTGGAGACGGTGGTCGCTACAATCTCTTCCTTGGATTTATTTCTAAGGATATCATTCTTAGGAACGCCTCCGGAATTCATCGTATACTTCCAGAAAAATTTACTGAAAGTCCTCCAGATCCATTCAGGAACGAAAGGAATTTGGAAATATAGAATGTACCAAGATCTTTTAAGTTGAGAAAGTGCCTTGTACAAAGAGATCGGATTTCCGGAAAAAGCCATTTGAAAAGCGCTCCTCTTCCCTAATACCGGATGCGGTCCGCCCATAGCAGTATAGGATTTTATCCAAACCGATCTTTGCTCGTCAGCAACAAATGCCCAACTGATCAAAGATCCCCAGTCATGAGCGACAAGATGTACAGGTTTATCGTTTCCGATGAACCGGATCACTGCTTCCAGATCTTCGAATATTCTACGAACATTATATGCTTTTTGTTTTTTGGGCTTATCCGATTTTCCGGAACCTCTGAGATCGAGAGCGGCTACATTATAATCCTCTTTTAAGGATTCCATCTGGTAGGACCAGACCCTATGATCGTCCGGATATCCATGAACGAATAAGACGGTCGGCCTGTTCGGTCTTTCTTTGGCTGTATGATTGTATTTTACATACAAAGAAACATCACCGTTCTGAACGAAGGTTTCCGTCCAAACTTCCGCCTTTTCCTTTTTTACTCCATTTTCCAGTTGGGTAGCCGCCATATTTTCGCCTCTTACTATTTAAGAAAATTTTTGTCCGAGTCTTTCCATTCCTCTTAAAAAACCGGGAGACAGTCTCGTCAAAAAGCGCAGTAACTTCGCGGTAAAACCCGGGAAGACATGCATCTTCTTTTTTTCAATCCCTCTCACTATGGCTCGAACCACCATCTGCGGACTGTCTACGATCAAAGGAGGAACTACTTTAGGTTTATCCGTTCCGAATTGCTGAGAATGTAGTATGTTTGTATTTGCAAAAAAAGGATACACGTTAGTCGTATATATCCCCTGGTGTCTATAACCGGAATCCAACGCTTCTCCCAAGGCCCTGATCCCGAATTTGGATACGGAATAATATACCAATTCACCGGGGGCAGTGATCCCGGCACAGGAAGATAGATTTACGATCTGTCCGTATTTTCTTTCCAACATTGCAGGTAAGAATAAACGAGAAAGATAGATTGGAGCGTATAAGTTCACGTCCAAGATCAATTTCCATTTGTCCATAGGAACATCCAGTAATCTTCCGCCGAAAGCCAAACCTGCGTTATTGACTAATATATCTATCTTAGGTTGGATCTTGATCGCTGCTTTATAAGCTTTTTCGCAACCTGATTCGCTGCTTAAATCCGCAGCAAAACTTCCGAGTATTTTACCGGGTACAGGTTTGGAATTTTCCAAATAGAATTCAGGTTTTGTTTCAGGCGCTTTCATATCCGTAAGCACTAGATTGGCGCCTTTCTTTAACAGTTGTTTGGTTAATTCTTTCCCAAAACCACCGCTTGCTCCGGTGATTAAAATATTTTTCCCGCTTAATCTGCTCATGCAATTTCCTTGTATTTATGCTCTGGGGATTCGAAGATCACTCTACTCAATTCCAGATTATCTTCTTGTTCCGGATGAAACCCGGGACGGAAGTATCTGAAGAATGCACCCGCCGCATGAAAGAAGACCTTTTCGTCTATAAAGATAAAACGGAAAGCATCTTTTCTGGTTTTCCATTTAAAAGTAAGTCCCTCTTGCCAGAGAAGGATTTCCGCACCTATAAATGTTGCCGCCCAGAACACGATAGTCACTCCGAGGAAAGTGATCATTCTTCTGAAATAATTTCCGCTGATATCCAAGAATACATCGTAAGCCGCAGATTTGTGTTCTATCTCTTCCGCTGCATGCCATTCCCAAAGGCGTTTCATTTCGGATTCCGCTTGGTCTAAGGCCTTGATCTGCAAGCCTATCGTCGCTACCAGAGAAGTATAATGCTCCGCCCCGGCTGTCGCCGCCAAACAAGACTTAGCTGACATGATCTTTTCCACGAAATTTACGAAGAAAGAATTCACAAAATCGGTGAATGTTTTGATCTTAAAGCCTTGGTCTTCCAGTATTTTCCAGGTCTTTTTATGTTCTCCCGCATGTTGCGCTTCTTGGCCCATAAATGCTTTTGCGTTCCTAAGGACTCTTGGATCCTTAATATTTGGTAGAAATTTTTGTATACTTCTAATAAAAAATCTTTCTCCGTCCGGGAAAAACAATGTCCAGGTATTCAGAATATGGGTTTTATATGCTGAACCGTCCATCCAATGTTTGCTCGTGCCGTTCTCGCTAAATTCGAATTTAGGTTTTCTGACCGGATAAAAATGAAAATCCTTATCCTGTAAAATTTCGCTGCTCATAATAAGCCTTCTAATAAAATATTAAAATTCTTGAATGTATTTCACTAAGCCGGGACTTTTTGTTTCTTAACTGCAGGCTTAGAAGGGGACTTTGGTTTTTTCTTTTCCTTCCAAAGGCGAACATGAGGAAGATCCTCATCCAGCCAATACGCAGTCGAATCGGTAACCACTAAGATCTCCTCCCATTTTGCACCGAACGATTCAGACTCTTTTGCGCCGTTATAGATTTTACCTATATGCGGTTCTACCGCCCAGAGCCCGGGTTCCGCTCTGAAGTCGGAACCTTCTCCCCATAATGGCGAGTGCCCGGAAACTCCTGGGATCAGATCTTTGATCATTTGTGGAAATAAATAGGCGAATGTTTGGAACGGAAATCCGTTCACTCTTCCGCCTGGGAGATTATAAGCCGGGAGTCTTCCCACCTTATGCCCTAAAACTCCCTGGGGATAAATGGAATGGCAGTTAACGTATCCGGAAGCACGGATCCTTGCATCCACTTCCAAATAGATCTCGGATAAGGTTCTTTCTTCCAAGACCCTTCTTAAAATTAATTCTCTGTATTCTTCTAAATTTGCGAGCGCCTTGTCGTGTTCCGGATTTTTCCCGAAAGAAAATGCGTATCCAACGTCTGCGGCTCTTCCTGCAAACGTAGGAGCAACGTCCAGGATCACAGCCATACCTTCTTCCAATCTGCGGTTGGAAGGTTGGAACTTTCCGCCAAAATGGGGAAGTAAACCTTCTCCATTTCTTAAATAATTCAGAGAGAGTGGACGTTTGAATCCTCTGAATGCGGTCCGATCTCCGAACCATGCAAACCCATAATGGAAGAAGGATGTGCCACCTGCATTTCGGATATAGTCGTCTATCTTACGGGCCGCTTCCTTTTCGGTGATCCCCGGATACAATTCCTTGCGTACGGATTCCACCGCTTCGTAAGCCAAGGCTTGCACTTTGCGGTAAGATTCTAGTTCTTCTTTAGGATATGTTTCACGGGACATCGGTCTCTTCTCCTTCCTTGCGGAATCCGACAGGAAGGTTTTATCCTAACCGATATGTGAAAAACAATCGTCCGAACTTATAGTTTGCTACCCTTTTTTCTCCATTCCAAAGGAGTCATTCCGGTGATTTTCAAGAACTGGGCGTTAAATGTGGACTTTGTATTAAAGCCTACATCATAAGCGATAGAGAGAACAGTGCGGTCCAAATCCTCTAATAGCAGTGCTTTAGCCTCTTCTACCCGAAATGAATTCAAGAATTCGTTGAAGTTTTTGCCGTAGGTTTCGTTTAAAATGCGGGAAAGTTGGTGGGGAGAGACCAATAGTTTTTCGGCAAAGTCCTGGATTTTCAGACTTTCTTCTTTGTATATTTTATCGACCTCGACCAATTCCTTGATGCGGGAATGAAGATGGTCCAGATCCAATCCGTTCAGTTGGGTCCTTTCGTATCTTTTCTGTTGGATCTCCGACTTCAAAGAAATGAAAAAATTCGGATACCTTGCGGAGAATAAAAACACAAGAACGATCCCCAAAGTCTGGAAGCTAGAACCTGCCGCTAACAGAAATTGGTTCTTCAAAAAATATCCGAACCAACAAAGTTGTATCGTGGTAAACACTACGATCAGGATCGTATAAACCAAAGAAGAAAGCGGAATCTCAGTTTCCTTAGAAGCCTTTCTGAACAATACCCAAAGAAAGATGGAATACACCGTCTGGTGGATGGAACCGAAGATTGTGACCCCAGTCAGAATATCCACCTTGGATCCGAACATCGCATTTCGGATATACTCTTTGATCTCTTCTGCAGGCAGAATGATATAAGCTGTTAACTCGCCTAGCAAGAGTAGAATGGCCGGGATAAAATGTTTTCCGATCCGGATCTCTCTGTCCAAGGCAAATTGGACCATATTTCTTGAAACCAAAAGTAAAGTAGGACCCACGGCCCAGACTGCAGGGAAGAATGCCGGCCAAAACCATATATGATCCGCGGCCCATGGTAGCAAACCTAAGCCCAATCGACTCTCTACCAAGGCAAGAATGACAGCGAGATAGAAGATCCCGCCGGGTATCGCATTTTCCCTTTTTTTAGCGAGTTCCATCGCCGCGAGAAGTAGACAAAGTGCGGTCCCAAATTGGATCCAAAAATGAAGAAAAAAACCGGGCAGATGCTCCAAAACAAAATTCCTTCGAAACTTCGGGTGAGTAAATCTAAGGCGAAAGTTTTGTCCAGCCGAAAGGGAAAATTGCAGTCGGCGCCAAGGAAGGTTTGACTATTGCACCCTTCCCTTGTTTCCTATCGGTATGAGCGATTTCGTAGAGTTGAAATTCGGAGACCAAGTCCACCGCCTTCCTGTAATCACCGGAACGGACGGAAATAAAGGAATCGATATTAGGGATTTGCATACTAAGACGGGACTAACATCTTACGATCCAGGTTTTTTTAATACAGCGTACGCCCAGAGTAAAATTTCCAGAAGAGATCCTCTCACCGGAGATTTACAATACAGAGGCTATGATGTCGCGGAATTAGTGCATTATTCCACTTTTGTAGAGACTAGCTACCTGCTGATTTACGGAGATCTTCCTAACGAAAAGCAGCTGAAAGAATTCTCCATGAAACTTTCCAAACATAGTTTGATCCACGAGGATATGATCAATCTATTCGACGGTTTCCCGGGAAGAGCTCACCCTCTTGCGGTACTTTCCGTAATGGTTTCTTCCTTATCCAGCTATTACCAGGACGAATACGAAGAATATCTGGATAGAGGCATCGACCAAGCAGCCAGACTTTTGGCGAAGATCAGAACGATCTCCGCATTCTCCTACAAAAAAATGATAGGGCAACCTTTCGTTTATCCGTTGGATCGTCATCCGTATTGTACGAATTTCTTATATATGCTTTTTTCCATTCCGTCGGTCAAATATCAACCTTCGGAAGAACATGATAGGATCCTGAACCAGCTTTGGATCTTGTACGCGGATCATGAACAGAATGTTTCCAATACCACCGTCCAGTTGATCGGTTCCACTCAGGCAAATATATTCGCATCCGTTTCCTCGGCGATCAACGCGCTTTGGGGCTCCAGAGAAGGCGGAAGACAAGTAGCAGCGGTAGAGCTTATCGAAGATATTATCAAATCCAAACTTTCCGTTCCGGAATTTTTCGAAAGATTCAAAAAGGGAGAATCCCAACTTCACTCCACCTGCTTCGGTCACGATGCATACAAGGTAAAGAGCAAACGTTCTACCATCGCCCAAAAACTATTCTCCGAATTTTATAAGCAGAAGAAATTGGATCCGATCGCAGAGATCGCTCTACAAGTGGATGATTTCGTAAGTAAAGATCCTTTTTATCTGGAAAAAAATCTGTATCCGAACTTGGAGTTCTATAGTGCGATCCTATTCCATAGTTTAGGAATTCCTAAAGAACTTTTTACAGCAATGCAGGCGATCGGTAAACTTCCGGGTTGGCTGGCTCACTGGAGAGAACAAAGGATCGGCGTGAACTCATCTCATAAGGTACGTCCTCGTCAGATCTTTACGGGAGAAACTCACAGAAAGTACAAACAGATCCTGGAAAGATAATCCTCCTTTTCAAAACCTCAGTCGCAATCGAATTGATCACATACTAAAACTGCACAAACGATTGCACTTAGGTTTTGCGGATCTCCCGGATCGTTTAATTTTGTGCAAACTGCCAAGTACACCCCCGGGTGAGATCATCCTCTCTCGACTCCTTCTTCATTTTTTGATCGTTGCCCAAATAAGAGCATTGAAAAAGAAGAAGTGCGCAAACCCAGAAACTTCTCATATAACATCCAAAAGGCGATTGATCTTATAGCCGAAATCTCTTTTAACTCTGTGTCTCCAAAAACAAAAAAAAACCGTCTCCTTTCGGAGCCGGTCTGAATAGGTTTCAATTCTGTAAGTTCGTTGATCTAAGATCTAATTAATTAGACCGATTTTTATCCGATAATGCCTTCAGGAAAGATACTATAGAATCCACCTCTTCGGAGGAAAGCTCTTTTCCAAGCTGCAAATATGCCATTTTTTTCACCGCTTCCGGTAGGGTTGCCACCTTTCCATCATGGAAATAAGGAGCGGTTAAGGCAATATTTCTAAGAGACGGAACTTTGAAGAAATACTTTTCAGCATCGTTCTTAGTAATAGCAGATCTTCCGACGTCAGTCGTATTCTCGTACGGGTTCACCTGTCCTAGTTTGCGGAAGCTATTTCCGCCCAACAAAGGACCGTTATGACATTGGATACATCCGGCGCTTAAGAAAGTCTCTAATCCCTTCTGTTCTTCCGAAGTTAAAGCCCTATGATTTCCAGCCTGGAACTCATCGAAACGGTCTCTGGTAATCAAGGTTCTTTCAAAAGCAGCAATCGCCTCTGCCAAATTGTCATAAGTGATTTTTTTATCCTGATCCGGGAATGCTTTTGCAAACAGATCCACATATTCAGGAATTTCGGAGAGTTTTTTCTCCACAGCTGCTTCGGAAGGCATAGCCATTTCCACCGGGTTTAAGATCGGGCCTTTTGCTTGCGCCTTTAGGTCTGCCGCTCTTCCGTCCCAAAATTGGACGAAATGAAATCCGGCATTCAGAGAAGTCGGAGAATTCCGATCTCCGTTTTTCCCGAGAGCTCCCGGAGAAGTCGGAAGATTATCCACTCCTGCCGACTTACCCAGAGTTCCATGGCAGGAGCTACAGGATTGTGAATCGTTGATAGAAAGACGTTTTTCGAAATAAAGTTTTTCGCCTAAAGCAATCCTAGCCGGAGTATCCTTTTCCGAACCAGGCATTTTTTCCGGAAGGATCCCGAAGGAGGTCTTCGCGTCTTGCATGAGCTGTTTTGTTTTCTCGGATGGCCCGCATGCCGAGACAAGAGCCAAAATTAGGCCCAAGTACAGTATTCGTGTTTTCTTCATTTTTCATCACCACAGATTAGAATCATTCTAATCTTGTGTAGGATCTCGCGCGGAGAATTAGAGACAACTCTTTTTCGAAAGAATCCAATCACTTCTCCGAAAAATTCAGTTACGGATGCAATCTAAGCTCGAATTCGAATTTACCAGGCTCACTCAATAGGAAAAATCTTGCTCCTAATTTTTCCGCCCTTACTTTTAGGTCCGCTTCTAAAATGGAAGAAGGTTCTTCTTTGGTTTCCGCAACTCCAGTGGTCTGTACCCTAAGTAATATAGAATCTCCTTCTTTTCCCCAAAAAATTTTAGATTCTCCGGACCTTCTCGCCCCTATCTTTACGGCATCGGAGAAGATCCTCTGGACCTGAAGGCATTCGTCTATCCTCAAAAACTGAGACACTTTTTGGATCTCTGAATGAGAGAATAACGGGTTTTTCTGAACGAACTTTCTCATCTCTTCTTCCACTAATTCCTCTTTTCCACCCTGGTGGTGCATTAGGTCCAAAATATCCCGGACCCCGGAAAGAGTTTGGTTTAGTTCGTTTTTGAGTTTAGAAAGGGATTTATCCGAACTTTCTTTGGACTCCAATTGATCGATCAGAGAATGAAATCCTTTGTCCACGGATTGGTCCACCAAGGCGGCATACTTTGCCTTTTCCTCGGCGTTCAATCGGAGTTGTTCGTTATATTTGGATTGTAATTCCGCGAATGTCTCCGCCTTCTCCAGATCTTTAGTAAATCTTAATGATATAATATAAGAATTGAATGCTATAAATCCGACGAGTGCAGCCGGGAAACTATAAGGGATGAGAAAGTAAACTTCGTACAATCCCCAGATGACATCGTTCACCATAGAAATTGCTAGTATCATACCCGAAAGAAACACGGTCCTCGCTCTATCTTCCTTCTGCCACCAAGCATATCCTAATGCGGCTAACAGCACCAAAGTATAAAATGGAGGCAGATGCATGAAGAAGGAATATAGATAGATAAGTTCTTCTTCTCCTAATACGAACACGGATAGGACGAAAATGAGCATGGTGCTCATTAATATCGCCATCCATCTGGCTCCGAACTGTTTCGGATACATCGTTTTCAGGATCAAATACACGGAAGGCACCAGACTCGCTTCGCAGAAATATTCCATTCTGATCCGAAGATCCAAACTCAGCTCAGGTGTAAGAAAATATTGAAGTCCGGAAGTCACGAAGGAATAGAATGCGACTAAAAAGCAGAATAACGCGAAAAATAGCGGCACCAAGTCCTTTCTATATGATGCGAAGAAAATGAGATGATACAAACCGACTGAAAAAATAATGGCGACTAAAAGTGTCTCCCAGATAAAATCCTGTACCACTTTTGACTTCAGATTATCCAGATCTCCGATCAGAAACGGATTGCGGATCCCACCTTTTAGGAAATTTCCCCTATAATTCGAAACGTTTACGATTAGTTCCGTATCCAGGGAATCTAATGGATAGATCTGAGTATTCGGATGAGCCAAAAACTCCGTATCCGCCCGGCCGGTCCCATTAATCCCATTGGCAAAGATCAATCGTTTTCCGAAATATACGGAATAGACTCCCGGGATCCTAGGAACATAAATCCCTAAATTTTTTTCTTCCGGAGATTTACGGATCTTTAATCTATAGGAACCATGTCCTTGCCAGGTAAATTCTGACGAATAATCCCTCCAAATCCCCGGGACCGGAAAGTATTGGCCGCTCTCCACATAACCCGTATTAGGTGAGTAAAGATTTCCCCAACTGAATTCCCAATCTCCTTTGAGGGGATAAATTTCTCCCCAAGGACTGACTGTACTCATATCTATACTTCCTTTGTACAGTACAGGAACCTTTTCGGAAGTTTTGGGAGAGCAAGCGGTTAAAAGAAAGAAGGCACAAAGAAGGATTACTAAGTTTCTTTTTTTTTCGAATTCATCCGAAGTTAAGCCCACAAGTATATTCAAAAAACCCGGAACGGGGAAAGCAAATGAAAAACTTCACCTAAGAGATACTAGACTATTTTGGAGCTTCATTACTGAAATTTAGAAGAATTATAAATAGATACTTAAGGGATGGGAATTTATTTTTTATTCTTTCGAGATCTTTCTATTTTAAATGCAATCCCTTGCGCATTGATCTGAGAATCAAATCCGATAAATCTTTCTTCCTTCTCACCAAAGGGTAAGTGTCGGATACGGATTTGGTCTTCTAAATAAGAACGAACTCTACCCTCGCAGAATGCAACCAAGGATTCTCCCTCCAAACTTGTCTTTTCCGCGGAGAGTAAGATGTTTTTCATAACGTTAAGACCTTCTTTCATTTGAGAAGCGCCCAAAGAGATATCTTCCCAGACTCCGAAGTGAGTGAGGTAAGCCTTATCCGCACCCGTTGCGAGGATCTTGTCTATGGAAAGAATCGCTTCTTCCGGATCAAAGTCTGTCGGAGTTGTGGATGGGAATAACAAAGAATCCTGTCCTTTTCTAAATAATGTATAGCCTATTCCGAAAGTATCTCCTGTAAAAATCCCGTTCGTTAAAGGATCATAAATACAGAAATGATGGTTCGCATGTCCTCTTGTATGCAAAAATCTGAATGTTCTTTTTTGCCAGGCCAGTTCCTCTCCGTCACTCATAGTACGTACACGATCACTAGGCACGGGAAGTATTTCCCCGTACAACTTGTAATAATTCTCTTCTCCGTATACCTGAATGGAACTTTTGATCAAACGAGTCGGATCTATTATATGGGGCGCCGCTTTCGGATGGGCCAGTACCGTCGCATTGGGACAAAGAGAAACAAGTTTTCCCGTTCCTCCCGCATGATCCAAGTGAACATGGGTGATGATAATATAATCCACGGACTCAGGAGTAAGCCCTTCTTCTTTTAAAGCTTCCAATAAAAGTGGGACCGCGTAATTCGTATTATTTTCTACGAATGTAGCCCTGTCTCCATCGACGATCAGATAAGCGCAGGCGAGTCCCGCTTCTACATATCCGCAATCTATGGTTCGAATCGTGTCCAAAAGTTTCTCCGCAAATATTCTGCAGTTTTTAGACGAGTGTTCTCCGATTAAACCACCGGTTGAACTGTCTCTTTAGCCTCGATTTTCGGATTTCCTAATTTACGATCAAGATATTCGGCGGAGATGGACTCCAAAGCTTCTAAAAGTAATTTAGGTCCCGGGTTGGAATGCATTTTTTCCGTCAGGATCCTACGATAGGAGCGAGCGCCTCTGATCTCATGAAAAGCACCAAGTAAATGTCTTAAGATACGGCTCGGTTTTTCACCTTCTGCAGTTTGCGAAGAAACATATTCCTGCATGGACTCGAAGATCTCTCTGCGACTTACGTGTAAAGTTTCCACCCCGAAAAATTCGCAATCCACGTCGGAAAATAAAAAAGGATTTTCGTATGCAGCCCTTCCGATCATAACTCCGTCCACTTTGTCCAAATGAGAGCGTATCTCCGGAATGGATCTGACACCTCCGTTCAATTCTATGACAAGATCCGGAAAATTTTTTTTAATAGAATATACATCCTCGTAACGTAACGGAGGAACAGTTCTGTTTTGAGCGGGACTTAGGCCCTCCAATATTGCGATTCTTGCATGTATTGTGATCCTTCTTGCGCCTGCTGCACTTACTGTTTTCACGAATTCATGCAAATCTTCTAATGTTTCTTTTCCTCGAACACCGATACGACATTTGACTGTGACAGGGATAGAGGTTTTAGAATCCATTTCCGAGATACAATCAGCTACACGATCCGGGTCCTTCATCAAACAGGCTCCGAAATTTCCTTCTTGTACTTTATCGCTCGGACAACCAACGTTCAGATTGATCTCGGAGTATCCGTATTCTTCCCCAATTCTCGCACATTCCGCGAGTTGAGAAGGGTTGTCTCCGCCTAATTGCAAGGAAAGTGGGGATTCTTCAGGAGAAAAACGTAAAAATCTGTGTTTATCTCCTCTCAGAATGGCACCGGTGGTCACCATTTCAGTATAGAATAGGGAATGTTTAGTGATCAGTCTTAAGAAAAAACGAAAATGCCTGTCCGTCCAGTCCATCATCGGGGCTACGGAAACAGGATAAAGGATCGGCTGTTTTTTTTCGAAAGACATATACTTCGACTAATACGATCCTCGGTTTTCGACGTGAGCAGTCAAGCCCCATGAAATGGACTTGGTTTGATTTCCGACCAATTCATTTTGGTTCTGGACGATGGATTCTAAGAGACTAAATCCGGTTTTGAAGCCCAAGATCATAATCTTCTGCCTATTTCTAATTCTATCATCCTGTAAAAGTATGAGTGGGATTTTAGACTCGATCATTATTAATGCGGGTGCTGAATATACTGCCTTGGATTTTTTTACCCACCCCGCAAGTGTACAAGGGATCCCGGTTAGTAAGTTTACTGCTCCGGGTTCAGACACGGATTCAAGCGTGGTCAGTCGGGATTCCACTACGACTCGTGCTTTCTATTCTATCGGCTCCGTGCCGAGCAGGATCCCAGGTACAAGGGATATCAAAGGATTTTTTTCCCTTTTAAGCGGGCTTGCCTGGTCCTTCAACCTAACTTCCCCCAGAACGTATAGAGGAAACCTGATCAATTATCCGGACGATGGAAGACATTACCTGGCATTCGACGAATATGTTTCCAACCAACTATTCCCCCTTCCCCCTCAGTTAGGAAGAAATATGGAATACACCTACGAAGATTATCAGATGTATTTCACACTTTATCTAGGTTATTATGAAGGGAAGAATGTAAACTTCGGTCTTGGCCCCATATACGGCCTTGCTGTCTATCGAATGGATATTATAGAAAGAGAACAAAGGATTTCCAGTGTCAAAAATCAACTTCAAGAATTAAAAGGTCTTCGTTTATTATTTGAATATAATATAGGACAATATTTTCCGGATACGATCCTATATAACGCCTACGTGTTTTTGGAGATCACAAGTTTTGGTGATTTGGACGGGAAAGGACTCAATATCAGAAACCAGGTGGCAACTGCGAACGGATTGCCTGCGCCATCTCTTTATATGAACATGACTACCTACAGGATGGGAGTCAGAAAAGAAATACAACTATCCAAAGAACCTCATAAAAAAGAAGAAGGACCGGCCTACCCTCCTTTACGAAATCTACCTTCAGCAGGTCTTCCCCCTAAGGAAGATACTAAAACGGATACGGAAAATCCCGGATGATAGACTGGAAAGAAAACGGCACTCCCGTTTCCAGAGAATTCGACGATATATATTTTTCTCCGGAAAACGGGTTGGAAGAAACCAAACATGTTTTCTTGAAAGGTAACAGATTAGAGGAAAGATTTTCTTCTTCTCAGACACATCACGCTTTTTCCATTTTAGAATTAGGATATGGAACAGGTTTAAATTTTTTCGCAGCCTGGCAGCTCTGGAGAAATTGCAAAAATAAATCCGACTGCCGAGTTCTAAGATTTACTTCATTCGAAAAATATCCGTTAGAGTCGGATGATATCCGCAGAGCAATCTCCGCTTTTCCCGAACTTTCGGATCTGCTGGAATTATTTTTACGAAAATATAAAGTACTAATACCGGGATGTAATACTTTTCTATTCGAAACGGAAAATCTGATATTGGACTTATGGATAGGAGATGCAGTCCAATATCTTCCGGAGGTTTCCGGAAAGTTCGACGCATTTTTCCTAGACGGATTTGCACCTTCTAAAAATCCGGAACTCTGGGGAGAAAATATCGCCCTTCAGATCAAAAAACTTTCCAATAAAAACGCAAGTTTAGCAACATTCACAGTGGCGAGACCCGTTAAAGATAGTTTAAGTAAAGCGGGCTTCACTCTTTCTAAGATCCCAGGTTATGGCAGAAAAAGAGAAATGCTGATCGGAGTTTACCGATCTGATCCGGAACCCGACCTAAATCCGCTCCCATTTTTCGGAAGAGATTATTCTTCTTATAAAATCCCACAAAAAGTATCCGTGCTTGGCGGTGGACTCGCAGGAGCGAGCATTGCGAGAGCGCTTGCCTGGAGAGGAATTCAAGTAGAAGTCTGGGACGACCACGATGCGTTACGCGCATCTTCAGTCCCGATGGCAGTCTCACATCCTCATATCACCAAAGGGGAAACTCCTACAAGTTTATGGACTTTACGTTGTCTCGGAAATTCCATCCGTCGTTATTCCGATCTGCTTCCTAACGGTTCCTACCGAATCTCAGGCACGGTACAACTTTCCGGAGAAGATCTTCCTTGGGACAGATTGGAAGAGGGAGTAAGATCACATTCCTTATCTAAAGAATTGGCGGATCTAAGACCGGAATTGGATAAAGATTATCCCGAAAATACAAAAGGTATCTTTTATCCTTCCGGCTTCTGGACGGATACTCCTCTTCTCAACGAAAAACTTTTAGACCATCCGAATATTGTTCTAAAACGAGGAAAAGTAAGTTCGATCTCTTACGAAAACGAAGAATGGAGTTTATTCTCCGAGAATAAAAAGATCTTAAATAAAACGGAGGTTTTAATCTTAGCAAATTCTTTCGGGATAGAAAGTGTATTACAAAGTTTATGGGGAGAATCTCCCTTCTCCATTAGCTCCGTACGAGGACAATTGGAAATATTAGAAGATTCGAATATAGAATCCGAAAAGGATCCGATCCGAGTGGGAGATAAGTATCTCACACCTTCTAAAAACGGGATCCGGGTCAATGGTTCCACATTTAATGAATTCGATTTAGATCCGGATCCAAGAAGTAAGGACGCGGAAGAAATTTTAGGATACTCCCAAAAGACATTCTTAGGGTTAGATTGGGATCATATCAAGGTTCGCTCCGAATTCGTAGGGATCCGATCCCAAACACCGGACCGATTTCCGATCCTGGGCCCGGTCCATTCTCCGCAACTTTTTCGAAAAACATACTCAGGTATAGGGTTGCCTAAAAATCGAAAGAAAGAATTCCCTTTTTTAGAACCGCAAAAAAACCTGTATGTGTTCGGCGGTTTGGGATCCAGGGGAGTTCTATCTTCCCTATTGGGAGGGGAAATTTTGGCGGAGATTCTTTTAAACGAACCGTTATCCATCGAAAATAGCTTGTACTCCGCGCTACATCCCTCAAGATTTCTATACCGTAAGATCCGAAATCAAGAATAAGGAAGAAGTTTCAACTTGTCCGCAAATACTGGAACAGTCTCCTCTTCGATAGAGGATTGGAAAAAGATCCTACATACCCATTTCGGATTTTCCCAATTCAGGCAAGGCCAATGGGAGGCAGTCCAAGCATTATTGGAAAAAAAGGATGTGCTCGCCATTCTTCCTACAGGCGCCGGAAAATCACTCATCTATCAATTACCTTCCTTCGCAGAGTCAGACTCCCTTACCGTAGTAATTTCTCCGTTGATCGCCCTTATGAAAGATCAAGTGGACGGTTTAAAAGCGAGAGGTATACAAGCAGCCTATTGTAATTCCACTCAAGACGATCTGGAACAAGTCAGGGTTTTATCTTCCGCAGCAACCGGAAAAATTAGAATATTATATATTTCTCCCGAACGAGCTGTCTCTCGCTCTTTCTTAAATCTGTTGCCGAAACTTCCGGTAAGTTTAATGGCGGTGGATGAGGCACATTGTGTTTCCCAATGGGGACATGATTTTCGTCCAGAATACAGAAAACTGCATACATTACGTTCCTATTTGCAAGGAGCAACTCCATGGGTGGCACTGACCGCGACCGCAACAGACCGGGTTAAAAAAGATATCTCGGACAGTTTAGGATTAAAAGACCCATTACATGTGCAAGGCACCTATGCCAGAGAAAATCTAAAATTTTCGGTAGTATATCCCGACTCGGAACGAGAAAAGGAGAATCTACTTTTAGAAATATTAGAAAAAGGGAATTTTCATAGATCGACTTCAGGTAAGGTGATAATCTATTGTTCCACTCGTGCTAAGGTGGATGAAATTTTTGAACTTCTCCGCAAATCCGGATACAAAGTGGGAAAGTACCACGCAGGAAGGACCGACTCCAGCAGAGAAAAAGCCCAAGAAGGTTATTCATCCGGAAAAACGAATATACTCGTAGCTACAAACGCTTTCGGAATGGGATTGGATAGTCCGAATGTAAGACTTGTCCTACACTACCAGGTACCTTCTTCTTTGGAGAGTTATTACCAAGAAGCGGGAAGAGCTGGACGAGACGGTAAAAATTCGGATTGTGTATTATTTTTTCTCCCAGGCGACTTGAGCGTCCAAAGTTTTCTTTTATCCAAAGAAGCAAACTACAAGGGAGGAGAAACCTTACTCTCTCATGTTAAATCTTACGTAAGTTCACCCGATTGCAGACAAAAGATCTTATGCGAATATTTCGGAGAAAAAATCTCCAACTGCGGGTCCTGCGACACCTGCGCGGACTCTACAACTTCTCATACCGCTAGACTAGCTTATACGGAAAGAGAAAGATTAAAAGCGGAAAAGAAGAAGGAAAAAGAATCCCATATCTTCGATCCAGACGAGATCGAATCGGTAGAAGGACTCTTGTCGGAATATCCCGCAAAGTTCGGAAAAAAGATCATCGCAGGCACCTTAAGAGGAGCGAAATCCAAGGATATACTTCGCAGAAGATTGGATAAGTCCAAATATTATTCTTCTTTAAAGCACGTGCCGGAAGAATCCATTCTCAAACTTTTAGAAGATTGGCAGAGGACCAAAAAACTTTCGGTTAAGGGAGATAAATATCCTAAAATTTACCTGACTGCATTCGGAAAACCTAAAATATCAAACGAAGATCCGGAAAAACCCCGTAAAAAAGCCCAACTTACGGGCGACAAACTCATTCTAAACGAACTAAAAAATTTCCGAGACCGGATCGCAAGGCGTAATAAATGGAAAAAGTTTATGGTTCTCCAAAATCCTGTACTTGCCAGGATCGCCTCCCAAAAACCCGAAAATATGGACGATCTAATGGCGATCAAAGGAATGGGGGAAGCGAAAGTTAGGCAATATGGAAGAGAAATTTTAGCTATTTTAGAGAAGTTTTGATCTTCATATCTCTTTTTATTCTAAAAATCGCCTTGCATACAACGTAACGATTTTCTAATCTGTCCAGCCAATCCGGTCCTTCTGATTTTATAACAGGAAAACATTATGTTTCTCATCCGTCTTATCTTTCCGTATTTTAAGGTTTCTAAAACCAAGGCCTTGAACGAAATTAATACTTGGCTCCAAAGTAAAGAGATAAAGGACTCACTTCCGGCTACCGATTATATTCCTTTCATGGATAATCTAGCTTTCCAACAATACAAAGATAGGATCTCAAAAAAAATGGGAGTTCCTGAATCCGAATTGGAAGTTTACAGATCTACTGAAAGGACGAAAATTATTTACAGACCTTTTTTTATCCTCTTCTTCATAGGGATGTTCTATCTTGGCATCAACTTATTTCTAGAGATCCGGCCTTATCTAGGAAAATCCAGATTGGAAAAGCCGTTTATAGAGAACCTCCTTCCTTCCGGAAAAACGGAATTAGTGGAGATGGAAGGATCCTTCTGTAGATACATGATCAATACCTCATCCGAAATTTCGGAGGATTATTTGTATATAGGTTGGTATCTGTTCAGCATAGGTTCTATCTGTACTTTTTTGGGATCTATTATGGATTCCAAACATCACGGGATCTTGAAAATCGCCTTACCTTTTGTGGGATTGTTCATTTTAAGTATAGCCTGGAAAATATTCGATAATTCTAAATTAGCTAGTCTCGCCGCAGGAAGATCAATGTTACATTACAACGAGGAAAAAGATTCCGACAAAAAATGTAGGCAAGAATGGGCGAATCTAAGACAGGGAATCGCAAATTTGGTACCGTCCGGGATAGAATCAGGAGATGGTCCTAAATAATCAGAAAAGAGAAGGAAATAGGTCCTCTTCCTCCTCGGACTTGATCCGGGAATGGTTAGAATTATTTTCCGGATGAGAGAGACTTAACCCTAAAAGACGGATCGGAAAAACCGCTTTACCGGATCCTAATATAAATTCTTCCAAAAGTTTGGATCCGATGCGATACAATTCGTTTTTATCGAGATAAGAATAATCCTCCGTAATACTTCGGGTCTTTTGTGTGAAGTCAGAAAATTTCACTTTGAGGGTGATCGTTTTTCCTGGAAAAGGTTTTTGAAGAAGTCTTCTTTCCAATTCTTCCGCTATGTCCGCAAGTTCTCTGAATATTTCCGGACTATTTTCCAAGTCTTTTGGAAAAGTGGATTCCGCGCCTAAGGATTTTCTTTCTCGATAAGGTTGTACCGGCCTATCATCCAAACCTCTACAGACCGCATAGAACCAGCGCCCCGATTTCCCGAAATTTCGGTCCAACGTCTCCAGACTTTTTTCTTTCAGGTCCTTACCATTTTTGATCCCAAGTGCATGCATTTTTCTTAATGTAACTTTTCCGATACCGGGAAATACGGATACATCCAACGATTCTATGAATTTTTCCGCTTGTTCCGGACGAACGATCGTCATACCGTTAGGTTTGTTTTGATCGGTAGCGATCTTGGCTAAAAACTTATTGATGGAAACTCCTGCTGAAGCGGTTAACTGAGTCTCTTCAAAAATCCTTTCTCTGATCTCTTTTGCAACCTGACTTGCATAGGGTATATTTTTCTTATTTTCGGTGACGTCCAAGAATGCCTCGTCCAAGGACAGCATTTCCACTAGGTCGGTGAATTCTAAGAAGATCTCTTTAATCTTAGAGGATACTCTGCGATATGCCTCGAAACGAGGAGTCACAAAGATACCCGAGGGACAAAGTCTAGCCGCTTGGGAGCAAGGCATAGCGGACTTAACTCCGAATTTTCTAGCCTCGTAACTTGCGGCACAGACAACTCCTCTCGAATCGGGAGGACCTCCCACAATGATAGGCTTGCCCCGATAATCCGGATTGTCCCTTTGTTCTACGGAAGCATAAAATGCATCCATATCCACATGCAGAATTTTACGAACCATCTCTTGTTATCTATACTAAACGGATATATAGATTAGTCAAGTTTAATCCGACGTCCTAAGATACGTTAAAACATAGACCGACTTCGTACCATTCTTCCTTAGGATCCTGCTCGCTTCGTTCACGCTCGCTCCGGTAGTAAAAACATCGTCCAATAAGAGAATTTTAGAAGGACAACGATCCTTCCAATCCGATTTGATTTCCCAGGCGGAATACGCATGAAAGAATCTTTCCGAAAAAGTTTTACCCGCCTGTCTTTCCGGGCTTTTCTTCAACAATGGTTCTATTAAAGGGATTTTTAATATTCTTTTTGCCTCTTCATACAATCTGGCGCTAGGTAAGAATGGCCTAAGGGACGGATTGAAAATTTTGTTACCTGAATAGCTGGGAAGAAGTATGCAGGCATCCAAGTCTAATGCCCTAAGTCCTCTTAAAACCTTTCGTATTCCTAAAGAAAGAAAAATAGAAACTGGATATTCGTTGTTTGCCTTAAGTTTATTCAATATTTCCGCCAAAAGATCGTTTCTATCACGGAGGCTGAACGCCTTAGTAAAGAATATATTTCTGGAATCGCAGAAACCGCAGATTTCGGATGAATTAGTCAAAGGAGAAGAGCATACATTACATCTGAAAGAGGGTTTAGAATTCCGAGAAGTCCGAACACAACTTTTGCAAATACCGATCCGCAATGAGAAAAAATCTTCTCTGTCGCAAACCCCACAATGCAAGGGGAAAAAGAAATCCAAGAGCCGAAAAAAGATTAAATATCCCATAAAATGAACGGGTTTATAATCCGTATTTTGGCGCGTACTTTTTTCCCTATTTGTGGTAATCTCCAAGACCGAACAGTTCCCTTATTTCCCCCACCCCCATTCAATAATAATCGAAGAATTAGCGCATCTCTTATCTCTAACCATTTAATAAGTTATTGCTCACCCAACTAAGATTTGCTCTAATAGCCAGCGTTATGGGAAGCTCTAACATAAGAATTTACTTATTCATCCTTTTATTAGCTTTGCCCATGGCCGCACTGCTTGCAGAACATCAGACTATCTATATGAGAAACGGTCAAATCTTGCGAGGAGACGTGATCCAACAAACCGCCACCACGATGCAGATCAAAATGGAAGACGGAAAGATCAAACAACTCAACAAGAAAGATATCCAAAGAGTTAGTTACAAAGAGCCAACCGTCCAAGAAAAGAAAGAGTCGGAAGAAAAATTAAAACAACAAACTACAGTTGTAGAAGAACCTCCTCCCCCAGCCCCTGAACCGAGCAAAAAACCGGAAACAGACAAAACAACTAGCCCTTATACGATCGATCAAGC
The DNA here is from genome assembly GCF_040833995.1 of Leptospira sp. WS58.C1. Taxonomy (NCBI): domain Bacteria; kingdom Pseudomonadati; phylum Spirochaetota; class Leptospiria; order Leptospirales; family Leptospiraceae; genus Leptospira; species Leptospira cinconiae. The sequence goes on from NZ_CP162137.1 coordinate 2,981,574, forward strand.
AGACAGAAAGGATCTAGAGATCTACTTCGGAGCAGGAATGGGTTCTTATCGTCCTCCTACTGAAAATTATACGGGTCGTATGAGTGCAAAGATCAACACCCTAAACGGCATTCCTACTCAAGTAGACGATTCCGCCTATGAACGTGGCCTTGCTTATAGTATGGGGGCGATCTATTATTGGAAAAAATTCGGATTCGGATTAACTGCAAATCACTTCGGCGGGAAAACGTCGGAAAGAATTACTGTATATGGAGGAAATTCCTTCCTTCAGGAAAATAAAGGAACGTTTCCTGAAAAACAAAATTCTTTAAAGTTAGACATTTCTTACTTAGCCTTCAGCAATCAAAAATTTGATATAAGACCTAGTTTTGGATATTCGCAGTTTTGGGGTAAAACTGAGGATAATAACAGTACCTCTAGCGATTATTTTGCGAACTTGTTACTTTCTGTGACCAAATTTAATTATAATTTTCTGGAGATCTTGAAAGGACCTTCGATAGGGGTAAAAACAACAATTCGTTTGGGGGAGAAATGGGAGGATAGGATCGAACTTCATTATTTATCTCTGACCGGTATTCAGTACGCGGCCGCAGTTGGAACGGCAAGCTCTATAGATGGTTCTTTTTTTGATTATTACCGATCCGATCTGATTACGACTTGGACTGCAAAAGGATTCAATTTTTCGAATAAGCTATTCTATCGCTGGACTCCTACAATTTCTTTCTGGGTAGGGATCCAATTATTCGAATGGAAGTATACGGTAAATTCAATGGAACAAAGATTTCAAGGGCTAGGAGATGCGACATCTCCACCTCCAATAGACATAGTCTTCCTCAGTAATTTTTTGATAGATGCAACCGCAAAATCCACACCGGCTACTAATAGAGCGTCTTCTTTGGAGTTCGGAGTGATGTATAGAATGAATTTCGCACGATAGCTAAGATTACTTCTTTTCCAACGCCCTTCGAATAAAAGACATCATTCCTTTTACGACCTTCTCATCGTTATCGAAATCTTTTCCCAAATATACTTTCATTCTTTCGCGATAATACTCGGTCGCATAAGAAAATTGGAGTATCATAAAAAGATTATCAATGCAAAAGGCGAAAATTTTCTCGTCTACCTCTTTCCCGATAGATCCGGACTTTTTCGCATCCGCCAATAAAGAAGTATAAACTTTAGCGGAAACACTTTCCATATCCGAGGAAAGTCCTCGGATCAATTCGGAATTCCCTTCGGCAGTGATCTCATTGTATAAACGAATGATATCTCTATTCTCTCTGGAATGTTTTTGGATAATTCTTAATATTCTTTCTATCTTACCGAAAAGGTCGCTATCTTCGCTAAGGACTTCTTCCAAGGTTTTTTCCAGCTGATGTATCCCGTAACCTACAGCTGTAAGAAAAAAATCCTCTTTTGTATCGAAGTATTTGTACAAAGAGCCAACGGAGATACCGGCCTTCTTTGCGATAATATTCGTGTTCGCATTATTGAACCCTCGGTTCGCAAATTCTGCAATCGCTACGGAAAGTATCCTGGTCCTTTTTTCTTCCGGGATCTTATCAAAAGTATCCCTATTGTATTTTGATGAGATAAATTCGGTCACTGTACTTCCCTATATTTACTACCTAAGCGGTTCTTAAGCTCCGGAATACGGAAAAAATCCTCGAAAGCTTCTTTTCTGTATTTTCTAGTTGACAGTGAGTGAGTATTCACTCACTGTCAACCTATATTCCGCAAAAAAAGGAAAAAGGATATGTCTACCGGCTTCGCAATTTCTCAATACCCAGACGTAAAAGGGGTTTATAAACAACTTCATGACCTGATTCGCCAGCCAATTCGCTCCATTAAGAAGAATGAAATGGAGAAATACCTTCAGGAATATTTCGAAAAAAAATGCTCAAAGTCCAAGACCATGATCGCGGAAGCCTCGGAGTATATCCCCGGCGGCGTGCAGCATAATCTTGCTTTCAACTACCCCTTCCCTCTTGTTTTTACTAAAGCTTCCGGAGCACATTTATACGACTTGGACGGGAACAAATACATAGACTTCCTACAAGCCGGCGGTCCTACCGTGTTAGGAAGTAATCCAACGAATATTCGCAAAAAAGTGGTACAACTTCTAGAAACCACAGGACCTGTGACCGGCTTATTCCATGAATACGAGTTAAGACTTGCGGAGAAGATCGTTGAGCACATGCCTTCTGTGCAGATGTTCCGTATGTTAGGATCCGGAACGGAGGCTTGTATGGCATCTATCCGTGTCGCTAGGCTTGCCACTAAAAAGAAAAATATCGTGAAGATGGGAGGCGCGTATCACGGTTGGAGTGATCAGCTTGCTTACGGACTCCGTCTTCCGGGTACCAGACATTTTGAATCGCACGGAATTCCGAAACATGTTTTCAAATATACCCAAGAATTCTATCCGAACGACCTAAACGCATTGGAAAGAACCTTAAAAAGAAACCGCTGGAGAGGTGGTACTGCTGCAGTTATCCTGGAGCCGATCGGACCGGAAAGTGGAACTCGCCCGATAGATATGGACTTCAATAAAGGAGTCAGGGAACTTTGCGACAAATATGGAGCATTACTAATTTTTGATGAAGTTGTTACCGCATTCCGTATCGGTCTAAGCGGGGCGCAAGGTTACTACGGAGTTACTCCCGATCTAACCGTATTCGGTAAAGTGGTAGCCGGTGGTTATCCTTCCGCAGGAGGATTAGGTGGGAAGAAGGAATACATGAAGTATCTTTCTGCAGGACTCCAAACCGGTGTCAAAAAAGCTTTGATCGGCGGAACTATGGCAGCGAACCCTCTCAGCTCTGCTGCAGGTTATTATACTCTTTTAGAGATCGAAAAACAAAAGGCCTGTGAAAAAGCAGGAAGAGCGGGAGATAGGATCACTGCAGGTTTACAAAAACTAATTAAGAAGTATAATCTACCTTTCGTAGCATTCAATCAAGGTTCTATCTGCCACTTGGAAACCGTCGGAACCATGCTTTTAGAGATCGATATCAAAAAATTCTGGAAGATCAAATCCACGATCAAAGAAGCTCACACTCGCAAAAAAGCGATGGAAGAAATGGGAGCGGCTTACATGGCGGAAGGTATCGTTACTTTAGCAGGAAGCCGATTGTATACGAGCGCAGCCGACACGGACGCAGTCATCGACGACGCTTTAAAAAGATTCGAAAGAGTTTTCCAAAAAGTCGAAGGTGTATAACCCGTAGGTCCGCTGAATAGGAGAAGAACATGGAAATAGATAAGGCCAAAAAAATCGTTCGAGATACCGGGATCCGACTTCTTAAGTCGGGTCTGATCGCAAGGACTTGGGGAAATATCAGCCAACGTATCGATGAAAATTATTTTGCGATCACTCCAACCGGCAGGACTTATGAAGATCTAACTCCTGAGGAGATCGTACAGGTAAACATCGACGACCTAACTCATATCGGAAAGATCAAACCTTCCTATGAAAAAGGACTCCACTCCGCAGCTTACAAACTCCGTTCGAACATTGGTGCAGTTATCCACACTCACCAGCTACAGGCAGCGGTGGTTGCAGCCGCTAGAAAGGATGTCCCTGTGTTAAATCCGCAGATGAAAAAGATCATCGGAGGTCCGGTGCTTTGTACCGACTATTCTCTTCCTGGAACCAAAAAATTGATCAAGATGGCAATCCATGCATTGGATAAATCCGGAAGTAAAGCGGTACTATTAGCAAACCACGGAACCCTTTGTGTTGGAAAAGACATGGAAGATGCATTCCAAGTCGCACTCGAATTAGAACGAGTCTGCCAGCTATTTATAGAGAAAGAATTCTTAAAAGTTTCCGGTTACAAAAAAGGAGACAGGGATTCCATTCGTTCTTGGTATCTCAAAAACTACGGATTGGTAAAAACAGCATGAAAGCGCCTGATAGCCCGATGGATCTTCAAAAATTTCTGCCTCAATTAGTGAAGGAAGGAATTTTAGCGAAGAACGGATGCGCCAGTGTTAAGATCGGAAAAAGTATCTGGATCACTCCAAAAAAATCGGATCTAAATACGATCGGCAAAAAAGCGAAGAATGCGCTTCTGGAAATTCCTTTGGAAGAAAATCAGATCTTTCCGAAAGATATCCCGGACGAAGCTCCACAACATCTTTCTCTCTATTTAGCAAGACCTGAATTCAACGTTATCGTTCATTCCACTCAGGAAAACGTGATGACATGTTCCATGGCAGGAGAGACCGTTCGCCCTTTCTTGGACGATATGGCTCAAATTGTAGGACCAAACGCAAAAGTTGTGCCTAACGCAAACGATGAAAAAGGGCTAAAAAAGATCATCTCCGCTATAGGAAGAAGGAACGCAGTGTATCTCCAAAACGCCGGAGCTCTATGCGCCCATAAAAGTTTGGATGATGTGCATGCTGTATGTATGGTTCTGGAAAAAGCAAGTAAAGCTTTCGTAGAATCTCGTATCCTAGGGGGTGGAAAACCTGTTCCTTGGTTGGAAGCGGAAGCAATCCGATTCGTATATCAAAGAAAATACTCAAAACAAGCGGAGAAAAACCGAGGATAGAAAGCTCTTTTGTGGACTCGCGCTAAGAGCAATCTACAGTAGGTTTGGTTTAGCTTGCGGGCGGCCCCGCCCTATTTGGGTGGGGGCCGGAGCGTAGCGGTGGAGAAATTTACACTCCGCATCTCCCCTATCATAAAACTCGATCTTCCGCAACTAAAATTTGCCATTCTAAGTTTGTTGGAATTCCAACAAACGAAACCAAAAATTATTCTTTTCAAGCAGATCCAATTCTTCTGCAAACTCGTTCTTTAAAAATCCGTTCGTCTTAATAGAGTCTTTAACCGCTTGTTTACCTCTTCCAAAATTGTATTCTTCATTGCATAGTGGCCGATTAAAAATTTAGATAATACCTAAAGAATACCTAACCGAAAGGATTCTTTACAAAATCTTCTTTCCGTTATTTTTCGTTTAGTATTCACAACATGCAACACGGGATCTATCGACTATCTTGAATTTGTAACCGCCTCAAAGAGGAAATTTTCGCATACGATCTCAGTCGATTAATCATTCGGAGAGACTTTTTCTAAGTGTATATTTTTTTCTACACTTGGCGCATGACCATTCAGATCAAACAATCCGAATGTCGGTCTTAAAATCGTCATTCTGATACACGAAGGTTGACTAATCTAACGAATTTTCACTCGTATTTTCTTTTTATTCTTATTAAGTGAAATATAAGTATCCGCAGATTTCCTTAATTATAAAACAATTTCAAAAAACTTAATTTAAACATAGTTATTTAGTAAGAGAAAAAATATGCAAAGTCTATAAATTTCCATATTATCAAATATGACTTGGAGATCTGGAAGGCATTACTATCTTGTTTGCTCATGAAGAGAATACGAAAATACATAATTTGCCTCGGTGCTATCAGCACTTTTGCCTGCACTCCGGAAAAAAACATCTCTCCGGAGTTACTCGGATTACTTGGGAATCAACCTAATCCGAATTCCGGATCCGAATATTCCGTTTTGGAATCAAATACGAACGTTTCCGCTAACCATAATCTGGACTATATAAACAACGAATTAGAGCGGAAGATCTTAGTTGGTGATAAAACTTATAATGGAACCGTTGATAAAATTTTCCTAGACGGTTTCGGAAGAGAAGTATCCTTCCGAGGATTTAATATTTCAGGAAATGTAAAACTTGCTCAACACGGATTTAAACCGTTTGCTAACGATTCGGATGCGGAAACTGCTTTTAACCGATTAGGCAAGACAACCGGGGCCAATATGATCCGTTTCACAATCGCGTGGGAAGGAACACATCCTTCCGTAAATACGATCAATTATCCATATTTGGACTCAATCATATCTCAAATGAGAAAAGCGATCTCTAAAAGGATGTATATTCTTTTGGATTACCACCAAGATCTTTACTCAAGACACCTTTTTAATAAAAATTCATGGCATACCGGAAACGGAGCACCTTCCTGGATTATTTCCGGAAGTTCTTATCCTTCCGAATATTGCGGCATTATATGCGCTAACTGGAGCCAGAATAATCTTACAAACGAGGCAGTCCGTAGAGGTTTCCGTAACTTCTGGAATAATGCATCCATTTCAACTTCTTCCGGTACAAGATATGTTCAAACCGAGTATCTCTGGCAAATAGGAAAGACGGCGGCCTATATTAAAGAGAAATTGAGTCCCGAAGAATTCGATTATATAGTCGGATTAGATCCGTTTAATGAGCCTGTCGACGGAGGAATGGAGGGTTTAAGTCCAGCTCAATGGGATAATCAAAAACTCTGGCCTTTTTATAGAAAGGTAAGGGAAACACTTACCCAAAATGGATGGCAGAATAAACTGGTATTCGCAGAACCTTTGGTATTTTGGAACACCAACGTAGGCATAGTAGCTCCGGCAACCGGAGGTGGACATTTAACAACCCTTCCAGGAGAAGGATTCGCATTTAACTCTCACTTTTACGATGCAGGAAGAATGGGAACGGATCTGACCGGGATAGACAATGCCACGTATTTCAAATACCTGGATGAGATCCGAAAAGAAGCTAGATTCTTGAATATTCCATCTTTCTTAAGTGAATTCGGAATGTGGTTAAAAGGTGTAGGTGCAAAAGACACTCCTAGAATGATCAATGCAGTCTACCAAGCGATGGAAATTTCCGACAAAGCCCAAAATACTAAAACTAGATTCGCGGACTTCTACAATCCGATCGTATCAGGAACCCAATGGCATTGGGATTATTATTACGATAAACATCATGAGTATATGAACGGAAACAGTTCTAAATTGATCACCACTAAAGACGCTTGGAATAACGAAGACTTCTCCGTGGTCGGAAATTATGGAACAACTTTCAATATGGATTACCATGTGGTCCAAAGAGCTTATGTAAGAAAACTCCAAGGTAGAGCGATAAGCTCTCATTATAATGCCATCGGCTACGATACATGGAATAATGTGTTCGCCTGGGCCGCGATCAAAACCGTCCAAAACGGAACAAAATATTTCGGAGATAAAAGGTTCATCTTAGTCGTTTGGAAAGGAAGGAATTCCGATGCTCCTACGGAAATTTATCTGCCTCCGCATTTTAATAAAAACGACGTCGTTCTAATAACGGAAAAACGAATCTACAACAAGCAGATCCCGGGAGCCCTAGTACAAGAATCGAACGAAGCGATCTTAACGGAAGATAGAAGTAGAGAAAACGGATCCGGAAATCTAGCATTAGTTTGGGATGATCTCGATCCGGAAGAAGATCCTAACGAGACCATACATTATGCACTTTTGGTAGATGGATTAGGCTCTACGTTCAATATCCAGACATTGCAAACTCTGCAAGCAGGCCTGAATATTCGACTCCAAAACGAAAAGAAAAGTCCTATCTACTTTACGGGCAAAATGACTTACGGCGGTTATCCTGCCGAACAGTAAAAGAAAGTTTTAAATTGCGAGTTTGTTTTTAAAGGAGCCACTTACTTTTCTCTTATTTTTTTCGTCTTACGTATTTGGAAGCAGGATTATATTTTTACAAGTATTCTACATTCTGTAAAAAATTTGTAGATGATACCTTCTAAAATATATTCACTAATCCAAATACAAGAGGCGATTTCCAAAAAGAGGCCGATTAGGGATGGAAGAAAAAAAGGAACTCATTACGGAGAGGATTATAGCCTCCGGTCCACTTACAATCAATCGGATCCGATTTGGACTAGCTGGACTTTTCCTGCTTTCCCTCGCTGCCGCTTGGACCCAAAGCTCCATGGTCCAAAATATCGTGTATCTGATCGGGATTGGGTCCATGCTCGGATATGCTGTCTATAACCATTATTGTTATAAAAAGTTCGGTAAGATACCTTCTATGGTCGGTAAGGTTTGTGTGCTCGCCGATATCACCATCTTATCCATAGTCATGTTCGTAGCTTCCTGGACTGATAGGAATATGGCATCCGGAGTGATCCGTCAGATCATTCTATATGCGATCAACATGATCTTCATAGTATATTCAGTACTATTATTATCACCAACAGTCGCAAAACTCTCAGGGATCTTCAGCGTAGTCGGACAAGGACTCGTGATCTTAAATACGATCTTCAGAGGAGTAGAATTCACCGAGGATGAACTCAAAGTTATTTCTCCAGGTTATGCTTCCATTTCGGAACAGTCCTTAAAGTTAGTATTTTTAGCGGTGGTATCCTATATCACCAGAAGTGTGATCCTGATCTTTCGTAGGATCGGCGCGGTAGAAGAGGAATATGCGAACACTTTAGAACAAAAGGTGGATGAAAGAACAACGGAAGTCACAAGAAGAATGGAGGAGATCCAGGCTCTAAAAGTCCAACAAGACGGAGATTATTATCTCACCTCTCTCTTGAGTAAACCTCTCATGACAAATTGGAATACCTCTCAAGATGTCAGCACTATCTTCTATATAGAACAAAAGAAAAAGTTCACTTTTAAGAATAGGGAATCCGAGCTGGGAGGAGATATTTGTATCAGCGGCAATCTTCTGTTCGGAGCTGAAAAAGAAAAATGGACCTTCTTCTTAAATGGAGATGCAATGGGGAAATCTCTCCAAGGTGCGGGAGGAGCGATCGTACTTGGGACTGCTGTGAATAATATTCTTACCCGTTCCGCAAGCCATGGAAAGACCATAGATATCAATCCTGAAGCTTGGATGCTACAAACTCATAGAGAGCTGGACGAAATATTTAGGACATTCGACGGAACTATGATGGCTTCCGCAATTTTCGGATTGATCCATGACAAAACGGGAAGGCTGTTAATACTGAACGCAGAACATCCTTGGCCGGTATTATTCAGAGATGATAGATCCTCTTTCATCGCTCCGGAACTTTCCGCATGGAAATTAGGATCTCCGTTCGGAGGAAATATTAAAATTCATGAATCTAATCTACAACCTGGAGATGTTCTATTTCTAGGATCTGACGGAAGGGATGATATCAATATCAGTTCAGACGGTGTCAACTGGAAGATGAACGAGGACGAAAACCTATTTGTCCGTATCGTTGAAGATTCCAAAGGAGATCTGGACACGATCGCAGGAAAATTACACGGAGTGGGAGCGATTGCGGACGACCTTTCTCTCATTCGTATCGGCTATAAGGAACTGATAGATCCGGAACATCCTAAGTATAACGACGCCGTAGCAAAGTACAACCAAGCGAAACAACATTTGGCGAAAAAAGAAGTACCGATCGCTCTCGAACTCCTAGAATTATCTTGGAACTTAGCTCCAAATTTTAAAGAATCCGCAAGATTGATCGGACAGATCTATTACGACAAAAAGGAATTTTCAAAAGCTTCTAAATGGCTCGAACGTTATTTGAACTTAGATCCTGATTCTCATAATATCTGGTTCTTATTATCCTTATGTTATAAACATATGAAGGAATTCCAACGTGCAGCGGACGCAGCGGAGAAGGTCCGACAAACTCAACCTCATCGATTAGCAAACCTGATCAATCTTTCGGACAATTATAGACTTCTGAATAAATTCGAAGACGCAAGATCCGTTCTGGAAAAAGCGAAAGAGTTAGATGGGGAAAGCGCACTCGTGGGCAAACTAGACGAGTTTCTGAAATCGAAAGGGTTCTGAAACGATATCCTTCTTACTTAAACATTTAAGTCTCTAAAGATCCTAAATACTCCACCCCTCAAAAAAGAAAAAACCCCGATGTCGTTTCCAACACCGGGGCCTACATATCTCCCATCTCTTCGGGGATTAATATATATTATTTTTTCTTCTTAGGAGCGGCTTTCTTAACCGCTTTTTTTGGAGCTGCTGGTTTTTTAACCGGTTTAGCTTTAGGAGCAGCTACCTTCTTAGGAGCTTTTTCCTTTTTAGCCGGAGCAGGAGCTGCCGCTTTCTCTTTTTTAGCCTCGGAAATAGCCTCTCTCTTATCTTTGATCTCTTTGATGAGGGAGGAACGATCCTTTCTATTAGTGAGTTCCAAAATCCCTACTTCAGAATTGTCGGAAGCTCTGTTGATCTTTTTTAGGATCCTGGTGTATCCACCGTTAGTGCTTGCATAACGAACCGCGATATCTTCAAAAAGTTTCGTAACGATATTACGATCTTTCACTCTTTTCAGGACTTCACGTTTATTGTGAAGTGCAACCGCCGGAGCGATATCAGTCGCAAGGTTTCTTTTCGCTCTAGTGATGATCTTTTCCGCGTGAGAACGAACCACTTTCAATTTTGCTTGAGTGGATTCGATTCTCTCGTATTTGAAAAGACTAGTGATCATGTTATTGATCAGCGCATCTCTATGACCTTTTTCGCGGTTGAGATGTTTTACTTTATTTCTTTTGTTCATATTAGAAATCTCTCATTCCGAACGAAAGTCCCAAACCTGCGAGTTTAGACTTCAGTTCCGCGAGACCTTGCTCGCTATAATGTTTGGATTTGGACATCTCTTCTTCGGATCTTTTCACCAGATCTCCAACGAAGTCGATTTCCAGACTACGAAGAACGTTCAGGGAACGTACGGAAAGTTCGAGTTCTTCCACATGTTTGGAAAGGGAAGCTTTCAACTTCTCGTCCGCTTCGTCTAACTCGTCTTCTTCTTCCTCTAATTCTTCTTCGAAGTTGATGAATACCGTAAGGTGTTCTTTTAGGATTTTAGCCGCTTGCGCAACTGCATCCTCAGGAGAAATGGATCCGTCGGTCCAAACTTCCAGAGTCAGTTTTTCGTAATCGGATCTCTGAGCCACACGGGTCTCGGAAATTTCGAAAATTACTTTTTGAACAGGAGAGAAGATAGAATCGATTGGGATCGTTCCGAGAACTTCAATATCCTTCTTTTTATCTTCTGCCGGAACGTATCCTCTTCCTCTTTGGATTTCGAGATCCAATACAAGGTTCGCGTCTTCGTTTAAAGTCGCGATATGAAGATCCGGGTTCATGATCTCGATGGAGGAATCCACAGCCAGGTCTCCGGCTCTGAAATATCCAGCACCTTTCAATTCCAAATGGATAACTTTGCTTTGATCCTTGTCCTCAGGCTCGTACTTGATACGAACTTGTTTGAGGTTTAGGATGATACGAGTAACGTCTTCAGCGACTCCTTCGATATAAGAGAACTCATGGTTCACCCCTTCGATACGAAGAGCGGAAATTGCCGCTCCTTCGATAGAAGACATGAGAGTTCTACGAAGAGAATTTCCGATCGTGGTCGCAAAACCGCGCTCGAAAGGTTCCGCTACGAATTTTCCGTAGTTCGGAGTGTTCGCTTCCGTAGTAAATTCGATCTTTTTGGGACGTTTAAATCCTTTGAGTAAACTTTTTAGAGACACTTGGAAACCCTTCCCAATAAATTACTTGGAGTACAACTCCACGATCACCTGTTCTTTCACTGGAATGTCGACATGATGACGTTCCGGTAAAGACAGAATTTCTCCCGAGAACTGAATGAAATCGGAAGACACCCAAGAAGGAATATTATTCAGAGACTGAGCCAGTTGGATATTTTGGGTAATAAAACCGGAAGTTCTGAATTTAGGTTTGATCTCGATCTTATCGCCTACTTTCAAACGGAAAGACGGAATATCAACTTTCTCGCCGTTCACCAGAATATGGTTGTGAGCGATAAAGTTTCTCGCCTGACGTCTAGTCACTGCGAAACCTAAACGATATACAACGTTATCCAATCTTCTTTCCAAAAGTTGGAGAAGAATTTCACCGGTTACGCCGTGAGCATGAGATGCCTCTTCGTAAAGGCTACGGAATTGCTTTTCTAAAAGTCCGTAAGCTCTTTTCAACTTCTGCTTTTCACGAAGCTGAGAACCGTACTCGGAAACTTTCGGTTTCCTTTTTGGTTGCATACCAGGAGGTCCCTTTTTATGGAACTTATCTCTATTGAAAGTAAAACTGGATTTGAGGTAGAGGTTCACTCCCTCTCTCCTCATTAGTTTAACGACAGGTCCTCTATATCTTGCCATATTATTCCTACCTTAAACCCTTCTTCTCTTACGGGGACGACAGCCGTTATGCGGTAAAGGTGTAACGTCCTTGATCATTTTAATGGAAAGTCCTCTAGCAACCAAGGATCGGATTGCGGATTCGCGTCCGATACCTGGACCGGAAACCAGAACATCTACTTCGGCTAAACCGGTAGAGTCGATCGCCTTCTCGGCAGCATTCCCCGCTGCGATCTGAGCCGCATACGGAGTGGATTTTTTGGATCCACGGAAACCCATAGCACCGGCAGTAGACCAAGCCAGGGTATTTCCTGCCAAGTCGGTGATGGTGATGATGGTATTGTTAAAAGAAGCGGTGATATAGACCTTTCCGCGAGGAACGACCTTCTTCTCCTTCTTCTTAACCTTTTTCTCTTTTTTGCCTTTTTTATCTTCAGCCATGATTACTTAGTCACCTTCTTCTTATTGGCAACGGTCTTTTTGACACCCTTACGAGTACGGGCGTTCGTTCTGGTTCTTTGACCACGAACCGGAAGACCTCTTCTATGACGCAGGCCTCTGTAACATCCGATATCCATCAACCTTTTGATATTGAGTTGGTTTTCGGAGCGAAGATCCCCTTCTACCTTGATACTTTCTTCGATTGCCTTTCTTAGAGCGGCTTCTTGAGCGTCGGAAAGATCCTTCACTCTGATAGCCTCATCTACTCCCGCTTTCGCGAGAAGTTTGCGAGAAGTGGATCGGCCGATTCCGTAAATATACGTTAGACCAACAACGATTCTTTTTTCTCTTGGAAGATCAATACCTGCGATACGAGCCATGATTATGCTTGCCTTTGCTTGTGTTTCGGGTTGGTGCAGATCACTCGGATCACACCTTTTCTTCTGATAACTTTGCAGCTAGTGCAGATTTTTTTTACGGAAGTTCTTACTTTCATAACGTGTTCCTATTTTTTGCGGTAGGTAATCCTACCCTTGGTCAAATCGTAAGGAGAAAGTTCCACGGTGACTTTGTCGCCTGGAAGGATCCTGATATAATGCATTCTCATTTTACCGGAAATATGAGCCAAAACCTTATGACCATTTTCCAGCTCAACGCGGAACATTGCGTTTGGGAGAGGTTCCAAAACGGTACCGTCCACGGTGATTGCATCTTCTTTCGCCAAGTTAAGCTAACTCCTTCTCGATGAGTTTTGTGACTGTATCCAAGTTTCCCACTCCGTTTACACGGGAGAGATTTCCTTTTGCAGCATAGTAGTCCAATAACGGAAGAGTCTTTTTGTTATAAGTTTCCAATCGACTCTTGATCGTTGTCTCGTTGTCGTCGGAACGACCTTCGATTTCAGCACGTTTTAATAAACGTTGTAGAAGTTCCTCATCCGGAACTTCCAAATTGATCGCTCTCTTGATCTTTAAACCTTCCGAGTTTAGGATCTTATCCAAAGCTTCCGCTTGTTCGACGGTTCTTGGAAATCCATCCAGTAAGAATCCGTTTTTACAATCGGGCTCTACGAGACGATCTTTGATAATACCGATAACCACTGAATCCGGGACTAAATCTCCGGCATCCATGTATTTCTTAGCTTCCAATCCCATTTGGGTCCCGTTTTTAACGGCAGCTCTCAGAATATCTCCTGTAGAGATCTGAGGAATTCCCAAAGTATCACAAAGGATCTTCGCCTGGGTGCCTTTACCTGCACCCGGTGGGCCCATGAAAATGATAGAATTCATTTTCTTAAGACCTTCCCTTGATCTTAGTTTTTTTCAAGAAACCGTCGTAGTTTCTCATCAGCAATTGGGACTCTAATTGTTTCAGAGTTTCCAATGCCACCCCTACCATGATCAGTAGTGAGGTTCCGCCGAAAGTGTATACCAAGGATCCACCACCGGAGTTGGTCCCTAAATTTAAGAAACGAATAATGATATAAGGAGCTAATGCAAGTCCTGCTAAGAAAACAGCGCCAGGAAGAGTGATCCTATTTAGGACCTTCTCAATGTATTCTTTAGTATGAGAACCTGGACGAATCCCAGGAATAAATCCGTTATACTTACGAAGATTCTCCGCAAGTTCTCCCGGATTGAATTGGATTGCAGTGTAGAAATATGCAAAGAAGACGATGAGCGCAATATACACAAAGAAATAAAACGCAGCGTGATACCAAGTCTGCGAGAATGGATTCAGATAATCCAATAATAAAACCCAGCCCGCCCAATTAGGAAGCTCGGAGATCTGCTGAATGATTGTTTGCGGAAAAAGTAATAAAGAAGAAGCGAATATGATCGGCATAACACTCGCGCCATTCACTTTAAAAGGAATGCTCTGAGATTTAGCCTGGACCATCTTTCTTCCCACCATTTGTTTACCGTACTGTAAAGGAACCTTACGTACACCTTGAGTCAGAAGAACGGTTAACGCGATGAGTACAATGAATAGAAGAAGAAGGATGATAATATTCAATCCGTCTACGAAGTTCTCACGGAATAACTGCGCCACGGAAACGGGAAGACGTCCCACGATACCGGCAAAGATCAAAAGAGAAATTCCGTTGCCGATCCCTCGCTCCGTAATTTGTTCACCGAGCCAGATCAATAGAACGGTTCCGGTGGTGATGGATAATAATGCGATAAAGAAGAACCAAGATTCGACGGAAGAATGGATTAAACCCGGGTGAAGAGCGGGTGCATTATCCGCACCATAAGACCAGCGTTGTGCTAAACGGATCACTGCCAAAGATTGAACTCCGCAAAGCAGAATAGTTCCGTATTTGGTGTATTGTCCGATCTTCTTACGACCTTCTTCTCCTTCTTTTTGGAGTTTTTGTAAAGAAGGAACAAGGACCATCACTAACTGCATAATGATGGAGGAAGAAATATAAGGCATGATCCCCAATGCGAAAATGGAGAAATTCAGCAGAGCTCCTCCCGCGAACATATCGAACATTCCAACAAGTCCTTCGGCTGCATTTGCATCCAAAGCGATTGCGGAAACTACTTTAGGATCGATACCGGGAATAGTAATATGAGTTCCAAGACGAAAGAGTAAAAGCATGCCGAGAGTAAAGAAAACCTTGTTTCTCAACTCCGGAATTTTGAAGATATTTGCGATCGAAGTCAGCATATTACTTTGTTCTCTTTCCTTATTTCCTGGTCATTACCATTTCGGGCAAAAGGGACCCAAGGTTTCCCCGAGTCCCTTCTTAACATTAAAGATTCGTTTTAGACAAACAGTCGAAAACCGACTCGGATCAAGCTTCTTTAGAGCTGTCGGAGCGAAGTTTTACGGAACCGCCTGCTTTCTCTATCTTTGCTTTGGCAGAAGCAGAAAATCCATCCGCCACTATATGAACCGCTTTTGTGATCTCACCGGTTCCCAAAATCTTGAAAAGAGTGCCCTCATTATCAAGAATCTTCGATTCAACCATAATTTTGGCATCTATGTTGCCGGTCAACCCGCTTTTCTCTATGTCTCTCAAGTTGATTGGGAAGAAGTCCTTATGAAATATGGAAGTAAACCCACGCTTAGGAAGTCTTCTGTGGATAGGCATCTGCCCACCTTCGAATCCTCTGCGAACCGTGTTACGAGCATACTGTCCTTTAGAACCACGTCCTCCCGTCTTACCGGTTTTGGAACCGATACCACGACCTAGACGTTTTTTGTTTTTAGTAGAACCTGCTGGAACAGGAATGGTGTTCCCCGCCGGCTTATCTCCCTTTTCCGTGCGCTCTTTTCCGAACGCGAGGGCCGCCCTTATTCTTTCTTTACTCATTTCCCTTACCTAATTACGCCTTTTCGACTCGGACCAGGTGTTGAACGTCGTTGATCATTCCTTTCACCTGCGGAGTTAGAGTATGTTTTCTTTGTTGTCCGGTTTTACGGAGTCCCAAAGCGGCCAGAGTTAGCTTCTGGCCTTTCTTAATCCCGATATTACTTTTGATCTGAGTAACGATTACGGTTTCCATATTACTTATCCTACGTCGTTTCCGAAAAGACGAGCCAGGGTGATCCCTCTTTTACGAGCTGCTAGCACTGGAGTCTCCAATTGTTGAAGAGCGTCCAGAGTCGCCTTTACGATGTTTACCGGATTCGAAGAACCCCAGGACTTGCTGAGGATATCTTGGATCCCAACTTTCTCCACTACGGAACGAACGGATCCACCAGCGATAATCCCGGTTCCGGCAGTAGACGGTTTTAGGATCACTCTTGCCGATTTGAATTTTCCGATCACTTCGTGGGGAATTGTATGCCCTCTGAATTGGATCTTCACCAAATTTTTCTTAGCGGATTCGATGGATTTACGGATCGCGTCCGGAACCTCGTTCGCTTTACCGAATCCGATCCCTACTTTACCCTTTGCGTCTCCGACTACCGTCAGAGCGTTAAAAGAGAAACGACGTCCACCTTTTACAACTTTAGCAACACGATCGATCTTTACGACCTTCTCGTTAAATTCTTTCTGTTCTTGATCTTGTTCGTACGCCATTATTAGAACTCCAACCCGGCTTCTCTAGCCGCATCCGCGAAAGCCGCGATTCTTCCGTGATAGATCATCCCGGAACGATCCAGCATCACTACCTTCACACCTTTAGAAGCGGCTTTCTCTCCGATCGCCTTTCCCAAAGCCTTAGCAGCTTCTTTATCTTTGCGACTTTTTCCCGCAAAACCAGCTTCTAAAGTAGAAGCAGCCACCAAAGTTGTTCCTTGCACATCGTCTATGATCTGGCAGGAAAGATAACGATTGGATTTATTGAATACCAATCTAGGGCGAGAACTGAATTGTCTCAGTTTGAATCTGGAACGCTCTGCTCTTCTGCGTTTGGCTGCGATTTTTTTCAGTTTATTAATCATGGCCTTACTTCTTACCGGTTTTTCCGGCCTTTCTCTTGATAAATTCGTCGTTGTACTTGATCCCTTTACCTTTGTAAGGCTCAGGAGGTCTCTTAGAACGGATATCTGCCGCAACTTGTCCGACTAGTTGTTTGTCGATCCCGGAAATTTTGATCTTCACTTGTTCAATGACTTCGATCTTAATTCCTTTAGGAGCCTTGTAAACAACCTCATGGGAATAACCGAGGTTCATCACCAGATCTTCACCGCGCTTCGCAGCACGATAACCAACCCCTGTGATCTCCAGGTTTTTTTCCCAACCAGCGGTCACACCTTTCACGCTATTCATAAGAAGAGCGCGGGTCAATCCGTGAAGAGCCACTACGTTTTGCTCTTCGCTGGATCTTTCTAATTTTACGGTTCCACCCTCGTTTTTCAGAGAGATTCCCGCAAAAATAGGAGTTTGTAACTCGCCTAAAGGACCTTTTACTTTAATTACGGTGCTGTCCTGTTTTACTTCCACTTTATCCGGAAGTTTGATTTCTGCTTTTCCAATCCTGGACATAGGTCTTTATAAGTTTCCTTCACTCTTAAGAGAGTTTACAGATAACCTCTCCTCCTACGCGTAATTTCCGGGCTTTTTTACCGGTCATAACTCCTTTGGAAGTGGAGAGAATCATAGTTCCCATATTGTTCTTATACGGGCGGATCTCTTCACTTTTCATGTAAACCCTACGACCAGGTTTGGATACGCGAACTAACTCGCGGATCACTGGCTTTTTGGTTACATCGTATTTCAAAGCAACTTTGAAATCTTCGAAACTTCCGTTAGTCACCGGCTCATAGCCGTTGATAAATCCTTCTTCTTTCAATAATTCCAAGATAGAACGTTTGATCTTGCTTCCCGGAATTACACAACTCTCATGTTTCGCACGACCAGCGTTACGAATGCGGGTCAGCATATCACCGATTGGATCAGATAAACTCATATTATATATCCTCCTCCCTTACCAAGATGCCTTAACTACTCCCGGGATCTGCGCTTGGCTAGCAAGCTTCCGGAAGCAAATTCTGCACATGTCAAATCTTCTTAGGTAACCGCGAGGGCGTCCGCAGAGAGGGCAACGGTTGTGAACCCGTACTTTGAATTTCTTTTTTTTCTTATGTCTTTCGATTAAAGAGGTCTTAGCCATGATTGCGGGCTCCTTATCTCAGGTTCCGGAACGGCATACCGAAAGCGGCGAGAAGGCTATAAGCCTCTGCGTCCACCTTGGTGTTCGTTACGAAGGTCAGGTTCATCCCGTAGAGAGTGTTGATCTTATCCACTTTGATCTCGGGGAAGATGATTTGTTCTTTGATGCTAAAGTTATAGTTTCCGCGTCCGTCGAAACCTTTCTCGGAAACTCCCTTAAAGTCACGCACCCTTGGTAGAGCCACGTTCACCAAACGATCCAGAAACTCATACATATAGTTTCCACGTAAGGTAACAGTGGTACCGAGACTCATACCTTCACGGAGTTTAAATCCCGCGATGGATTTTTTAGCCTTGGTTTTAACCGGGCGTTGTCCGGTAATCAATGCGAGTTCTTCCACGGCTGCTTCCAATGCTTTCGGGTTGGTATGAGCCTCGCCCATTCCCACGTTTAGAACGATTTTTTCCAAACGAGGAACTTGCATGATGGACTTGAAGTTATATTGTTTCTGAAGAGCGGGAACGATTTCTTTCCCGTATTTTTCTCTCAATCTAGCTGCTGCCATGACTTAGATCTCTTTCCCGTCCGCTTTTGAAACACGGACTTTTTTACCTTTATTCTCTTGGTAGCCCAGACGAACTCCCTTCTTCTTTTTGGAATCGTAGAACATTACGTTGGAAATGTGCATTGGAGCTTCCACTTCTACGATACCACCTTGCGGGTTTTCTTGGGTAGGTCTTAAGAAACGTTTACGTTTGTTCAGTCCTTCTACTACTACACGATCCCTTTTCTTATCGATAACCAGGATCTTGCCTTTTTTACCTTTCTCTTTTCCTGCAATGACTACTACTTCGTCATCTTTATGCAGGCGAACGGACTTGAATTTTGTATATTCGGATCCCCGATACGTCAGCTTAGACATTATAAAACCTCCGGCGCTAGGGAGATGATCTTAGCGTATTTTTTATCGCGAAGTTCGCGAGCTACTGGCCCGAAAATACGGGTCCCTTTCGGGTTTCCTTTGTCGTCGATAATTGCAACTGCGTTATCATCGAAACGGATATAAGAACCGTCCGGACGACGGATTTCTTTTTTAGTTCTAACAACAACTGCGCGTTGAACGGCCTTGTTATGGACCTTCTTCCCCGTGGAATCCTTTAAACCATAAGCTGGTTGTGCGTCCTTAACGGCGACGATGATCTCGTCTCCTACGGAGGCGTAACGTTTTTTAGAGCCTCCTAGAACTTTAATACACATAACTCTTTTGATTCCGGAGTTATCGGCGACTTGGAGGATGGTTTCCTGTTGGATCATCTTACTTTGCCTTTTCTACGATCTTAAATAGACGGTGACGCTTTTCACGGGATAGAGGTCTGGTTTCGATCGCCAGAATTCTATCTCCTACTTGGCATTCATTTCTTTCGTCATGAACCTTCATTTTAATGGTTCTACGAACGATCTTCTTAAACTTAGGGTGAGTCTTACGAGCTTCCACGAGCATCACGAGGGTTTTATCCATAGCGGTGCTCACGACTTTACCTTCGCTCAGAAGTGATTTTTTTATATGCTTCTTTGCAGTTTCCATAATCAGTTCGTTCCTTTAGCTGCTTTTTTAACAGAAGCATTCGCCTTTGCCAGAGCTTGTCTCTTACGAGTCGCTCTTGAATAACGTCTGGCTTTAGTGGAACCAGGCTTCGCAGCCAACTCTCTGTTCTTTTGGATAGTTAGAAGACGCGCGATTTTCTTTTTCGCGTTAGCAATCACCTTCGGGTTTTCCAAAGAACGAGCCACTCCGTATTGGAAACGTGCCGTACGAATGATCTTACGAGCATCTTCCAATTGTGCTAAAATTTCTGCGTCTTTCAATTCTGCGAGTTTGATCTTTTTCACAGCGTAGACCTCTTCACAAATTCGGTTTGAACCGGCAGTTTATAAGCAGCCAGATCCAAAGCTTTTTTAGCGGTCGCTTCATCGATCCCGCTCATTTCGAATAAAACTCTACCAGGTCTGATCTCTGCGATCCAGAACTCAGGGTTACCTTTACCTTTACCCATACGAGTTTCCGCTGGTTTTTTGGTAATAGGTAGATGAGGGAAGATCCGAATCCAAAGTTTCCCGCCTCTTTTAACCTGACGGTTGATAGTGATCCTTGCCGCTTCTATCTGTCTTGCAGTCAAACGTCCGGAAGTAACGGCTTTCAAACCGAACTCTCCGAAGGACACTTTGGAACCACGCTCGTCGTTTCCTTTCAAGCGGCCCCTTTGTCTTTTTCTGAACTTAACTCTTTTAGGTGATAACATCGTTTTTTACCTTTGGATCATCAAAGACGATCAGTTGGTCCTTCTCTTAACGGCGTATTTATCTTCTTCGGACTCTTCTTTATTGCTAATGAAGTCCCCGGTATAAGTCCAAACCTTCACTCCGATTTGTCCGAAAGTGGTGCTGGCTTCACGGAATCCTAGATCGATTTTCGCTCTAAGTGTATGAAGAGGAATTCTTCCTTCACGATAACCTTCGCGACGAGCCATGTCCGCTCCGTTCAAACGACCAGAGATAAGGATCTTAATTCCTTCTACTCCACCTCTCATCGCACGACGAAGTTCTTGTTTCATCACGCGGCGGAACGGTTGGCGCTCTTGGATTTGGATCGCGATAGACTCGGCGATACATTGTGCGATCGTCTCCGGCTTCTTAACTTCGATAATGTTGAGGTTAAGAGGTTTTTCGGTCATAGTCTTAAGGACTTTTTTAACGGCTTCGATATTCGCACCGTTTTTACCGATTACCACACCGGGTTTAGCAGTGTGAAGGTTTACATTGATCTTCTCAGGAAAACGCTCCACTACAACTTTTACAACGCCTGCTTCTTTGAAACGGCCTTGGATAAATCTACGAATTCTAATATCTTCGTGCAGGTTCTTCTTATAGTCTGCTTGCGAGAACCAGATGGAATCCCATCCGCGGGTAATTCCGATACGAAGTCCGATTGGGTTAACTTTCTGTCCCATGATTTCCCCTATTAATCCGAGATTACCACGGTTACGTGGCTGGTTCTCTTACGGATCCTTGCAGCTCTTCCACGAGCACGAGGACGGAAGCGTTTTAGGATCGGGCCTTCGTCCACCAGGATCTTTTTAATGAACATCTTGCCTGGATCAGCATTATCACTTTTCACAACTGCGTTTGCGGAAGCGGATTTGATAAGTTTGAAAATAGGCTCGATGGCTCTTTTGTTCGTATATTTCAGAATATCCAGAGCTTCTGCAACTTCGTAGCCACGGATCTCATCCGCAACAAGGCGAAGTTTACGTGGGGACATTCTGACAAATCTTGCGATTGCTACGGCTTCCATTATTTCTTAGCCGCCTTTTTATCGGTGTTTCCATGACCACGATAAGTACGAGTCGGAGCGAATTCTCCCAACTTGTGTCCTACCATGTTGTCATTGATGAAAACAGGGATAAATTTGTTTCCGTTATG
Organism: Leptospira sp. WS58.C1; assembly: GCF_040833995.1. Taxonomy (NCBI): domain Bacteria; kingdom Pseudomonadati; phylum Spirochaetota; class Leptospiria; order Leptospirales; family Leptospiraceae; genus Leptospira; species Leptospira cinconiae. Next base: position 3,003,045 of record NZ_CP162137.1, read on the forward strand.
AACCATGATGGTGTGACCGATCATGTCCGGGAAAATCGTACTTCTACGAGACCAGGTTTTAAACGGTTTCTTTTGGTTTTCAGAGTTCAGCTTGATCACCTTGCTCATGAGGTGACTGTCGATGAACGGACCTTTTTTAGAAGATCTCATGATGATTACCTGCTCCTATTTCCCTTTCTCTTCTGGATGATAAACTTGTCGGAAGGTTTAGCCCTACGACGAGTTTTGTATCCTTTGGTTGGAATACCCCAAGGAGTCACTGGGTGACGTCCTCCGGAAGTACGTCCTTCACCACCACCATGTGGGTGATCAACCGGGTTCATTACGACCCCTCTGACCTTAGGACGTTTTCCCAACCATCTGTTTCTACCGGCTTTACCGATGGAAACAAGGTTATGATCTCTATTGCTGCAAACTCCAACGGTAGCGTAGCAGTTCTCATGAACTTTACGAACCTCGGAACTTGGAAGTTTCAGAAGAATATATTCTCCGTCTCTACCTGCGATAGTAGCGAAGGATCCTGCAGTTCTTGCGATCTGCCCGCCTCTTCCGATTTTCAATTCCACGTTATGTACGTTAGTGCCTGGAGGGATCTTTCCGAGTGGAAGCGCGTTTCCGATCTTAATCTCTACGCCTTCTCCGGAAGAAATTTTATCCCCTACCTTCAATCCTTCTGCGTTCAGGATGTATGCATATTCTCCGTCAGAGTAGCTGACAAGAGAGATGAACGCGGAACGATATGGATCGTATTCTACCGTTTTTACGGTAGCTGGAATCCCGGTTTTGCGACGTTTGAAGTCGATGATACGATATTTGCGTTTTACTCTTCCGCCTTTTCTGCGAACCGCAATTTTACCGCCTTCTCCGCGACCTGCCTTGTAATTTAAGCTGATCGTTAAAGGGCGATACGGTTCCGACTCGGTAATTTCCTCGAAAGTTAATACCGATTTGAAACGGCTGGCGGAAGTAACGGGTTTAAATTTTTTAATTCCCATTTCTTATGCTTCCTTTCCGAAGTCGATGCTCGCTCCGTCTTGGAAAGTCACGATTGCTTTTTTCCAATGAGCTTTAGGAGCGGGTAGATGACGGAATCTTTTTACTTTTCCGCGATACACTTGGATATTTACGGCAGAAGGTACTACATTGTAAATTTTGCGGAAAGCTTCCTTCACTAGAGTTTTGTTTGCTCTAGGGTGAATTTCCACGGTGTATTTTACGGTTCTTTTACCGGCTTTTTCACCGATCGTTTCCAGGTCTTGGGACTTCTCGGTAATAATCGGAGATAAGATCACTTCGTTAAGATTCATTTTCCTTCTCCGTAATGTTTGAGAATTTCTCCCAAAGCGCCTTCAGTGATTACAAGATTTCTGTTATACAGAATGTCTCGAACCGCGATACGTTTGGAGTTGATGTATTTTACGGTAGGGATATTGCGAACGGACTTTTTAAGGAAGTCGTTCTCTCCACCTACTAAGAATCCGATCACTCCGGTGTTCTTTAATCCGATATTATTAAATAAAGTAGAGAAAGCTTTCGTGCTGAATTCTTTCGGATCCAGATCTTCTACTACTTTAATGACCGCGTCTTGAGCCTTCTTATTCAAAACGGAAAGTACCGCTCTGCGTTTCACTTTTGGAGAAACATTATAAGAATAATCTCTCTTGCGAGGCCCGTGAACAGTACCACCGCCCACCCACTGAGGTGCACGGATAGAACCCTGACGAGCTCTACCGGTTCCTTTTTGGGACCAAGGCTTTTTACCACCCCCGGAAACTTCCGAGCGGGTTTTGGTATGATGATTCCCGGAACGGAGGTTAGCATTCTCCGCTTTGATGGCGTCGTAAATCGCGCCACTGCTATATTTGGATTCGAACAACGCTGATGGAAGTTCGATTTCCGAGAGCAGTTTTCCTTCTTTTGAGTACTTCTGTGCTTTCATGACTAACCGCGGTCTTTATATCTTCTCAATAGTGATGATGGAGTTTGCAGGTCCCGGAACGGATCCGCTTACAAAAACCAAATTTTCTGCTTCGTGAATACGAACCACTTTCAGGTTCAATACAGTCTTTGTATCAAAACCCATGCGGCCCGGTAATTTACGACCTTTGAATACTCTTCCAGGAGTGGTGTTGGATCCCATGGATCCAGGGTGTCTATGAAAACGAGAACCGTGAGCGCCTGGTCCACCATGGTGTCCGTATCTTTTGATAACACCTTGGAAACCTTTACCTTTGCTAGTTCCTGTAACTTTTACAGTATCCGAAACCGCAAACACGTCTTGTGCTTTTATCTCAGCTCCGGCAGCCGGCTCTTCGCCGAAATTCCGGAATTCCTTCAACACTCTCTTAGGAGCAAGGCCTGCTTTAACCAAATGACCCTTTTGTCCTTTGGTCAGGTGTTTTTCTTTATCATCCTGAAAAGCCAACTGAATCGCGTCGTAACCGTCCGTAGCTGCGGACTTGACTTGGGAAACTGCGCAGGGACCTACTTCTAAGACGGTCACAGGAATAATGTTTCCTTGCTCGTCGAAGATTTGGGACATCCCTATCTTTTTACCGATTAATCCCTTTGCCATTTTTTCTTCCCTTAGGATTTAATATCCACTGAAACACCTGCAGGGAGCTGTAGCTTCATCAAAGCTTCAACTGTGTCTTCGTTGGTGTCCAGAATGTCGATGAGCCTTTTGTGAGTTTTCATCTCAAACTGCTCTCTTGATTTTTTATTTACGTGTGGAGAACGGAGGACTGTGTATATTTCCTTCTTCGTTGGAAGAGGAATCGGACCGGAGACAGTAGCTCCGGTCCTTTTGGCAGTCGCAACGATCTCGTAAGTTGATTGGTCGATCAACTTATGATCGAAAGCTTTAAGCTTTACTCTGATCTTTTGGCCAGCCATTCCCTTTCTCTTACTCGGTGATCTCAGCCACTACGCCGGAACCGATAGTCTTTCCACCTTCGCGGATCGCGAATTTAAGACCTTTGTCCATAGCGATCGGGTGGATCAACTCGATGCTCATTGTAACGTTGTCACCAGGCATTACCATTTCCATACCGTTAGGCAGGTTACAAACGCCGGTGATGTCGGTAGTTCTGAAATAGAACTGTGGACGGTAGTTATTGAAGAATGGAGTGTGACGTCCACCTTCGTCCTTAGTAAGAACGTAAACTTCCGCGTTGAATTTTTTGTGAGGAGTGATTGATCCCGGCTTAGCAAGGACCTGTCCTCTCTCGATGTCCTCTTTTTTGGTTCCACGAAGAAGAGCACCGATATTGTCTCCAGCTTCTGCGGAATCTAAAAGTTTACGGAACATTTCGATACCGGTAACAACGGTTTTAGTAGTAGGACGAATACCAACGATTTCAACTTCGTCGTTGATTTTCAAAGTTCCTTGCTCTACTCTTCCGGTTGCCACAGTTCCACGACCAGTGATAGAGAATACGTCCTCTACTGGCATTAGGAAAGGTTTGTCGGTAATACGTTTTGGATTTGGAACGTAAGTGTCCAGAGCTTCCATCAACTTAACGATCGCTTGGGTTCCGAGTTCTGAATCTTCTCCTTCGAGAGCTTTCAGAGCGGATCCGTAAACGATAGGGGTATCGTCGCCAGGGAAGCTGTATTTGTTAAGAAGGTCGCGAACGTCCATCTCAACCATTTGGATCATCTCTTCGCGTTCGTCCGCAGCAAGCATGTCCGCTTTGTTGATGAATACGATGATATAAGGAACACCTACCTGACGAGCGAGCAGGATATGCTCTTTCGTTTGAGGCATTGGTCCGTCAGTTGCGGAAACAACTAGGATCGCAGCGTCCATCTGAGCAGCACCGGTGATCATGTTTTTAACATAGTCAGCGTGACCTGGGCAGTCAACGTGAGCATAGTGGCGATTCGCTGTCTCATACTCTTGGTGAGAAGTAGCGATGGTGATCCCACGAGCTTTTTCCTCAGGTGCGTTATCGATTTGGTCGTAAGCTACGGCTTTGTTTTTTCCACCCAATACTTTTGCAAGCGTAGTGGTGATTGCTGCCGTTAGCGTGGTTTTTCCATGGTCAACGTGTCCGATTGTACCAACGTTTAAGTGTGGTTTGGACCTGTCGAATTTCTCCTTAGCCATAGCGTTTTAAACTCCTTACTTTATTAACAAATCCGAATACGGACTTGTTTGTTAAAACAATACAGAATGGTTATCAAAGTCAAAAAGGGTGTCCAAAGACAGGACGCCCCTTCCCTGTGCCATATTTCTAAGGACACCGCTAAAGCCAAGCAAGTTTTGCGTAGAAGCGCTTGCCTGGATCAAATGACGCCCTTCGGTCAACTCAGTGACCTTACGAATCTTCGCGTCCCTCTTAGCCAAACTGGCCAATATATCTCCGAGATATTGATTCGGTGTAAGAATCTCTAACTCGGAAAGGGGACCAATGAAATCCGAATGATTCGGAATTATGTCCTTTAAACCTTTGATGACAGCTACTTTGATCAGGGAAGAAACATCGAAAGACTTTGTCTCACTTGGAGGCTCGTAACCTTCGATGATCATTTGTAGACCGAGAACTTCCTCTCCGTCTATTCCCCGGGCGGTGACTTCCGTAAATGCGGATGAAATCGCCTCTTTGATTGGATCAGCTAGCTGAACATTAAACCGCACTCCCTTGGAAAAGTTGTGAGAACTTTCCAAGGACGCGAGCACCTGACCGCTCGAGATCTTTTGATCGAACGCGGTATGCTGAAATGCGACCTTTTGAACCAAATTTTTCCATAGAGCAAATCTTGCAACTTTGATTCCACTTGTTTGAAAACTTTTCGAAAAAGATTCCTTCAAACGGGAAAGAGAGATCTCTAAATGCAACTCGCCTGTCCCTGATAAGCGAAATTGTCCCGTTTCCATGAGAATATCCACGCTTACCGCTTCGTCTAGCCAGGCCAGATCCTGGAGGCGATCCCAAAGCTCCTGTCGATCTTCTTCTTTTTCCGGTTCAACCAAGATCTGGAATTGTTTTCTGATCGGAGAAAGTAACGTTTTGGTTCCATTTTTTGTATTATGTCTCGAAAGAATTTCTCCCGGAGTCCAATCAAGGAGGGAAGTGGTTGCGAGAAGTTCTCCTACTTCTCCTTTGCTGACTTCGTCGTAGTCTCTTGCGGAAATTTGGTATAAGTTCTCTATCTTATGTTTCGTTTCTCCGTGAAAGAAGAAGTCCCCGATCTTAATGGGGGCCAATGTTTGGAAATGAAGAAGTTTTCCAAGTTCCGGATGGATCTCTCTTTTGAAGGCAATCCCGATTTGTTCTTTGGGAGAAGAGTGAGAAGGTTTGCCTAGAGCGAGAACCTCCAAGAACGAAAGTAATTCCCGTACGCCAAGACCTTGTAGAGCGGAACCTCCGAGGATGGGAAAAATTTTCCCTTCCCAAAAACCTTTTACCAAACCCTCCAGCGCCAGTTTAGGAAGAAGGTCATGGTTTTTTAGATATTCTTCCGATAAATCATGATCCCATTCTATCATAGGTAGGAGCTCCGACTCCTGACCTTCTCCTTTTAAAACAGGAATACTACCGTCTTCTTTGAATAAAAGGATTGGTTCTTTTCCCAAGGCAACTTCCAGATCCACTAGAGGGGAAAGAATATCGGCTCCGTGGCGATCCAGTTTATTTAAAAAAAATAATATTGGTTTTTGTGATTTTCGAAGAGCCTCCACATTCTGGAAGGTTTGGGATTTTAATCCTTCGAACGAATCGATGAGAACGAGGCCGAAATCGGAAACCAGTAGTGAAGCATTTGCCTGGGACTGAAAATCCAAATGCCCCGGATTATCCACGAACTGTAGAATGACCCGAGAATTTTCCGCATCCGGATACGGGATCCTGGCCACAGTGGATTGGATAGAAATTCCTCTTTCTATCTCCTCGGGAAGATAGTCCGACTCGGTGGTACCTTCTTCTATTCTGCCCGGAGCGGAAATTTTGCCGGTCTCGAATAAGATCCTCTCTAAGAGTGTGGTTTTGCCCGCATCAATATGTGCGAATATTCCTGGATTTAAGAATGGTACTGACATGAGGAAAGACTGCTTGCGAAATCCATTCGCTCTTTTGCGAGACTCTAAGTCAATTCGAAGAGAGCTGCATAGTTCGCACAGAGATCACGGAGAACACAGAGGTTTTTCTCAGTGGCCTCCGTGCGAAACTATCCTCTAAGTTGGATCTTTTTGGTTCGACAGATCTCCGCGTAACGAAGCGCACTTAAGCGCGGTTTTCTTTTCATTGTAGTATAATCCACTTCTACCAAACCGAAACGAGGACCGTATCCGTCGTTCCATTCTAAATTATCCAGAAAGGACCAATGGTAATAACGCTCAACCCCTACTCCCTCATCCAGAAGACGTTTAATCTGATAGAGATGGTCCACGATATATTTTTCTCTCTTCTCGTCTTTTGCGTCCGGAATTCCATTCTCCGTGATATAGATAGGAAGTTTGTATCTGTCCCAAGTACGACGGCAAACTTTATAGAGGCCTTCCGGATAAATTTCCCAACCCAGATCATTCTTTTCCGAATCGGAAATACTAGGATCCACCATAGGAGTGGCGAATAGATTCCCGGGATTATAGCTAGCTTTGAACAGATGTCTGGAATAATAATTGATCCCTATAAAATCGCAAAAAATCCCCTCCCCCTCCGGATAACCGAATCCTAAAGGAAAACAAAGTTTGCCTTCCACAAAACCTTTCATTTGGATCTCGTGAAATAGATAATCGCTTAGAAAGCGGCCTAGTTTAGCCAGCGGATGAGAATTAAAAGGTTCGAATATGGCAAGGTGGTGGGCGAAACCCACTTTTGTTTCTCCTTTAAAACCTTTTTCTTTTCGGATCTTATGAATGAGCTTGTAGGATTTGAGATGTGCGATCACTAAACGTTTAGTGACTTTCATATAAGCGGCAATATCGCCGTGACTTCCCGGTGGATATTTTCCGTCCATGTAACTATCGTTTGCGAATACGTTCGGTTCGTTGATGGTGCACCATTCCGAAACCAAATCCCCAAAACTTTTAGCGGAGAAGTCCACGAAGCGAATAAAATCCTCGACCGCATTTTCGGAGAGCCATCCTCCTTTTTCTTGGAACCACTGAGGACAAGAAAAATGATGGAGAGTTACAAGCGGTTTGATCCCTGCTTGGATGAGTCTCCGAAACTCGTCTCTATAATGTTCTACCCCTTCCTTAGACCATTCTCCTTGTTTGGGCTCTATTCGACTCCACTCGATACTCATTCTATAACATTCTTGGTGAAGTTGAGAAAGAAGTTCTATATCCTCTACATACTTACGATAATGATCCGCTCCCGTGATGGAAGATTCTCCGTCTCCAACTTTTCCGATGAGAGACCATGCATACCAATTATTATTGATATCACCTCCTTCTATCTGCGTTGCCGCAGTTGCACAACCTAATAAAAAATCTTTTGGAAGTTCGAAATTATTGCTCATTTGGTTTCTCCTTTTTTGCTCTCGGTTCTTTTTCCGGAATAAGTGCGATAACGATCAGATCGATTTGAGTTTGTATAAGGGTCATACCTTCCACTCCGAATTCCCTATGTATAAGATTCTCGCGAAGTGCGACCCTTTGTCCTAATGCCCAGAGAACAGTGGTAATCGTAGGTACTAAGATAGATGGCGGAGCAGGAAGTTTCAAACTTCCGTCTTTTTCTCCTTTCTCTAAAATTTGAGAGATTAAACCTTCTGTGACTTGGAACTCCGCATACATGGATTTTTCGGAAGAAAGATCCAATTGAAAATTCGGTCTCTCCCGAAACACGAAGTCGAACTCTGCGGCAAAACGGACCAGGTCTTTATGTATCTCCAGATGGCGGGCTAAGGTTTCCAAAAAGTAAGAAAGCTCCTGTCTTCCCGTTAAACCGGAACCTCGGAGTAACCTGAATGTTTCCTGCTGGAATTCATTCCAGGGAGCCAAAAGTTTACGGAGTACCGCAATCACGAGAGATTCTTTTGTCTCGAAATAACGATACAAATTGCGCCTAGTACAATTCGCCAGGGCCGCAATCTCTTCCATAGAAACTTCCAGGAGTCCTTTGGTCAAAAAGAGGGATTCTGCGGCTTCTAGAACGAGTTCTCGGGTTTGTTCTTTTACTCCCACTTTCCCCTCTTCTCAAAATGTCACAATATGTGACATTTTTCTATAGTCTTAATCGAAAAGAGTCAAGCGATTTGTGTAATTTTTCATCAATCCAAATCCCACAAAAGATTTTCAGATTTCTATTTATTGCACTAGCTAGTTACATACGGCATTTTCCTGGCACATAAAAAAGTACTGTTAAGCTCCGTCCAAATACTTATCGTGTAAAATATCCCAAATCGAATAGGCCCACCTAAAGTATATTATGAAATATTAATTCATTCTTCATGCTTGTAGGTGGGATTAGTTCCATATTGAAGCCATGAACCTTCAAAAGAACAAATTGATCATCGTCTCGAACCGACTCCCCGTAAATCTTACTGTTCGCAAAGGTAAATACTATTCTCGTAAAAGTGCAGGCGGTCTCGCGACGGGAGTTTCTTCTTTTTTGGAAAAACTCGGTCCTGATACTAAATTTGTGTGGGTCGGTTGGCCGGGTCTTTTCGTCCCGGAAGTAAAAAGAGAGGAAGTAAGCAAAACTCTTGAAGAAGGATTCGGATATTTTCCCGTATATCTTTCCGAAAGTGAGTTAAAACAATTTTATTTCGGTTTTTGCAACAGTACTATCTGGCCTTTATTCCATTATTTCCCGAGTTATACGAATTATTCCCAAGAAGAATGGCAATCTTATAAGGAGATCAATTTAAGATTTGCGGAAAAAGTACTTCGTGTGTACGAACCCGGTGATACCGTGTGGATACACGATTATCATCTCTTTCTTTTACCTTCATTACTTAGGGAGGCGGTTCCTGATATAAAGACCGGCTTTTTTCTGCATATTCCCTTTCCTCATTTCGAAATTTACAGACTTTTGCCTATGTCGTGGAGAAAGGAAATACTTTTGGGGATCCTAGGAAGCGATCTAATAGGATTCCATACTCACGATTACACTCAATATTTTTTAAGATCTGTACTTAGAATATTAGGATTAGATAATCATTTCGGGCTTATTAATCACGGCGATAGATTCATAAAGGTGGAAACTTTCCCGATGGGAATAGATTTCGAAAAGTTCCGGCAATTCTCACTTACCGATTCATGCGAAGTTTTAAGACAAGAATTAGGACGCGGTATCAAGGATAAAAAATTGCTGCTAACGGTAGATAGGCTGGATTATTCCAAGGGAATAGCGAAACGATTGGAGGCATTCCAATTATTTTTGGAAGAACATCCCGAATGGAAAGAGAAAGTCGTTCTCTTGATGATTATCGTTCCTTCCCGCTCGGAAGTGGAAGAATACGGCAAAATGAGGGAATCAATAGAGAAGATGGTGGGCAGGATCAACGGTCTTTATACCACGATGGAATGGTCCCCGATCATTTACCGTTACAAGTATTTTTCTTTCGAAGAATTAGTCGCTTTTTACGGCATTTCGGATGTCGCTTTAGTCACTCCTCTTCGGGACGGTATGAACTTGGTCGCTAAGGAGTTTCTGGCTTCGAGGCCGGACGATTCTGGAATGTTAGTTTTATCCGAAATGACCGGGGCCGCAAAAGAATTAGGGGAAGCGATCCTTATCAACCCGAACAATCCCCAAGATGTAAGTAGCGCGATCCTTGAGGCTCTTACCAGTCCGATTGAAGAACAAATAGTAAGAAACCTTCCTATGATCGAACGTATCCGTAAATACGATGTAATCAAATGGGCCTCGGACTTTTTGACCCGACTAGACGAGACCAAAAAGAATACCAGAGATCTATCCGCTAAAATTATAGAAGGAAAGATCCAAGGTGAGATCCTGACTAGATTCTTGAATTCATCGAAGAGGGTCCTGTTCTTTGATTATGACGGTACTCTGGTCCCTTTCGTAAACAATCCTGCGGAAGCGACTCCGGAATTCAAACTAAGACATCTTTTGTTACGCCTTTCCTCCGATCCAAAAAATACCGTCTGCATCGTAAGTGGAAGAGATAGGCATTGGCTGGACAAAACTCTTTCCGGGTTAGGTTTATGTTTTATCGCGGAACACGGAGTCTGGTACAAGGTTAACGGAGACTGGAAATTATTTAGGGAGCTTTCCTCAGGCTGGAAATCGGATCTCTATCCGATATTGGAAGAATACTGTAGACGCCTTCCGGGTACTTTTATCGAAGAAAAAGAATTCTCTTTGGCTTGGCATTACCGCGGAGCGGAAAAAGATGCTGCTGACTCTATGACTCGGGAACTTCTGAACGATTTAGTCAATTATACCGGAAATTTGGATGTTCAGGTCTTAAAAGGTAATAAGGTTATTGAAGTAAAATGTTCCGGAGTCAATAAGGGAATTTCTTCTAAGCAAATCGCTTCGGAAATTTCCGCTGATTTTATTTTGGCGGTGGGAGATGATTGGACTGATGAGGATATGTTTCGTGAACTTCCAAAATACACATATTCCATAAAAGTTGGAATCGGCCCAACAGATGCCCGCTACTATCTCAGATCCCCCGAACAAGTATTAAACTTAATCGAATTATTGGCAAGACCTCTACCGGGAGAAGACAATTTTGGATAAACATATATATTCCTCCGGGATCATCGGAAATTGTTCCTTCCTAGCGTATATCTCCAAAAATACGGAAGTAGAATGGTTATGTTGGCCTAAGTTCGATTCCTCTTTTATTTTCGGCTCTCTCTTAGATCGGGACAAAGGAGGGTCCTTCCGTATCGTGCCCGAGGATCAAAGTGCAAATTTCGAACAAAAATACGAAGAAAATACAAATATCATTCGAACAAAGGTTACTTGTCCGGACGGGATTTTTTGGGTAACAGATTTCGCGCCACGTTTTTTCGAGGCTGAAATACATTATAAACCTTTAATGCTTATCAGAAAGATTGAACCTATAGAAGGTTCTCCGAAGATCAAAATAATCTGTGATCCTAGGGATTCGTACGGGAATTTCCTACCGAAAGCCAGTTTGGCCAGCAACCATATACTATTTACCGGTCTAACATCGGAACTCCGACTAACTACAAATATATCACTTCACTATATTCTTAAAAATACATCCTTCGTTTTGAACGAAACCAAATACATGGTATTAAGTTACGGCGATCATCCGGAAAACCCTTCCGAAAGGAAGATCCAGGATTTGCTGGATCGAACCAGAGAATATTGGAGAAATTGGGTAAAACACTGCTCCATAGGCGAATTCCAGCAAGAAGCAGTCATTAGATCTGCTTTAGCTCTGAAACTCCACCAATTCCAGGATACGGGAGCGATCATCGCTGCAGGAACTACAAGCCTTCCCGAATCTCCTTCCAGCGGGAGAAATTGGGATTATCGTTACTGCTGGATCAGGGACGCTTACTATACTCTTAGCGCGTTGAACGGCATAGGCCATTTCGAGGAGATGGAGCATTATTCCCATTTTTTAGAAAATATAGCTTCGACCAAAAGAGAGAGAATACAGCCTTTATTTTCCATTTTAGGCGAGGAAATTTTGGAGGAGAAGATCTTAGATCTGGAAGGTTATCTAGGGAATAAACCGGTTAGGATCGGCAATCAGGCGTTTACACATATCCAAAACGACGTTTATGGACAAATCCTACTTTCTATCATGCCTTTATATTTGGATGCAAGGTTTCATAAAAAAAGTAAATCTTCCTCTGGACAATCCATATTAAATCTTCTTAAACATATAGAACGGACAATGGACGAACCGGATGCCGGTTTATGGGAATTCAGGAATCTTCAACAGAAACACTGTTATACTTTTTTATTCCATTGGGCGGGTAGCGCAGCGGCTGAAAAAATCGGACTTAAATTGAATGATAAGGATATTTGCGACTTAGCAGCTTCCCTTAAGGAAAGATCCACGCTACGTATCGAGGCATGTTATGATAGTAGAAGGGGCGTTTATACGCAAGCGGAAGGTACTGAACATCTGGATGCCAGTCTATTACAATTGATCAGCCTTGGATATCTGAAAGACGAACCGGATAAAGCGAAACGACATTTAACGGTCCTGGAATCGGAATTAAAAACGAAGGAAGGATTATTTTTCCGTTATAAACATAATGACGATTTCGGCCCTCCAGAAACGGCCTTTCTTGTTTGTGCGTTCTGGTACGTGGACGCATTAGCCTGTGTGGGAAGATTAGAAGAAGCAAAAGAATATTTTCTAAATCTTCTATCGTATACAAATCATCTTGGTCTATTCTCAGAAGACGTGGATCCGGTAAACGGATCCCAATGGGGAAATTTTCCCCAAGCATACAGTCATGTCGGACTAATGAATTCCGCATTCAGGATCTCGAGAAAAATGGACATACCTTTATTTTTATGCCCTTAAGATCAGGATCGAGACTTTTCCCCCGTAAAAACAGCAAGTATCGGGTTTCGAGTTTTATCCGTCCTGTTTATACTTTGGAAACATGAAAGGACAACAAAACACTGACTTCGACAGGATCTCGGAAGCGATCTTTTATCTACGTAAGAATTTTAAAATACAACCGAGCCTGGAAGATGTGGCAAACAAACTAAGGCTTAGCCCTCATCATTTCCAAAGAATGTTCACCGACTGGGCCGGAGTAAGTCCGAAAAAGTTTTTACAATATACTACTTTGGAATACGCGAAAGGATTATTGAAGAAGAACGGTTCCTCCCTATTGGATGCCGCCTTGGACTCGGGACTTTCCGGAACAGGAAGATTACACGATCTGTTTATCAATATCGAAGGAATGACCCCGGGAGAATATAAGAACGGAGGAAAGGATCTTTCGATTAATTACAGTTACGCGGAATGCCCCTTTGGCAAAATATTGGTGGCCTCCACTCCAAAAGGAATTTGCTATATTTCATTTTTCGAAAATGAAAAGAGGGTTTTCCAAGAGCTAAAGTCCCTTTTTCCGAATGCAACGTATCACCAAACCGTTGATATGATCCAACAAAATGCTTTATTCATATTCACTCATGATTGGAGTCAATTAGGTAAGATCAAATTACATCTAAAAGGTACGGACTTTCAACTCAAAGTATGGGAAACACTTTTGAAAATCCCGATGGGAAAACTTTCCACCTACGGACAATTAGGAGAACAAATTGGAAATCCTAAAGCGACAAGGGCGATAGGCACCGCAATCGGAAACAACCCGGTTGCTTTCCTTATTCCTTGCCATAGAGTGATCCGTTCTTCCGGGGAGTTCGGAGAATACCATTGGGGAGATTCCCGTAAAGTAGCAATGATCGGTTGGGAAGCAGCCAAGACGGATATGATCAACAGGAACGATCTATGAATTTATTCCGAGAAGAAGCGGATAGAAATCTTTTACCTTATGAAGGGTTTGTACGGTATTTCGGTCCAGTTCTTGCTAAATCTTCGGCGGACAGTTACTTGGATGTACTTCTAAAGGACATACCTTGGAAAAATGACGAAGCTATTATATTCGGAAAACATATTATCACCAAAAGAATGGTAGCTTGGTATGGGGACGCGGATTATCAATATACTTATTCCAATACGACTAAGAAGGCACTCCCTTGGACAAAATGGCTTTCGGATCTTAAAACTTTAACGGAAGAGATCACCGGGACCAAATTTAATTCCTGCTTACTCAATCTATACAATAATGGACAAGAAGGAATGGCATGGCATAGCGACGACGAAAAAGCATTAGGAAAAAATTCCACAATCGCTTCCTTGTCGTTCGGAGCGGAAAGGAAATTTTACTTTAAACATAAGTCCACGAAAGAACAAATTTCCTTACTATTGGAACATGGAAGTTTATTGATCATGAAAGGGGAAACCCAGGAATTTTGGCTACACAGTTTGCCTAAAACCAAATCGATCCAACAACCTAGGATCAATTTGACATTTAGAACAATGCTCTATTGAGGTAACGGTTCCAGATATTTTCGAACCAAACGGGCAGCGGCATAGTATGCGGGAGAAGGATTATATTCGTATTCTTTCAGACATACTTCCGTAAATTTGATCGCATGTTCGTCTCCATGTTCTATAGCTCTTTCTATCATCTCTTGCCTGGATTCATTCTCCGATTTTTCAGGCAGTTTCAGATCCGATCTTTTACCGAATGTAGAAAACAACGCCGCCCCGGATTGCCAGGAATATCTTAAAACCGATTTCTTTTCGTATTCATTCAAAAACGGTAATATACTTCTAAGAGCCGACACACTTGTGACTGAATGGATAAAAACGATCGCTGAAAGTGTATCCTCTACATTATTCAAGACTACTCTAGAAAAAACTTCCGACAAACCGGAGATAATTTCTTCCGGTTCGTCCGACACATTCAAATATCCGATCACCGGTGCAAAATTTTCGTATTCTCCCAATACTTGTAGGGAAGAAACGATCGTACCTGAAAAATTTTTGGATTCCTCGGGAATAAAATCCACCTTTTGGATGGCGTCTTCCGGTTGTAAACCCAGTAAAGAATCGAAAGAAGTAGGCAATTCCAAATAAGCAGAAGCCCAAACTGCCAAGCCGGAAGCGAGTTCCCTCTTTTTACGTTTAGTTTCCTTTCTAGAAAGACTTCGGACCGCATGTCCGGTACGGATCACCCCATGAGTAGCATCGGCACAGATCCCCGGAGCAAGTTTGACTGCCCATTCGGAGAGAGTATTCTGCCAAGAACCTCCCTCTAACTCAGTATTAAAAAATATTTCCCATTCCGGATAAGTATCAGGAATCCCTAAAAATGTTTTCCAGTCTCCGCCGTAAATTTTGTTCCTAGGTTTCTTTTTCTCAATGAACTGATTTCCATATCTTTCCAACCAAGGAAAGATACTGTCTTTTTTCCCCATGGTGAGTAATGCCTCACAGGCCATGGGAGCATGATTACTTAATCCGTTTTTCAGATCGGGACCGAAAGGTTCCAAAAATACCAAAACTTTTTCCAGGGTTTCCTCATCATCCATTATAACCGCCTTGATACTTGCAAACCAGTATATTAAAATAACAGAATACTTTCGAAACCTCTTAGGATCTTAAATTGGATCCCGTCCTGAGACGTTTTCCGTATTATGAATTCCATTCCGGTTTTTACATCATCTCCTAAACTAAGGTTAGGCTCCAAAGGTTGACTTAAGGGTTTAAAAAAGTTATCCCAATGTACGGGAATCACCATCTTGGGAGAAGTTTTAACAACTGTTTCTTCGTAATATTTGGTCCTAAATCCTTCTTCTTGCTTTCCTAACATCGCGATCCCTAAAAATACTACATCGGCTTTCAGTCCTTCCCAGGCATTCTCTATATAATTCGTGCTCCCTTTGATCAAGATGGAATGTTTTCCATGTTCCACTAAAAAATCGTAAGTCCCGCCTTCTATATAATCTTCCGCCTTAGCCGGTTGAGACAATACTTCCGTTAAATCCGGCCTGTTCGGATCCGCAGCATTCGTCTTTCCTAAAATTTTGAAAGGAGGAGTATGTTTCGAATTTAGTACGGTGATCTTAAACTTACCGATCTGGATCTTTTTACCCGGTTGAAATAAAGCCAACTGTTCGTCCGGGACTCCTCCTCCTTTTCCGATTTGAATGGTGGAAATAGAACCGTATAATTTTGCTCCGGTCTCTTTCGCGATAAAAGGAGAATCCATAGAATGATCGTAGTGAGAGTGACATACCAAGATCCCTTTTAACCGGTTTATACCTGCAAGAAGCATAACGTATTTGATCTCTTGTTCGTCGGACGAAATTTTAGAGAACATCGTACGAAAAAGAGAAGGCCTAGAAAAAAATCCGTCCGTTAAGATCTGCGTCTCTCCATCGTCCAATAGGATGGAGCTGGTCCCTAAGAACACCGCTCTTACTTTTCCCTTAGGGATCTCGGAAGAAAGATCCTTTGGATCATTGCCTATAAAATGTTCCTTATAGTCCTGGATATTCGCTGAAGCAGTCAGACAGTTTTGCAATAATACGACCGCAGTCAAAAGACTAAAAAAACCGGACCTGGAACCTCTTTTGTTCATAATACCTGCCGAAAATAACTTTCATAAAGTTATATATACTTTAAACTTCTGCCAAGTAGAAATTTCCGAATGATAACAAAGTTCTTTAAGACCGGAAAGGAATTCCGCTCCTGGCTTTCCAAAAATCATAAAAAAGAGACCGAACTTCTTCTAGGATTTTATAAAACAAAATCCTCTAAAAAAGGAATTTCTTATGGAGAAGCGGTAGACCAAGCATTATGTTTCGGCTGGATAGACGGGATTAGAAAGAATATAGATGAAGAAAGTTATTCTGTCCGATTTACTCCCCGAAAGATAGGAAGTATTTGGAGTCAGGTTAACGTAAAACGTATACAAGCGCTGATACAAGAAGGTTTAGTTCAAGAGTCCGGCCTCCAAGCATTCCATTCCGAAAAGAAAAAAACCGCACAATATTCTTTCGAACAGAAGAAAATAGAATTTCCTTTAGTATATAAAAAACAATTCCAAAAAGATATGAAGGCGTGGGAGTATTTTAATACGCAAGCCCCCTATTACCGGCGAACCTCCATTTGGTGGGTGATCAGCCCCAAAAAGGAAGAAACTAGACTTAAACGGTTGGATATTCTTATTTCCGATTCCAAATCTCAGAAGAGGATAGATGCGGTTACTTGGAAGAAAAAAGATCCTAAAAACTAGGCCGAACATTTTACGATATAAAAATCGGGTTTTTAGAAGGTAATTCCTCTCAAAGAGACCGACTAGTTCATATCCCGGAATCACTTCAATTTTGGAACCTGCCCGGGCAAAGTGAAATAAAAGGTAGCGCCTTCTCCTTCTTTTGATTCTGCCCAGACCCTTCCACCATGACGAGAAGCGATCCTTTTTACTATTGCAAGACCTACTCCTGTGCCTTCAAAATCCGCATTGGAATGTAATCTTTGAAAGACCCCAAAAAGTTTATGATAATATTGCATATTAAAGCCTGCACCATTATCCTTAACGTAAAAAACGGTTTCTCCATTCGATCCCAATGAGCCTACCCGGATAATGGGCAATTCGATTTTTTTAGTATACTTGATCGCATTCGAGATAAGGTTCACCCAAAGTTGGCGAACGGCAGGTTGATCCGCCCTTATATTCGGAATATCTTCTATTTCGAATCGGATCTCTCTATTCGATTCTAAGTTTATTAATTCATTATATACTGCGACAGCCAGGTCCTTCATGGGAATTTCCCTTTCGGCAAGCTCCGTTCTCCCCAACCTGGAAAACTCCAGCAGGTCATCCACTAACTGCCCCATCTGCTTGGCATTTTCTAGAATTTTGCCGATAATTCTTTTCCCTTCCGCATCAAAATTCACTCCGTAATCTTCCATCAGGATCTGAGTAAATCCGCTGATCCCTCGGATTGGCGCTCTTAAATCGTGAGAGATGGAATAAGAAAAGGACTCCAATTCTTGATTGGCCAAAACCAATTGTTCCGTCCGAATTTTAACTCTCTCTTCCAGTTCGTTATTCAATAAACGGATCTCATTCTCCGCCTCTTTGCTAGCGGTAATGTCTTGATGGACCACAATCACTTCTAAGATATTTCCTGCAGAGTTTTTAACGGGATAAAGGAGCATTTGCAACCAACGGTGCCTTCCGGAACTCCCGATTAACTTAGGATCATAAGAAAAAGGTTCGGAGATCGCCGGCATTCCTCCGAATGCCTTCTCAACAAAAGGAAAAAATCCGGCTTCCTTTATCAGTGGATCTTTTAATATATTATAATCTACTAATACATCTCGCCTGGTATTCCACATTTCTTCCCAGGCGTAATTTGCTCCAGTGCAAATCCCTTCCGGATTATATGTCAAAACAGGATAAGGGAATTGTTCTATAATGGTCCTAAACCTATTCTCACTTTTGAATAGATCCATGGTCCTGGAATTCACCAACTTCTCTAATTCATGATTCAATTCCGATAATTTTCTCTCAGCTTCCGTCCTTGCTTTATCCGATTTTTCCAATTGATTGGCGACGAACCAAACCAAAACGAAAAAAGTGAGTATGATCCCGGTCATCAAGAAGCCTACTCCCAGTTCCAAACTGACAGGATTCAATTTATTCAAATAGATGCGGAAATAACCGAATAGAACCGGAATAACGATCAGGAACGGAATTAAAACCCGCGCTAAAATCCCCCCTGAAGTTTTGCTAGTAAAAACCTTCATAAATCCGAACTGTCCGTTGATCAATAGAAGGGAGAAGGCGAGTAGAATAAAACTAACGGCTGTATGAATAGCCATAGGAATATACGAAAGAATTCCGTAAAATTCCTGAACCTGATACAAGTAACCGATGAAGGAGAAAAGTCCGACCAGAAGGACCAAAATACATAGATAATTGGAAATTGAGTTTAATAGGTCCTTACGATAAGAACTTAAAAAAACGGCGGATCCAAGCACAACAAAATCGAAAGCGGTATTCGGCGCCATTCGGTTCGGAACACCTTTTACGATATCCTTTGCTATCTTATCCGAAAAAAGAATGTTATCCATTCCCAAATCGAATCCGCTTGCGATCGAATACAATTTAGAAACGCCGACAAAAATGACAAATAACGCTATAAAACGTATAATGTTGCGCGACGTTTTTAGATCAGGCAGATTTAAATTGAGATAAAGTGCAAGTCCGATCAGAACGAAAGAAAATGCAGACATTGGATTCATTGCGACCATGGAAGCCCTGGGTCGTTTCAGGATCTCGATATCCAATAGCCAACCGAGAAGGACCAAAAGTCCTATCAAAGAAGGAATAAAAATGAATACGTTATGCTTACTTTTCAAGAGGAACTTCCGGGGGCCCATCGGAAATAAATTTCGGATCTTAGATTAAGATATAAAAAGAGATCCCGATTTGGAATCCCTTTTTTTAAATATACTAGGTTGATTGAATTTCTTTCCGGAATTTTAAGCCGGCCAAACCGCAAGAATTAGCCCTATAGCCGCTAAAGAAACCAAATTATACGCCGCATTGATAAAAAACAATTTCCAGGATCTAGATTCCCAAGCTACGGAACTCAAAAGCATCGGTACATAAAAACCTAGCCAAGTATAGAATGCGGCATAGGCTCCGTACATCCAAGCAGGTCCGTCTCCAGGAAGATTCCAAGAAGAAGGTTTCCAAACAAATAAACTATGAGCTAAAACATACGCGGTCAGAAAAGAACCTATGATCATGATGACCATCGATTTGATCATCTGCTTATTATCGGGTTGTAAATTTTCATAACCCATCTCTTTTGCCCAAACCTTCCCGAAGATCGGGCCGAACCAAAGGAATCCAATCACTATGTTTGCAAGAACTCCGACCAAAATTGCCAAATAATTTAGCGGTATTACCGGTAGCATAAAATCTCCTATTTCAGCCGGTGCTTTTTAGCAGAATCCATGATTCGGTCAAGTAATTTCGAAACCGATGTAAGAAAGAGAAATTAGAGTTGTTATTTTTTCAAATTGGCAACCGATTCTTCTATTGCGGATCTGAATTCCGAAAAATTTCTCCAGAGAATGATCGAAGTCCGACTTACTTAAAGTATAAATTTCACAGGCGCTCGTAGCTCGAACTGTCGCAGGTCTATGCTCGTCCGTTACCCAGGCCAACTCACCGAAAAACCGACCTTCTTGCAAATTCAGTAAAACCGTTTTATCCTTGCTTTCAGAAAAGAGTCCACTTGGGTCATTTTTTTCATTTGGGACGCTTTAGCTAGATCAATATTTTCTAATATACTTGCTATATTACCGATAACGGTTGCATACACGCCTGCGCCTAACATAATAACAAATATCGTATATATTCTTTGTATGTCCGTAGAGGGTGTGATATCACCGTATCCCACCGTGGCGATAGTAGTAACAATGCTCTGATATATTCGGACTGACCGGTCTGATAATTGCGGATCACTTGTGATCGCAAGACGACCCATTTACCTTCTTTATATTCGGGAGTGAAACAATTCCAAATGATATCCAACGCAAAGACTGAATCTATAAAAAAATAAACAGTCGTAAGAAGTATATTCTGATCGTAAGAAATAACGATCCGGAGAGGAGACTCCAAGGATGCCCAAAATATTCAAACGAATACGAGTATATCCCAATATACTCTAACACGA
The DNA here is from genome assembly GCF_040833995.1 of Leptospira sp. WS58.C1. Lineage (NCBI taxonomy): Bacteria > Pseudomonadati > Spirochaetota > Leptospiria > Leptospirales > Leptospiraceae > Leptospira > Leptospira cinconiae. The sequence continues at coordinate 3,023,252 of NZ_CP162137.1, forward strand.
TTATTCGAGCTTATCATATATTTTACCGAAAGAACTGATTTATATATCGGATCGAGTAAAGGCCTTTCGGCAGGGCCGCGTATGAAAAAGAAAGTAGGTTAACCTAAATATTCCAAAACGACCATAGCCATATCGTCGTGAGAACTTTGTTCCTCTTGAGTGAAATGTTGGATTTTTCCTATCACCGAATTACAAAATACTTCAGGCTCTAATTCGGAAAAGCTTTTGAGCAGATCTAAAAATCTATCATCTCCATAAAAGTCGCCTTCCCTCGATCTTGCTTCCGGAAGGCCGTCAGTGTATAGTATAAGTTTATCACCTTTACTTAATTCGGTTTTCAAAGTCTGATAATTCGGAGTGGATAGGAATTCATTGATCGCAATCCCGGCAGGACGATAGGTCTCATGTTTTCCACTGGATTTACGGATCAAGATCGCTTCCGGATGTCCGGCATTTGCGATTAGGATCCGTCCAGACTCAGGATAGAATGTGATCATGGTAGCAGTCACAAAATTTCCGTTCAGTTTCCCCATCAGCTGGGCTCTCATCTTTGCGAGCATGTACCCCGGATCACTTAAATAGTCGGACCAATCTGCAAGAGCCATCTTGACCATAGCCGCCACCATTGCTGCACCAGTTCCGTGTCCGGTAACATCGCAGATAAAGATCCCTATAGCTCTGCCTGTTCGATCGGAGATCAGATCGACAAAATCCCCTCCCACATGAAGCATCGGAATACATCTATATGCAATTCTTACATTATGCGCCTTAGGAAGAACGGAAGGTAAAAGTGAAAATTGTATCTTTCCGGCGATTGCAAGGTCCTTCTCGATCAATTTCGCCTTAGCTTCTATATCTAACTTTTGCTCTTCTATAGTTTTGGTCCTTTCTATCACTAAGGTTTCCAATGAATCGTTGAGAGTTTTTTGCATTTCCAGATTTTCTTTCTGGGCTTCGAAAATCTTACGTTGTGCGTCTTCTTTCTCTTTTTTCAGAATATTGATCTTATCAGCCAATGCAAAAGAGAATATCAAAGCGGACATGGAAGAGCCTATATATAATCCGTCATCCGCCCAATTGGAAACTCCGACCAAATTCGCGAATTTTAAAACAACAAACATTCCCGATATACATAAGAAACTGAATGCCAATAAAAAATATCTTGCGGGTCTATAATTTTTAAAAAAACAAATTGAGGCGGCAATCAAGACCAAAGAAGGAGCAAGAATACTCAGAGCAAGACTTACTTTTACGGTAAACTCCGGAGGTAAAAATAGTGGAGAGAAAGTCAGAAGAGCATGGATCACCCAAGTGAAATGCAAAGAATAATTCAAATAACGATTTATATTTTCCGCGGTATTCAAAAACTTTTGGGCGAACAAAACCAAAGAAGACATACATATCCCGGTAAAGACCACGTACAAATTCCTCTGTAGATCCGGATATTCCGACCAAAGGTATTGGAACCCGTGACCGGTAAGAACTAATTGTATCCCAAAAAAACCGAAAATATTAGTCACGAAAAACAGATAGCTGATATCGCGAGTAGATAAGAATATCAATAAATGATAAAGGATCATCACGCACATGATCCCGTAATATAACCCAAGACCCAAATGTACATCCGCGTTTTGATGATAGAAAGTCTCGGGATCCCAAAGGATCAATGGAAACACCAACCCCCCGCTTGTGTTCAACTTCAGATAAAAAGTGCGGGTCTGTTCCGGTTGGAATTCCAAAGTATAAATAAAATTCCTATGATTGACTTTTCGGACAGGATAAGGAAAGGCCATCCCACTCGAATTGACTAACTCTTGTTTACCGGAAGAATCTTCCGCATAAAAGTCCACCCGATCTATATTCGTATAATCAACTTCTAAAATTTTTCGGATCTGTGTCTTTTCTGGGTTTTTAAGGGTAATCCTGATCCAATAATCGAAGTTAGTTTGTCCGAAGTTCAGCGGATCCATATCCGATTTTTTGAATTTAGCCGAATATTCCGCGGAAGAGACCCTTTCAATCCCTAAACCCTTATTAGGATCTTCTAAAAAATAGACCTCAGTACTAATTCTTTTACGTTCTATCTGGGAAGATAATGGAATGGCCTCCTGCGATAATAAAGACGAGGCCGAAAAACATAAAATTAGAACGAAAGCCCGGTAAAGATCCATGGGAATACTTTTGTAGGAATATTTTACTCCTCCCTTCTTTAGGAAAGAATAAAATAGTCCTTTCAAGTTCCCAATAGCGGATGATTTCTCAGTACATGATGTCGGTTCGGAGCCGGTTATTCTTCGACTTCTTCCAATTTCCGATCGTGAGTAACCGGATATAAACGTTTTAAGTAAAGTTGAGTGGCCTTGTCATCCGGGAAGATCGAGATTACGTTCTCAAACTGTTGTTTTGCTTCTTCGAATGAGTTGGAATAAAATGCCTTTACACCCTTTTCGTACGATTCTTTGGTCTTTAATTTCAGATCCTGGTGTTGAGGTTCGTCTCCGTCGAACACTTCATAAACGGAAACAGGCCTTTGTTTACCCTTTACTTTAACTCTATCCAAAAAGCGGAAATGGAATTTGCCGTCTTTTTTTACTTCTTCTATCGTACTTTCACTGACAGCAATTCTGGAACCGTATACTTTAGTAAGACTTTCTATCCTAGAGGCAAGATTGACCGTGTCGGAAATTACCGTACCTTCCAACCTTTCTTCCGCGCCTATTGTTCCTAACATTAAGGAGCCTGAATGAATACCGACACCTATCTGGATAGGAATATAACCTTGGCGATGTCTATGTTCATTATATTCCTTTAGGTATCTCTGCATTTCCACACCGGCGGAAACGGCATCTATTACGTTTCTTTGAAATAAGGCCATGATCGCATCGCCGATAAATTTATCTATAAATCCGTTATGTCTTTGGATGATAGGACTCATCCTACTTAAATAAGAATTAATAAAATTAAAATTTTCTGCCGGAGTCATTTGTTCGGACAAAGTGGTAAAAGAACGGATATCGCTGAATAGAACAGCCATCTCTTTCTGGATCTGATCCCCAAGTCTTACATCCAAAATGGAGTCTTTTCCTAAATTGGCTAAAAAGTCTTTCGGAACGAATCTAGCGTAAGACTCAGTGAGTATCTTTTGCATTTCCAAAGTCCTTGCCTGGGCTTCTTCCTTTTCCTTTTTCATAATATTGATACGGTCCGCCAAAGCGATGGAAAGAAGAATAACCTCCATAGTAGAACCCAGATACAATCCGTATTCGGTCAAGAAGGTAGAACCCAAAACATTGATAAAACGAAGGACCACTACCGTTCCTGAAATGGTAAGAACAGTGAAAGCCAAAAGAAAATAACGTGCCGGACGGAACTTTTTCAAGAAGCTGATCACGGTAGCGGTAGGAATAAAGATCAGAACCGGAAGGGTCAGGACCAACGCTAATTTTACCGTAATCTCCGGAGGTAAAACCAAAGGAGTCAGAACGATCAATCCATGGGCGACAATCAGGGCCTTCATGGATTTATCCAACCATTTCGGAACATTTTCCTTTGTATTCAAAAACCTTTTTGTAAATAGGAGAACGGAGGCCATACAGATCCCCGTAAATACTACGTAAAAATTCCTTTGTAAAAACGGAAATGTTGGCCATAGGTATTGGAAACCATGCCCCGTGAGCACCATCTGTATCCCTAAAAAACCGAGGATATAACATACGTAGTAAAAATAACTTACATCTCTTACGGAGAAAAAGATAAAAATATTATAGAGGATCATTACGATCATCACTCCATAATATAAACCTAAACCATGCTGCACATCGGCGTTGTATTGCGAGAAGGTCTCCTTATCCCAAAGTGTAAGAGGAATATTCAAACCTCCGCTGGTCCATGTCATCAAATAATAAGTTTTTTGTTGCCCGGGTTGTAGATCGATCTGATAAACGAAATTGCGATTTTTGAAACTTCTGGCAGAAAAAGGAAAAAGCATCCCGCTTTCTTCTTTAGAATAAGTTCCATCCAGATTAGGTTTATAAAATTGTACTATATCAATATTACTGTAATTTATCTCGATCAATTTGGAAACGGATTCAGGAGTATCGTTTTCAAAACTTAATCGAAACCAGTAATTATAATTCAATTGGCCGAAATCCAAAGAATCCTTATCGGATTTGATAAATTTTGATCCCACATCGGGCTTGGTAATATCTTCGAAAGTTAATTTCCTTTCCGGGTCTTCCAGATAATAAACTGCCTTACCCAAAGGTAGTCGTTCAATATCTTTGCTAACGCGTATTTTATCATCTGCTGATAAAGAAGAACCCACCAATAACGCGGTGAAAACGATATAGAGAATAAAACTTTTACAATTCATAATTTACCAAATTTTAAACATTTATTAGATGGACATTTTTCAGATAGAACATCAGATATGTGACGAATGAATCCTCAAACAATCGTCACCTCGATAGAAATCCAGGCATCCCCTGAAAAAATTTGGAGCATTTTTACCGATTTCCCTAAATTTCCTTCCTGGAATCCTTTCTTAAAAAGGATCCTCGGCAAACCAGTGAAAGGCGGAACGATTATTGTTTTCGATTATTATTTTACGGGAGTGTATCTACCAACCAAAGCGTTGATATACGAACTCACCGACTCTAAATCCATATCCTGGAAAGGAGCCTTTCCTCTCTTTTTCAAATATATGTTTGCCGGAGATCATCGATTCACTTTCGAAAAGATAACTCCCGGCCGCACCAAATTCAGTCATACTGCGATCTTAACCGGGATCATGCCTTCTTTATTTAGTTCGCATATCCAAACCGCAGTACGTAATTCACATATAAAAATGAATCAAAAATTAAAAGAGTTAAGCGAAGATAATTTCTGATTCGCTATCAGTCAAAAACTCCTTTTCTTTTCCATGATTCGAAATTTCGGATTCCTTTTTTAGCCATGATCGGATAGATCAAAGACAATAAGGAAGGGAATAATAACGCAACTCTAGCCAGTAGCCCTTGAGAATAAGGAATGTAGATCTCTGCCTTATCCGTTTGGATTGCCTTCCAAATTCCTTTTGCAACAGCCGAAGGTGGTAAAGGCGGGTTTATATAAGCCATCGGAGAACTATCCCTAGATGCCATATATTTGGTCATTGGAGATTGTATTGTGCCGGGAAGAATGGAACTAACTCGTATTCCGATCTCTTTCCATTCTAGATACAAACTTAAAGCAAAACCTCTAAGCGCAAATTTGGTCGCACTATAAATAGAATGATGAGGCGCGGGAACTATTCCAGCTAAAGAAGATAGGATTACTAACTTACCTTTCGACTTTTTAAGATGAGGCAACCCTAATTTAGTCAATCGAATTGTGCCTATGATATTGATCTCTATCTGTTCGTCTATTTCGTCTTGGGTAAGATTTTCGAATTTAGAAGGTCTCATGATCCCCGCATTATTCACAAGCACGTCGATCTTTCCGAATTGTTTTACACATTCTTTGATCGCCTTTTCCGAATCCGCTGCCTTAGAAATATCACAAGCGAAAACAATATGATCTTTTCCTAATGTTTCTGCAAACTTCTTCAGTTCGGAAGATTGTTTCTGCAAATCCGTCAAAAAAAGAAGGTACCCTTTTTCGGAAAGAAGGGCCGCGGTTTCCCTGCCGATCCCCCCTGCTGCTCCCGTTAGAAAAACGACTGGCCGGTTTCCCTTCGACATACTTACCCTTTTTTCACTCCGTTGGAATTCTTACGTAGGAACTCCACTATTCTAGGGAATACGTCCGTATCGCTCTTTTTCCCCATCAAAGTGTCTTGATGGCCATAACCCTCGGCGATAAACAGTTCGTTTTTATTTCCCGGATTCAAACGATTTAATGTTTCATAAGCTATAATATTAGAATCTTTGAATACTTTGTTCTGGTCGCCGGTCATGAATAATACAGGCGTTTTGACCTCGGAAGCCTTATCCAGATAATTATTCGGCAAAGAATCGTATCGAATATCAGTAGGCCTGTATTTGATCATGGACTTACGACCCACAGCCTTTCTGATATGCCGATAATAGTTCATAGAAGTCGCTCCGAATAGATCCCCTACCCTTCTATGAGTGATATCCGGAAGATTTGCGTGTTCATAACAGGCAGGCCAGCCGGTTCCCCACATCAGACTCAGCATATGACAAGCAGGCTCGTCGCATTCGTGATGAAAAAGGCTCACGAATCTGGACAATAGTTTTCCTGAAGCCAAGCCGGGAAGATAATACCAACGAGGATTCACATTCGGAAATCTGAAAATAGACTCCATCAAAAAAGGAGAGAATGCCAATTTGATCTTAGACCAAGTCGGTACATTAGGTGTCAGAGACACACTATTCGAGACGACGCTAGTGACTCCGTCTATTTTTCCTCCGAACAAACTCATGAAAAATGAAATGGAACCCACACAATGTACAACAAAATGGATCCTTTTCCCCTCACCAACCGCGTCTTTAACTACTTTTAAAGCCGCCGGTACATCATATAGAGCGATATCATCTAGAGTATATCTATGAGGAAAAAGATTATAATTAAAACGTAAACTTCCCCTCCAGTCGAAACTCCAAACATCGGTAAATCCGTTTTCATGCAGATATGTCACCAAATTTTTATGTTCGGGCATAACGAACATATCCGTAGAAGTAGTGAGTCCGTGCATCAGCACTACGACGTCCTTACTTTCTTTCTTCTGAAAACGAACTAAATTGAGAGCGATCTTATCCTCGGTAGTGAATGGATGAAAAGTGATTTTGGAATTTTTGACTCCTTCCAGGGTAAATACCGGAATATCTCTTTCTCTCCATAACTCCGGTTCCGCTTTTCTGAACTGGGCCCCGTAAATTTCCCATAAATTTCCTAAAAATAACTCACCGAATCTGAACAGAGCGTCTTTTCTCTCGGAAAAAGTACGACCATTGGATTTGAAAGTAGTCATCTGCTTAATAAAATCTTTTTCTAATATATGCAGGATACCTTTCGCCAAAACCTTTGCTTTAGGTTCCGCTTTTTCATCCACGTATCCATCAAACACCGTGGTATAAAGTGTAGAAGTGTCTCTCCAGATATTCAAGATACCGTCGTCTACTACCTTCTTAAATCCGTTTAAAGTTATTTTTTTCCCGGCTTTGTTCTTTAAGAACAAACGGTATTTCATATGTTTTTCGTTAGCCGAAGGTTTTCCGTAATCCACGAAACAATTGAAAACCCCTTTTTCCACTTCGAATCTTCCGCCTAGAGGCTGACATTCCACCCAACCGATGGCTTCACCGGTTTCGTCCGGATCATACACAAAAAACTGAGTATCGTTCACTCGGATCGTTAAGTGAAACATCAGATAATTGCCTGCCTTTTTCCCGGCAGCATAATCTTCTTGATAATTAAAAGATCCCGGCATGGAAACGAAACCTTTCATTTCCTCCGTGAATTCCAAACTTACCGGATGAGAATTGACTCCTGTTTTGCCGGGCTTAGATTTGCCGGCGCTTTTTTTTGATTTTTTTTTAGTCGCTGTAGCCAATCGAATATCCTACCTTAAATTTGCATTCGGCTTCTTGCCTGTAATTCCTTCGGCCACCATTTCCGAAAGAGCGGAGATGGTCATAGAAGGGTTGGCGCCAACTGCGGTTGGCAATAAACTTCCATCCGCAACATATAAACCTTCGTATCCGAAAACCTTACCGAAAGTTTTCGGCTCCGAAGAACAGACTCCCGTGCCGGCAGATGACCCTATGATACAACCGCCAAGCGGATGAACGGTAACGTTATTACGGACCGGCCAGGAATAAGTCGGCATAGGGAATCTGGTCTTTGCATCCGTAAATTTAGCGAACCTCTTGTTCACATCCATTATAGAGTTATAAAGTGTTATGTTCTCCTTCTGAGGCCAATGGATCTGCAAATTTCCCTTTTTATCCAAATACATCTTTCCATCGGAAGTATCTATACCCATACAAAGAAGTACCGCAGATGTGTAGGAAAGATCTCCTTTTAAAGCTTCGCTCATCAGAAATCCCACTCTACCGAAAATTTTCCCGTTTATGATACTCTTGAAAAGTTCCCCTATAAAATGAAGAATATACTTCAATTTGAATATAATAGGAATAGCACCCGAGACGAAATAGGAAGCAAATACCGGATAACTTGCATCTTCCAATAAGAACGCTTTTTTGGGATCGAAACCTGAGAATAAATTATAATCCGTATACTGAGTAATAACCGGACCGTAATTCGGATCAGCCGGCTTCTTTCCCTTAGCCGCAAAAGAAAGGAAATCCCCATTCCCTGAGAATTGAGTCCCTAATTTGTCCGAGATCTTAGGCAAGGTCTTAAACTTTGTTTTACATTTTAGTAGAAGTTCCGTAGACCCTAAAGTTCCCGCAGAAACCACGATACGTTTTGTATCCGCAAAAGACTCGATGGTGTTTCCATTCTGTAGATTTAGATAATGAACTCTATAACCATGCTCACCCGATTGGGAAGGGTCTTCCTCCCCTCTGCTATTCAAAGGAACAATCTTAGTAGCAAGGTGTTCCGTCTTGATCTCTGCCTTGTTGGAGTTCCTAGCTACAAAAAGATAATTCAGATCCAAAGTGTTTTTAGAATGGGTATTACATCCTACATCACATTCTGCGCAGTATGTACAGGAAGTTTGGATCGCTCCGAAACGGTTTTTTTCCTGGACCCCTATTGGAGTCGGTTTTTTAAAATCGTTACCGAAGAATACGTTAATGTCCGCTCTTTTGGAAATCCTGGATTCTTGCTTTGCAAAATGTTCGTATAATTCCGTACGGACTACTTTACGCCTATCTTCTCCATTGTCCGGGATTGGTCTGGAACCTAAGACATCTTTTACTATTTTATAATAAGGTTTTAAATGTTTCTTTTTAACAGTTTCCGGCCAGCGATGATCAAAAATATGATCGGGAGGCTCCAAAAACACGTTCGCATAGATCAAGGAACCTCCTCCTAAACCTGCGGAAAGAACTACATCTAGTTTTGGATAATTACGAATATCGAATAATCCGGTTTGCCTGCCTGCTCTTTTGAACTTGGAAGATCTAGGTATAGGACCTTCTTCCGGGATGTTCCAGAAGTTTTTGGACATTCCTTCCGGAGACCTAGGAAAAGACCCTTTAGGATATTCTTTCCCTCGTTCGAGTACTAAAACTTTGCCTGGCCATTTTTTAGACAAACGACAGGCATTGATCGAACCGCCGAATCCGGTTCCGATTATTATAGCCTCGTAAAATTTCAAGTAGGCCTCCTAACGTCGAAAAATCTACTTATTTGCCGCATTTACCCAAAAATAGCAATAATTAATTGATTTTATTAACGTTTTTTGAATGATTCACATCCTAAATGCCTAATAGTAAAATTAAATACATCGTCATCTCCGACATTCATCTGGGAGCATATAACAGTTTACTTACATACATTGAAGAGTTCCCTGACCCCGTAAAAGATTCGGATAAATTCAAAGTAAATCCGCAGAAAACTTCTCCGGCGCTTGCAGAACTCATAAACTGTTTAAAACATATCGTTCATTCGGTTAACGGTTCCGCTAAACCTCCACAATTCATTTTATTAGGCGACGTTCTTGAATTAGCATTAGGCGATATCAACGAAGCCTCTATGACCTTCGAAAGATTTTTAGAGGTCGCATATAAGGAAACAAAGCGCCATTTTTCGGAGAGTATTCTCTATATTCCGGGAAACCATGATCACCATCTTTGGGAAACTGCGAGAGAAAAGCAGTACATGGAATATATTGCAAATTTAAAGCCGAATCAGTATATCAATCAGACTTGGCACACCACAAAGATGGTAAATCCGGACTTCATCCAATCTGATCTACTTACGGGAATTTTAAGAAGAAATAAAAAGTTAAAAAAAGCCGAAGCGGTGATCGCTTATCCGAATTTAGAGATCCCTGCTAAAAACGGAAAACGTTCCGTATTCTTAACTCACGGACATTTTTTGGAAAACATCTATTCTTTGATGAGTACAATGCAGAGGATCTTGCTCCCGGATATTGATGAGGATCCCGAAGCGCCAAAACGTAGCCGTTCCGTCTGGAGCAAAATGAACGACTATAACCCATTTAAAAGGGCTAAAGAAATCACCTCTCCAAAATCCATTTACGTTCTTGAACGGGAAAATTTTGCATGGATCGACTTCTTCTGGTCTACATTAGGAAGATCCGGAAAAGTGGGAACCGGGATCGGATTGATTTACGATATGCTTCAGGATGCTAAAGCAGTAGGTAAATTAGCGCAAAACGTATCGGCATATCTATTAAGAAATTTGAATCTTCCTTTTTTACTTCGAATATTAGGGATCAAATGGCTTCTATACAAAGGTTTTTCTTACATTCTTACCAAGGTCGTTGTAAAGGTAGGGCAGGCAGAAAGAGGGATGTCCAATTCCGTACTAAGCGAAGAAGTAATCCACAACATGGACTCTTACCTTGGAGACACTCTTCCAGCGCAATGGAAAGCGGAGACTAAAAAAAGTAAAAGAGAATTCCCAAAAGATTATACGTTCATTTTCGGTCATACACATAAACCGTTCGCCGTGGAAACCCAGGACTTAGGGTTAACAATTTCAGGCAAAGAAGTTTTCAATACGGGAGGTTGGGTGGTAGATACCGTCCAACCGATGTCCTCTCACGGAGGAGCGGTACTTTTCATAGACGAAGACGCCAATGTTGCCTCTTTTAAAGTATATACGGAAGGAGAAATAAAGCCGAGCTTCTTAGTCCCGGACGGAAAGATCAATCCGATGTACCAAACATTAGTGAAAAATGTGGATCTCCGAAATAAAAAATTCGCGGCCTTATCGAAATCACTGGAAGAAGAAATACGCCTTAGACGAAGATTCCTAAAAGTCAGAATCAAAGAATAAATTAAGATTTTTGCAAGTAGGTGGAGGGGGTAACGGAGATCTCCTCCTTTTTATCCGGACCTACACTATTCTCGAAAATTTCGGAATAATCCTTAAAATTTGTCCCTAAGATCCTGTCCCAGAAATTAAAATAGAGACTGTAATTCCCATGGAACTTCTGGTGATGAAGATTATGGTGGGTAGATGTGTTGATCCATTTCAAGATCGGATGTGTCGTCCATCCTTTAGGAAAGAATTCATACCCTAGGTGCCACCATATATTCATGATCATAGCATAAAAAGTGTGGATTAGAAAAACGTAAAAATGAAGAGGTAGAATACAAAGAGCGGGAACTACATACACACCTTCAAGAAAAGCCTCTACCCAATGAAAATTATAAGCTGCCATGGGGGAAGGATTCACCGATCTATGATGGATAGAATGGACGTAAGGATAAATTTTTCGATGATGCATGATCCGATGAGCCCAATAAAACCATGTCTCATGCCAGATCGTGAGTAAAATAAAACTGAATATAGCGTAAGGTAATCCGTACTCTGCGAAATCCTTATACGTTTTGAGATGAAGGATCTTTAATTTTCCGAGGATATAGACCGAAACAGCGATAGCACTGAACATGATCAAAGTGATCGCAGACTGCTTTAGTTCGAAAATGATCCTTTCTTTATTTGGAAAATCTTTTTGGATCCTGAACTTCTGAAAAAAGTCCTTTTTCCAAACCCAGAAGACCAGAAATGCAAGACCGGCGATAGGATAATAGCGCAGGAAATTCATTTTTAATTGGTGAAGAGCAAAACCGGATACACAGTATTCCCAACTTAGTTCACAAACGAATCTCATTCCAACCTTCCCTCTTAAGAATAACCGATTTTAAAGATTTAGTCTTTCAAAAAATAAGTCGACGAATCCGGTACAAAACGTTCCACTAATCGATTCTAATGGCATTCAAAAGAAGTATATTCGCAAGCGCATCCGAAGACAGATTGGAAAACCTAGTTTTAGAAAGATTAAAACCCGGCGCCGATAAGGAAAAAATTGATGCCCGGATCTGGGATCTATTCGGAGAAGTTTGGTGTATCATGTTTACCGACCTTTCCGGATTTTCCAGAGGTGTTGAAAAATTCGGAATCATTCATTTTCTGCAAACCATACACGAGTCCGAAAGGGTTTTAGTGCCTATCATAGAGGATCATGATGGGATACTTCTAAAATCGGAAGGGGATAGCTTTTTAGTCATCTTCAGGAACGTAGCCAAGGGACTTCAGGCGGCAATCCGAATGCAAAAGGAATTATTAGAATACAACAAAGACAAGATCCCAGAAGAGAAAATACTACTTTGTGTCGGACTCGGTTACGGAAAGGTTTTGAAAATTGGAGATTCGGACGTTTTCGGTTCCGAAGTTAATACCGCTAGCAAACTAGGGGAGGATACAGCGGAAGCAGGAGAGATACTCGTCACACAAACCGTTTTTGATAATGCACAGGATACAGGTTTAAAATTCGAGCCGATCAAAGACGTACCTGCCGGAACGCAGGGAGCGTATAGAGTACTGTATTAAAGGTAATCGCAGCTTGTAACATACCCCTGACAAAGTGTTTTGTGTCTAATAGTAGAAAAAAATCTAACGTTTAGATCGCAATTTTTCACATCTCAGGGTCCGGAAAAATCTTGAATTGTTCTTTAGAGCAGACGAAAACAATCCATTGTTTGACGATCGTTCTCTTGGGAGGCCAAATTTAGAATAATTAATGTCCATTTCCTATCTTTGAGGAGTATATATTCAATATGCGCCCTTTTTTGCTCGTTATCATATCGATCCTGATGATAAGTTTTACTTTCTGTAAATCTTCCGAGAATAATATAAATGAAAATTTAATTTTAGATGATTCGAAAAACTCATTCGGAATTCTACCGACCGCCAAATATTTGATTTTTGTTCCTCCCCAATCCCCCGACAACGCAGCAAACTTCCTCGGTAGATCGAAATCGAATCAAATCCATGCGAAACAAATCAGTCTCGGGACCGGGCCTGAGGAAGCCTGGATTGAAATCAAAATATACAATCAGTCCAAACAGGAAGAATGGATCTTCGTATCCGAATACCCTTGGTTAGATAGAATAGATCTTTTCGACGCAAGTAAAGGTAATCCGGTCAAGCTCGGGTCCATCGGATGGAAGGAGAATGATTCTCCTAGACAGATCAAGGACCGAATCCATGCAATGAAAGTCAGTATACCGACGGGTAAAGAATATAAATTACTTGTGAGAATCGAATCCTGGGCGGATAAGTTCCTTTCCTTTCATTTGGATACCGAAAAAGGTTTCCTGGAACGAGATAAATTTCCGTTCACTCTATTTCCTGCCTATTTACAGATTGCCTCCTTAATCCTCCTCGTATGCGGAGTATATTGGTACCGAACCAAAAACAAATTGGTATTATTCTACTCAACACTTGTAGTTTGTATAACCCTTTATTCAGCATTTACGGAAGGATACGCGCAATATTTTTTACCTAAAAACGAATATAATAGTAAACTTATGTTCTCATTTGCCTTCCTTTATATAATTCTGTTGCTGCATTTTATCCGTAAATTTTTGAATTTAAGCGAAAAACTTCCGTTAGGCGAAAATATTTCCAAAGTTTTGTTAGTATTTAATTGTATCCCTTTAATCTGCGTTTGGATTCCGGAATTCCCTGCTTTTCCTTTGGAAAATGGCGGGAAAATAAATTTAATGTCCACTACTCTGCTGATTATTGGATCGGGTTTATTTCTTCTCAGGAAAGGATTTCGCCCGGCGTTGTTTTCTACTTCCGGTATAATTATTTCCGCGCTTTGTATTAATATCTTCGAACTTTCCGGAATGTACGGGATCCCGGCAAATGATTTTACACGAAATGCTCCCTATATCGGTTATATTTCGGAATACATTCTGTTCTTCCTAGGGATCACAAAGATCGCTGCAGAAAGTAAAAAGAGCAAACGTTCTTTTACCAATGTTCGAGATACGGGAAGACTAAAGGGAATTGATATACAAGAAATCAGCGATAAACTATCGGAGTTAATGGTGAAGGAAAGGATCTTTTGTGACGAAGATCTCGGATTAGAACGGCTTTCTTCCATGGTCGGCTTATCTAGGCACCAACTTTCGGAATTTTTGAATTCCATTTATGAGCAGAATTTTTACACATATATCACGGGAATACGCATCCAAGAAGCAAGTAAAGTTCTATTGGAGGAACCGGATCGAAGTATCATTTCCATTTCGGATAGTTTAGGTTTTTCCTCCCGCTCGACCTTGTACAAGGAATTTAAAAAGAAATTCGGTATAACTCCGGACGAGTTCAGAAAAAGAAACCTATCGAAACTTTCTTAAACCAAATTCAATCGGGGAATTTGTGTTTCTCCGGGTCCATACGGACAGAGGATAACACACTAAATCTGAATTCTATGATAAAATATTGTCTCAAAGTATAAAGAGGAAGCATTCTATAAATATGAAACAATGTAATTTGAAATATTCAGCAAAAAAACCAATTCTATTCTTACTTTTCATCCATCTCTTATCCTACTGCGTTCCCAGCGTTAATGAACCATCTCCCGCGATCTTATTGGCGTTAGTGAGTCCAACTTTTACGGTAAACACCTCCTTCCAACTTCCGGACTCCAATCAAACGACTTGTTATGATGCTGCCGGAGGAACCAGATCTTGTACTGGAAGCGGTGAAGATGGATCGTATTTAAACACACCGGCTCCTTATAATCTTACGATAACGGATGCTGGAGAAACGATTACGGAAACCAGCTCAGGCCTTATTTGGACAAGATGTATCGCAGGACGAGTTTGGGACGGAAGTACCTGCGTGGGTGGTTCCAATCTGACACTACAATGGCCTTCTGCGATGGCATACTGTACTCAGCTTACAACAGCTAATCGTCGTTGGAGACTTCCATCCACAAGAGAAGCCAACTTACTTCCGGATTATAATCTTACAAGTCTCCCGTTACTCTCTACTGTTTTCTTTCCGACAGCCCCGACGATTCAGTTCTGGACTAGCACACCCGGCGTAAATGCCGACAATTATTATGCGTACTCGACGAACGGCAGCACAAGCATTCTTGCAGAAACGACAACTTTAGGTGTACGCTGCGTTTCGGATCCGATCCCTCCTTCTCCTGACTTTACAGACCAGGGAGATGGCACAGTGGTAGAATCCGGATCGGGACTGATCATCAAAAAATGTGCGATCGGACAAACCGACGATGCATCTTGTACCGGTACCCCGACTGCCTTAACATGGCAACAAGCAATCGATGCATGTGAAGGATTGAATTTTGCAAGTAGAACAAACTGGCGTTTACCTTCTGTTCGAGAAGGATACCATCTTATTGATGCCACTTGGGCGGCCGGTTTCTCTCAAAATCTACCAATCGGTATATTCCCGAATGGATTCCTTTCGAGCAATTTTTGGACAGGTACATCCGTCGGACAAGCAGGACAAACTTCAAACGCATATTATATCAGTGTCTCGAATATAACGACTGCGGATAAAGGGACTACAATACGCGCACGATGTGTAGCTAACCCTTAACAATATGAAGTTTGATCGAAAAAAAACGATTATCTTACGTTTAGGGAAGCAACTACAAACTCGCATAAACATACGTTCGTTTATTAAAAAGACGTAGGATAATCGAAATTTTCGATATGTATAAAAAAACTGTCCATAGCGATCCATACGGACAGAAGCTTCGATACGAAACCTAAATAGATGCTTGCGAGTTCTCTTTTTTCCTATATTCGAGAATGGTAAAATATACATTTTGGAAATACGTATGTGCGAAACTGAAAACCAAACATATAGATTGAGAAACTTTTATAGAAAATCTCTCTATATGTCTTTAATCTTCACAACATTAGCAGGATTTTTTCATTGTAGTAAGGACCCGAACAAAGCGGAATCAGGACTTTTGCTTAGTTTAATGGATTCCGCCTCCGCGGTCCCCACTTCTTCCTCTTTTCAGTTACCAGATACGAACCAATCGATCTGTTACGATACCTCCGGGACCGTACGCTCTTGTGCTGGGACCGGAGAGGATGGAGAATATATAGATACACCGGCCCCTTACAATCTAACCATTACAGATGGCGGAGAAACGGTTACGGAAACTAGCTCCGGACTTGTTTGGACGAGATGTGAGGCCTCACAGGTATGGGACGGGACCAATTGTTTAGGAACAAATTATGCATCCGTAACATGGGAATATGCGAATTCCTTCTGCTCTCAATTAACAATCGCAGGACGATCTTGGAGACTACCTTCCGTTCGAGAAGCGATTCTCATTTTTGATTACAATATTACTTCAGGCCAAACTTTGCCTTCCACCTACTTTCCAAACCTACCGATTGGCGGAGGATCATTTTGGACGGATACTCCAGTTCGTCATTTACAAGGTGAATATGTTTATGCGCAAGATCGAGGAACAATAGACTGGGATGTGAGTATAAGTACTGCCGGGATCCGGTGTGTATCAGGACCTCAGATACCATTTGCCGAATTTGCGGATCTGGGAGATGGAACAATATCGGAGCAATATTCTGGACTTATCATTAAAAAATGCGCCCAGGGCGAATCAGATGATTTAGTTTGTACCGGAACCCCAAACAATATGACTTGGCAGCAAGCATTGGATTCTTGTGAAACATTGGACTTTGCCGGAAAAACGAATTGGCGTGTACCCTCTGTCAAAGAGATCTATTTCCTTATGTCCAGCATACATACTTATGGTCTGCCTGATTCCTTATTTCCTGGAACGGTCGAAAAACAAATCCTTTGGACCTCCACAACGTTTCCTAATATTCCCTCAAATGCCCTTACAACCTCTTCAATCGATGAAGTTCCCTTTACGGCAAAGTCTACTTCCTCTGGAATAAAAGTTCGCTGTGTGGCAGAAAATTAGAATTATCATTAACTTATGGGGAATAGCTCATTAATGTTTCTTCCAAAAAAATCTGAGTAAAATAATGAAAAACAAATACCTTCTAATTGGATTAAATGTACTTCTCAGCCTTTTGATCTTAGGTTGTTCAACTGTCCGATACGGAAAGCTCTCCTACGTAGAAATGAGCCCCACAAAAATAGATCCAGCAAATGGAGCTTTAAAATTCAAGGGGCGTTGTGCGACTATAATCGGTCCGGATAATATGTATTCAGAGATCGGTCAAGTTCTACAGGACGCGAAACTGAAAGGGCTGAAAAATTTTCGAGCGGGAATCTTTCACGAATCTACAGAGGGCCAACTTGTAAGTTGTGTTTCCGTAATAGGCGAAAAAGAATGAAGCAAAGAATCCTAATCTTAATATTTATACTCTTAAGTTATTATGGATGTATTTCAATCCCGTGGGAATCTTCCGGGACTTTTATTGCAGCCGAAGGTTTCAAGGATTACAAAAACCTAAAGGAAGAGCGGGTGGAAGGGAAAAGTTGTACATATTATGGACCTTTTTTTCCAATCTTCGTCTTTGGCAAGGGAACATTACAAGATGCATTTAAAGAAGCGTTACTACTATCCCCTAAAGGAACACAAGGGCTTAGCGATGTAGAAATGTATCATACTGATTACAGTGTCCTGCTGTTCAGTTGGAAATGTGTTACGGTTAATGGCTATCCCGCCCAAAAAAAATAAAAATCTACTCCGCTAAAAATCGGTCGAAAAAGACAAAAATAAAAAAGGGACTCTTTCGGAGTCCCTTCATAAAACCTGTTCGCGGTCTCATGCAACCGCGGACGTTTGTGAATAAAAGATTTTTACCAGCGATAGTGGCTGAATGCTTTGTTCGCATCTGCCATTTTTCGGATATCTTCCTTCTTCTTGATTGCTGCTCCGGTGCCTTTTTGAGCCTCGATAAATTCTGCAGCAAGCTTGTTGGCCATACCTTTTTCGTTTCTTTCTCTGGAATAACGGATCAACCATCTGATCCCAAGAGCTAAACGTCTTTCAGGACGAACTTCGATAGGAACTTGGTAAGTCACACCACCCACACGACGGGATTTTACTTCCACTTGCGGTTTAACGTTTTCTAATGCTTCTTTAAAAGTAACGTAAGGATCGTTTCCGGTCTTTTTTTGGACCAGATCCAGAGCATCATAAAATAAAGATTCTGCTACGGATTTTTTTCCGTCCAACATCAGGCAGTTGATAAACTTCGCGATGTTTGCATCTCCATAAACCGAATCCGGCTGGATCTTGCGTGGTTCTACTTTTCCTCTTCTTCTAGACATTCCTAATAACTCCCTTACGCCTTAGGTTTTTTCGTTCCATATTTAGAACGACCCTTACGACGTTTATCGATACCAAGAGTATCCAAGGTACCACGGATAATATGATAACGAACCCCTGGAAGGTCTTTTACCCTTCCCCCGCGGATCAGAACAACGTTGTGCTCTTGCAGGTTATGTCCCTCACCGGGAATATAAGCGGTCACTTCAATACCGGTTGTTAAACGAACCCTTGCGACTTTTCTTAAAGCCGAGTTCGGTTTTTTCGGAGTGAAGGTAGTCACCTTCGTGCAAACTCCCCGGCGTTGGGGGCTACTTTTTAATGCAGGAGATTTAGACTTGTTAATCTGTTTTTTCCTGCCGTGACGTATAAGTTGGCTAATTGTAGGCATGAGTTTCTTCTTTTTAGCAGGCCGGTGACCTATTTTACCAGTTCTACCGACCCTGCTCTATTGTAAAGCTTTCCTTTAATTCTCGTTGTCTTCCGGAATGGCCATCGGAATTTCTTCCTCTTCCACTTCCAGAGGACGATCTAGATCCCCGTAAGTTTCTTTGAACACCGCGACATCGCGATATTTTCTCATTCCGGTTCCGGCTGGGATCATGTGACCGATAATAACGTTCTCTTTAAGTCCCATCAAGTTATCGGTCTTTCCTTTGATTGCTGCGTCAGTTAACACCTTAGTTGTTTCCTGGAAGGAAGCAGCCGAGAAGAACGACTCAGTATTCAAAGATGCTTTCGTTAAACCTAAAAGAATCGGAACACACTGAGCAGGAGATCCCCCTTCAGCGATCACTCTCTTGTTTTCTTCCAAGAAAGCGAAACGATCCACTTGTTGTTGGTTTACGAAAGATGTGTCTCCGGAATCGGTGATTAAAACCTTACGCATCATCTGGCGAACGACCACTTCGATGTGCTTATCGTTGATATGCACCCCTTGTAATCTGTAAACCTCTTGGACCTCTTGGACCAGATACACTTGGAGTGCGGTTACACCTTTTACTCTCAAGATATCGTGTGGATCCAAGTTTCCATCGTCTAACTGGTCTCCTCGTTTTACGAAGTCCCCGTGACGAACACGTAATTGTTTTCCGATCGGAATGGTTACTTTTACTTTATCCAACTCTTCGTTATCCGGAACGATATAGAGAACTCGTTTTTCTTTTACGATCTCTCCGTTGTCTTCGATCTTTCCGTCTATTTCAGCAAGAGTTGTGGCGTCTTTAGGACGACGAGCTTCGAAAAGTTCGTCTACCCTAGGAAGACCACCGGTAATATCCCGGGTTTTTTCGGCAACAGTTGGGATCTTGAAGAGAATATCTCCTGCTTTCACCTTGTCTCCGTTTTGAATGGAGATGATCGCATCCACAGGAACCAGATATTCTTCCTTGCTTCCGCCGGAAGTTACCACGATCCTTGGGATCAATTTTTCCCTACGTTGCTCGATTACTTTGTAAATAACGTTAGATGTTTTAACGTCCTCGTCCCTACGAACGTTCTTACCGACTTCCAGATCCACCCAAGAGGCGATTCCTTCAATCTCGGTAACGCCGATCTCGTTGAACGGGTCGAATTCTCCTAATGCCTGATTCGCTTCTGTGATCTGTCCGACTTTTACGTTCAGAGTGGTGGAAGTTTTTACAGGAACAACCGCTTCCTCTCCCAGAATTCGGAAGAGACCGTCCGCAATTTTTACCGTTCCCGGAGCATCGGAAGTGACATTCTCTCCGGACGCAAGAGTTGCAACCAACTCTCCTTTATCCACTTTTTGTCCGTTCTCAACCCTTAAGTTGGTTAGGTCGGAGGAATTGAACTGTTGGATCAATCTTTGTACTACGATGGAACCACGACGAGAGAAGATCAAACCTCTATCAGGAGTTTGTAATGTTCTACCGTTAATCGCGTTAACTACCGCGCGGTAACCCACTTTGTGTTCTTTCTCTTGTACTTTTGCGGAAGCGGCACCACCGATGTGGAATGTTCTCATTGTAAGCTGAGTTCCAGGTTGTCCGATGGACTGAGCCGCGATGGTTCCGACCGCTTCTCCGATCTCCGCAGGAGTCAGACGAGCCATATCCATTCCGTAACATTTAATACAAATTCCCCAACGAGCTTCGCAGGTAAGTGGAGAACGAACTTTGATTTTTTCGTAACCAAGGTTCTCCAATTTTTGCCCAACTTCTCTTGTGATCAAAGATCCTTTCGGATAAACCACACTTTCGGTAACTGGGTCGACGATATCCTCGGAAGTGTAACGTCCGAATACACGGTCGCTCAGAGAAACGATAACGTTCTCTCCTTCTTTGACGGTTCCGAGAGTAATACACTCTTCGGTTCCGCAATCTTCTTCCGCTACGATCACGTCTTGTGAAATATCCACTAAACGACGAGTCAGGTAACCTGCGTCAGCGGTTTTTAACGCCGTATCCGCAAGACCTTTACGAGCGCCGTGAGTGGAGATGAAAAATTCAAGAACGCTCAATCCCTCGCGGAAGTTGGAACGGATCGCCAATTCGATGATCTCTCCGGAAGGTTTCGCCATCAGACCACGCATACCTGCCAACTGACGGATCTGTTGTTTAGATCCACGAGCGCCGGAAGCCGCCATGATGAAGACAGGATTGTAGCCGCCTTTATCCTTCTCTAGTTCTTTGAACATGGAGTCCGTGATGAGATCGTTGGTTTTAGTCCAGATCTCGATCACTTTTTTCTTACGTTCTTCGTTAGTGATAATACCTTTACGATATTCTCCGTCGGCTCTTTCTACTTCTTTGTTAGCGTCGCCAACTAAAGTAACTTTACCCGGAGATACTCGGATGTCTTCGATAGAAATAGTCGGACTGAAGATAGTAGCATAACGATATCCTAATTTTTTAATATCGTCCAGCATCAGAACGGTTTGAGCCGGTCCGTATTTCTCGTAAACTTCCGCAATGATCCTGTTCGTCTCTTTATCGGAGAGAGCACGGTTCACATAAGGATATCCTTCCGGAAGGACGGTATTGAAGATCAAACGACCTGCAGTTGTCTCCAGGATCTTTCCTTGGTGAAGAACGGAAATTTTAGTTCTATATTCTATCACTCCTCGGTCGATCGCGTAAGTAACCTCATCCAGGTTCGCGAACGATTTAAGAGGAACTCCCGCTTCGGTTGGAAGTTCGGAAGTTAGATAATAAATTCCGAGTACGATATCCTGAGTAGGTCCGCAGATCGGGTGTCCGTTTGCAGGGTTCAGGATATTGTGAGGAGAAAGCATGAGCATCCATACTTCCAACTGCGCCTTTGGAGTCAGCGGAACGTGGATCGCCATCTGGTCCCCGTCGAAGTCAGCGTTGAACGCGTGACATACAAGAGGGTGAAGTTTGATCGCTTTTCCTTCAACCAACACAGGAAGGAATGCTTGGATCCCTAAACGGTGAAGAGTAGGAGCACGGTTCAACATAACCGGGTGCTCTTTCACTACGGTTTCCAGAACGTCGAAAACTTCTTTTTCTTCCGCTTCTACTTTTTTCTTAGCGGATTTGATGTTAGGAGCCAGGTCCAGATCCACCAAACGTTTCATGATGAAAGGTTTAAATAGCTCGAGAGCCATCTTCTTAGGAAGACCCATCTCGTGGTATTTCAACTCAGGACCGACTACGATAACGGAACGACCGGAATAATCCACACGCTTACCCAGTAGGTTTTGGCGGAAACGTCCCTGCTTTCCTTTTAACATATCGGAAATGGATTTAAGAGGTCTGTTCCCCTTACCTTTTACGGTACGTTTGCGGCGGCTATTATCGAATAACGCGTCAACCGCTTCTTGGAGCATACGTTTTTCGTTACGAACGATGATCTCAGGAGCTTTTAACGCGAGAAGGCGTTTTAGACGGTTGTTTCTGTTGATAACACGACGATATAAATCGTTCAAGTCGGAGGTAGCAAAACGTCCACCTTCTAACTGAACCATTGGACGAAGTTCAGGAGGAATGACCGGAACCACATCCAGAACCATCCACTCAGGACGGTTTCCTGAATCGCGGAAAGCTTCTAATACTTCCAAACGTTTTAGAATTCTTTTATCGGAGATCTTTTCTTTTTCTTGGATCTTTTGGCGGATGATACGAGCTTCCGCGTCAACGTCGATACGAGAAAGAAGTTCTTTGATCGCGTCCGCGCCGATACCTGCAACGAACTTGTCGCCGTATTCGTCTAGGTATGCGTGATATTCTTCCTCATCGATTAATTCGCCGCGATTTCTTCCGGTATCAGCCGGATCGATGATCACATATTTTTCGAAATAAAGAACGCTCTTGAGCTGATTGATGGTCATGTCCAAGAGAAGTCCCATTCTGGAAGGAACGGAACGATAGTACCAGATATGAGAAACAGGAGCAGCAAGCTCGATATGACCCATACGCTCGCGACGAACTTTGGAGTGAGTTACCTCAACACCACATTTGTCGCAAACCACGCCCTTGTAACGGATGGACTTGAATTTTCCGCAGTAACATTCCCAGTCCTTTGTGGTTCCGAAAATTTTCTCACAGAAAAGACCGTCTCTCTCGGGCTTTAAAGTACGGTAGTTGATTGTCTCAGGTTTTTTGACTTCTCCGTAAGACCATTCTTTGATCCTTTCCGGAGACGCTAATCTGATTGTTATTGATTCAAAATCGTTATTGGATCTCATGCTACCTTTCTTCCCTTAGGCGTTCTCGATCGTTTCGAACTTAATCTTCTTCTTGCTCTTGGAATATTCGTCTTCGTAGTCGGAGATATCAACACTGTTACCTTCCGAGTCTGTGATGACGATATCCAATGCAAGACCCCTGAGTTCCTGCACCAACACGTTGAAGGATTCCGGAATTCCAGGTTTAATGGAGTGGATCCCTTTAACGATCGCTTCGTAGATTCTCGCTCTTCCGAGCATATCGTCGGATTTGATAGTGAGAAGTTCCTGAAGAGTATGAGAAGCGCCGTAAGCTTCGAGAGCCCAGACCTCCATCTCTCCCAAACGCTGACCACCGAATTGAGCCTTTCCTCCGAGTGGTTGTTGAGTAACCAAGGAGTAAGGTCCGGTAGAACGAGCGTGGATCTTGTCGTCCACCAAGTGAGCGAGTTTCAACATGTAGATGTAACCGCAGAATACCTCATTCATAAAAGGTAAACCGGTACGTCCGTCGTATAATTTGAATTTAGAGCTGAGAGGAAGATTTGCTTCTTTGCAATACTTCTCTACGTCCGCTTCCGTTGCTCCGTCGAACACAGGAGTTTCGAAATTGATTCCCAGTTTGCTTGCAGCAAGTCCGAGCTGAGTTTCGAAAATCTGTCCCAAGTTCATACGAGAAGGAACACCTAACGGGTTCAGAACGATATCCATCGGAGTACCGTCTTCCATATAAGGCATGTCTTCTTCCGCCATGATACGTGCAACGACACCCTTGTTACCGTGGCGTCCTGCCATTTTATCTCCGACCAGAAGTTTACGTTTACGAGCTACGAAAACTTTCACCATTTCTTCTACACCGGCAGGAAGTTCATCTCCCTTCTCGCGTGAGAAACGTTTGATATCGATCACAGTTCCTTCGAAACCGTTCGGCATACGAAGAGAAGAATCTCTTACTTCTTTTGCCTTCTCTCCGAAAATAGAGTGAAGAAGTTTGTATTCAGGAGTAAGATCAGTCTCTCCCTTCGGAGTCACCATCCCGACCAGGATATCTCCCGGTTTTACTTCTGCACCGATACGGATCACACCGGTTTCATCCAGATCGCGGAATGCTTTGTCCGAAAGATTCGGAATATCTCTTGTGATCTGCTCTTGTCCAAGCTTGGTCTCTCTTGCTTGGATCTCGAACTCTTCGATGTGGATAGAAGAGAAAATATCGTCTTTTACGACTTTTTCGGAGATAAGGATCGCATCCTCGAAGTTGTAACCTTCCCAAGGCATGAACGCCACAAGAACGTTACGCCCTAGTGCGAGAGTTCCATTGTCCACAGCAGGACCGTCAGCAAGAACGGTTCCCTTTTGTAGAATGTTTCCGTTCTCATCCATTCTTTCACCGGACACGATCTGTCCTGCGATAGTAGTTCCTCTGCGGACTTCTTCGCCGTTGGAAACAATCGGTTGGTATTGTTTGTTTCCGGAAATAAGATTGTATTCGCGAACGTTGCCGTTATCCGCAGTCACTTCGATTTTTTCTTTGCTGACTTTCGTAACTTTACCGTCGATCTCCGAGTGAACCACTCCAACGACCGGTGTTTGGTTGAAACAAGTTCCTTGGTTGGTCTTCTTAAATTTGGTAAGATCGTAAGTGTCGGATTCTTTTCCGCCCTTGCGCTCGATTACCACCTTCTCCGCGTCAACGTATGTTACCACACCGTCGTGTCTGGAGATGATACAAATACGAGAATCGTAAGCCGCACGGGTTTCCATTCCGGTTCCCACGAAAGGAGCCTCTTGTCTAAGAAGAGGTACCGCCTGACGTTGCATGTTAGAACCCATAAGCGCACGGTTCGCGTCATCATGCTCTAAGAACGGGATGAGCGCAGTAGAAACGGATACCACCTGCATTGGAGCTAAGTCCATGTACTGGATCTCGTTCGGGTTGCGGAAAGGGTAATCCGATCTGTGACGAGTAGAGATCAGTTTATTCTTAAACTCTCCCTTCTCATCCACAGGTGAAGAAGAAACCGCGATAGAATGATATTCTTCCTTATCCGCGGTTAAGTATTCTATGTTATTGGATACTTTGCTGTTTTTTACCACTCTGTAAGGAGTTTCCAAGAATCCGTAATCGTTCACTCTCGCATAAGAAGACATGGAGAGAATGAGTCCGATGTTTGGACCTTCAGGAGTTTCGATCGGACACATACGGCCATAGTGGCTATAGTGAACGTCACGCACCTCGAATCCGGCTCTATCTCTGGAAAGACCTCCAGGTCCTAAAGCGTTCAAACGACGTTTGTGAGTGAGCTCTGCCAGAGGGTTTGTCTGGTCCATAAACTGGGACAATTGGCTGGATCCGAAGAACTCATTGATAACCGCAGTGATCGGTTTAATGGAGATCAGAAGTTGAGGTGTTTGAGTTCCAACTTCCTGAACAGTCATTCTTTCTTTGATCACTCTTTCCACACGAGTAAAACCGACTTTCAATTGGTTTGCGATCAGCTCACCAACGGAACGGATACGGCGGTTTCCTAAGTGGTCGATATCGTCCGGATAATAGTTCTCGGTTTCGGAGATCAAGTTGAGAAGGTAACGTACAGTCTCGATAATATCCGCGGGTCTAAGAACTCTTTCTACCGCACTTGAAAATTCTTTCGGGTTATTGAATTCGAATTTGCTATTGATCTTGTAACGACCTACATCGCCCAGATCGAAAGTTTTAGGAGAGAAGAATAGACGGTTTAATTCCGCTTCCGCGTTCTCGATCGTGGAAGGTTCACCTTGTCTCATAATGCTATGGAATTTCAGAACTGCGTCTTCGTAATCGTTGACTCCGTCCTTTTCCAAACAATTGACTAGAACCGGATTATCCTTGTCTTTAGGATATTCCACCAGATCCACTTCTTTTACCTTCATCTCTTTCAAGATGGAGATATTGTCCTCATTGATCTTGGAACCGGCATCGAGCATTACCTCTCCGGTTTCCATGTTGATTACATCCGCGATTACCCTGCGTCCGATCAGACGTTTGAGTTCCTTCGTGGAAGCTCCTCCTATTTTCGCTTTGGAGGATTTATAAAATAAACGTAATATCTCTTCGTTGGTCCCGTGTCCTAAAGACTTAACAAGAAGAGTTGCAGGGAATTTTTTCTTACGGTCGATCTTTGCGACTAAGATTCCCTTATTGTCCATTTCGAATTCCAACCAGGATCCGCGATACGGGATCACTCTGGCCGAATATGTATCTCTTTCTTCATCATAAGAGAAGAAGATACCTGGAGAACGGTGAAGCTGAGAAACTACAACACGTTCAGCTCCATTAATGATAAAAGTCCCCTGTTCGGTCATTACCGGAAGATCGCCCATGTAAACGACCTGCTCGCGGATCTCTCCGGTTTCTTTGATTATGAGTCGAATAACCGCTTTTAAGGGAAGAGCGAAAGTGGCATCTGTGTCCTTACATTCTTGAGGAGATTTTTTAGCCTCTCCTAATACATAGTGACTGTATTCCATCACCATGTCGTTGTTCGGACTTTCGATAGGGAAGGTTTCTCTAAAAACCGCTTCTAATCCCTGGTTTTTTCTTTTTGTGGGGTCCTTAACTTCCGATTGAAGAAACCAATCGAAGGACTTCTTCTGAATCTGAATCAAGTTAGGAAGGTAATCCAAATTGGTGATCTTACCGAAGTTTACCCGTTTTCTCTCTACTTGACCGTACATTCGTGTGCTCCCTGGGGTGATGGAAAATTATAACTGCGCGAAAAAATACAATAAGGCAAGGACGTCCGCTGGCCTCCTTGCCTGAGTGAAAGGATTGTAATCAGATATCGAGGAGACAAAGCCTCGGCTTCCTGATTAGACAGCCTTAAGTTCGATTTGAGCTCCGACAGCTTCTAATTTCTTTTTAATGTCGTCAGCTTCCGCTTTTGCAACGCCGTCTTTAACAGACTTTCCGCCAGCTTCTACCAAGTCTTTTGCTTCTTTCAAGCCCAGACCGGTAATCTCGCGAACAACCTTGATAACTTCGATTTTTTTATCGCCGAAACCTTTCAATACAACGTTGAAAGAAGCAGGCTCATCTGCTCCTGCTGCTGCTCCGCCACCTGCTGGTGCCGCTGCAGCTACTGCTACTGGAGCCGCTGCGGAAATTCCGAACTTCTCCTCCATTTTTTTAACTAGATCGGCTGCTTCCACAAGGGTAAGTTTGCCGAGTTGCTCTAATAACGCTTCAGTGGTAGACATTTTGTGCTCCTTTGATTCCGTTTGGTCCTTTAAACTACTTACTAAAATTTGTTCTTACTGATTGTTCTTCTCTGCGACTGCTTGGATAGCTCTTGCAAGTCCTGCGATAATTTGGTTCAGACCAGAAGCGATACTTCTTGCCGGACCGTTGATACCGCCTGCGATCTGAGCCAAGAGTTGTTCTCTTGACGGAAGACCTGCGATTGCTTCCACATCTTCTGCATTCAGAACGGATCCGTCTAGATATCCCGCTTTCAGAATAAGATTTTTATTCGTCTTTGCGTACTCTTTTAGAATTTTGGCTGCGCTCGGAAGATTTGCATCCGCAAATATCGCCGCTAGAGGTCCTTGGTATTCGGATCCAAAGGCGATGTTCTTATCCTTATGCTTCTCGGATTCTTTCAGTGCGAGCAGAAAGAGATTATTCTTGATCACTTTCATCTCGGAACCTTCTTTACGAAGTTTCGCGCGAAGATTTGTGATCTCTTCTACTGTGAGTCCGCTGTAGCTGGCTAGGATAAAGTCGCTACGTTTTTCTAATCTGCCTTTTAATTCGGCTACTGCTTCAATTTTTTCCTGGCTGGGCATTGTTCCTACTCCCGTCTACTACATCCTTAAATGGATGTGTTGACCAGTTCCTTAACGTCTACTTTCACACCGGCACCCATGGTTGGGGATACGGAGAAAGTTTTCAGATAATCACCCTTTGCATCCGAAGGTTTATCCCGGAGAAGAGTTTGAACTACTGTGCGAATGTTTTCTACAAGTTTACTTTGATCAAAGCTGACCTTGCCAACTCCTAAGTGAACGACTCCACCTTTGTCCGGACGATATTCGATACGTCCTGACTTTAGCTCGCCAACCGCTTTCGCAACGTCGTTTGTAACCGTTCCTGCCTTAGGTTTAGGCATTAAACCTTTACGTCCTAAGATCGGTCCTAGTTTACCTACTTCCTTCATCATATCAGGAGTAGCAACGCAAGCGTCGAAGTCGGTCCAACCACCGGCCACTTTTTCGATCAAGTCCATATCGCCCACGAATTCCGCACCTGCGTTTTTCGCGTCGTTTTGTTTGTCTCCTTTACAGAAAACGAGAACTCGAACCAGTTTACCGGTTCCGTGAGGAAGAGAAATAGTTCCTCTCACGTTTTGAAGAGATTTATAATTTACTTTCGTAGCAATTTCTATCGTTCCGTCGAACTTAGTGTAAGAAGAGGCTTTCGCTAATTCTACAGCTTTCTCGATCGGATAAACTTTTGTTGCGTCGACTTTCTCTTTAGCCGCGCGATATTTTTTTCCGCGTTTCATGAATTAACCCTCTACCGTAACGCCCATGGAACGACAAGTTCCGGCGATAATTTGAACAGCTGCGTCCAGATCGTTCGCGTTTAAGTCTTCCATTTTGGTTTTAGCAATTTCTTCCAATTGCTTACGAGTGATCTTCCCTACCTTAACGGTATGAGGAGTTGCGGAACCGGTCTCTAATCCGATCGCTTTTTTCACAAGAAGAGCTGCCGGAGGGGACTTGGTAATGAATGTAAAACTCCTGTCGGAGAATACCGTAATTACAACGGGGAGCTTATAACCCATTTGGTTTTTAGATCTCTCGTTGAACTGCTTGCAGAACTCCATGATGTTCAATCCTGCCTGACCGAGAGCCGGTCCGACTGGAGGAGCAGGGTTGGCCTTACCGGCTTCAACCTGGAGCTTAATCTGCTTTACTACTTTTTTTGCTGCCATTGGCGAAACACCTTATTTGTTTCTCCCGGTTCTCCCACCGGTCAGGGTTCGGTTTTGACCTGTAGATAATCTAATTCCACAGGGGTAGAGCGACCGAAAATCTCCACCTTCACTCTGAGTCTTCCTTTGTCCGGGAAGATCTCATCTACGACTCCGGTAAAATTAGCGAAAGGCCCGTCGATAATCTTCAGGCTATCTCCCACTTTAAACAACAATCGAGGAGTCACCGGCTCCTCTGATTGGAACTCTCCCGTTTCCGCGAAAAGATTTTTCACCTCGTCTACGGAAAGAGGCTCAGGTCCTCCGTCTTTCGATCCCACAAAAGTGGAAACGGAAGGAAGACTTTGGATCATAAAACGAAGGTCCTCGTCCATATCCATCTCAACAAGAACATAGCCCGGCATAAGTTTTTTCTTAGTAACCTTCTTTTTGCCGTTCTTCATCTCGGCGACTTCCATGGTAGGAATGCGCACTTGAGAAATCTTCTCTTCCAGCTTACGCTGTTGGATCAGCTTTTCCAGATTCTTCTGGACCTTATTCTCGTGACCGGAATAAGTCTGTAACGCATACCATTTCAAATCAGCCATCTTAATCACACTTAATCCTAGGTTCTTACAGATTCCAGAATCCGGTAAGAAGCTTCACAAACGCAGTATCCGAAAAGAATAGGAAAGCAGAGAAAAATAACACCGTGACTAGAACGACGATGGTGGACTGCATCACCTCTTGTCTATTCGGCCATTGAACTTTTTTAAGTTCTTCTCTACACTCTTGTATAAATGCGCCAAACTTCACTAATAAATCCTTCCCAATCCTCTTAGAACTCGAGGAAAAAACTCCAGGTCTGGAGAGAATCGAACTCCCACCAAGGACTTTGGAGATCCTTGTTCTACCATTAAACTACAGACCTATTCGAACTTAGCCCTCTACCAGGCTTGAACTGGTGACCCCTTCCTTACCATGGAAGTGCTCTACCGCTGAGCTAAGAGGGCATGTCTATCTACCCGCTCCCAGAGATAGGAGCTAGAAATACACAGTATTTTTACCCAGGGTCCCCGGTCAAGGTTTTAGCGGCTCTTCCCTGGTTGCTGGCATTATTTATGCAAGGAAGAAGGATTTTTGAACCTTCTTCCCGAAGTGCCAATCGACTTTGATGTGATTTTCCCAATCTTATGCGACATAAGAAAGCAATCTATATGGGAAGAAGGGTACGTACATCCAAAATTTTCCCGGCCACCCGCGAAGCGGAACCAATTTTCTAACCCCAAATCACTTTTCCGGCCTTACATTCTTGATATACATCTAATAACACCATATACTACCATATATAAAAGCTGTCAAAACCACCTTATACATCCCAGACGAACTGATTGCTAGCGCCCAAGACTATACCGGGATCCTAGAAAAGACTCGTCTCGTGCAAGAGGGACTCCGCGCATTGATTCGGGAAAAATCCGCAGAAAGAATGGCTCTCTTAGGTGGAAGCGATCCAAAAGCAGAAGGTCCAATTCGTAAAAAAATATCTAAATGACAGCGGTGCTAGTCGACACTTCCATTTGGATCAATCATCTTCGTAAATCGGATCCGAAACTTACGGAACTTCTCCGCCTTGGCTTGGTCAGACGTCATCCTATGGTAGAGGGAGAACTCAGTTTGGGAAATTTTAAGAATAAGAACTTTTTTCTAATCGAGTACGCCCAATTAAAGGAAGTTCCGATCGCAAATCATAAAGAAGTCCTGATCTTTTCGGAAAGAAATTCTCTGGCGGGACTGGGAATCGGCTGGATAGACGCACATTTGCTTGCAAGTTGTATCTTAGGAAGTGCAAAATTATATTCTGGTGACTTGTCTCTATCAAAGGCTGCGGAGAAAGTAGGGATCGCGGAAATTACAACATGAATGAGTTCGGAACCCAATCTTACACCTCCCTATTTTTAGTTTTTTCGATCGGACTTGCGTTCTTATTTTCTTTGGGAGAAATATTTTCTTCTCCCAAAGGAGAAAAACAAAACTTACTCGCCTTCATTTTCCTATTAGTGGGGCTTTTTCTTATACATGCATTTTTGATTACCTGCAAAATGATCATACATTTCCCCGGTTTGTATCTAACCCATCTCCCTATATCCGCGCTTATGGGTCCTTTTATAGAACGGTATCTTCTCCTTGCCATGGGAAACACTCCCGAATCTAAAAAGATTTTTTATCTGAAAATGATCCCAGCTCTTGCAATATTTCTATGGATGTCTAACTTCTATTTTACAGGAGGTATAGAAAAGATCGAATTACTTAAAGATCTACAAACCACCGGACTTCCTTTATTCTTAAAAATCCCTGTTTTAAGTACGCTTGGACTTATGTTCGTATTCTTACTTTCTACATTCTTTCGTTTATTTGCGGGTTTTAGATTCTCAGTCATCTACAAAGATCCAAGAATGCTTACGATCCTGATGGTAAGTGTTTGCATTTTGATCATTTTATTATACGGAGCGATATCGGTATCGATAGGATCAATCAGAGGTTTAGAAGGAGTCGGTTCTTTAGTTGGGATCTTTTTATGTTCTTTGTACATTCTACGCCAAGGATATCCGGAATTTTTCTTAGAAGTCCAAAGAGTGGTAGAAGAAGAGAAAAAATACAGAGCTACCCAGCTCGGCGGATTGGATTTAGATAATATTAAACAAAACTTAGAAGACTTATTTCAAAAGGAAAAGGTATTCTTAAAGGAAGATCTGACCCTGGGATTTCTGGCGGGAAAACTGGAGATCAGCACTCATCAACTTTCCGAATATCTGAACAACGAGATTGGAAAAAATTTTTTCCAATTATTGAATGAATATAGGGTAAAAGAGGCCAAAAGTAAAATAGAATCCGATCCTGCTCAAGTTTTATTGTCCATTGCTTACTCATCAGGATTCGGCTCCAAATCCGCTTTTAACGAGGTTTTCCGAAAGGAGACCGGATTCACACCTTCCGAATACAGAAATAAAATCCGTAAAAATAAGTCCAAATAGTCCGTCTCGATCGGTCTGGACATATATTTTATTCCGCTCCGATCGGAGAGGACGACTTCTTCATAGATCCGACGTAAACTGAATGCAGAGATCGGAGGAAAAATGGCAATCAATGCTTGTGATTTCGGTTGGGAATGTGTTCGGAATTTCGGACTATTCCAACTTTCAATGAACTTTATCAGATACTATCCTCTAGCGGGACTTGCATTCTTTATATTCTGGGTTTGGAAAAAAGGAACCTTCGAAAAGTTTCGGATCCAGAAAAATTTTCCCAAATGGGAGAAGGTAGTCTACGAGATCAAACAATCTGCGGTTACAATGGTAATGTTCAGTCTGGTTGCGGTCCTCTCCTTCAGCCTTCAAAAATTAGGCTATCTTCCAAGAGCGCTTTACTTCGATATCTCCGAAAGAGGTTGGGCTTATGCGATCTTAAGTTATATACTGATCACTATCTGGCATGAAACCTGGTTCTACTGGGCACATAGGCTCATGCATCACAAAAAAGTTTACTCCTTTGTACATGCTATCCATCATAAATCCGTAAACCCTTCACCATTAGCTGCTTATAATTTCCATTGGGCGGAAGCTTTTTTGGAAGCGATCTATGTCGTACCATTCATCAGTTTGGTTCCGATCCATTTCGGAGTATTTATATTTCACACATTCTATGCAATGGTTATGAATATCTGGTGGCACTTAGGGTATGAATTTTTACCTAAAGGTTGGGCAAGTCATCCTATCACAAAATGGATCAATACTTCTACCCATCATAACCTTCATCACCAGAAGTTTCACGGGAATTATAGTCTTTATTTTAATTTTTGGGACAGAGTCATGGGAACAAATTTCCCGAATTACGAGACCTATTTTGACGAGGTAGCTGGGAAGAAAGAAAATTACGAAAAAACTCCCGTTGCCTCCGAGGTAGGATTCGCGAAGTAGATGTATACAAAAACCTATCGCAAAAAGTCCGGGCTCTTATAACCCTTGGACGAATACCGATCAAATCGTTAAGTTTTAGGACGGACTATAAAATTTTCGTAATAGCTCTAATTGGAAAACCGAGTCTCCTCGGTTTTCCTTTTTTGTATTTCGGTTTTAGAATGTAATTCCACTCCCCCCATGACCGCCTCCGCCGTGACCTCCTCCGCCGCCGCCAGAACTACCGCCACCCCCTCCCCCACCAGAACCTCCTCTGGAAGTACTAGAGCTTCTTCCTCCTGAAGAAGTAACGGTATGGCAGTCTGATTTACAATCATCACAAATGGCCTTACAAATAAATCCAATCCCAAGAGAATTTTCATTGGTTGCAACCAATAGACAAATTGAGAAGTTTTTATCGCAGTCTCTTACACAACGATCGTCGTTCGTACAAGATTCCAAAAAGAAAAGAACAAGAGCTATCTGAAATGCCGATTTCATCTTTTTGGACCGATCTCATAAGGAGCGAGTAATTCTTTGATCTGAACAGATTCCTCCAAACTGGCTTCCGAAAATGCGGTATGGCCTTGTTTACTTTTAATATGAACATTCGCACCATTCTTCAAGAGGAGTTTTACTATGTCCAAGTTCCTATTGTAAACGGCCATCATAAGAGCTGTGTGACCGTCTCTCGTTTTGGCATTGATGTCCGCGCCGCTGCGAACTAAAAATTCCGCGATCTCAACTTCTCCTTCTCTTGCTGCGATCATCAAAGGGGTAAAATTCCTAGTAAAAGGATCTCTTGTATCTACGGAATAACCGGCTCTTAAACAATTCTGTAAACCGAAAAGATCTCCTTTATAAACAAAGTCGGAAGGATAAGGACTTCCCCCTCCCCCGGCAAATTGAGGAGAGATACAACTCGTTAAAAAGATGGCTAAAAGGTATAAGCCGCTCCTAACGTAAAAAGGAACAAAAGGTATTGTGGAAGTGAAAAGATTCATAAGTATCCTCCTTAACAAGAGGACCAAGTTCGAATAAGAACGTTCCCGATTCTGAAAATTTTTGTTAGATTGGAAATATTTTATTTATAAGAAAAATTAATCAAGAGGAGGAGAATCAGGCATATAAATGAAGATGCGTCCGTCTTCCTCCATTTTTACATTGGAGAGAGACAACGCTTTTTTATATTCCGAAAAACAGAATTCGAACAGAGAGGATTCTTCCCTGTCTTGGAGTAAGACCCTGCCTTGGTGCACTTGAATCCCTCCGAAGAGTAATTTTCCTCCACTTACATAAATATAATTTTTAGAATTTGTTTTAGGAGAGGCAACCTCTAATTCTGAGATGAACTCTATATCGAGTGTATTCTCATCCAATTTGAGATCTTTGATTCTACCTTCTACTTCCGGATCCGGAAAAACCGAAAATGGTTCAAAATACACCTTGTTCCCGGAAATTACCAGACCTCTCCCCTTAGGAAAACGGACCAGGTCCTCGATGGACACACCAACAGTATTTAAAAGTTCTTTTGTATAAGGATTTAATAATGCCCGAACGGACTCATTTTCCACCAAGATCCGGCCTGATTCCGGATCTAACTTAACGGTGGCAATCCCTTCGAAAGATACCCAAACTACAAGTTTGACCTCTCCTGAAATCTTAAGTTTCCATGCACCGTTATGAAAAATCGGTTTAAGTTTGATTTTCCGTAGAGTGGACTCGGGAAAATTGAACAACCTTCCATTCAATAATCTTTCCAAACTTTCCAAAGAAATCCGAATATTCCCGTTCAGGATTTTAAGAGTAAAAAGTTCCGGTCGATCGAAAGGAAGAATTTCTCCGTTTTTAGGGATTGCTTCTAACGAAAGACGATCCGCCTCCACGAAAATTTCCTTCTGCCAATAGAATCTAACGTTTTTAAGAATTAAGTGTGGCCTAGCGAAATAATGAAAATCAGCTACTCGTTCCTTTTCGGATACTATGTTCGAAAAGGGTATATCCATATTTTCTAGACCGGATCTTCCAGCCAAAAAGGAAAGCAGGGAAATACAGATCAGGACAATCCCGTAAATCCAAGGACGTAAAATTCGATTCTGATTCATTCAGCTTTTTTGCCCGAAAGGCAGATGGGAATTTTTTAAAGGGACCGCTTTGCTTGGCTATTCTTTTATATGAAAGGTAAATTGTTGGAAGTCCAACAGATCAAAAAGATAGATTATTTGGTCTTTCTTTTTGTAGAACTTGCGGCTTTTAAAGACTTCTTTTTGGATTTTATTTCCGATTTATCATCAAACTTGAAGAAGAAGTCTACGGGCTTTTTATAAAGTTTGGCCAAGTTCCAGAACTCTATAACGTCTATCCTTCTGTCTCCTGCTTCGACCTTAGAAATGAATGATTGGGGTGTTTTGAGGGCATCGGCAACATCCACTTGGGTCAACCCCGCTTCTTCCCGGGCTTTCTTTAGTAACTTCTGGAAAATCTTATATTCTTCGGTGTAGATTGTTTTAGCCAAGCAAAACTTATTCTACTTCCCAATTCGGAATATACCAAATTAGGATATTTGAAAAAGGCCGACCTGCTAATTCCGGATATCGTTCGATTAGGGAATTTCCTTTCCTTTCTGCTTAATTTTCCAAGAAAGTTTTTCGATCTGCCTCTCAAAATTTTTTCTTTCGAATTCGACTTGAAGACTTCTACGAGTTCTATTCTATCTTGTCTATGCAAGAGCCGTTCCATATCGGTTTACTTATCTTTCCGGACCTAACTCCATTGGATTTCGTGGGTCCTTACGAAGTATTTTCCAGAATGAAAAATTCCAAAATCTACGTAATAGCCGAAACCAAGGAACCAATCCCATCCGAAAAAGGATTATTTATTCTTCCGGACAGAACTATGGACGAAAACATAGATTTGGATTTGGTCTTAGTTCCGGGTGGACTCGGCGTCAACCGACTCATGGAAAACGAAAAGGTCCTGAGTTGGCTGAGAGAAAAATCAAAAACCTCCAGATATATCAGTTCGGTATGTACCGGCTCTTTGGTATTAGCCGCAGCAGGCTTATTAAACGGATATAAGGCAACCACACATTGGCTCTCTTTAGATGTGTTAAGATTCTTTCCGGAAATCGATGTAAAAGAAGATCGAGTAGTGATCGATCGAGACCGAATTACAGGAGGAGGAGTCACTGCAGGAATCGACTTCGCACTCCGAATTGTAGCCGAGATCCAAGGACAAAAATCGGCTGAAGAAATCCAACTTATGATCGAATACAATCCAAAACCCCCTTTTGTAAGCGGACATCCTAATACCGCAGATCCGGATTTGGTTTCCGAAATACAAGTCACTCGGGAAAAAGCCCAAGAACTGAGAAAGGAAATCGCCACCAGGTCCATTGAAAGATTTCCCAAATCTTAAAACTCATTTTTCAACTTATAGTTTGACTATGATGGAAAAGATTCCAGTCAATGCTATGATTGCTCCTAACATCCATTTGGTCTGAACAGAAATGAGTTTGTGAATTTCAATTCGGAGTTCTGAAATTTTTTCGTTCATTTCTGTGCGAAGTTCTGCAATATCTTCTTTTACCTCAGCACGGAGGGCAGCGATATCTTCCTTCACCTCAGCTCGAAGTTCTGCGATATCTTCCTTCACCTCAGCTCGAAGTTCTGCGATATCTTCCTTTACCTCAGCTCGAAGTTCTGCGATATCTTCTTTTACCTCGGCTCGAAGTTCTGCAATATCTTCCTTTACCTCGGCTCGAAGTGCAGCTAGATCCGATTTGAATTCAGCTCTAAGGTCAGCCAGGTCTGTTTTATATTCAGAACGAAATGTATTTAATTCTTCCGAAAGTCTGTTCTCAAATCTATCTGAAACGAGTTCCACTACATTCTCCCGATTGGCTCCAAAAGAATCGTTGATAAAATCCACAAATTCATTCGTTCCTTCCTCACCCAATACTTCTTCTAACTTTCGCGGTATTCTGCGAAACATAGGTATTGCCATCATTATGCTCCTTAACGGAGGATTTTGCAATTCAAAACTCCCCGCTATGAGGCTCAGGTCCGGAATAATGATTTCCGCGCGCACTTTTTTGTTAGAAAATTTTCATCCGGAATGAGAATTCCTAAAGAACTTTATAAAAAAAGAATGTATTAGAAAAGGAGCCTGAAGACTCCTTTGCGAAATATAGATTTTTTATCAACTGATTCAGCTGGCGATTTTGAAGAATTAAGAAGGTCTAGATGCTTGGATCAAATGTTCCAGGCTTTGCAAACAATTTCGCAACTCCTTCTCCGTTTGTTCATCCAAAATATTACCTTCCCGATCCACCTTCTTGTTCACGGAAGGAATACTTAAAATACAATCATCATTTATCTTAACTGTGAGAACATTCAATAAACCTAAAAGAGCTTCCTGTGCCTTGGAAGCTCCACCGTAACCTGGAGATGCATTGATAAGCCCTACCGGCTTTCCATAAAGTTCGGCACTGGACACAATCCAATCTAATGCATTTTTCAAGACCCCTGGGATCGCAAATGCGTATTCGGGACTGGAAAAAAGAATGGCATCCGCCTCTTTTAATTCCCTTCTCCATTCCATGACTTCCTTAGGAGGTGTATCCGTATCCAAGTCAGGATTGAAGTGTGGGATCCGATCAATCGGGTCTGCGATTCTGATCTGCAAAGGATCATGTGCAATCCTTTTTGCTGCAAGTAATAAGGCTGTATTGGATGAACCTTTTCTTAAACTTCCGGAAACGGCGAGTATTTTCATTCTTGTTCTAACTCGATTCTTTTCTGTATTCGGTTAGACTTATATGGAGAAGGAATAGAAAACAAACTATCCTTGTTTTAAGATCGCAGTTAGCTCGCTAAGATCTCGGATATCACCTTCAGCATGTTTGTGAAATGCGGTCCATCCTCTGGATCTTGTGGGTAGGATATCCAACTCCACCTTGTCTCCGCAATATATGAGTTTATCCGGAGAAAGCCCCACAAGCTTCTCCGCTTCCTGAAAGATCAAAGGAGAAGGTTTTTCGTATCCGAATTCCGCAGAGACGATCACAGGATAAAAATAATCTAATACGCCTACACTTGCAAGTAGCTGTTTGAGTCGATGATCCCAATTAGAGATAATCCCTAAACCGGAGCCTCTCTCTTTTGCGAATTCTACTAATTCATAGAAGCCCGGATCTATTTCCCAGACGGAAGGTTCGTCAAAACGTTTAAATATGGATTGGAAAATAGGATCAGGTTCCAGATCCGATCCTATTTCCTTTAGGAAGAAACCCAGAAGTTCTCTCCACCAACCTTCACTTCCATCTTGATGCGCATGGAATTTATCTTTATAATCGGGAAGCGGATGACGCGTCATATGTGCATAAGCCTTACGAAAGGCTCTTTCCATATAACCGTTCGGATGTTTGGAACCGTCCAGGCCGAATTCTTTGAGAACTTCGAAATATACGTCCCCTGCGGGCTTTTTCATCGTAAGGAGAGTGTCCCCCACATCCAGAAAAATGTAATGTTCTTTGGAATTCATGTCGTTCTCGATCGAGTGACCTTAGATCGGACCCTTTATAGTCAGTATGTCTATATAGTGTTTACGGAAAATCAAAAACCGAAATTAACCGAAGAATTCAGGAAGTTCGAATGCAAACTTATGAGCATCTCCGGGCCACCTTGCGGAAAGACAAGACTTATCCAAAACGCTGAACCCCGGTTTAATATTGGAAAAACTGTCCCTTGCAATCGGCATGGGCCCTTCTTGGAAATCCACTTTTGATTCCAGAAATGAAATCACCTCGTCCTGTAATGGTGTAGGATAAGTTCTATAATAATCTCCTAACCAAGCCCTAGTTAAATTCCAGGCTAGAAGTTCCTGTGATCTCAGAAGTCCGGTGGTTTTCAGTCCATATAGACTGGATTTTTTTGTTTTAGGATTTTTGGATCTTGCAGCAAGAAGTACTCCATGACAGATCGCAGCCACAGGCTTTCCTTCAGCGAACGTATGGCCCACCAAATTCTGTAAAAACTCGGATTCCAAATAGACCCTCATTCCCTTCGCATGTCCCCCTGGAAGAAGCAATACATCGAAAGAATCCAATTTGATCGACTCGTACTTTTTAGGATTTAAGAATTCATTCGATTTTTCTAATTCCCTGTAGAGAAGAACATCATCATCTTTCGCTCGTAAAAAGGGAGAAAGTATCCCCAATCCTTTCCCGGTTACCATCCTAAAATCCGCTTCTCCGGAGGTTCCGTTAGGGGTCGCAAATAGGATCTTATATCCGTTTTCCTTTAGAACTTTCCAAGGTACGGATACTTCCGTTGGGTCGAAATCGATTTGAGGGATCGGGATTAGGACAGTCTTCATTTAAGGATGATTTTGTTTCATCCCTGGTTCCGCTGCAATCCTTGTTTCATCCGCTCCTTCTTTTAGCTTAGGATCCAAGGAAGTCCTGGCGGCTACCTTTAATTCCCTGAGAAGGGCCTCTTCCCTGTCAGGGGAAGGGATCTTATCCGTAGAGACTAAAGATGCTTTGACCGCATCCAAGGCAGAGGTTAAAATTACGTCAGGTGCCTTGTCCCAAATCGCGCTAGTCATCACTAAAACGATCTTACGATGAGGGATTACGTAGATGAACTGTCCGCCTTTTCCGTTTGCCATGAAGCTTGGCTTTCCTTCGAATTCGTGCAGCCAGAAATGGAGTCCGTATCTTTTTTCCACTCCTGGCTCCAAGGTCATAGCGATCCATTCCGGTTTTAAGATCTGACGGCCCTGCCATTTCCCTCCATCTAAATAGAGTTGTCCTAATTTAGCCATGTCGATCGGTCTCAAACGAAGTCCGAAACCGGCCGTCTGTCTTCCGGATTTGGACGTATTCCATTCTTCTCCCTTAAAACCTAACCATGAGAAGGCGGTATTCTTCGAATATTCGTATAATGTCTTACCTGTCTTTGCTTCCAAATAACCCGCAACTAACTGAGTATCTCCATTAGAATATTCGAATTTAGTTCCCGGTGCGGAAGATACGGCAGGGGTCCAAGCAATCGCAAGGGGGTCTGCGTCCGTTCTAATATCTTCTTTTTTGGGAAAGGAATCCCAGCCCATTCCGGAACTCATACGTAATGCGTCCTTGAGTCGGATGGATTCTTTTCCTTTTAGTTCGGATGGAAGAAGGCCCGGCAAATTAGACTCAACGGAGTAAAGGCTATCTTCCAAATCCACTCCACAATCGTTCGAATAGCAGACCCCTAATAACATGGAGACCACCGATTTGGTTACGGAGTACATATTATGGTTATGATTTCTGGAAATACCTCCGGCATATCTTTCGAATACCAGATTTCCTTCTTTCAAGATGAGAAGTGAACGGACCTCCGTTTTTTCTTTTCTGAGTTTTTTAGAAAGTTCCACCAAAGGTCTGGAATCTAGTCCTAATTCTTCCGGAAATTCGACTCGGAAACCTTCTGCCGGATTTCTATCTAAGGTCTCATTTTGGTCCCAGGCAAGTCCGGAAGGAAGCTTAACCCAACCCCAATCCAGGGCGCTACAATTGGAAATGAAAAGGATAACTAAGGAGATAAGAAAGAAACGTTTGATTGATGAAGTACTAGTAAAAAAACTGCTCACTAAAAGACCCTCCATTCAAATTATTAGGTCTTAAGTACTGCTTAGACAGACTCTATTGTAGGTTATCCAGCATTCAATACTATTGAGACCCCGTTCGGAAATTTTTTTCCACACGATTTCTATCCAAAAGAGCGCAAAAATTATGTATTTATTTGTTAAACGACGAAAATATTTGCCTAATCCCAAAGGTTTAGTTTTTAAAAAATTCCATTTTCTTTCCTTGTCTTCCCAATTTACCAAGGGAAACTGTAAAAGCCGTCTGCCGAAATATCGACTTTCTTCTTATGAAAATTAAACTCGGAATATTACTATTCTCCTTTACTCTGAATTGCTTTTTCGCAGTGGATTGGAGTTCCGACGAATCAGGTAAGGTGAGAGGAAAAGGTTCGGTAGAGGATTTTCCGGAGCCTGAAAATGCCAATTTAAGCAAAGAGGAACTTTCCAAAAGACCGAAAAAAGGCGGCTTCAAGACCAGAGAAGAGCAGGAACTTTTTGATATGATGATCTCCTCCGGCACCGATCAAAACACTGCTCGGAACTGTGCTGCCAAATACGGGAATTGCAAAAGCCAATGTTGGACCCAATATCCGGTCCCCAAAGTGGAGACTGTTTTTACCGCAATCACCGTGGATCGTAAAAGAGAAAATTGTATCGCTAGATGCAGTAATCTTTGCGATGATTATATTCCTTCCACTTCCAGAGGCACTATGCCGAATTCCGGCAAAGGAAATTATTCGGATCCGAACGCTCCCAGATACTGATCCGATCTTTCTAAAGAAAGACTGGACAAAGAATGAATACTTCTTATCCTCCTTTTTCTCGGAGGAACCAATGTCTGCATCTCAAGAAATTTTAGTCTTCACAACGCTGGCGGATCGAGATCTAGCGGAAGAGTATATCGCAGAAATGCTGCAGTTAGGCATCATAGTGAGTGGTACCATTTTTCCGGAAGTGGCTCTATTATACCAATGGGAAGGAAAACTCACCATCGATTCTGAAAATAAGGTCCTTCTAAAAGCGAAAGCGGATAAGTACGCCGCAATCGAAGAATATATTATGAAAAAACATCCTTATCTCGCTCCTGAGATCATCAAAATGGATGTAAGTTTCGGTTCCGATAAGTTTAAGGCTTTTATAAAGGATAAGATCGCGAAAGGAGGATAATCCTTTCGCACTTTAGAAATTTATTATACTCCGTGCCAAAGTCAGTGCAGTAAATAAACGTTCAATTTCCGGCTTAAAGACCCTGGAGTTTAGGAAAAAGTCTTATAAAAATCCACCCAGCACGTATTGGATAAACATAGTCAGAGAAGTCGGTTGTACTAATATGGCAACCGCAAGTCCGGTAAGCGCTCCATAAAAATGTGCATCATGATTGATCCCATCCTGCCTGTTTTTGGATGCATAATAAGAATAGGCCAAATACAAGATCGCATATAAAGGTCCAGGTATCGGGATCGGTATAAAGAAAAAGAAAATTTTAGAATACGGATAAAATAAAATAGAAGCAAATACGATCCCGGAAGTTCCG
The DNA here is from genome assembly GCF_040833995.1 of Leptospira sp. WS58.C1. Lineage (NCBI taxonomy): Bacteria > Pseudomonadati > Spirochaetota > Leptospiria > Leptospirales > Leptospiraceae > Leptospira > Leptospira cinconiae. Next base: position 3,065,205 of record NZ_CP162137.1, read on the forward strand.
CCGGAAGCTCCAAGGCTTGCATAATTCGTATCCGCTTTATTTTTTTGGAAAGATACCAGATTTGCAATTAAGATACTAGCTAAGTATAACCCCATAAATCCCAATGGACCGAGCACTATATCCACATGCCTTCCGAAAAAGTACAGAGTCAGCATGTTAAAGAATAAATGGGAAAAATCCGCATGAACAAAACCGCTTGTGGCTAAGGTATAATAATTCCCTTCTTTAGAATCTCGGAAAGGTCTTAGGATCAATTTGTCTAAAAGATTTTGATCCACGTATAACGTGTAAAGACTGATAACCCCTGTGACAATTATTGTTATAAGTGTAATGTCTAATCTCATTTTTCCTCTATAGGATTCACTTTAATGGTAAGCATTTTGTCTCTGAGTAAAGCAGCTCTTTCGAAATCCAGTTCCTTGGCGGCTTTTAACATTTCTTCCCTGATCTTCTCTTTCATTTCCTCTTTAGAAGAGAAGTTTTTCTCCCTAAATTTCTTGTTGATCTCTTCCGCTGCTTGTTCTTCCGGAGCCAGTTCTTTTTCCGTTCGTTCGATCATATCGGCAATTTCCTTTTTGATCGTTTGCGGAGAGATCCTATATTTCAGGTTATGTTCCTCTTGAATTGCTCTTCTTCTTTTGGTCTCTTCTATGGCCTTGGTCATAGAATCCGTCATCTTATCCGCGTATAATATCGCAGTTCCGTTAATATTTCTCGCGGCCCTACCGATGGTCTGTATTAAGGATTTATAATTTCTTAAAAAACCTTCCTTGTCCGCGTCCAAAATAGCGACAAGAGAAACCTCGGGGAGATCCAATCCTTCCCTTAAAAGATTGATCCCTACCAGGACATCATATATTCCTTTCCTGAGATCCCGGATGATCTCCACCCTTTCCAAGGTATCCACTTCGGAATGGAGATAGGAAACTTTAAGCCCTAGTTCCTTATAATAGTCCGTTAAGTCTTCCGCCATCTTCTTGGTTAATGTGGTGACTAAGACCCTCTCTCCCAGTTCTATCCTTTTTCGGATCTCTACTAAAAGGTCCTCTACCTGATTTTTCGTAGGTCGGACTTCTACGTTCGGGTCGAGAAGCCCCGTAGGACGAATGATCTGTTCTACTCTTGTTTTACTCTTCTCTAATTCGTATTCCGCAGGTGTAGCGGATACATAGAGTGTTTTCGGAGTTAACAATTCGAATTCCGTAAAGTTCAAAGGTCGATTATCAAGGGCAGAAGGTAATCTGAATCCGAAATCCACCAGAGTTTGCTTACGAGCCCTATCGCCGGCATACATTCCACCCACCTGAGGAATGGTAACATGAGACTCGTCCACTATAAGTAAAAAATCCCCGCGGAAATAGTCTATGAGACAAGCAGGTCTTTCTCCTTCTTTTCTTCCTGTGAGATGACGGGAATAATTTTCGATCCCGTTACAATAACCCATCTCTTGCAGCATTTCCATATCGTAATTCGTTCTGGATACGATACGCTGAGCTTCCAAAAACTTGTTCTCTTTGGTGAACTTGATCTCTTGTTCCGCCATCTCATCTTTAATTCTTTTTACGGCGTCCTTTATCAAAGGAGGCGACATGATGAAGTGTTTTGCAGGATAGATAAAACATTTTTCCTGTTTTGCAAGTACTTGAGCGGTAACCGGATGTATCCTGGAAATAGAATCCACTTCGTCTCCGAAAAATTCGATACGGAATGCATCCGTATGATAGGCAGGATAAACTTCGATTGAATCCCCTCTTACTCTGAAATTTCCCCGAGAGAAATCCGTATCATTACGATTATATTGTATATGCAGAAGTTTGCGGATGACCTGATCTCTGTCTATGATATCACCTTTTGTCAAAGCAACAACGGAGTTCACATATTCTTCCGGAGATCCTAAACCGTAAATACAAGAAACGGAGCTAACGATCACCACATCGTCTCTTTCCAGCAGAGAAGAAGTTGCCCGCAGTCGGAGTTTGTCAATTTCCTCGTTCATGGACATATCTTTTTCGATAAACGTATCGGAAGAAGGAACGTAAGCTTCCGGTTGGTAGTAATCGTAATAAGAAACGAAATATTCCACCGCATTCTCCGGGAAAAACTCCTTAAACTCTCGAAATAACTGCGCCGCCAAAGTTTTGTTATGCGACAGTACCAAGGTAGGAAGTCCCATATTCGCGATCACCTGGGCCATGGTGAACGTTTTTCCGGAACCGGTCACACCTACTAAGGTGACTTTATCCTCACCCTTTTTGAATGCTTGGCCAATTTTTTCTATAGCTTGGACCTGGTCCCCGGCAGCTTTATAGTTGGAATGGATTTTAAAAATTGAAGACATATTTTTGGAAAGAAAGACCCGAAAATCGAAGAAGTGTAAAACGTAAAAAAACTGAAAAATTTACTTCGGAAGGATTTTTTCGGCCATGAACAAGGCCTGTCTTTTATCCTCTAAGATCTCGAGATCCATTTTATCGAATAATTTTTGCATAACCATCATCCCTCTCATTAGAGTGGCTGTGGAAGAAAATTTTCCCCTTTCTATATCTTCTTCGATATTTAATTCTCTCAGGTTGTTCACCAGTCGGATCTTAAAAATTCCGTTTTTTTCGATTGAATAGGCGACTTCTACGTTTCCGCCGTCACCATATTTGACTGCATTCTCCACCGCTTCGATGGAGCCGATCGTCAGATCCACGATCATATCCTCGTCGATCCCGTTCCCTCTCAAGAAAGATTCCATTCTGCTTCTAACATATTGCATCGGTTGGAATTCGGTGCGGCCAAGTAGAAGGTATTCTTCTGTTTTGGAAGTTTTTTTACGTAGAGAAGATTCCGAAGAGAGAGTATATTCTCTGGGATCTAATTTACTTTTTGCGGCTTCTCCGGAAGTAACAAGCTCATCCAAAACTTTGGGAACCCAATCCGGAGAGAACGTAGGCTCTTCTCTGAATTTTCGAAGAGTGTCCATACGGATCCACGCATGGAAATCCTGGGAATTACCTGTTAAACCGTTTGCTAGGAGTTCCCGAATTCGGGCTTGTATCTCTCCTAGGGAAAAGGACATTCCCATATTTTTCCATAGGACCGTTTTTTTCGAGGGGTGTAAATCCGATTTTTTCCGGAAGACAGTTTCCGATTCACCAACGTCGGATTTGCCGCAATGCTTCGTATGCGATTACAGCGACAGCGTTACTCAAATTCAAACACCTGCAATCTTCTTCCATCGGGATCCGAAGGATCCCATTAGGGATCTCTGATTGAAAAATTTCCGGAGGTAATCCGGAAGTTTCATTTCCGAACAAAAATACGTCATTCTCCCCATAATGAGGAGTTGTATAAGAAATTTTACCCTTAGTGGATATTAAATATAATTTGGAATCGGAAGGTAAAGATTTTGAGAAAGTTTCCCAACTAGGATGAAGGGTCAATTTTAGTTTATCCCAATAATCCAACCCTGCTCTTCTTGCCGCTTTTTCAGACAACTCGAAGGCAGGTTCTCCTACAATATGCAACTCCGCACCTAAGGCGACGCAGAGTCGGGCGATATTTCCCGTATTGGGAGGTATCTCCGGTCGATACAATGCGATCCGGAGAGCCATTTAACCTTTTTTCTGTCCCTTGTTTAAGGATTTTGCAAGAATAGCGCCGAAAGATCCGGTGGAAGAAGTCTCTTCCGAAAGATATCCACTATAATCCAATCTTTCCTGCACTTCTTTCGCTTTTGCAAGGGAAAGTGAGATCTGTCTTTTTGTAGGATTCACTTCCGTTACGAAGGCAGAAACCGAATCACCGGTCTTGAAATGTTGTGCAGCAGGCGTACGATTTTGTAGTCCCGTTTCTCGATTGGGAACCAGTCCGGAAAAATGTTCATTCAATTTTACGAATACTCCGAAAGGTTTTACACTTTCTACCGTTCCGGTAACCAAATCTCCTTCCTTGAACGGAACATTTTGCGCCCAAGGATCTTTTAGAAAATCCTTAACTGTGAAACTATGTTTTTCTTCTTCCCAATCTAATTTTAGGACTTTAGCCCTAAGCACTTGCCCTGGATGGAATTCTTTGGAGAGATCGGCTCCTTTTTTGAAAGTGGCTTCGGAAGCAGGCACAAGGGCTGTAAGTCCGTCCGCTTCCACGATCAATCCGAAGTTATGAACGGATTTGACCTTACAAGTGACGAACATGCCAGGCTTCAATTCGCCTTTCAGGACGGAAATTTTGGCCTCTCTTTCCTTATCCGCGATTTTCTTTTGGGAAACGATGATCTTTCCCTTATTCCCGACTTCTGAGATCAAAAAGCGGACCCTTTTGCCAACTCCGTTGTTTTGTTTTTTGAGTTCCGGATCCAATTGGGAGAATGGACAGAAGCCTGTAAGTTCGCCTAACTTTACCTCTACGCCTGCTTCATTCTCTCCGATGATATGACCTAAAACCGGAATTTCGGCGTGATGAGCCACCGATACCATATCTTTGGAGATTGTGTCCCCGTTCAAACAAGTGGTGAAGTATTGGTCTCCGGAAGATTCCTGTAGGAAATAAGCCTCGATTGTCTCTCCCTGTTTCGGAGCTTCCGTAAATTCGTCAGAAGCGATAATACCTGAGAGTCCTGCTTCTTGGATCTTTATAAAAACGTAATCCGATTTGGAACTGGTGACTAACGCAGAAACTTTGGCTCCGGGCTCTAAGGCCGCTTTTTTTCGGAAACTTTCGTCCAGTAATTTTTGAAACAGTTCTTTTTGATCTTCTTTCATCGTCTCTGCCCCTTAGTTTTCTTTTTTTCCGGAGAAGAGATTTCCGTTTTCACTCTCTCCGTCACGACCGTTCTTAATGTTTTTAGTTTATCCCAATTCTGGAGAGGGTCTTCTCTAAAAATCAAAAGATGAGCCGGTTTTCCGACTCGGATCTTCCCCTCATGAGCCGCCCCCAAATACTGGCAGGTGGTTTCCGTCGCCGCTCTCAAGGCTTCTTTAGGCCCCAGAAGTTCGGATAAAATTCTAAGTTCCTTCCAGCCGGAAATCCCAGGGAACTGTAATTGGTGACCTGCACCGGAACCGAGTAAGATCCTTAGGGACAGATTTTTGCGAGCTCTCAAGAAAGCAAGATAGGATTCGTATTCCTTCTCCGCTTCCTCTCGTTCCGATTCGGAAAGTCCTGGTATAGTAGAAAGTACTTCTTTAGACAGCGCTCTTTCCCCAAAAGTCGGGCTCCATTGGGTCCATTTTTCCCATTCTTCCACAAAAGAAGAAGTTCCTATTCCCTTTCTTGTAAAATAGATCCCGAAAAGTGGAGCCCAAATCTGTTTCACCAAATTATGAGCCACGGGACGAATGGAAGAAGTTTCCGGGATAGGATGATAGAGCACCTTCGTTTCGGAAGACAAAGCTTCCCAATTTGCAAATTCTTCTCCGAAGGTGGAGACGGATAATTCCAATCCATTCTTCTCCGCTTCACTTCTCATTCGATAGAGAAGTTTTCCATCCACTTCGAAAGTTTCTCCTTCGTTATGCCGTAAGAATATATGGATCTTTCCTTTTTTGCCGGAGAGAGAAGACATCGCTTCTTCAGGTGATTTCAGGATCTTATAGCCGGAAGCTTTAGATCCGGAAATTTCTTTGGACTCGGGAATTAAAACCGGAGGAAGAACCGAGATACTCGGATACTGAGAATTCTTTTTTCGGATCAGGGAAAGTTCGCCGGCCCAGGGAGGATCCGCAATACTCTGGATATGCGTGAACCCATGTAGCAGAAATTGTTTCAGATCGGATTCCAATTCCGAACGTTCTTTCCAACCACCGAGTGAATTTGCCCCTAAGGTTACGTGAGAATCACAAAACCCTGGTAAAATGAACAGAGGATCTTTGGAGGAAGGAGAAGAAGATATTTTCTCTACTAGGCCGTCTTTGACCTGGATCTGAACCGGACCGGAATATTCCAACGTTTCGGGTTGGACTAAATAAACTCCGCTCCATGACCAGGAATCCGCGTGAATGTTCCCGGAAAAAACAAGGCTCCCTAAAATGTAGGGGAAGAATTTCGGCAAAATTCGGACCCAATTAGAACGGACCTTTTTTAAAGCTATTAGAATGAGTCTCTTGACAAACAAATCGAGTTCCGAAAAGTTCAAGGTTAATGGGTCAGGAAATCCGGGATATATCAGACAATATCCGGCTTACGGTGGAGGACGGAAGAATCCTCTCTCTAAAGACCCATCGGATCACCAGATCGGTCGAGGAACATATCCAGCAGGCGATCGAGCTCATCTTGGATAAGGTCACTTATCCCACCCTTGTTCCAACGATTTACACTATCGTAAAAGAATTATCGATCAATGCCTGCAAGGCAAATCAAAAAAGGATCTTCTTCGAGGAAAAAGGCTACGATATTGAAAATCCGATCCAGTACAAAAAAGGAGTCTCCGAATATAAGGAATTATTTTCCGAAAGTATGGCGGAAGAATACGGAAACAAATCCAAAAAAAAAGGATATTTCTGTCTGATCACCTTCGACTATTCCATGGACGGAATTCGGATCGAGGTAACAAACAACACACCGGTGACCATTGAAGAAGAAAAATCCCTTCGTGAAAAATTAGAAAAAGGAATGCAGTACGGAGACATCGCCCAATTCTATTTAGATAACGCCGACAATACGGAAGGAGCGGGACTCGGACTTGCACTCATATTAATCATGCTGAAAGGAGAAGGTATCGATCCTTCCTATTTCAGGATCATCATCCGAAAAGACGTAACCATCGCCAGATTGGAAGTTCCTCTTTCGTCTAATTTTAAATCCGTTAGAGATCAGGATTTTTCCCGCGCTTAGATGTACCCAATCTCAGCCTGTATCATCACATTAAACGAAGAAGATAATATCGAAAGATGTCTGTCTTCCCTAGATTTCGTAAACGAGATCATAGTATTGGATTCAGGTTCCATGGATAAAACGGAAAGTATCGCGAAACAAAAGGGAGCCAAAGTAATTCTCCGGAAATTCGACGACTACGTGTCCCAAAAAAACCATGTCATATCTTTAGCAGTGAATCCTTGGATACTCACTCTGGATGCGGACGAAGAACTTTCTCCGGGACTAAAAGAAGAGATCAAAAACTTATTTAAGAACGGCGAACCGGAAGAAGACGGGTTCTTGATCCCGAGACTTACGATGTACATGGGAAAATGGATCCGGCACGGAGGCTGGTATCCGAATTATAGGGCCAGGTTATTCTTAAGATCCAAAGGAAAATTCGTGGGTGGAAAGGTCCACGAAGCGGTGGAATTGTCCGGAAAGAGGAAGAAGTTAAAACATCCCGTATTCCATTATTCCTACGAAAATTTATTCGATCATGTGAACTTTATCAATCGATATTCCGAACTTGCAGCCGCGGAAAAATTCGGAAAAGGAAAAAGAACCGGTCTGTTCTTAGCTTTATTAGAAGCAGGATACAAATCCTTTTGGATGTATTTTGTGAGACTCGGGTTTTTGGACGGCAGAAGGGGATTGATCCTCGCGATCATGGGATTCTATTATAATTTTCTAAAATACACCAAAGTATTCGAAATGTCTTTGGCGGAAAAAGAAAAGAAGAAATAAAGACGACGATTCCTACTTTCGTAGAGCCGCAACTTTGCGATACTGCGTGGAAAAAAGGAAAAGCCCGGATCTGGATGCGACAGCGATCGTAGCGGAAATCCGGCAATGCGCCGTTTATGGCGCTTTGCTGATTGGAGCGAAGAGCGCGATCACGAGCAAAGCGAGTGAGTCGCCCGTAAATTAATCCCTACGTTCTTTATTATGATTGATACGGTTCATGATATAGAGCATGGAGTATCCGCCCAAAAGTACCGCGATCAAATTCACATTGGCAACCTGGTAGATTCCGATCTTAGGGGAGATTAACCAATACACCACTTCTCGGATTAGGTCTTGGAAGATAGAAAGAATGATCAACGACCCCAGAATAGCGACTAAAAACGCCACCCAGTAACCGCCTAAAAGATCCTTTCTTTTATAATAATAAAAATACCAGGCTAAACCGCCGCTAATGGACAGAACAAACAGTATATCCGTGAATGTCGTCCACCAACCCGAAGAAGAAGCTAAAACTAAAAAGGGTTGAGTGCCGAGTAAAGGGAGAAAATCGTTGAGCGAGGCCAGGATTCCCATCTGCATTACAGGTTTTCCGGGTTTTCGGATAAAGTCGAGAATTTTAGTAAAAAAGAAGCGGAACCCATTGAAAATCTTTCGAGACAGCTCAAAATACTTCGGGATCGTAGGCCGACCCTTATCTCATACCCTCTCACCTCTATTACATACTTCATGGTATGAAGACCTAAGTCTGGACTGCGGATATTTGGTTTTTCCTGTGGAAACTTTGGAAAAAAAGGAACTTCTTTCTTTGTCCAAGTTCGGAGTAAGAGGTTTGTCCGTAACCATTCCTCATAAAGAGATTGCTTTTCTACTCGCAGATAAAACCGACGAGACCTCTCAAGCGGTCAAAGCCAGTAATACTTTAATTTTCGAGAACGGATCGATTAGCGCGCATAATACGGACGGAATAGGTGCAGTCCGCTCCGTGAAAGAATCTTTTCCGGAAAGTTTAAAAGGAAAAGTATTATTGATCGGAAGCGGTGGAAGTGCTCGCGGAATTTCTTTCACACTATTGAAAGAAGCAGGAGTAAAAGATCTTACTATCGCTGCAAGAAATCCCAAAACTTCGGAGGAATTGATCGGCTTACTATCCAAGATTTCGTCCGCAAAGATCCAATCCAAGGATCTAAACGAAGTACAAAAGGATTTTTCGGAATATTCTCTCATCATTCATACAACTCCGCTTGGAATGAAAGGAAAAGATCCGGGACCCGCTATCCCCGAGTCTTGTTTTGTAGAAGGTCAAATCGTATTCGATATAGTCTATAACCCTCTGGAAACTCCTTTGGTTTTAGGGGCCAAGAGGAAGGGCGCCAAGATCGTACCTGGAACGGATATGTTACTCTACCAAGCGGTAGAACAATTCAGATTATTCACCGGCGTAAATTTAAGTACCGACCTAATCGAAAAAGGAAGGTCCAGGCTGTTAAATGCTCTCGGATACACCTGAAAGAATATTAGAAAAACTTAAATGTCTATCCCAGATTTTTTAGAATTCGGATCCAAATTAACCAATTTAGAGAAGACTAGGAATTTTAACGTTTTTGGGGATTATTCCTTAGATCCGTTCCGTAAACTAATAGACTCCCATGGCTGGAGAGATCGAAAGAAAGAAAGGCTTAGGATCTCTGTCGTCGGAACGAACGGAAAAGGTTCCGTTTCCCATTTTTTAGCGGGAAGTTTTTCAAATTTGGGATACGGAACAGGTCTTTATACTTCTCCTCATCTATTCGATCCGAAAGAAAGGATCAGAATCGGCCCGAATTTCGATCCTATCGACCAAGAAGATCTAAAAGAGATCTCTAATATCCTATTTACGGAAAGTACTTCGGAAGAACTTTCCTTTCTCTCCTGGTTCGAATGGTTTACACTTGGATCTTTCGTTTTATTCGAAAAAAAGGACATCGCGGTCCAAATATACGAAGCGGGCTTAGGCGGAAGATTAGACGCCACAAAAGTGGCGGAACCGGACATACTAGTTATATGCGCTATCGGAGAAGATCATAAGGCGGTTTTAGGAAATACAAAAGAAGCGATCTTAAAGGAAAAATTAGGGATCGTATCCGAAAGAACGAGGATCGTATTCGCATTAGAACCGGAACCGTCTCAGTTAAAAATACTAAAAGAGTTTTGTTCCGAAAAGAATTTAGATCTCCATCTTTTTCCTTCTTTGCCGGAAGGAAAATCCTATCTGGATCATAATCAAGAATACGTAAAGTTTATTGTAGAGAACCTACAGGGATATATCTCTAAGAAGTTATCCTCTTTGGAAAAGACGGAACAAGTAATTTTTAAACCCCTGCCCCTTCCTCCAGGCAGGTTGGAGACCATATCGGATCTTCCCTTCATCGTATTCGATCCTGCACATAATCCGGATGCAATCCGAGTCACACTTGCGTCTTTATCTTCCGCATTTCCAGGTAAAAGGTTTTCTATACTCGCCGGATTTTTACCGGACAAAGAAGGAGAATCTATGGCGGAAAAACTTTTTGATTATACAAAAATACAGAATACAAATTTGTATTTTTTAGATTCCAAAGAGTTCAAACTTCCGGAAGGATATGGATCTTATTCGGTCCTTCCGGAAAAACTTTCGGAGATCCTAAAACCTATACGGAACGCAGAAGGCCTCCTTGTCTTAGGAAGTTTTAGACTATATTCTTATATCAAAGCTTAAATATTTTGGCCGATACGCCAAAGAACTCCGGAAAGATCTATCAGAATCTCATATTAAATTTTGCGTAAGACTCGGTTTCATACTGTCCTTCCAAACCTCTTACGAATGTCGGCATGGTCTTGACGGGTGCCACACCTACCTCCAAGGTTTCGGAATCCAATCCAAGAGCGTAGAATGTCGCAGACAAGATCAGCATTGTTCCGATCCCGTACAACATGAGTCCGCCTTGGATCCCTTGGTTTCTTCCGAATCTTCCGGAAATAGATCTGAAATAATCGGATTTATCTTTAGCATCGTTATAGATACTTTCCTGATAGAAATAAGAAAGCGCGAATGTCTGTAAATTAGGAGAAGATTGCTGCAATTCCTGGAGAGCAGTAAAATTTGTGATCTGGACCATTGGCCTTACGTTTTCCAGGGCCTGATTCGCTCTCAAATTGAAATAATAATATCCGGCATAAAAGAACAAACTTCCGTAAAGGGAATAGATTGCAAAATCATCGTAGGTATGGTCTAAGAATAAATACTTTTTGTTTTTATAATAGGAAACGGATTCACCTTCTTTCAGTTTGACCTTGATTTCCGATACTTCTCCTTTTTTGATCTCCACTCCTTTAAACTGGTCCACATGCTCGTCTAAAACGAATCTCAATCTGTTCCAACCGATTTTGGCAGGAACTTTTACGAGTGGAGTCACCCCTAAATATTCCGAATCTAAATACACCTTAGCTCCTTGTGGGTCGGAATCTAGGGAAAGAAAGCCTTCTTTTTTATCTTTTTCTAATACGATATCCAGATCTTTAGAATTTTCTCTCAGATCCAGTTGACCGATCCAATCAGAATATCCGTTCTTAGTGATCCGGATATCGTGTATCCCGGCAAGAACATCATTTCTTTTTAAAGGGGTTTTACCTATGTAATTCCCGTCCAAGAAGACTAAAGAATCATACTGGGTCCCGGTTTTAACGGAGAGCACTTTAGTATGTTTTCCTAAAAGTGTTTTGCGGATCTCTTCGATCACCGGACCTAATTCCTGATATGATCGCCTAATACTTGTTTTGTGGGAGAATTCTTTCTTAGATCCGTCTTTGGAAGATCTCAATCGGATATTGATCCGGAGTTCTTCTCCCTTCTTCTCAAATTCTCCGTAAGTGGAATAAAAACAGTCGTATTTTCGGGAGACTGGAATGATAAATCCTTCGTCAGGAGCTGTTTCCGTTTCGTAAGGTTGGACTTTTAAGATCAAATATCTAGGATCTTTGGATACGTTTAAAGAAAGTTCTCCCTTCTTTAATTTTTCAAGTCCTGCATAATCCCATTCTCCTTCCTTTAGATTCGGTTTCACCCCGGAAGGATTTGGACCAAAAGCATGTTGTATAGACTTAGGGTAAAGAGATTCGTCGTAAATTTGAACTAAAGATTTCAGACCCGAATATAGAACAGAAGCATAACCGGAGGAGTAAAAATCCAGAGAGGCATCTCCGGATAAATTCCGGAGAGGAAAAATACAAAGTTTTCTTTCCTTCTCAAATTGGATCTTTTCGGGAGAAGAATATTCAGAAATACGATAATAATCGTTTATCCCGGTCCCAAATATTGGAAATCCAACAAACAAAGGAGCTAAACAAATCAGTAAAATACAGGCGGGTATTTTTCGGAAGAACAACAATTTCAAGATCGTTTTCCTCCCACCGTCATTACTAAACCTAAAATTCCTAATGTAGGAAAAACCAAAGACCAAGGAGCATTCTGCGCGTAATCCTTTGAAAATGCAATTTGTTCCCCTAAACCGGGCCCGAAAACTTCACCTCCCGCTGAAATCCCTAAAAATCCGAATATTGCAAGTGTCATCACAACTGCAGGAAGTCCCGTAAACAAAAGTACTCTCAATATTTGGAACGCTTGGGGAAGAAGATGCGCCCTAAAAATATAAGATTTACTCGCACCAAAACAAGAAGCGGCTAACGCATAACCGCTTGTGCTTACCTCGTCGATTTTGGCCCGAACCGTCTCATAAGCTTGTGCCCAATCTCCTAGAACGATCGCTAAAAACAAAGGGATCGGTCCCGCACCGAATACTTGGACAACAAGCAACGCCAAGAGTAAAGAAGGAAGAGAAACAAATACGGAAGACAAGGGAGAGAATACATTCCTTTTAAAGAATGGACTTGTATAGGAAACGAGACCGATTAGGGAAGCCACGACCAAGGTAAGGACTCTTGCAGGAAAAGCGAATAAGAAAGTAGCCAAACTTCCGTAAGCGAACAGCGAGAGCACGTCTCTTCCCAATCTATCCTTACCGAATGGAAAATCCAAAGACGGAGGGAGAAAAGACTCTTTTAAATTCAATTCAGTAGGAGCGGACTTGAATAATATTCCAAATATTACTAAAACTAAATATAGGGAGATCACTCCGTAACGAAGCAGGTTTGAAGTTTTCAAGCTGCACCTGCCTCCCAACCCAAAAGTCTATCTCTTACTCTTTCCGAGACTCTGGTCAGAATATAGAATACCGTTCCGCTATAGAATAAAAGAGCGGAGAGTAATGCGGAATCCATGGTCCTTATCGCATGGTACATGGACTTTCCGATCCCGGGGAAAAAAAAGATCTCTTCCACAACGATTGCGCCTGAAAGTAAAGAACTCAAATCCAATAAGATCAAGATAAGAAGTACGGGGCAAACTTTCAGAAGAATATGTCGGAACAATATTCGATTTTCTGAATATCCTCTCGCCTTCAAAACGTTCGTATAAGCCGATTTTTTTTCAGTACCGGCCAGCTGGTGGGCAAAAATAAAAAGTCTGGCAAACACTCTGGAACCAAGAGCGACTCCAGGCAAGATCACATAAGCGGTATTCCAAGGCTCATATCCACCGGGAGGAAGCCAGCCCAGTATCAGAAAAAAGAATACTAATAGAAAAACGGAAACTACAAATACTGGGGTGGATAAGATAACTTGACTGATAAATCCGAAAACTTCTCCCACCAAACTCCACCGAGGAAGAAAAGAGACCAAGGCTAAGAAAACGGAAAAGAAGGTCCCCGTTAAAACCGCAAATCCGGCTAAATGTAAAGTGGGCCAAAATCTGGAGAGTATATGAGAAAGGACCGGATCCCCGGATTCGGTTTCGCCCAGATCGAAATTGACCAAACCTTTCCAAAATTTTAGATATTCTTTCGTAAAATCTGTGTTAGGCGATCTCTCCGCGGAATCCTGGACCTGGATCCCGGAATCCGCCTCTAAAAATTCCTTATTCAAGGATCTGAGCTGGGAAAAAAATACGGAAATTGCGGAAAGGAAAACCGCAAAGATCAAAAAGCGTTTCGCTTCTTCTAACAAACTTCCACCCTCTCAAGCAGAGAAAGCTTTTCGGATCTCTTCGAAATTTCTGGAAAGGATCAGTTTTTCGCGATCCTCTTTTACATTGAGGGTTTTTGCGATCTGCGCCAGGGTTTTGATATGTTCTTGGAATTTAGATTTGGGAACGATCAGAAGGATAAAGATATGAACGGGAAGATGGTCGATTGCATCGAAATCGATACCCTTTCGTGAAAGGCCCATCACACATTTGAGCTCATCTACCAGATTGACCGAACAATGCGGGATCGCAACCCCGCTTCCAATACCCGTAGACATGGATTTTTCTCTCGCCATAAGAGATTCGTACACAAGGTCCCTGTCGTCTCTAGCAATAAGTGTCGAGTCGACGGCCTTCTGGAGAAGTTGATTGATCACTTCTTCCTTAGAGGAACCTTCTATTTCAAAAATTACAGTCTCTGGCTTAAGTAAAGCGAGGAGCTGGTTCATTCTTCTCTGTCCTATCTCCTAGGAAAATACGAATCAGGATGGATTCAATGAAAAAAAACGATGAGACCCACAGGAATGTAGGAACCAAGGCAGGCGGAAGGAAAAAAATTGCCAACCCCAAAGGTGCCAAACTCAAAAAAGAAAGAGGCAAAAGTGAGCCTGTATTTCTTCCCGGTAAATTTAGAAGTAAAATGAAGGAAAAGGTTCCAAGCCATACCGGTCCGGAAACTGTTTCCCAACCTGGGATCTTAGATAAATGGAACCAAACGGAAAGTAAGACCGCAAATCCCAAGGGTAATAATAGAGCCAAACTACTTCTTAATAGTAAAGGTACTGCCAGAAGTATCCCGAATCCACCGCAAGCTTCCAAGGGAGAATATCTAAAACCAGACAAGGTACCTTCCATAAAAAACCCGGGAGTATATATATCAGGGTAAGAAATTCCTCTAAACACGGAAGAAGATTCGGAAGCCCAGCTGTCTACCCCTGGCAAAAGATAGAATATTAGAAAAAGCAAAAATTGTACTAATGCCAAAGGGAAGCGGATCTTAAATTTCTGTTCCAGGATCCACCAAAGACCCAATCCAATCCCGAGAGCAAGAACCGCATGTAAAGCGTATCTTGGATCTCTGGGAAGAAGAAGAGCAAAACTCAACGTATGATTTACCCAATATAACGGGTAGGACTTCCCACCTGTGAGAAGAAAGTAGGCAGCCGCTCCGAATACAAGTCCGAAACCCGCAGGAACGATCGGATAATAAGATCCGCCGGAACCTAAAACCAAAAGGCCCATCGCTAAAAATGCGAAAAGAATATCGGGTAGAAGAAGGTCCTTTCTTCTGAAAAAACCGTTTTGAGTGGAGAGAATGTAACTAAAAGCCATGATTCGCCTCCTTCCAAGTCCTGATACGGGTCCTTAAAGAAATGGTAGAAGGACAAAGAAATGTGCAGATCCCGCACTCCATACAAAGAGAAGAATTAAAATTGCCGAAACTGGAAACCAGGGCCATTGGATTTGCCTGGGTAGGGCAATTATAAGAGCATTCTCCGCATTCTACACATGGGAATTCCCTTCTCCCCGAATCATGTTTTGTCAAAAACACTAAGGAATAATTCTGTCTAATATCCCAATAGAATCCTTTTTTGATATCTCTGACCGGATTTTTTTCGTAAAAGGAATTTAGAGTGAAGTTGGAATACTTGGGGCCGTATTCTTCGAATAAAAATTTCAGGCTCTGTCCGTTCCGGATACGAACGGTAGAATCCGCTTTTCTAAGCCCTCCGTTCTTCCCTAAAAAATAAAGAGCGATCTCTCTTTCTATAAAAGGAAAATCGGCGAATAATGCTCTATAAAGATTATATAATGTTTCCGGACCTAAATATAAAATTTCCTTAATTTTAGAAAAAGGCAATTTTTCGGTTTGGGATACGAAATACTCCGGAATTCCCCAAGGGTATGCGTAATTTTTAACGGGAGATTTTAGAGCGACAATATAATCCCTGATCTGAGCTTCCGGAAAAATGGATCTTAAAACTTCTAAGAAACGAGTATGACATTCTGCGTTCCTTCTTAACTCGGGAAGATAGTCCACGTCTTGAGTTCTAGTAAACGGAGCTAAGATAATAAGTTTAGTGGTTTGTCTGGATTTAAAATAGGATAAAAGAGAATGTTCCGGAAAGTCCAGACTGACTAAGCCCAATCTGTCCATCGGCTCCAGTGTTTCTTCTTTTTTTAGAACTTTTGGGATCCAAGGTTTGGAACCAATAAAGTTTCCATCTTGTACGATACGGATCTTGGAACCTTCTTCGCTATGTTCTAAAGACGCGATCCCGTTTACAGGAGAGAGAACTGAACCTGAAGATTGTTTGTAGAGAGGATCTCCTACACTTACCCGGACTGGAAAATCCTTAAGTAATAAGGCGTCTTTGTCCGGGAAGAGGGTGTAGGGTTCGTCCAGGACCGTTTTGCGATTTCCCGTTTCTTTTACGGTCCTGGGTTGGAGGAGGAACGGTTTGGAGAACAATGCCCTTTTTAGTTAGGCGACTTCACCATGTAGATTTCGTCTTTAATGGGAAGTTCTTTCTTTAAATTTTTGATATAAGGAAGGATTTCTCCCATCGGCTCGTAGAATTCGCAATCAGTCTGCATACGGCGAGCCACAGTGAAGTATTTGTATAACTTCTCTTCGCCGGAACGTTTGGACCATTTTTTCTTGGTACATTTGACCCGGAGGATGTATTTGTCCGCCTCGGATTCATACTGTCTGACGGTTACACAATGCAGGCAGTTGGCGCAATAGACTTTCTCACTCATCGGTTATCCTGTTTCCTGGGGTATTTGACAGATTTAGGCGAGGGCACAGGGAGTCAACCCGTTTCCTCGCCTTTTGTACGGCGGAAGCTGTGTCAGGCTTCCTGAGGGATCTCTTCCTGAGTTGCGTTTCTTGCCTCTTTGTATTTCCAAGTGAATTCTTGGAAAGACTTAAAGGCAACAAAGAAGAAACCGATCCCGT
The DNA here is from genome assembly GCF_040833995.1 of Leptospira sp. WS58.C1. Taxonomy (NCBI): domain Bacteria; kingdom Pseudomonadati; phylum Spirochaetota; class Leptospiria; order Leptospirales; family Leptospiraceae; genus Leptospira; species Leptospira cinconiae. The sequence continues at coordinate 3,081,848 of NZ_CP162137.1, forward strand.
AGATCAATAGGAAGCCCACGATATAAGGACGTCCCACTAAGAAAGATAGCACAACGGAAAACACACAATAACAACCCAATAAGAACTCAAGAACCACATGGAAATCGAGCGGAACGGTATATTTCAGCCTATCTTTCAAGGCGTCTGTGTTCTTTTCGATCCTCAATTTAGGAGTTCTTTTGAAGGAAGATTGGATTCCCAAAACAGCCTCGAGCCAAGCTCTGGTGTTTACGATCGCGATCCCTGTTCCGATCATGATCAGGATCGGAAGATATACCATTCTCTTTTTCCAATCTTTGTATAATGTCTTTTGTGAATATGCGTAGAAGAATAAGGGCCCGACGGAACCGATAGAAAGTATTGCGGCAGATCCGGACAATACCTCTAAAGGAAGATCGTAAAAACTGAAACCTGACCAGTATTCCATCAATAATAACGGAGCGCTGAATAAAATGTTCACGATCATGAGCGGGTGAACGGAATAATTGATCAAATGGGTCACCGCTTCAGCCTTGATTTTCCAAGGTAGGTCCGCTTTCCAGATACGAGGAAGAAGTTTTACGGCAGTCTGGATGGAGCCCTTGCACCAACGGAACTGTTGGGACTTGTATGCGGACATCATTGCAGGAATTTCTGCAGGACAAACCACATCTTTGAAATAACGGAACTTCCAACCTCTCAATTCTGCGCGATAGGAAAGATCGAAGTCTTCGGTAAGGGTATCATGTTCCCAACCGCCGGCATCTTCGATCGTTTTCTTTCTCCAAGTACCTGCAGTACCGTTGAAGTTCATCCAAAGTTTGGAACCGTTTCTCGCTACTTGCTCGATCATAAAGTGACCGTCGATACCGAAACTTTGGGCTTTGGTTAGAATATTATAATCTGCGTTGATATGTCCCCAACGGGCTTGCACAACTCCGATCTGCGGATCTTCGAAGTAAGCCATGGTTTTTAAGAGGAAATCAGGATCCGGCATGAAATCCGCATCGAAAATAGCGATAAAATCGCCTTTAGAAACTTTCATTCCTTCGTCTAAGGCTCCAGCCTTGTGACCAACACGATTCGTCCTGTGAAGGTGATGAATATCGAAACCTTGAGCCTTGTATTTTGCCACCAAGGCAGCGGCTTTTTGGATGGTCTCATCAGTGGAATCATCCAGAACTTGGATCTCTAATTTATCTTTAGGATATTTTAATGCAATAGTCGAGTCGATCAGACGATCTACTACGTAAAACTCGTTAAAAATTGGAAGTTGGACGGTGACTATCGGAAGACTCGGATCGTCCAAAGAAAGGTTTCTGCTCGGATCTGTATCACAATTGGCATTGTACTTTCTGTACAAATACACCATGATATACGTATGAATTCCAAAGAAAAATAATCCTAGAATATCCAGGGCGTAAATTCCCAAAAACAGAACAGTGACAACAGTGAGCATTTGGGACAAAAATTTTAGAAATACGCAAAAAGTCAATGGATTTTGCAGCGCAACATTCGGAGCGAACTTTTTCGTACCGAAATTAAATCTCTTTTCCGACGGAAAAAATGGTCAGGAACCTCTAAGGTCGGAACTTTGAAATCCGATATTCTAGATCGGATGGACCTTTAGCCTCCCTGGCTAGAGTCAATCCACTGCGAATTTTCACTTTCTTGTAGAGGGGATGGACGAAACCGTCCCTTATTTTTTGCCTCCCCTTTTTTCTATGGTTTCGCACGGAGAACACAGAGCTCACTGAGTTTATAGGCTTACAAATCCAAAATCTTCTCCTCTTTGCGACTTTGGCGTGAGAAACAAAATTCCGTAGATTTGGGATCACGCAAAGGCGCTAAGATCGCTCAGGAATTTTCCCCCGCCAGGGATCGACGCGGGCGTCGCGAAGCGACCGAAGCGGAGAGCCCGGTCGCCGAAGGCGAGGCGGCCAAACTTCCCAACTTATCGCGAAAAGACTTGTCTCTTGGACATAATCTGCCTAATTTGCTCCCATGCGTTCGGCCATCTTAGGTTTAACTGCCGCATTTGCCTCGGTTTTATTAGCAATCTTACTGGAAGAAGCGCATTTTCTTTCCTTTCTCAAACTATCCGCACTTGTATTGATCATCGGAGGAACTGCCGGCGCAACATTCGCAAGTTATTCCCCGGAAGAATTTGCAAACCTGATCATTCACTTGAGAGAATCTCTTTTTCCAAAAAGAGATTTTTCTCTTTCCGATGTATTTTTGGACTTTGCGGAGAAGGCTCGCAAGAACGGATTACTATCTTTGGAAGATCAACTCGCAGCAGTGCCCGACGCATTCTTAAGAAAAGGGATCCAACTCATCGTAGACGGAACTGACCCAAGAGCGGTGGAAGAAATTTTATTCGAAGCAGCGGAAGGCCAGGAGAATAAGGAAACCCGCTCCGCTAAAATTTTAGAAACTGCCGGAGGATTTTCTCCTACGATCGGGATCATCGGAACCGTAATGGGACTTGTAAGCGTATTGGAAAATTTAGGAGCCGGAACAAGGGCTCTCGGAGAAGGGATCGCTACCGCATTCATCGCAACTTTCTACGGAATCGCATTTGCAAACTTAGTGTATTTTCCATTGGCAAATCGTCTTAGGACCTGGGCATTTTCCAGAGATAGAAGAAGACAAGCAATCATCCGAGGAATTATTTCTCTACAAACGGGAGACAACAGAAGGATCCTTGTGGAGAGAATGGCGCCGTTTTTGTAGGAATTCCTACGGACAAGAGGGCGCCCCCACCCTGAAGGCTTGGGTGGAGGAGGAGGGCCCGTGGGAGAACCCTTGCCCCCTATATCATAAAATTCTAATCTTTTCAATTAAATTTTCGAGGCATTAGCCTGTTGGAATTCCTACATACTAAAGTAATATTCCCTTATTAGATCGAATTAATCCCCGAATTCTTTTTACGATTCTCCTCTTCCCACATTTTATTTTCACGAACCTCATCTATGAGATAAACTTCCTTATATTTTCGAAAAGAACCAAACTGGAATTTCCAGAACAATTCCCATCTCCTGGAATCGAACAATTCCCCTCTTGTCAATATATTCAAAGAATCATAATATTCTTTCAGCTTAGGATCCTGGATCTTATTTTCGCCGGACTCGACGGACTCAAAATAACCGGAAGGTAAACGTCTGATCTTATGACCTACCCTTCCTTTTCCCTGAATCCGAGAAAGGAGAGGATCACCTAAAGCTACTATATCGATTATATATTTATCCGGCAGAAAAAATCCGAGTATACCTGTATTATATTTAATGAATACTTTTTGCTCGGTCGAAGGGAAAAAGGGCTTTTTATTCGCCAAACCGGGGAGTAAAGAATCCTTTTTATTATACCATGCGAGGCCTGTCCCGGGATAATACCAAAGTTTTTCGTCTGCAATCTCACCTTTACTTAAAATCCAAGGGTTTTGTTTCACCTGTTGCTTAACGGAATGCACCGGACTGGAGGATAGAAAAATATTATAAATAATTAAAACAGATCCCAGAATATAGATCTCTTTTTTATCCAGATTCTCCAGCCGCACTAATGCGATCCCTAAAAGAAAGATCACATAGGTAAAAAATCTCCCTGCCATAAAGTCTCCACCCACAAAGACGATATACGCCAAATAAGGTAAAGAGAAGCAGAGAGAAGTTACAATAGGACCGGAACCTTTCCGCGAAAATACTCGGACAATCGCCACAATCGGAAGAAATATAAATACGATAGGATCCCATTTTAATTCGAAAAAATAATATTGCAAACCCTGCAAAAGTATCTGGGCAAAGGAATCTTCCACATTTGTTTTGGAATAATATGTATTCGGCAAAAGTGAACCGTAATAGAAGGCGGAAAATAAGAACCAAAAAACCGCAGGCAAACTGCAAAGAACAATTTTAGAACTTAAAGAAATATTAATCTTCCCTTGTTTCCATTCCTGGACAAAAACGATGAAAAGCGGGATCATAAAAATTAAAATAAAATCGATCCTGGAAACCAGACCAAGGCAAGCAAGAAGGACCAGGCTTGGCAGTTTGGATCCCGACCCCTCTTCTTTTTTAAAATACAAATAGAAGAAGATAGCCTCTATCAGGTAGTTTAAGGAATTCTCCAACCCTGAATAGGAATAATCCACGAAAGATCTAGACGACAAAAGAAATCCAAAACCTAACCAAAACGAAACCGAAGAAACGGAGATCTTTTTTAAAAAATAAAATGCGAAAACTCCCCAAACAAATGAACTAAAAAATGACCAGAACACAATATTCTGATACAAATAATAAAAAGGAGAAAGTACAAGGATCAATAAGGGATTTGTAAACGCCTGTACACGTTCCGCGATATTCCAGCGTAATCCGAAACCGTTTGCCAAATGATCTAAAACTCGAAAGCTGATGAACGAATCATCGCTTAACCAAGCGTTTTGATACGAAATATAGGAGAAAATAAAAAAAATTAAGGCTAGTTCAAAGTAATTTGATCGAAAAATTTTCTTCCAATCAAAGCGATCCAATATCATACGAAGTCATACTTCCTTTTTATCCCCCATTCTGGAAAGGATTTCTCGGATCTTATCTTCCGCACCTTCCGGAGTTAACACCAGAAGAACGTCCCCATCTTCCATTTTGGTCTTACCAGTCGGAACCAAATGAGAATCTCCCCTATAGATCAAGGTGATCAAAGAATTTTCCGGGAAATCCAATTCGTAGACGAACTTGCCTACCGACGCCGAACCATAAGGAACGATATATTCCAAAAGTTGTGTATCACTTTTTTCCTTGTTCTCGAATTCGAATGGATAAGAAGCTCTTTGTTCCAAAGTCGCTTCTAGTCCTAACACTCGCACTGCAAACGGTATGGTAGATCCTTGCAGCAATAAAGACGTTAGAACCGTAAAGAAGACGATATGAAAGATCATCTCCGATTCGGGGAGTTGTTTTGCAAAAGGAAATGTCGCCAGGATAATCGGAGCAGCTCCCCTTAACCCCACCCAAGAAACCAAAAGTTTTTCTCTCCAGTCTACTTTAAATCCAGTTAGAGCCAAAAACACAGCGGCCGGTCTTGCCACCACAATTAGAAAAATTGAGAATGCGATTCCGAGAATTGCAACGGAAGGAATTTTAGAAGGAAAGACTAGAAGTCCTAAAGTTAAAAACATTACAATCTGCATCAACCATGCAATCCCGTCCATAAAACGAACATTACTCCGTTTATGAACGAAGGATCTGTTCCCGATAATGATTCCAGCGATATAAACCGCCAAAAACGGGTTTCCCCCGATCAGATCCGTAGCCGCATACACAAATAAAACGGAAGCAGAAAGTAATACCGGATACAACCCTTCGTAATCCAGTTTGATACGGTTCATTCCTCTATAGATCCAATATCCTAAAAGTAATCCTAGGATAATTCCCAAACTAAATTGTTGGAAGATGGTCCAAGCCAAACTGTCCCAAGTGGGAGAAGAAGTTCCTACAAAACCTAAAACGGAAGTTGTCAATAAGACCGCCAGCGGATCGTTACTACCTGACTCCAATTCTAAAAGAGAAGTAAGTCCTTTTCTCATACCGATATTACTGGTCCTTAGAACGTTGAATACCGCCGCCGCATCTGTAGAAGATACGATCGCCCCCAAAAGGAATCCGATAATCGGGTCGAAACCCATTACAAAAATTGCGAATAAGGCCACGAATAAACAAGTAAGAAGTACTCCCAAGGTTCCGAGAGAAATTCCTTTCCAGAGTACCGGTTTTACCTTGGTCCAATCGGTTTCTAAACCGCCCGAGAACAAGATGAATGCTAATGCAATGGAGCCAACTTTACGGGTAAGATCAGCGTCGTTAAACCAGATCATTAGAATGCCGTCTGAACCAGCCAACATTCCGATCGATAAGAAAATTAGTAGAGAGGGAATTCCGAATTTTGTGGAAACACGCAATAAGCCTATGCTCAATATGATGAGGCTCGAGAGAGCTAAAATTTGAAACTCGAAGTTAAGAGCGTTCAATTCCACTACGATAGATTATAATCCGTTGAAAATTATGCGATTTCTTTTTTTATAGTCCGCGCTAAAACTTAGATTATCGATTTAGTTCAATTTCCGAGCTTCAAGAATCTGAACCATTTAGGACAGGGTCTTATACGAAAAAACTATTTTCAAAACAAAAGTTAAGACCATTGGACCCATTAGACAACATCCGAGTTCAGTTCATACAATAAATCTTTCAACTCTCTGGGGTCGGTGACTTCTACCAATCTATCTTCTCCGAATTCGTCCGCTTCTATTTTCACGGCAAAGTATCCGAAACTTTCTTCTCCTTTTAAAAATCCCACATCCAAATTGATGAGATCTGTTTCTTCTTCCGTAGAAGGAACGAGTAAAAAATATTGGTGTTCGTCTAGTTCGACTACTTCTCCAACGATGAATGAATATGGATTTCCATCCTCATCCAACAAATGTAGCAATTCTTCTCCCAGCTCCTCATGGTCTGTGGATTCGGTTTCCTGATCGTAAGATTCCAACATAAAGATCGCTTCCTTATGTTAAAGATCGGCTCAAAAAAGGATCCGGCTTTGCCGTAAAAGGTGGACAAACTCGAAAATCCACCGTTTATAGGATGAAATTCCGTCAATCTTGGCGGAAATTTCAAATCTCCACTTGCAAAAATCTTAAAGATGCCGCATTTGGTGATACTCCGGCAACGAACAGATATGCATTCGAGTCGCGTAATTTTTCCGATTTTTATTTTCTGCCTTCTTCTCACCTGGAATTGCGGAAGGATAGATTATGATTTGGGAGAAATTCGGGAAGGTAAGCTGGATGCGTCCACCTGGGACCCGAGTAAAACCATCCTTTCTCTCAGTGGAGAATGGGAACTGGTTCCCGGAAAATTTTTGGCATCCGAACCGGAGCCGGGGCAAATCCAAGAGTCGGTATATGCGCCGATTCCTCAGATCTGGAACGAACTGACAAAAGACGGAAAACTATTATTTCCGAATGGTAAAGGTTTCGGAACCTATACTCTACGTCTGCAATTGCCCGAAAATTGTCCTGAACTGATGTTAAAAGTTCCCGATTTAGGAACATCTTACTCGATCTATGCGGATGGAAAACTTTTGGAAACCGTTGGCAAAGTGGGAAAGACTCCCGAAACTTCCGTGCCATTCCTCCAAACTTCTATCGTCATCCTTCCGAAAGACCTGAAAAAACTGGATTTTGAGATCTCCAATTTTGCCCATATCAATGGGGGTCTTTGGTTTACCCCCGAGATCGGGATACCTTCCCTCATATTAAGAAAATTGCATTATAGCCAGGCAATAGACATGGCAAGCTCTGCCGCGGTCTTGGTACTTGCGATCTATCAAATTATGGCTTTTCTAAGAACAAGAGAAGAAAAAAGCCAATTGTATTTTGCATTATTTTCATTAGCTTCCGTATTTCGGTTTTTCTTAACGGGGAATAGGCTTTTTAATTATGTATTTCCCGAAATTCCCTGGGAGATCAGCTATAGATTAGAATACCTAAGCACCTATATTTTATGTTCGGGGTTTTTGTCCTATTCTGCGACCGCGTTTAAACAGGATTTCCATCCCAAAACGGAAAGGATCTCCCTGATCATATTATTAATTTTCGCAATTCCCACGATAGTCCTGCCTGCGGAATATTATGCCAGATTACTTTTTCCTTTCCAATTTACGATTATCATCGGCGGAGCTTACACTCTATTGGGATGTGCAAGAGCGGTAATCCATGCAAGACCCGGCTCCAGATTTTTCCTGGTAGGGATCTCCTTTATCATCATCGCCGGTGCAAACGATATCCTGGCCTCGCACTATATATTAAATAACAATTATATACTTGCTCCGGCGATCTTTTTATTCATATTCTTCCATAGCCTAGGATTTTCATTCTCCTTCTCTCGGGTTCTAAGAACTTCTATGGAAGCGGAGAAGGGATTACAGATCGCAAACCAAAATCTAAACGAGTTAAAAACGGAATTAGAAAGCAAGGTGGAATCCAGGACGATCCAGCTCACCGCCGCCAAAGAAAAAGCGGAATGGGAAGCCAAATATAGATACGACTTTCTGGCCATCATGAGCCATGAGATCCGCACTCCTTTGAACGGGTTATTAGGAACTTCTAATCTTCTTTCGGAAACCTCCTTGACACAAGAGCAAAAGGAATATGCGGATATAATACAAGCATCGGGAGAAAACCTTCTCCACTTAGTGAACCAACTATTAGATCTTTCTAAAATAGAGAATCATCGTTTTGTCCTTGAGATCCTACCCTTCGATCCATTTGCAGTTTTACAAAGAGCGGCAAGAGTGGTAAAGGCCAGAGCGGAAGAAAAAAGGGTCTTGGTGGATATCTCTTATCCGGAACACCACCCTGGGATCTTCTTAGGAGATGAAGGAAGGATCCAACAAGTACTCTTAAATCTTTTGAGTAATGCGATCAAGTTTACCGGCTCCGGTGGAAAGGTCTGCCTTGGAGTTCGTTTTTATGGAGAAGACCTTTTCTCCCGTGTATTAGAATTCTGGGTAGAAGACGACGGAGTCGGAATCGCAGAAGACCAAGCCGCAGTATTATTCGAACCTTTCGTGCAAGCGGATTCTTCCGTTGCTAGAAAATTCGGGGGAAGCGGGTTAGGCCTAACCATCTCCAAAAAATTGGTGGAACTTATGGGGGGAAGTATTCGGATCACAAGTTCTCCGGGTAAAGGATCCAAATTCTCCTTTTTACTTCCCTTCCCTCAGGAAGAACCGGAAAAACAAGATTTGGAAGAAGAGGCAGCTCCGCCTATCGTTCTACCTCCGCTCAAAATTTTACTTGTAGAAGACCAAGAATTTTCTAGAAAAGTTGCATTTGATATTCTCACTAAATTAGGCATGAAGGTACATTCTTTAGGAATGGGAAAGGATGCGATCGCTCAATTGGAGAGAGAGACCTACGAGATCATACTCTTAGATATCGATCTTCCGGATATCAGCGGCGTAGAAGTTTCCAAGAAGATCAAGGAGACTTTCGCTCATCCTCCATATCTTGTGGCCTGGACAGCTCACGCTTTGCCCGGCTCGGAAGAGTTTTTCCAAAGCTCAGGATTCGATTCTTATCTCAAAAAACCTTCTCTCAAAAGGGATTGGATCCTATTCCTAGAAAGATATGTGCAGAGTAGACCCAAACCAGCAGGCTAATTCATTAAAAATGTACAATATACTCTCTGTTACTTTCGTATTATTTATCTTTTTTGGATCATCCAATTGTAATTCAGGAGGAAAACAGGACTGTAGCAGAGCCACTCCAAGTGATAAAAAAACCTCGGAGATACTTCAGGCCGCTTGTTTAACGAACCGCAACGATCAAAATGTTTGTAATCTTTACCTGTTGGAAGCGGTTTATCACGCGCATTGTTGGTAAAAAAGAATATCAAAACTCCTCGAAAGGAAGTTTGTTCTTCTTAGAATTATTGCAATCCTTACATGCAGGGACCAAGTTCGCTTTGATCGATTTTCCCCCTTTTGCCAAAGGGATCAGATGATCCATTGTAAGTTCGTCCGGAGGAAATTTTTTACCGCAATAATAACAGATTCCGTCCGCTTTCTTTTTTCTCCACCAAGGAGTTTTGCGTAGTTCTTTTGCGATCTGTCTTTGCTTTTTGATCTCGGATTCGCTTACCCAAAGAAGCGGCTCTTCCGAATATTCTCCAGGTCCGTTCATGGGGAAGTATATTGGATCCAATCCGAACCTGGACCGGACCAAGCCAGACGTAAAAAAGAAGATTTAGATTCGCAGATCACCCCTTCTTTAATCCCGGCAGCGGTGACTAAAACGGTATCTCCCGTTTTTAGATCCAGATCTTCTAGTTTACATTCTCCACTTAAGATCATCAAAATATGGAACACAGGCTCGGAAGAAAAAGGAGGAAGTGCAAACTTCTTACTAGAATCGATTTCTAAAATTTCCATCCGGAACTTATCGTTTGCAGTTAGGACAAAACGATTGAATTCGAAAGAATCGATTCGTTTCGGACTCAGCCTATCCTGAGGATCAGCGGAAGAAAAATCCAAAACATCCAACGCTTTTTTGAGATGTAACTCTCTAGGTCTCCCGTAATCGTACACTCTATAAGTTGAATCGGATGATTGTTGGACTTCCATAAGAAGGATGCCGCCGCCGATTGCGTGTATCCTGCCGGGATTCAGTAGAAAAGAATCCAATTCTTTCACTTCTACTTCGTTTAGAATTTCTTCGACTCGGTTTGATTGTACGTATTGTGAAAATTCTTCCTTACTGGTTTGTTTGGAAAATCCACAAACTAGTTTGGACCCCTTATCCGCTTGTAAAATCGTCCAAGCTTCTTTTTTACCTGCGCTTTCCGGATCAAACTTTTCCGCATACGCGTCGTCCGGATGGACTTGTACGGATAATTTTTCTTTAGCGTCTATGAGTTTGATCAATAATGGAAATCCTTGCCCTTTAAAAGGTTTTCCAAGAACCGACTCGTAATCGGATGTATACACTTCTCTGAACGTTTTTCCGGAACATTCTCCGTTTGTAATTTTGGAAAGGTCGGAACCGTAATCCGAAATCTCCCAGGACTCTCCTATATCTCCCGAAGGGATAACACGCCCCAATACGGTTTCTAATTTTCTACCACCCCAGACTTTTTCCTTATAGATGGGCTCGAATTTGAAAACCTTCTGCATATATGCCTATTTTTTTTGACCCTGGAAGAGTTCAATTTTAACTTTTAAGATCCGCTTCTTGAAATGAGTAAATACGTCGGGACGAAACCCGGATAGATCTAAGGTATAGATCCTACCAGGGACTAAACTCCCCGGCTCCGGGCTCCATTTTAGGTACCTGTAACTCTTATAACTTCCCTTTCCTCCGCAGGAAGCGCAGTTCAGGTCCGAACCTCTACATTCCGGACAGATAGATCTGACCACCAAAGGAATGGCTGCGAATATTCTGCCTAGTAGCTCTTCCGGTTTGAGACAGATCCGAATATCATAATAGATGCCGGTGTATTTTTTGCGATCCCTACTTCTCATACCGGCGCGAAGAAGTCCCCTTCTTGCAAATTCAACCGCTTGTGTAGCGAATACAATCCTGGAAGGTGGGATTAAATGAATTCCATTTTTTGCATGTTCTTGTTTCTTTCTGATTTTGAATTCTTGATCGAAACGAGAACGTTCTTCCGGTTTGGACAGTACCTGGTAGGATTCCAAAACTTTTAAGAAGACCGGTTCGGAACCCGTTAGTCTATTGTCCGGATGAAAAATTTTGGCGAGCTCTCTATATCTATGTTTGATAGATTCAGGACTGGCACCGTAATTCAGACCCAGAACCCGATAATGATCTGTCCAGGCCGAATTCATGGTAAAATTTTAGACTCTAAAAACGATTTAACGATTCGAATTATATTCCTGGAAGGAGCCGCCGCTTTCCAAACCGTCCAGCATGGTATCCACATCCTTTCTGTCTGCTCGGATCGTTCCTTCCACATATTTATCTATTGCTTGGACCACTTCCGCAAGATTGTCTCGATAAGAACGGACGAATTTGACTCTTTGGTTCGGGTTCCGAATATTTCCTAGATTATATACTTCTTCTTTTATTCCGGCATCCGTTTTTCTTTTTACAACCAAAACAATGCTAGTGATATCCGAGGCAACAACCTTCTCGTTTTTTAATTCACCGATCTCGTCATTGACCGGTCTGAGCTTAGTAACCAGGGATTTTCGGGTGATAAATCGGACTCCATCCAGTTTTAGAGAACCTTCTCCCCCTGAAACTTTTAGATAAAACTTTTTATCCACCAAATATCTATCACGGACCGGGAAATTGAAGTTTTCCATCGCAGGAACAAACTGGAAATACTCATTATCAATAATTTTTTTCCTTCTACTCAGGAAAGGGAGCATATCTTCTATTCTTTTATGAAAGTCCTTGATGTCTTTTGTTAGTCCTTCAATGTCCCTGACCTGTGTAGGCTCGTAAGGAAGAATTTTGATCTGACCGTCCTTCTCGAAGTCCTGAGAAAATATTTCCCAACTGAATAAGAAGATCAAAAGAAGTAAGATAGCAGGTTTCTTCATTCGTATGATTCCGGACGATTTCCTATATTTAATGTCGTCCATTCCGTCAAAAAGCCCGGATTTTTCCTAAAAATTCGTTGAATTCCGGCCGGATTCTACGAAAAGGGAAGGGACCAATATGGAAATCAGCATTAGAAAATCCAGCGAAACAAATATAATCAGCCTTTCCGGGAGCCTGGACATCTATACGTCCATAGATCTCAAAAACTTTTTCGAGCAGAACATTGATCGAAATAACAATAACGTTGTGATCAACCTGGAAAAGTTAAATTACATCGATTCCTCTGGGATCGGAATGCTGATTAAACAATTGAATTATGTCCAAGAATTGAGCGGAAAATTTTTCATCGCAAACATGAAACCTGCGATCGAAAAAGTTTTCAAAGTGGCGGGACTGACTTCTTACTTCCAAACTCTTTCAGAGTCCGAATTCACCAGCCAGTTTCCCTGATATTCAAGGGTATTCCGGGGCAGAGTAGGACAAAAACACGTCCCAAACTCCCCAAAACCTCCCCTTTTCTCCCGCGAGTGGCGTAAGATTCAAATTCAATCTGCCATCCCTCAACTCGGCTGGATCCACCGTAATGTAAACAGGAGGATTTCCAGAGTAGAGAGACTTGGAATATAAGTTTGTGTCCGGAAAACGGATCGTTCTTTTCAGAGTTCCATTTGCGGAAATTCTAAGCTCTCGATCCGGTAAAATTGCTGCGTTCTCCGTTTTAGAAAAGTGGGTTAGATCGAAATAAACGTAGATAATGTCTTTTTTATTCGGATCAGCAATCAATAGGATATCCAAGCCGGTCTCAGGGACCATTCTACATTGATTATCGAATAGTCGGCCTGTCCCTGCTCCGGGAGCCGGATCTTTTCTATCCGGAGCTAATTTCAGACCGTTATGATAGGCCCATATAGAAAGTTCGGGGAAGGTCTTATAATCTTCGGAAATATAGTTTTCTCCCCCCATCGGTTTCGAGAAATTCTCAAAATTTTTCGTTTTCCGATTTTCCTGACTGATCGGACCCTGTCCGGCAGCGGCAAGAATTAAGAATAAGAGTATTGCAATTCGGTGCCAGTCCATCTTTTTAGAATATCGACCGTCCTTTGGAGAGAAACTTGAAAATTCTTAGAAGTCTGGAGAACTTAAAAAGCAACCTAAAGACTTCCACAGTCGTAACTTTGGGGAATTTTGACGGGATCCATCTGGGCCACCAGGCTCTTTTAGAAAGAACCAAGGAAATTTCCCTGGAAAAAGGCCTCCCCTCTTGTGTGGTCACCTATCACCCCAATCCCGCTTTGGTCTTAGGAAAAGACAAGGATTTAGGCGGGATCACCACTCAGACGGATAAAGAAAATTTAATAGAATCTTACGGGATCGATTGGCTTGTAGTTGTCCCATTTACTCTGGAATTCGCCCAAATAGAAGCGGAAACGTTCCTAAAGGAGATACTGATCGATCAATTGGGGGCAAAATCCATCTTGATCGGATTCAATCATTGTTTCGGAAAAGGGAGAAGAGGAGATTACGATCTTCTCAAAAAATACTCCTCCGAGTACGGGTACGATTTGGAAAAATTGGAACCGGTATTTCTCGGCTCTACAAAACTATCTAGCTCTTATATTCGTTCCTTATTGAGGGAAGGTAAGGTAGAAGAAGCGGAAGAATGTCTTGGTCGAGAATTCTCCGTCGCAGGAAGGGTAGTCCAAGGCCATAAAAGAGGAAGGACCATAGGATTTCCTACCGCCAATGTGGAACCGTTCCCTGAGTTGATCCTGCCCGGAGTCGGAGTTTATGCAGGGAGAACCGAGATAGAAGGAAAAACCTATCCTTCTATGATCAATATAGGAAATAATCCTACGTTCGGTGATCAATCCGTCACATTAGAAAGTCATATATTCGATTTTTCGGACGATATCTATGGGAAGAAGGTAAACGTAATTTTTACCAAAAAGATCAGAGAAGAGATCAAATTCCCGGGTGTGGACGCTCTTGTTTTGCAATTGAAGAAGGACGAGACTCTTTCTAGAAAAATACTGCAAGAACGATAAAAGCAATATGGAGCTGGCTCCTAAAAGCCGGCGCAGTTATTCATTACGTTTTCTTAAAATTTAAATCCGCCAAACAAAGGGATTCCCTTCCTTCCCAAAAGAATCCCCTCCAGATCCTTAGGAGGAGTGTATCGCAGAATGTTTGTAAATAAATACGCCGGAATATGATCCGACCAGGTCGGCACAGATTGGAAGAATGGGTCCCAATGTAAAGAGTCCGATCCCTCTTCTTCTTCCCAAACGATCTCTCTGCCGGAAAATTCCTCGAACCAAGACTTTAAAGAATTAAGTAAATTCGATTTATTTAAAATACTGATCCCTTTTGGAAATTCCAGAAGATATTTTGGGGAATATTTTGTCTGACAGGACTCGTTGGAACACGTGATTTCCCTGATTTCCTCTAAAAACGCGGCCCAATCCCTAAGCCTCCCTCTGGACTTATTCCAAGGAGTTTTACCGGATACTCCGCACACCGGGCAAATACATACCGGGGTAAGAGTTACTCCTTTCAGGGAGAGTATAGGGGCCTCTTTAGGTAGATAAGATATTGATTCTTGGATCAAATAATCGGAACTAGGTTCCATCGTTCCTACCGGCTCCAGTCCACTCATTCGATTTTCCCCTTAGGCCGCGACAGAGCGTTAGTCGAGTCAACCCTATATACAATGTCGTCTAACGCAATCTATTTTCTTAATAAACAAAACCTAATTTTCTTGGATTTTGGACTTTCTAAAAACTGCTGTTTTCCTGCCTAAAAAAGGTCCGTCGACAAGTCATTCGGGATTGATTCCGAATTAGGACCCGGTTAGGATGCCTCGGAGCGTCCGGGCTTATGAATTATTACCTTTTTCTGCCAATAAGCGCTCTAATCATAAATACTCTTCTTATTTCTTACGTTTTCGCGAGAAGGTTCCGAAGTTCGGTCATTCGTGATTTTTTACGTTTCGTTTTGTTCTTAAATCTCTGGTTAATTTCTTACATTTTATATTGGAGCATGCTTCCTCCGGAATGGATGACTCCTATTTTTAAACTTTCTTGTTTTACCTGGATCCCGGTTGGCCTATTATTTTTGGAAACCGTATATGGATTTTTAAACATTCGTTCGACAATACTTTTACCATTCTTTCGTTTTTCCGTAGTGCTTACAATTTTTCTGACCGCTTCCACAGATTGGATCATCAAAGGTTCTATCTTGTACGATTGGGGGTACGAATTAGAGCCTGGGATTTTATTCGTTCCGTTCAGTTCGATTGCTGTCAGCGGCCCTGCAATCTGGGGGCTTTATCTTCTTTTAAAAGAAAGATTCAGGACAAAACAAAGAAAGATCAGACAACAATTAAATTACTGGATAATAGGAACTACGATCGCTTTAGGAATCAGCGCATACACGGAGTTATTTAACTTGGACGAACAGGGTAGATTTTTATTCGTTCCTTTGAGTCCTGCCGCAATCAGTATACAGGCATTCTTCATTTTTATTGCGATCACACGTTATGGCTTTTTAAATATCAGTTTGGAAAGGATCGCAGTAGAATTATTCCGTGATATCCATGATGGGATCATCCTTACAAAAGAGAATCATGAATTCTTTTTTGCAAATCAAGCTGCAATCGCGATCTTAGACGGTTCTCCTTCTAAGGAAGGTCTATTCAAACCGGAATGGCATTTTGCCGGTTATAGAGAAGAACAGGATCATATTCCCAGAGACTACCAATTGTTGAATAACTCGGTTATTCAATTCATAGAACTCACTGTCTCAGAGATCAAGATCACTGAGAATGAATCAGGGACTCTCTATCTATTACGGGACATCACTGAAAAAAAGGCGGCTCAAGAAAAGATCCATCAATTATATTCACAGATCGTAAACGACCTGGAGATCGCAAGGGTTACCCAGGCATCTATCATCACTCAGAAGTTTCCGGACAAGGGTTCTTATAGGATCCATTCCTTTTTCGAACCCATCGACAAAGTGGGAGGGGATATGTTGAGAGTGATAGAACATTCCGAAGAAAGAGTGGATATACTCTTTGCGGACGTTTCCGGTCATGGGATCGCTTCCGCCATGGTAGGCGGAATGCTTTCTATCGCATTCCAGATCGTATCGGATAAAAAACTTTCTCCTAAGGAAAGTTTGTCCGAGATCCACGAAATGCTCTCCAAGGTGGTATTACACCATCATATCTCTGCGGTCTATGCGAGTTTTTATCCGACTGAAAATAGAGTTAAATTCTCTTACGCGGGACATCATCCTATGCTTGTTTTCAGAGAGGGGAAAATTTACCCTCTGGAAGGAGAAGGTAGGATACTACTGGCAGTTAAGGAATTACACCTAAACGATTACCATTTTGATCTACAACCTTCCGATAGATTATTATTCTACTCAGACGGTTTATACGAAGTAAAAAACGATCTGGGAGAAATTTTCGGTTACGAAGAATTCTTGGACTGGATCCAAGGGATGGCGGATAGAGACACTCGCTCTCTTTTGGAAGCGGCCCACCGAAAAGCATTGGAATTCGGAAACGGAAAACATAACGACGATTTGGCGATGCTCGCTTTGGAAATACGACCATGAATCCGTACCTGATTCTTCCATTATTCGCATTATTCATCAATCTATGGTTGTTCACCTATGTTTTGGCCCTCAAAGGAAAACATAAGGTAGTTCATTTGTATCTATTATATTCCGGAGCATTAAGTTTTTGGATCATTTCCATCATATTATACTGGTCCTTCTTACCGTTTCATTGGATGACTTGGGTCTTTAAGATCAGTTCTATTTCCTGGTTATTAGTCGGGCCTTTATTCTTGGAGTTCGTATTCGCGTTCTTATCAAAAAATCCGAATATAGTTTTATACCTCTTGCGGGGACTGGCTCTCGCAATTTTCCCGATTACATTGACCACCGATTGGATCATAGCGGGTGTAGAAAGAAAATACTGGGGAGACATGCTCGTCCAAGGACCTCTGTACGTTTACGGCGTCAATCTGCTCATAGTTTCTCCTCCGGTATATGCGATCTTTCTATTGATTTTCGAATCCAGAAAAGAAGAGATCGGATTCAGAAAACAATGTTACCTTTTGGCATTCGGAACACTTTTATCTTCGGTACTCGGATTTTTGACCACCGTACTTCCGAGGATACTATCTAACGGAGATCTACATTATCCTCCATTGAGCGGAAGCGTAAGCGTGATCCAATCCGCCTGCATATTCATAGCGATCGCAAAGTACGGATTTTTAGAGATCCGATTGGAAAAGATCGCCCTTCAATTGTATTCAAAACTAAGAGAAGGAGTGATCCTTTTATCCGCTTCCGATGACCTATTGTATTGGAACGAAAGTGCAAAAGAAATGTTAGGTTTTCCTAAAATAGCAGCCAATCCGGAAAGACTGGATCTTGGAAAATTTTTAGAAGGATTTACGAGAAGGCCCTTTTCTAGAATGGACTTCAAAAGAAAATTTTCGGAAAAAGATCGGACCTACTCCGAAGAAGAGATGTTACCCTCCTCCGATTCGGTATATTTAGAAGTCTCTAAATCGGAGATCCCCATCTCAGGAAGAGACCTAGGAAGAGTGTATGTCCTTAGAGACATCACGGAAAAAAAAGAAGCTTCGGAAAGGATCAACATGCTCTATTCCAGAGTGATCCGGGATCTGGACATAGCAAGAGAAGTGCAAAATACGATCACTACTCGGGACTTCCCCACTTCCGATAAATTCAAGATATTCTCCTATTTTCGTCCTTACGATCGTGTAGGTGGAGACGTTCTGAATTGTTCCGAAAGTGTAGACGGAAGCCTTGAGATCCTATTCGCAGATGTTTCAGGACATGGGATCTCATCCGCAATGGTGGCAGCAATGGCTTCCATCTCCTTTAACGTATTTTCCAGAAAAGGAAGTAAACCTAAAGAAGGGTTACTATTCACAAACGATCTACTTTCCTCCGTTGTAACACAACATTTTATCTCTGCGGTTTTCCTTAGATATAATCCAAATACAAGAATATTAGAATATAGTTATGCAGGTCATCATGCAGGACTTCTTCTCAGAGACGGGGAAACTTTGGACCTAAAAGGTAAAGGAGGGGTCTTACTTGCGGTAGGTACTCCCATTTTGGAGGATTTTCAGGTACAACTCCGTCCCGGGGACAGGGTACTATTGTATTCCGACGGTTTATTCGAAGTCAGGGGCTCGAAAGGGATTCCGATGGGAAATTCGACGCTTGTGGAGGCGGTAAAAAAACTTTCATACCAGGATTCCGACAGTCTGATCCGCTCCTTAGTATCCTATTCGGAATCCTTCGGAGACGGGATCATGACGGACGATCTAACCTTATTCTGTTTGGAAATTACCGGTTAAACTGCTAGCGAATCCGCTTGCTCTTTTACCTTTTCCAAAAAGGGAAGGAATTCGTCTAAAACGGCAGGGATCTCATACTCGATAATATCTCCCGCACGAATTATATCTTTTTCTTCCAAAGCAAGTGCAACGGATGCCAATGTATCGTTTAAGTCGTTTGTCTTTTCTTCAAAACTTCTTTCCGCAATCTGGATCTTGGAGAAGTCCATACCGGGAAGTTTTTGTCTCAAAGTTATAAACGAAGTCAGAAGAACATTGATTTGAGAAACGGATTGTGTTAGAAGATGAGTCGCTACTTCGTCTTTTCCAGCTTGATAACTTTCGTTTACTTTTACGAAACTTTCTTTTAATGCAGGAACAGCCTTGATGAAAGTATCTAAAATTTCCCTCAGAGTAGGAAGTTCCAGATCCAAAACGGAAGCTCTAGCGACCAGATCCATTACGAATAATTTTAGATCTCTTAGGTATTCCAAAAATTCCTCGATAGCGGTAGTTCCGTCGAGCTTGGAAGAATTATGGCTCAACGCATCCAGTATCTCTCTTACCGTGGATCCGGTACCCATTGGCTTGATCTGATCGTATTTTAGTTTTAAAAGTTTACCTGCCGATTCCAAGAGACTGCGGATCCATTCAATCCCGTCTCCTAGCTCCTTGGATTCTTTTTCGGTCAGGGAATCCCTGCCGAGTAAAGTGGTTCCCACCTTATCCACATAGGAATCCAATTCATGGAGAGAGCTGATCAGAATATCCAATTCTTCTCCTACAAAAAATTCCATTTTGGAAACATTTGAAATGGAAGAATCACGCATTGTGTTCTGGGTAAATTCCTCCCCGTCCACAACGCAGGATAATAAAAATTTACCGTTAGTTTCAACCCAACGACGTACAGCGTCGAAAACCTCTCCAAGGTTCTTTTCATTTTCGATGACGCTTTCCAATTTTTGCTCGTTTACGAATATTTCCACGGTGATTCCTCCGTTTATATTATAATTCCTTTATTTATCGTCTCCGCCTTGTCCCCTACTGAGATTATTGTTCAGATAGGATCCTACGGCCTTGTTCCTTCCCACACCCTGCTCCATATACAGGAATTTCTCTTTGAGTTTTTTCTCGTAACTCATCAGGTGAGACTCGAAGTTTTTGATCTTCTTATTATTATCGGAGACCTGTTCTTCCAATAACTTGATCTTGCTTGTTACCAGTCCGCCCGCAAACTGCGTATAAGGTTTCAAATGTTCCACCAGGTTCACGCCAACTCCCGTGTCCATCCTGGCGTCGGAATTGGTGTCTTGGGCGAATAAATGGCGGACTGCATCCGGATTCTCCGCAAGTTTTGCGGCTAATTTCGCTTCGTCTAGAGTTAGAAGACCTTCTTGGATATCGGCCCATTTACTTCCCACTTCTCCAGTCGAAATTCCAACATCGGAAAGAGTCCTGATCTCCGAATTCGGATAAGCGGGAAAAGAAGAAGTGGTAACGGTTTTCATACCCGCAACCAAACGAATGACGGAATTTTCTCCGGCCAAAATGCCGGTTTTCGTTTTTCCTTCCCAGAAAGATCTGGTAATATCCGGATCTTCCAGTTTAGAATCGCTGATCCCGCCTTCCCTATTAACAGCGGTGGCATCCTTGGAGTATTTTAGAACATTATTATATGCTTCTATAAATTCCTTGATCATACGGATACCTTTTGCGGAATCCACTTTGATATCGACGCTCGCCGGACCACCTTCGCTCTTTTTATTCAAATTCAGAAGAACTCCGTCCAAAACATCGGTTAGACCCTCGTTTTTAGGTCGAGTGATCTCAATTCCGTCTACCGTAAAAACCGCATCCTTTGCTTCTACGATGGTCTTTGCGGGTTTAGCACCGTTGAACTCCGCGGGAAGAACGAATCTGAAATTCGAGAATTCCTTCTCCTTTCCGGTTTGGTTGATTACGATTACCTTATGGATCTTTTTGCCGTCCATATTGGACTTAAAAGTAATACGAACCTTCCCTTCCTTATGATAAGCCTGTTCTAAGAATACTTTATCTTGTTCGTCCTGATCGTAGATCACACCTAAGGAAATCGTTTCCCCTTCCTCCAAAGGTTCGGAAAGAGTAGCCTCGATCCTTGCGCCCTTCTTTCCTTCTTTCGCATCTATATGGAATTGGAAAGCTTGTTTAGAGCTTAATTTGATCTTAGAAGGTTCTTTTTTCTCCGGGTCCGCAGGGATAAAAGTAGGTTTTGCATTCGCAATCATACCGTACTTATCCGGTTGGAATGGATTTGTTTGGCTCGCTTCCCATGGAAGATAAAAAGACTGAGGAGGATCCTGAGGAAGCATTCCTCCCACAAGAGTAGCCGCTTTAAGTACCCCGTTCGGATCGTCGAACTTCAATTGATTATCCTTGCCGGATTGAGAAGCGGCTAACGTTAAAACCGTTTTATCCTGATCCACTTTTACAAGCGTAGGCTGAACGATCCCCGCAGCCGCGGTTCGTACGGTAAGATATAGATCTCGAATAGTCCCGCCTTGGAACTCAATCTCCTTCTCTATCTCTCCGGAAAGGATCTTAAATGTCCCGGCAGGGATCTTTCTCTCCGAATCGATAGGATCGCCCGAGATCTGATGAAATGTAGCAAGCTCTTTCACTTCTATCTTACGTTTACCGCTGCTTGCAGAACGCGCAGCATCACCGGTGATCACACCTTCCGGATCGGAAACGATAGACTTCGTCGCAAAGGGCGCCGTAAAAGAAATAATTTCTCTCGTTTTATTTTGGAGGTCAGTAGTAAGAGTTTTAAGATCGGACCACGCCTTAACCTGGGCCTGATTGAAACCGTTTTGTTTTTCCAAACGGCGAATCGGCTTTGCTTCTAGCTCTACCAGTTTTTTTACGATTTGGTTCGTATCCTGGCCGGAACTCAATCCCGGAATAGAGAATGCGGGCATAGTCCCCTCCTTCTAATTCCATCGACCGATTTCCCAAAAGTATAAGCATTTCAAGATAAGAAAGACGGATTTTTTGGACTTCCGACGGAAATGAGTCGAGACATAAGGGCCGCCTCCTCACTTCGTTCGGACCGGGCTCTCCGCTTCGGTCGCTTCGCGACGCCCGCATCGATCCCTGGCGGTTCTAAAATCTAAACCGCTTGCCTTGAGGAAACCTTTACTTTCAACTTTGCTTTCAGACCTTCCATATACCCAAGACTGTCCAGATTATATTCCTCCACATGAGAAAGTCTGTCAGCTCTCAGCTCTTCCGGAATACGAAGTGTAGAACGATAGAATAGTAAACCGGAAAGGAGTCTGGCGCTTGCCCAAACGATCTCATCGGCAGTCTCTTCCCTTTCCTCCGAAGTAGCGAGTTCTTTATACATTGCGACCGCTTCTTGGAAACCGTCCCAAACATCTGAAAGAACCTTTGTCTCCTCGGTTGGGAAATGGGACCATTCGTTGTCTATATATTCCCTTAAAAAACCGTGACCGCTCATTCCGGTAACGATCCCACCTATACTAGCATTCACTTGTATCTGAGAAGTCCCGTCATAAATCGTCGTGATCCTTGAGTCCCTGTAAATCCTGGAGACATCGTAATCGTCCGTGAAACCTGCTCCTCCATGAAGTTGCACAGCATCGCCTGCAATCTTCACACAAGATTCGGAGCAATAAAACTTGGAAATAGGTGTGAGTATTCCGGCTAACTTTTCCCAGTATTTCAGGACCACGTCCGATTTAAGATCTCTTTCCGTGGCCCCTTTTTCTTTCAGATGATCTCCCCTGAAATAATACAGATCCATAGCTCTAGCGCCTTCCAACATTAAACAGCGCATTGCCATTGTTTCTCTTTCCATTCTTCGGAGGATTTTACGGACTGCAGGGATCGTTCCGATCGGTTTTCCGAATTGTATCCGTTCGGAAGTGTATTTTTTGGTTTCGGCTAACGCTGCTTGCGCGATCCCGACTCCTTGCTGGGAAATTCCCATCCGGGCCCCGTTCAACATTCCCATTGTATGTTTAATGAGTCCATGGCCTTCTTCTCCGATCAAAATTCCCGGAGTATTTTCTAAAACGATCTCACAAGTAGGAGAACAATGCAGACCCATCTTCTTTTCTATTCCCGCAATTTGTACGTCTTTGGATTGCACTAAGAAGAAGGAAAGCCCTCGAGCCCCGCTTCCCGGATTTCCGGTCCTCGCTAATAACAAAAGGATCGCAGGAATTTCTCCTGTTCCACATCCTTGGGTGATAAATCTTTTTGTTCCGTTTAAAAGATAAATATTTCCTTCTTTATGAACGGCTTTAGTCCGAAGCCCCGGCAGATCTGAACCATGGTCAGGCTCCGTAAGTCCCATAGCGCATGCAAATTCTCCCGCAGCCAAGCGAGGCAACCATTCGTCTTTTAATTCTTCACTTCCGTTCTTCTCGATGATCTCGGCCAAATTCACACAACCGATGGAAATACAAACGGATGCATCCACCCTATATAAGATTTCACTAAAGAATGCTCGGACAGTCCACGGGACTCCGAGTCCGCCGTATTTTCTGGAAAAGCCGGTGGGTTGTAAGCCCGCATCCCTTGCTTTTCGAACGATCTCCAATAGTTTTTCGGGGAATACCACTTTTCCATTCTCGAATTTAACGCCGACTTTGTCCAATTCGGCAACATAAGGAGCGATCTCTTTCCCTGCAAATTCCCCAACGGAATCCAATAGTGTTTTATAATATTCTAATGCTTCTTCATAAGAAGAAGGTGCAGCGGCAAATCTTTCGTCCCCGGCTTTGAATTTAGCGGCATCTACAAATCCGCCCTCATAGGAATCCACGATTTCTTTCCAATTGATGATATGATCGAAATGTAACCTTAAGTCGGATACATCGTTAAAGTAGTTATTTTGTAGCATGGTAAGAAGATTCCTTTTGGAGATAATAAAGTATCTTCTTAGAAAAGGAAAGGTCAATTCGTTTTCAGGAAGGAGGCATCCGAACGAACCGGTGTTAGTTTGATGGGCAAAATATCGAAACGGTTAAAACTGTCTCCAAGGATGATTTTCGTAACGTTCGCTCTAATTCAAATTACAACAAACTCGAACTGCTTCCATTAGTTTGTTCACGTCCCAAGGTTTTGGGATCACTGTATAAGTCCCCGCTTCTTTTTTAACCCGATCCACGGCGGCAGCATCCACATGTCCCGTGATCAGTATGGATCGGATATTCGGATACTTTTGATGAACTAAAATTAAGAACTCATCTCCCTTAATCCCCGGCATCAACCAATCGGAAAGGATCAAGATCACATTCACACCTGCCTTTACCAGATCATCTATGACTTCCATAGCCTCTTCTGCATTTAATGCAGTCTCGTATTGGAATAAATTTCCGAGCTGCTTCTTTAATTCCTTTTGTAAGGTAATTAAGATGATCGCCTCGTCATCCACACATAGGATCGCATTCTGTGATGTTTCAGTTTCCAATAGATTCCTCTTTTTTACGGTTTGCCGATTTCAGCCAAACTTCGAACTTGGTACGTCCAGGTTCGCTTTCAAATTCTATTTTCCCGCCCATCTTCTCTATGATCTTTTTGCAGATATCCAAACCTAAGCCGATACCTTCTCCAGGATTTTTAGTAGTGAAGAATGGATCGAAAATTTTGTCCTGGATCTCTTTAGCAATTCCAGAGCCGGAATCGATGAAGGAGACTATAATCCAGGATTCTCTTTTCTCTATCGAAATTTCGATTTTACCCTTATAGTTCATGGCCTGCAATCCATTATTTAATAGATTGATCCATACTTGGTTCAACTTATCCGGATCTCCCAAACAAAGCTCGTTCGTCCGATAATGTTTAATTACTTCGACCCCGTATTTGATCTTATTATGATATAGTGCGATGATCGTTTCCAGCTCCACTTCTACGTCAACCGGGACAAGTTCCTCTTCTCCGTTATGTGTTCCTGGGTTTAAATAATTTTTGAGAGCATCGACCACATAAGACGCCTTTCCGGTAGCGATTGAGATCACATTACTGAATCGCACAACGGATGCTATAGAAGAAACCGCCTCCAATAACTTCAGGGAATTTTCAGTCTTCAGAAGTTCAGGAAGTTTTTCCCCTAGTCTGTGAAGCCCCAATTCTAGGACCATATTTACCGCATTCTCCGGATCCGGAACCGAAGCTTCTTTGAATTCCCGAACAAGTTCCCTTCTCAAAGACCGATTCGGCAGTATCTCGGCCTGGGAAATTTCCTTTAAACTTTCATCTAATAGAAATTTGAAATGTTCCACCTCTACTTTATTTAAACTAAGAAGAAGGTCAGGGATTTCTTTGATCTCTTCGTACAAAATATCCAAAATGGCACGATTGGACGAAACAATAGCGCCCAAAGGAGTGTTTAACTCATGGGTCATTCCCGCAGCAAGTTGACCTAAAGCTGCCAACTTTTCCGAAAGAAGAAGTTGGCTTTGTGTTTCTTTCAGTTCTTCGGAGATCTTTTTCTGGTATTCCAAAGATTCTTTGAGATTTTCGTTTGTTCTTTTTAATTCTTCCGTTCTTTGATCGATCTTACGTTCCAAGTTTGCGTTCAGATCCAGGATAGTCTCTTCCGCTTCTTTACTCTTCGTTATATCATTGGAGATCCCGAAGATTTGGATCGGGACTCCTTCCGTATCTCTCATGTAGATCAACTCTCTGGATACAAACCAACGCCATTTTCCATCCTTATGCCGCATCCTATATTGGTGTTCTATTACATCCTTGTCCAAGGCATTCAGATATTTCGGAATGGTCTCGGCCCAATGTATCTCAAATTCATCCGGATGCATCAGCGTCTTAAGAACGAAATTTCCCATTCCTTGGATTTCTTCCACGGAATAACCCAATAATCTCTCCACACCGATATTGCAGTATACGTTCCTCTTCTCCCTAATATCATAAATATATAATATATCAGGAGAGATATCCAATATCGATTCGACAAATCTATTCCTCTCCAAAAACTTCTCTTCGAAATTTTTCCGTTCGGTAATATCTACCATTACTCCACGAAGCCATTTCGGCTTATCCGCTTCGGTGATCACCTTCACCATATCTCTGAGCCAAATGATAGTTCCGTCCTTTTTCAAGAACCTATATTCGAATTCGTGAGCTTCCAATCTTCCTGTAGAAGCCACACAAAAATTCACCGCTTCCTCTCTATCGTCCGAATAGATATGATCCGCCCAAAAACCGGGAGTTTTCCATTCTTCTACGGAATACCCGAGTAGATCCACGGCCTGTTTACTCACGAATGTAAAATTAAATGTGGCTGCATCCGCTTCCCAGACAACTCCCGGGGTCGTATCCACAAGATCTTTGTATTGCTGCTCACTGGACTTTGTTCTCAGGAAGGCCTCTTGCAACTGTTCCGCCATATGATTAAAAGAAAATGCAAGGATCCCGATTTCTTCCAGTTTACTGCTAGGAGCTCTTTGGGAGAAGTCCCCTTCTGCCATTGCACGAGTAGCCCGAGAAATCTTTCGTATCGGCGATGTAACAATCCCGGCAAGTAATGCGGCGATCAAAAGAGAAAGAGTCAAAGCTACTGCGAATACTTTTGCTGATTCGCTATTTCCGATCTGCACACCTTCCAAATAATAAGAAGCAGGCATTGCCGTGATCACGATCCAATCGTACTGTCCTGCATTGTCCCGATAAGGAGTTACTTGAGTAAGCCAAGTCTCCCGGGATACGGGTTTTGCGTTTACTATATCGAATCTAAATTGGAATGCTACTTTGATCGAATACAGATCTCTGTAATCCTTCAATATGGAAAGAATTGAATTTCGTATTACGGGATCCCCACTCTCCGAAGCGGACCCCAAGTTACTAAAACGCAGATCGGAAGAAGCTACGACCCTAGTCTCTCTATCCAAAATAAAAGCTCTTCCGTGTCTGGCTATATTCGTATTTTTTAATAAAAGAGAGATCTCCTCCGTTTTTTTATCGATAGAATGAGACAAATAATCATCCAGCCGGAGATTGATATTTTCCGAGATCTCTTGGTGCAATCTGGAAGCGAGTTTTCCGGAAGCCGCTTCGGAACTTCTCAAAGTCAGATAAGCGGTCGCGGCTACCATTATCAGGACCAAAAGAATGAACGGGGTGACCAAGAACATCCGAATAGGAAGTCCTTGCGGTAAGGGAGCCCCATCTTTTCCTATTTTTTCCTCCTGCCAATACCATTCTTTATAACTTAAGATCAGCTCTCTAGTATGACCGGGGATTTCGGCCCAAAATAATCCGTACTTTTTAGCAAGCGGTAATGCGACCAACGTAGCAAAAGGAGCGACCACCCAGGTAACTCCTGTCGTAAAAAAAAGAGCGGGAGTAATATTTCGGTAGGAGATCTCCCGAGTAAATTGTTCCGAACAGATATAACCCCAAAGCGGGGGTTCGATACTCATGAAGATAATTACGAAAATCGAATATAATCCCCATGTTTTCAATTTTTTAAAATCAGGGTCCCTGCCGATCAACTGATATGCGACCCAGAAACAAGACGGATTGATAAAATAACCTAAAAGCCAGTCGAATAAAAAATCGGGCGGAACACCTTCTATCAGATCCGAAAGTCCGTATGCAAAAGGTACCGCAAGAAGTGCAGGATAACCGAACAAAAGAATACAAAGAAAGACCGTTAGATCCTTTAAGGATTCGAAGGTCTGAGCTCCGGGTACTAAAACGATAAAAGAGCCGATATAACCGGTTATAAATATAAAAACAAAAGTGAACGGAATACTTAAAAAAGCCTGAGTGTCCCAGCTTTGTTTTTGGCGACCGAAACCGAATTTACCTGCCGGATTAAAAGTAAAACCTCCGTAGGCGCAAATCGTCAGAAAGATCCCGACTATATAGCCGAATCTTCCCCAAATATCCAAGAAGGGCAAAGGAAGAGAGGCAAATAATTCTTCAAACCAGTAAACGATCGAATTCACGGAAAGTTTTTCCTGTTACAACCCACTTCCGGATCGGGGGATTTTGGAGTGCCGGAGAATTTCATATCTTATCGAAAGAAAGTCAATCCGGTTTAAAAAAAATTGAGTAATTTACAAGCTCTTAAGGGACAAAATTTAGTTCGTTCAAGAATGTGAATGATTATGAAGATGATTCTCGCAATATTCCTTATCTTCACAATCCACACAATAACGGAATTCAAATTGAGGGTCCGTAGCCTCGGTCGCTCCGCAAACATAACATTTATGTATTGTGAATACTTCCGATTGTTTGGCTTTCCAAGTAGAAGTTTTGTGCTCCCGGATTTTGGCGCCTAAGATATCCTTACCGAAAAATATAAGTAAACTGGAAAATCCAAAAAACAATCCTGCCCAAGGTAAGCTCGAGTTGAACATTCTCACCTCATCCCCTCTTTCCCAGAAAAGGTAGACAAATAAAACGATCCCTATCCATTTCATTCGGATCGGAATAATAAAAAATTCGAGATTGGGCATACGGATTGCGAGAGCCAACAAAAGACAATCGTATATCATCTTAGTTTCCACAAACAACGGATAATATAAGGAAAGGACCCCGCCTATCGTGATCAGGAACATTAAAGAAAACAAAAATAGATTAAATCTAAGAGAACCCATATCCTCTTCTAAAATTTTACCCACGGAAAAAACAAGGTACGTGTAGAAGATCAAAAAGATCCAAGGCATATAAGTTCCGGCTTGGATCTCAGCCGGAGAAAGTAGATGAAAAACAAACAATCCTGCGTTCCACCATCTACCTCCGTCGAGCATATCAGGAGTCAAAACTCCGATCTTTGGATCGATCAATAGGGAGAATAAACTCACAAAGAAAGTAATAGCGGCGAAATATCCGGCCGAGTTTTGGAATGAAATGATCTCTATAAATTGGTTTCTTAATCTTCTCAATGGAATTCCTTAAAATAGGAGAATATTCAAAAAGTATAAAATTATTTGACGTTGATAAATTCTAAAAATCCGCCGAACACGTATCCGTCTTTTTTCTTCCACTTTACTTTGACCCAACGACCTTGTTTACCGTCTTGGACCTCAATCTCTCCGGTCTCTCCGAAAGTTTCGACAATATCTCCGTCCGGGACCAGATCTATTTTTTTAGCTTCTATATTCGGAGCAATCCTCAAACGAAGACCTCCACCCGCATGGACCTTCATGATCTTTTCGATCTTACGAGGTTCTACCTTTTCTACGGAGGCGCAGTTCAAAATCAAAAGAGAAATGAAAGTATCAAAGAATACAAGGATCTGTTTCATTCGTTTTCCTGAATATATTATCTTGATTTCGGATAAAAAGGATTCCAAGGAATATCCGTGACTCCGTATTCCAATCCGCTTTGTAATAATGCTGTGGAGATCTGGCTGCGATGATGAGTCTGATGATTGAAAAAATGAGTGATCAGAAGCCAAATCGGTAAAGTGATCTCCTTTTTGTACATGTAGCTGTAAAACTTCAGATCTTGTGTAAGCCACTCTGAGGTAATGGTTTTTACCCACTCCGAAATCGTCGAATCTAATTCGGTCCTGAGCTTTTTGAGTTCCGCCAAACCTGAAAATTGCATCTCCTGGAAATCCAGTTTTTGGATCGGTCTAGAATGGAACCTATCCAACCAAGAGAGATCCATCATGACGATATGATTCCAAGTTTTCGCCATAGAGCCAAAGAATAGTTTTTTATCTTCGTTCAACTCGCCCGGCTTTAGTTTTTCAGAAACGGTTAATAGGGATTCGTTTTGCCAACGATTGTATTCTGCCAAAGCGACACAGTATTCTGGATCTATCATGATGAAATTTTGAGCAGTGATCTAATTAGGTCAATACATATAAAAATTTGAAACCATCCAGCATTACTTAGAAGGAAAAAGGAAACCCTTATGACCGGATCCGGGTCCAACTTTCAATGTTTGCTCGGGCATTCATAGGATTAGTCGCATTCTGTTTTGTATTCGCAATTTCTGTTAACGAAACAGCGATTTCTTTTTCAGGAGCAAAACATCCTAAACAAAGTTTACAGTTAGAACTTTCTCATTCCGTTCTTTCCGCCTTAGTCACTTTAGAAAAAGAATCCGAAAGAATAGAGACGAACACTGTCTCTACATATTGGAAAAGTTTAGGTCTATTCTCTTTTTCGGAATCCGTAATTTTTTCCTTGGATTCCGAGGCGCCCTTACATATTTCCGCTTATGATTCCAATCTATACACGATCCGACTTATCATATAGGAAATTCTCCCAATATATTTATTTTTTATAATATAGGAGAATTTTATGCGCAACGTATTCGCATACATAGCCGCGGCTTCCGTGGTTTCAGTTTCCGCCCCTGTGGCGGCGGAATCTTCCGAGTTGAGATTATTCCAAAGACTAGCGGTCTTTCATGACCAATTACTTTCCAGTGACGATAAAAGAACAAATCCGAAGGGACTCTCCGGAATGGTTCTTAGAGCCAAAGAAAGTTCGGCAGAAGGAAGGATAAAATATGCTAAGTCGTTGACCTTTGCGGAATTATTGGAAAAGGCAGGTTCGAGAGAAGAACAGGAATTTTTATATTCGGAATTATGTTCTTCTTTAAAGGAATTAGCTCCCAAGTTCCAATTCTATTCTTTCTTCTGTCCTAAGACCGGAAAGGTATGGATCTCAAAAACAAAAGAAGTCCAAAATCCTTATCTAATCGATGAAAGAAAAACGGGAAAGCTGATAGGTTAATATAATCGGAAAGAAGCGGTTTTCTGGGCATCTTTTCCGCTTCTTTCTGGTCCGAAAAGCAGACTTGACTCTCGACCCGTCCATTTTAAACCAGAAGAAAGTAGGACAAAATCAGTGGCCCAAAAGATAAAATCGCCCGAAAACCAAAGCTTAGGAAGCGGAGGAAACGGAAACAAGGGACCGATCCATATCGGTAACTCCGATATCTTTTTCGATCGAGAACTTTCCTGGGTGGATTTTAACAAACGGGTTTTGGAAGAAGCGAATGATCCTGAAAATCCGCTTCTGGAACGTCTCAAATTTTTATGTATCACCGAGTCAAACTTGGACGAATTCTATATGGTCCGGGTTGCCGGTTTGAGAAACCTATTAGCGGAAGGTAACGACGAAAAAAGTCTGAACGGTCAAAGAGCTTCCGAAATACTTACCGAATTATCCAATAAGGTAAGAAGTTTCGTAAATGTTCAATACGAAACATTGAACCATACTCTGGACCAGATGAAAGAGAACGGGATCCATCTCATCTTAAATCCGGATGAATTAAATAAAAATGAGATAGAAGACATCAAACATTATTACAAAGAAGATGTTTCTCCGATCTTAACTCCTCTTTCAATAGATCCTTCTCACCCATTCCCTCATATACTTAATAAATCCTTAAACCTAGCTATCGTTCTCACCACAGACGATGAGAAAACCGGACTAAAAAAAGATCTGTTCGCGGTGGTCCAAGTGCCTTCCGTATTACCGAGGTTCCTACAACTTAAAGGAGAAGGTAAGACCAGAAGATTTTTTCCTCTGGAAGAGATCATCAAACTGCATGTGGATGATCTTTTCTACGGAATGACCGTAAAAGAAGTATATCCTTTCCGAATATTAAGGGATGCCGATATCTCCATCGACGAAGAGGCTTCCGTAAAAGACCTACTTATCACCATGAAGAAGGAGATCCGAAACCGTATCTGGGGAGACGCGGTGAGGATGGACATTTACGAAGGAACTTCTTCTTTCGTACGAAATACTCTCAAGGAACTCATGGAGCTACAAGACCATGAAATTTTCGATGTTTCCTCTATATTAAATATTAGTGATACAATGTATTTTTACGGACTGGAACATACCTCCAAATTCAAGTATCCGTTCTTTCAGCAGAAAAACACTTTAAAGTTCGAATCTCCCGAGAAAATTTTCGACGCAATCAAAAAGAAAGACAGATTATTACATCACCCGTATCAATCCTTCGGCGCTATCGAAGATCTACTTAGGATCTCCAGCGAGGATCCTAAGGTTCTAGGAATTAAAATGACCTTATATCGCACAAGCGGGGATTCTCCTATTATCCAATATTTAGGTCAGGCTGCTGAAAACGGAAAACAGGTAACGGTACTTGTGGAGCTAAAAGCAAGATTCGACGAAGAACGTAATATCAAATGGGCCCAAAAGTTGGAAGAAAGAGGGGTTCATGTGGTATACGGTGTGGTGGGACTCAAGATCCACAGCAAGATGCTCTTGATCGTAAGAAGAGAAGACGATCATCTAGTGCGTTATGTGCATCTTGGAACCGGAAATTACAACTCCACGACCAGTAAATATTATACGGATCTTAGTTTTTTTACGGTTAATAAGGAAATCACGGAAGACGTTTCGACAATTTTTAACACAATCACTAGTTACGCAAAGATGCCTTTCTTAAACAAACTGGCGGCTTCTCCCCATAATTTAAAAACGGTATTTTTAAATCTGATCGAAAAAGAAACGGAAAATGCGAAAGCGGGAAAACCAGCGCGCATCATTTTCAAAATGAACAGTCTGGTAGATCCCCATATTATATTAGCAATGTATAATGCTAGTCGAGCAGGAGTGATCATAGAGCTGATCATCCGCGGTATCTGCTGTTTAAAACCCGGACTGCCCGGAATTTCGGAAAATATTACAGTGATCTCCATCGTAGGCAGATTTTTAGAGCATACACGTATCTATTATTTCCTTTCCGGCGGAGAAGAAAGTATTTTCCTCGCTTCGGCGGATTGTATGCCTAGAAACTTTGAAAGAAGGATCGAGGTCTTATTCCCGATACTAGACGCTAAAAATAAGGATAGGATCAAAAAGATCTTAGATGTTCAGATCAGGGATAATGTAAAGGCAAGACTCCTTTCTTCGGACGGGATCTATCGGAAAAGGGAAAGAGTAGAAGGCGAAAAGCCGGTGGATAGCCAGATCGAAAGAATGAACTTCGCGGAATAAATATGAGTATCAGCCAGGAAAATAAAAATAAACTCAAATCCCTATTGGGAGAAGATAGGGTTTTTTTCAAAGATGAAACCCGGATGGATCAGGCTACATTCCTTTCTTTCGGAACGGATAGAACAAAAGTATATGTTCCGGATTACGAAATTCTAACATTCCCCAAAAACACAAAAGAAGTCTCGGAGATCGTAAAATACGCATTCGAGAACGATATTAAGATCGTGCCTTCCGGAGGAAGAACAGGTTACGCAGGCGGAGCAGTGGCTAAATCGGGAGAGATAGTAATCTCTCTCTCCAAGATGGATCAAGTTTTGGATTTCGATCCATTTTTCGGCTCCTTAACCGTTCAGGCGGGTATGATCACTAAAAATCTCCACAAGGAAGCGGAAGAAAGAGGTTTTTATTTCCCGGTAGATTTTGCTGCCACAGGTTCTTCTCATATAGGCGGAAATATTGCGACTAATGCAGGTGGAGTAAGAGTCGTTCATTACGGACTGATCCGCCAATGGGTCTTAGGTCTCAAAGTGGTCACTGGAACGGGAGAAATCCTGGAATTTAACGGTGAGATCCTTAAAAATAATACCGGCTACGATCTAAAACATCTTTTCATCGGTTCCGAAGGAACATTAGGGATCATCACGGAATGTACCTTAAAACTCACCAAAAAACCCGCAGACAACCGTATACTTTTCACCGCGGTGCCCGATTTCCCTTCTATATTAGAATTATTTAAAGAAACTCATAATATGTCCCTGCCTATTTTGGCCTTCGAGTTTTTGACCAAATATTGTTTGGATAAGGTGATGGATCACCTTCATGTCCCGGATCCTTTTTCAGAGGTAAGTCCATATTACGTTTTAATGGAGTTCGAGATAACCGAAGAATCGGATGATGAAAAATTATTCTCCTTTTTGGAGACCATTTTAGAAAAAGGTTATGTTACAGATGGAAGCTTAGCCCAAAATTCCAGACAAGCCGAAACCTTTTGGAAATACAGAGAAGGAATCAGCGAATCCATTTCCATCGATTATACCGTTCACAAAAACGATATCTCTCTTCCTCTTCGGAACATGAACGCATTTTTGGAAGATATGCAGGGCTTACTTTCTTCCAAGTATCCGGGTTTCGAGATCGCACTTTTCGGTCATATAGGCGACGGGAACCTTCATTTAAATATCGTAAAACCGAAAGATCTTTCCGATGTGGAGTTTTTCTCCCAATGCAAGAAGGTGGATCCTTCCATGTTCGAACTATTACAAAAACATCATGGATCCATTAGCGCCGAACACGGGATCGGTCTTTTAAAAAAGGACTTTTTACATTTCTCCCGCTCTTCCGCCGAAATAGAAGTAATGAGGATGATCAAAAAGGCCTTGGACCCAAAAAATCTTTTAAATCCGGGGAAAATTCTCCCCTAAGAACAATGAAAAAGAGACTTTCCGGTTTTTTTAGGTTTCTAACCGTAATTACCTGGATCGTATTTGCGGGTCTAAGTTATATAAAATCGGAACCCGAAGTCTGGATCCCGACTTATCTAACAGTCAGTCTGTTGTATTCCACGGAATGGTATTCCTTTTTTCACGATCAGGGTAGGAGAATATTAATCGCCGGATTAGGAAAATCGGTCGGCATTGGATACTTTGTCTGGGGATTCTACAATTTTTTAGACAATCCTAAGCCGGACCTATATTCCGAAACTTTCAAAAATAGTATAGGACTTGCGTTATCAGCCATCTGGCTTTTTTTATTACCTGTTTTTCAGGGGAAAAATCGAGCATGAAGATCGCAATCTCCTCATTCCTCGCTACTTTAATATTAAAATTTATTTATATGACTGTCCGATGGACCAAGATCCATGTTCCGAAGAAGTCGGAAGAGTTACTTTTACAAAAAAGAGGATTTGTTCTCGCACTTTGGCACAATCAAATTCCATTCATTATAGATTTCACGTATAAATTTTACGTGAAACGTTACGGTTTGGAAGTAATCCCTATGGCGTCCCAATCCAAGGATGGAGAATTGATAACCAGAGTGATAGCTCATTTCGGGATGAAACCAAAAAGAGGTTCCAGTAAAAAAGGAGGGGCCGCCGCATTAAAGGCTTTGGTCCAAGACGCAAGGAAAGGAAGTATTAGTCTAATCACTCCCGACGGTCCTACCGGTCCGGTTTATACTCTTAAACCAGGGATCGTTCAATTGGCGTCCATGACAGGGTTTCCAATACTATCCTATTTCGCTAAATACGATCATTATAGGATCGTACAAAGTTGGGACAGGACGCCTGTTCCAAAATTATTCTCAAAAGCGGAGTTTTTTATATCGGAACCGTTTTATGTTCCGAAATTAAAGGGAGAAAAAGAACTGGAAGTTTGGAGAAAAAAACTCGAAACGTTCATGTTGGATCAAATAGGTATCTCCCGACAATATGCGGAAAGTTTAAGGGAAGAAGTGAAACTTGCTGCGGAAAATAAAAGAAGGGCAAAGTAAAATTATAAATTCTTAATTAAGCAGCCCTTAATCTGTAAAAACTCCAATGAACTATAAAGATCCTGGACATTAATAAATATAAAGCCTTCCCGTTTTGCTTGGATTCCACTGCCGATTCGAAAGCGGAGATCAATTCCTTTAAAATTTCCCTTTCACCTAAATCCGAAACCTGTGCCAAATCGATAGAAGATAAATTTTCATCTTCGGGAAATCTAAGGTCGTTCGACTCTAAAAGTATTTCTAAAAGTTTTTCCGCCTCTATGAGTATGGATTCTACGGTCTTGTCCGGCTCTTCCGGTCCATTCAATAATGAATAGATTCCGTCCGATAATTCTAAAATCAAATCACCGATCGCAGAATCCTCTCCGTTCTCGAACGTATGATTGACCTCGTCCAGTTTAGCTCTTAATAAGGATCTTACTTGTGAGAAGGAGTTTGCAGCATATTTCATTTCTCCTTCGTCCATAGATTCCTCGAAACCCTGTAGCCAATCAGGCCCAGTAGGCTCGAAGTCGTCCCAATCCGCCCATAATGACTCGCAAGCCAAAAAAACTTGATCCGTAGTACTTCCAACATGTTTATAAGTGGATACTACTACTGCGAGACGAGCCAGAGCTTCGGACCATTCCGTTTCTCGGATCTCCATCATGCCGTATACCATACACTAGTAACAATCCGATGAAAGCAAGTTTCCCTATTATTCCGTATTAACTAACTTTTTATTCCAAGCTCTTAAAAAACTAAACTTTCCGTGTCACAAAAACTAATGCGTATTGTCGCAGTAAAATTAGACCATTCGGATTAGTTATCTTTTTAGAAACGCGAATACTTACGTACCAGGTCCACTCTTGAGTTTACTTGTAACTTTTTGAAAATACTTTTGATCTGTATCCTCACAGTTCCTTCTTTCGTTCCAAAGTTACGCGCGATTTCCTTGGTCCTATAACCGTTGATGATATGATTCAGGATCTCCTTTTCTCTCGGAGTTAACGAATGGGTTTCCTTTGTCGGAGATTTCCTGAAAAAAGAAATCACTTTGGCTGCCGCACCCGGAGAAAGTATCCCGCCTTCTCTCATCACCATTCTCGCTACTTCTTTTATATCTTTCAGATCTTTTTTCAAAACAAATCCTACTGCGCCAGCTTTCATTGCCTGTATCAAAGCATCGTCCGTATCTAACGT
This sequence comes from Leptospira sp. WS58.C1, assembly GCF_040833995.1. Lineage (NCBI taxonomy): Bacteria > Pseudomonadati > Spirochaetota > Leptospiria > Leptospirales > Leptospiraceae > Leptospira > Leptospira cinconiae. Next base: position 3,117,985 of record NZ_CP162137.1, read on the forward strand.
AGAAAGCATAATGTATTTGGGATCGTTGTCAAAATCGGATCTCTCTTTAATATAATCGATCCCGGATTTACCCGGAAGGATTACATCCATAAATACAAGATCAAATTTTTTTTGGTGACTTTGTGATAAGTCCTCGGTAGAAGAAAAAACTTCCACTTTGTCCACCTCTTCCATCACTGAGAGAGTGTTTGCGCAGTTCAGAGCAAACTCGGAATTGTCTTCAACTATAGCGATTTTTACTTTTTCCATTTTTATCCGCCAACCGGCCCCTTGTATTACGGTTTTTTGATTCTAATTTCTATATTCGTTTTTCAAAAAACTCGGACGAAGTTAGGTAGATTTTTTTTTAATTTTATAGAATGTGATAAGGAGCAAGAGTTGATCCTAATTTTCCGGAACGATATTATCCGGAATTTTTTTAAATTTTTTCGAATTATAGTGTCTGTCTTTTGTATTTGAGAGATAAATTTTCCAAACGTTAAAACAGCAATAGATCCCATTAGTTAATAATTTATTTCTAAACAAACTCCCTTTTTGACACTACAATCCTTCTCCCCTATTTAAAGAGATGAAGGTTAGGAGTATTAATTTTTAAAGCCAAGAATTGATCTTTTCCGCGACTTCTTTAGGTCTTTCCATATGGAGAGCGTGTTTCGAATGCGGGATCCACACCAATTTACTTTTCTTTAAATATGAATGTAACTTTTTAATCATAGGAGGATCGGTGATCGGGTCTTCCGTTCCGGAGATGATCAAGGTCTTTTGGGAAACTGCAGAAAGTTTTTTACCTAGAAAAATTTCCTTCTCCCTATCCAGAGTATTCTCCGTTAAATATCGGTGAGCCAGATTATTCCACTGACTTAAGAGCGCTCTTTTTGCGAAACCTCCCAACTCCGGAACATTCTCCTGATATAATGCGGTAAGAAGTCTTTCTATTTCTTCCGTTTTAGAAGGGAAAAGTAATTTCCTCATTTCGTCTCTTTGCGGATGAGGGATACCGCCGGGAGAAAGTAGCACAAGTCTCTGCACCCTTTTTTCTTTTTCAGAATCACGTATGGCGATCATCATCGCGATCAGAGATCCCATAGAATGTCCGGAAAGTACCAGATCGTTTAACGCCAGTTTGCGGATCGAACTGTAAAGAAGGTCCGCGAATATGTCCACTTGGTACAAATATTTCACTTTAGGAAGAGGGCTGAATCCGAAACCTGGAATATCCGGTACCAAAAGATTGAAGTCATTTCGTAAAAATGGAGCCAGTCTCCTAAAACCTGTGGCAGAATCTAGAAGTCCGTGGATGAAAAAAAGAGTTTTATCGGAACCTTGGGCAGAAGGCCTCTTCAAAAAGAAAATTTTGTGTCCGCCGAGGTCTACATGGAGGCGCTGAAAACCCAGCTCCTTCTCCATAAATCGAATTTTTTGCCTGGTATAATTTCGAAGAAAAAGTTCGTATACAAAATCCATAGATTGGGCCAATGATTCCATCTCTAGTCGAATCTAGCAAGGAATCCAAATCAATTTTATGATCTGGAATTCCGATATTATATACAATTCATGAAGAATCGGGAATTAGTTCTACTGTTAGAGAAGGCCTTCTTTCCCGCCCAGGAAGGGATTCTAATTTTAGAACCCGGCAGTTACAGTATACTCGGTTCCAATCCAAAGGCTTGTTCCATCTTGGGTTACGATCCTGATGGACTAAAAAAACTAAGCCTTAGCAATTTACTCGCTCGACCGGATAGTATCGGAAGTTACGGGAACGGAGCCGAGGAATTAGGCATCTCTCTTCTCTGGAATTTAAGAAAAAGGGACGGCACACTTCTTCTTGCCGATTTTACGATCAACGCTTTTTCCCAATCCCCTAACTCACCGTTAATTTTTCATATCTACCAAAGATCGGAGATCAGAGAGATAGAACTTCGATTATATTATCTACAGAGTATCTTGCGAAGTCTCCGACTTTTAAAACTGAATTTACGATCTCTCCGCTTAAGTTCCGAGAGTACATTATTTCAAAAAATCTGCGATACTCTGAAAGAAAATCCTCATTATAGTTTGGTTTGGGGTTTTTATAGAAGAGAAGACGGAACGGATCAAATACTGATTCAATCCGATCTGGATTCTAAGTGGAGAAAGAATTTAGAGATCGCTTGGGAAGAAAAAAAGTCCAAATCTCCATTCGAAACTCTTTTAGACGGAAAGGAACAATTTCATATTCATGAATTCGGTTCTAATCTGTATCCTGAATGGGAAGAAGCATTAGTCGCCAAAGATTTCAGAAGGTCCTTAAGTTTGATTATTCGCGAAGAAGGTAAAATTATAGGCGGGATCCAGATCATTTCAAGGGAGAACATGGCTTTCGATTCCGGAGAGAACTATTTGTATTTCGAGATAGTGGAAGATCTACTTTCTTCTCTGCAATATTTGCGGATCGAAAAACAAAGAAGAGAAACGGCAAAAATCCTACAATTCCAAGGGGCCCTATTAAATTCGCTGGAAGTCCCTCTTTTGTCGACGGATGACGAAGGATTTATCACTTATGTGAATAATAACATCAGTACCTTATTAGGTATTTCTAAAGAAGAAATCATAGGTGTCCAGGTAAGAGAACTTCTGAAATTGGAACCGGAAGCGATGGATATGATCCTTTTAGGTTCCAGAGCGGAGACCAGGATCACGATCCGAGGCAGACATGAAGTTCCTTTTTTATTAGCTTCTTCTTCCCTAAAAGACGATTATGGGAATAGGATCGGAACCATATTGCTTCTTTTGGATATTTCCGAGCAGAAGAAGAACGAAGAACTGATCCGAGCTTCCGAGATGAAACTCAGGAACTTATTCGCCTCCATGAATAATGGGATCGTAATATTGGATCCACAAGGCAAAGTGTTGGAAGTAGCCCCGATTCTGAAATTTTTCTTATTTCAATTCTTGAACGTGGATGTGGATGACGAATTTCCCTCTCTTTTCCCGGAAGAGGCTCAAAAAGGGATCATGATAAAATTAGAGGAATGTATCCGCACTCAAAGAGCGGCCTATTTCGACTTCTCCATGGTATTATTAGGAGAGGAAGAAAATTACTTTTCTATAAAGTTCCTTCCGCTCAAAAAATACCAGGACTTCCCTGTTGCCGCAATGTTAATATTCTCCGACGTGACACAGACCAAAATTTTGGATAGGCAATTGTACGAAACCGCAAAATTCGCATCAATCGGCGAGATCGCTGCGGGAATCGCTCACGAAGTAAATAATCCTCTACAATCCAGTTTATTATATCTGGAAGATCTATTAGAACATGAGGATCCGGATCCTATAGAAAGAAAAAAAGTATACAAAAGAATAGAAGGTGCTGCCTTGCGGATCAGAGATCTGATCAAAGGACTTTTGGATCTAGGAAGAAGGGCTCCGAGAAAAAAGGAACTGGTCTCTCCTTATTTTATTCTCCTGAGAGCATGCGAACTCATCGAGGTAAGTTGTAAAAAGAATGGAATCGAATTGAAACGAGTTACTAATCCGGAACTTCCTCAAATCCATGTAGCTTGGCAAGAGATCGAACAGGTATTGATCAACTGTCTAGTAAATGCAGTTAACGCGATTTCCGAAATGGAACATAAACCGGCAGTTCCGTTGATACAAGTTTCCGCACGAAAAGAATTATATTTGAACGGAGAGATGGTGAGTTTTACCATTCAAGATAACGGCCCCGGAATGAACGCCGAAGTCGCAGAAAAGGCTTTTTTACCTTTGTATACGACTAGGAGAACCAAACAGGGAACGGGACTCGGATTGACTATCTCTCAACGGATCATCACCGATCACGGCGGAACCATTCACTTGGAATCCAATCCTGGACAAGGCACCAAGGTCACCGTCCGAGTACCCGTAGGAAAGGTATGATGAACCTATTCATTAAAAATATATGACAAGGGAAAAAAATCCCAACGTCCTGATCATTGACGACGAAGCGGAAATCAGGACCGCTCTAGAACGTGTGATCTCCAGAGAAGGATATCATGTTTTTCTTGCCGAAGATTTCGAATCCGCAATGAGGATCGTAAGGGATTATGCGGTGGATATCGTAATTTCCGATATCCTAATGGGCGGCAAAGACGGGATCGAAGTCGCAAGAGAGATAAAAAAGTATAATTCCAATATTCCGGTCATTCTTATCACAGGCAATCCTCAACTGCATACTGCGGAAGAAGCTCTTAGAAATAAAGTATTCGATTATATTTCCAAACCGGTAAGTAGGCAAAATATCTTAGCGGCGTTGGAGAATGCACGCAAAGAAAAAGAAGACAGAGATAGAAAATCCAAAAAGATCATAAAGGCAGTTCGGGAGAAGACCCATCTCGCACAACAATCTAAAGATTTAAATTATCGTAATAGTTTGATTTTAGAAACTACCGGAGATTGTGTGATCACTCTGGACGAGGATCTGCTCATCCGAGGTGCAAACGAAGCCACAATCCGAAATTTCGGATATGAAGAAAATGAGATCGTAGGACAAAAGATCACACTTCTAATCTCCGAGGAAAACACGGATGCGTATCTGGAAAGGATCGCTCACTTAATGAGCCGTAAATCCGACCATAATATCGCCAGATTACATAACGCGGAATTGGTGAGCAGAAGCGGAGAAAAATTCAATTTTGATATTTCCGTATGTAGATACGAACTAAACGGTAAAACTTATTACACAGGGATAGCAAGAGATATCACTCAAAAGAATATTATCTCCGAAAAATTGATCGATGCGGAGAGAAGAGCATTTTTAACTACGATCGCCTCAAGCATTGGACATGAAATAAATAACGCACTTACTGCTATCCAAGGTTTTATAGAAGTTGCAAGACTACCCGACGCGGATGAACCGATCAAAGATAAGGCGATCTCCGTTACCTGGAATCAGATCACTAAATTAAAGAACCTGACTTTCAACCTGCTTCAACTCGGAAAACCGGGAGATACAGGCAGAGACAAAGAAACCTTAGACCTGAATGAAGTAGTGGAATCCGTAATTGAAGTTTTTAGAAAGACCACTCGTTTAAAATATTGTGAAATAATCTTTAACAGAAATCCCGACAAAACACCGGTTCATTCTAACGCGGACCAGTTAAGCCTTTTATTCTCTAATATCTTTCTAAATTCTGCGGATGCGACAGATAATAAAGGAAGAATAGAGATCTCCGTGGGAGAAAAAAATCATCATCCAATGGTCAAGATCAAGGATAACGGAGTCGGAATGAGCAAGGATATTTTGAATAAGATCTTCCAACCTTACTTTACGACTAAAAAAACAGGCCAAGGAACAGGCCTCGGAATGTTCGTGGCAAAAGAAATTGCCGACGTATTCGGCATCCGAATAGAAATCGATTCGGAGCCGGAAAAAGGTACCGAATTCCGCTTGGTCTTTCCGGACAAATTGTAGAACTAGCCATACGCGGCTATGAACGAAGTTTTAAGTGAGATAGATTTTCGTTTCCTCTCGATCGATGGAAACTTTCCGGAAAAAATCGACTCACTTACTCCGGAAGCCTCTGCACGTAGATATTATCGTGCAACATATCCAGACGGAACCACTAAGATCCTGTGCAAGGACCAAGTCTTTCAACATGACTTTCAAGAAGTGGGCCGTTTTTTAGAACACCACGGATTTAAGGTCCCTAAAATATATAAGACGGATGTGTTTAACAAGCTCATGCTTCTTTCCGACGAAGGAGATTTGGACTTAAGTTCCGTACAAGACGATGCGGAATATAGGAATCTTTTAGTAAAATCTTTGGAATTACTGGTTTCGCTCCAAAAAACCAGGCCAGAACCTCCCGTTTCGACCCGTGAATTCGACTATGAAAAGTTAAATTTCGAGAATAAGTTTACGTATTCTTCATATACCAATTTTTCCGAGATGTTCCGACTGAAGACCAAACTCAGACCGGAAGTCGTTTTTTTCCTGGAAGAATCTTCCGGATTTTTAGCGGAATATAAAGAGAAGGTTTTCTGCCATCGGGATTTTCACGCGAGAAACATCATGCTTTCCCCATCCGGAGAATTGACGTTGATCGATTTCCAAGACGCAAGAATGGGGACCCCGTTTTATGATCTTTCCAGTCTGTTATACGACGCTTATAGACCGATCCCGTTTGCCATGAGACAGGGACTCTTTCTTCTTTTTTTAAAACTGAGCGAGAATAGATTCAAAAAACCTAAAGAATGTTATTATTTGCAATGTTTACAAAGATCCTACAAGGCTCTTGGATCTTATTTCATGTTGGTGGCAGAGAAAAAACAGGACAAGTATAGAAAGAGTGTATCCAATTGCTTGGATAATCTACTGGAGATCGTGCAAGTGGGACTATTTCCGGATCAACTCTTCCTATTCTTTCATCTCTTAAAAAAAGAATTATCAAACAATACACTATTCTTGGAAAAACTCTAAGATGAAGGCATTTTTTCCATGCGCAGGTTTCGGGACCAGGATGGGAGAATGGACCAAATCGCTGCCTAAACCACTATTAAAAATCAATAATATTCCTCTCATTTATTATTCTCTGTTTCACGCCAAATCTTGGGGAGTAGACGACGCGATCCTTAACATACATTATTTGGGAGAAAAAGTAAAAGAAGAGCTAATAGGTTTTAAAGACTTCCAACTACACTTCTCCACGGAATTTCCTGAAATATTAGGAACAGGAGGCGGAATTCGCACTGGAATCGAAAAATTTTGGAACTTACAAGATGACTTTTTAGTTTTAAATCCCGATTTCATTCTTTTCCCGGAACCCGGATTTAATCCTTGGCCGAATCCGGAAGAACAAAAAACATTCGATTGTATATTATATTTAGCTAAAATTCCCGAAAATTCGAATTATACCGGTCTGAGTTTAAAGGACGATCTGATCCGATTCGAAGCGGGAGGATATTTTTATCTGGGACTTTGTTGGATAAAAGCTGAATGTCTTTCCGATCTGGAGCCGAACCGACCTTATGACCTAGCGGATACGTTCCGTCAACTTTCCGCTGAAAATCGCCTAGGCGGAAAAATTTTCCCCGGAACATTTTTGGATCTGGGAGAAAAGCAGTTTTACGAGAAATACAAGGATACCGATTTTTCGGACAGGCTTTCCAGCGAATGGAAGGAGTTTAGGAAGAGAATTTCTTCTTAAACTTTTTCGAACTCGCTAATTCAGCCTATTCATTATTTTCGCACGGAGAACACAAAGCACACAGAGTTTTTAATACGTTATTAATCCTCTGTGATCTCAGTGCCCTCTGTGCGAACTTAACCTTTGCGTCTTCGCGGCTCTGCGTGAGTTTATAAAGCACCAAATCGGGTCCGGGGGTTCGCAGGAAAAATATTCCCCGGAGAGGGGGAAGCGAAAGACGAGTGTAACTCGGCTGAAGCGAGGGGGAGACCTCCCCCGCCACATGTAGGAGTTCCAACACCTCGTTCAACACCACATTAACATCCTATCTAGACCAAGGTCAAGAGTCCCGAAAATGCAAAAATAGTTTAGATCCGTACACCCCAAAATGGAAACTGGGACCCTCTAACAGATATGCGCGATTTTAAAGTACTAGTCACAGAAGCTTCCAAAGGAGAAGAACCGGCTTGGACGGAGTTAATGACCCGTTTCGAAAAATACGTAAGTAGCCAAGCCGTCAAAAGAATCCGGGACCAATCCAAAGCGGAGGATCTAAGCCAAGAAGTATTTTTAGAAGCTTGGAAAGTCCTCCCAACGCTGAGGCAGCCGGAAGCGTTTCCGTTCTTACTCAGAAGGTTGGTACTGAAACATTCGGATCGTATCTTAAGAAAAAAAGATCTGCTTGGGACCGAATTAAATCCGGAAATCACCAAGGCCGCACCTCGTTCCGGAGATAGCTGGAGAACGGAAGTGTTAGATGCATTAGAAGAACTTCCTAACGAAGAGAAACAACTTTTGAACCTGAGATATTTCGGCGAGTTGAGCTACGAAGAGATCACCGAAAAAACAGGGATCCCGATCGGCAATTTGAAAAACCGTTTGAGAAGAAGTAGGGAATTATTACGCAGACAACTTTTGAATAAATCGGATAGAAAAGATTGGTTGGAAGTCCTACATGGACCTATGGCAATCGCTTCTTGATTGGAGAGTAGAATGACAGACACTTTAGTTGAACCGATCCAATTTCCGGGACTTCGCCTGGAGGACAACCAGCTCAAAGAGAGGAAAATTTTTCTTTGGGGACAAGTGGACGATCTTTCCGCAAAACATGTGGTGGAGCGTCTATTATATCTTTCTAATCAAGATCCGGAAAAGGATATTACTCTTGTAATCAACAGTCCGGGAGGTGCAAACACTTCCGGTATGTCCATTCTAGATACTATGGATCTGATCCCGAATGATGTGAGTACCGTTTGTATGGGACTTGCTGCAAGTTTCGGTGCATTACTTCTTCTTTCCGGGACAAAAGGAAAAAGGTTCGCGTTCCCACATAGCAGGATCATGCTACACCAACCTCATGTTCCGGGAACCTACCAAGCAAAGGCCACCGATATCGGGATCTTTGCTTCCATGATTGAAAGAGATAAAAAGGAGATCAATCGTATCGTTTCCGAAAGAACAGGTCAACCCTTGGAAGTTGTGGAAAGGGATACCGATCGGGATTTGTGGCTCACACCTTCGGAAGCAAAAATATACGGTGTGATCGACGGGGTATTGGAGAACTGGAAATAGGCATTATAATTTTAAATAGCCTGACAAACACCAAGCACAGACATCTTCCGTAAATGGAAGGTCTTTTGCCTTTGCTACTACGTCGGGTGGGACCGTATGGAAGAAGATCCGATCGTCGACCGACCTTCCGCAGATCTTACAAACCGAAATTTTCCAAGGGGAGATAGTTTCCCCGTCCTTCTCCGCTTGGGAATGGAATCGAAAAGGTCTTATATCCTCGTCGTTTTCCAACTTAGTTCTAAGAGAAAGATATTCTCCATCGAATCCGATCTCTAATCGGAAGACATGTTCTCCTTCCGCCGTATCGAATCTCAGAAGGTTCGGATCCAATCCTATTTCCTTAAATTGTAATATAGCTAATGCGATCCCTATCTCTCGCCCTTCTTCGTCGAAAGGATAATCTTCATAATATTCGGAAAGATCTCGGTAGGATTTTGCTCTGGAAAGATATTCCGTTAGAGCTTCTTCCGCTTCCGACGTAATAGGAGCCAGATTTGCGATCTCTAAAGAAACTCCTGAACCGGAATGGTAGATCGTAGTCCTAAGTATGGAACCTTCTTCTTTTAACCGATCCCTTAATTTTAACGGATTGGAGAAGTCCCAATTGGTCTCGAATTCAGCCTCTCTTTCGGTTAAGGATTCCGAACTGAGAGGATCCCAGCCTTTTTCCAAATAGTAAGAATTCCTACAATTCTCTTTGAAGGCCATTTCCAGGAGTGAATAAATAAGGGAAAGAGAAGGAGGAAGAATGTCCGTCTTTCGGTAATATTCCAAGCAGAACCGTAGATAATTCTCCACATTGGATTTATAATATTGCGAAAGTACAACTCCATGAAGGACGATCTTTTTTCCGAGTTCCATTCCTCGGATCAAACGTTCCTTTTTGGCTAATTCTATTTCCATCCGCTTACGGAGTTTTAGCTCCCCGCAAAAAGTATCGGGAGATTGGGGCCTCTGTCTGCCTTTTTTTATCGATCTATACCTGAAAAAGGAACCGATCCCAGGAAGGGCCTAGGGCCCAAAACCTGGGACCGGTTAAATTGGTGCTATATTGGATGGGAAAATATTGCGAAAACTGATCTCCGAAAATTCTATTTTGAGCGTGAAACTCAAGCAACGCTTGGTTGAAAGCAAAGTACGGCTAGAGCCATTTCTCGGCTTTCGAACCTTAGATTAGGAGTTTGAAGGTGGAGGAATATTCAGCAAATGCTGAGATAATAATTTATTGTGTTGGAATTGAAACCTATCCTGTCGGGAAATATCTGAGTTAGAGAGACCTGGGGTGTTTATTTCAGAAGTTAAAAAATCTCCCCAAACCATTTCCGAAGGATCGGTGGTTTCAACGAGATCGCTTAATTCTTCTATATCGGTCTCTTGTCCGATGATTGTCTGTGATTGTTCGGACTTCTTCCCGGGATAAGGGCTGTTGGATGATCCGGAATGCAGAAAAAATAATAGAGTAAATAGGGCTAAGGAAGCCGAAACGAACCTTAGTTTTTTTCCTCTTAGGACCATACTGATCTAATCCGAAACCTAAACGAATCTCTGTCAAGCGTTTAGAGATCCTTTTTCTTAGACCCCTTTTTTGCGAAGAGATTCCCTTAAATTTTCAAACCCTGGTTTTCCGAGTAATGCGAACATATTTTTTTTATACGCTTCCACTCCAGGTTGATCGAATGGATTTACACCCAATACATTTCCTGAAACTCCGCATGCTAATTCGAAAAAATACATCATTTGGCCTAAACTATTCGGGCCTGTGTCTGAAAATAAGATCTCCAAACAAGGTATTCCCCCTTCCGAGTGCGCCACAAGAGTACCAAGAAATGCCTGTAAGTTCACTTCTTCCAAATTTTTGGAAGCTAAAAAATTCAGACCATCCAGATCGTCGCCGTCTTTAGGAATTAAAACTTTTGCTGCGGTGTTTTTGGAATACAGTACCGTCTCGAAAATATTTCGTTCTCCTTCTTGCAGATATTGGCCAAGAGAATGTAGATCCGTAGTCAGTTCTACGGAAGCGGGAAAAATTCCCTTACCTTCTTTACCTTCGCTTTCTCCGAATAATTGTTTCCACCATTCTGTTAGAGTACGGATAGAAGGATTATAATTTGCGATCACTTCTATCTTCTTTCCGGAATTATAAAATAGATTTCTGTAAGCTGAATAAATGCAGGCGGTATTTTTATGAGGAGAAGTTTCCGAGATCAAAAAGTCGGCAGCTTCCGAAAACCCTTCCCAAAAAGCGAATATGTCCACTCCGGCGGCTGCGATCGGAAAAAGTCCGACAGGAGTTAAAACGGAATATCGTCCGCCTACATTATCCGGAATTGAGAAGGTGGTAAACCCCAACTCATCGGACATTTTACGTAATGCACCTTTAGAACTGTCGGTTGTTGCTACGATTCTATCTTTCGCCTTTGCACCGTATTTTTTTTTAGCAAGATCCCAAAGTAAACGAAATGCCAAAGCAGGTTCGGTAGTGGTCCCGGACTTGGAAACCACATTGATGGAAAATTCCCTTTTCTCTAGATATTCTAAAAGTTCAAAATGATAACGTGCATCTAAATGATGTCCCGCATAAACGATCTCGGGTGATCCCAAACTAGGAGATTTGAAATACGGTTTGGAAGCCTCTATCACTGCCTTGGTTCCCAGATAAGAACCTCCGATCCCGATCACTACGATCGTTTCGGATTGTTTTCTGAATCTTTGTGCCTCGGAATGAATTCGTTCTAATTCTGATTTTTGGATCTGTTGGGGAAGTCGCACCCAGCCTAAAAATTCGGAACCTGGAGATTTGCCGGACAAAAGATTTTGTAACGCAGAACCCGACTCTTTTAATAAGAGTTCGAAAGATTGGGGATCCGCAAACTCCGAGGCAAATCTATCGTTTATTTCTAAAGAAAAGGCCATCGGTATTCCTCAAAATCGGACATCCGAGACAAATTACTTATGTTAATTGGAATAGCAAGGAAAAACGAAATAATTCAACCTTCTAATTTTCCAAAATCCCTTGTAAGTATTTAGTCTTAGATTTTATTTTCCAGAATGACTCTTTCTATCCGAGAGAATCTTTCTTCTTCTCTTTCCCGTACTTTTACCGATACCCCTGACCTTGGTTCCATTCGTTTTTTCTCCGCCCCGGGTAGGGTGAATATCATAGGAGAACATGTGGACTATGCGGGAGGTCTGGTCTTTCCTGCGGCAATCGATTTCAGAACCCACTTCGCGATCCGAACGAATCAACTCGGACTTTTCAGATTGTATTCTTTGGATTTCCAATCCGAATTTGTAACAAAAGATGTAACCTATTCCGAAGAAAGACCTTGGGCAAATTATATCCTAGGAGTTGTTTCAGAGGCACGTAAATTAGGTTTAAATGTAGAAGGTTTCGATCTTACCTTTACGGGAAATATTCCCCAAGGTGCGGGACTTTCCTCTTCTGCAGCGTTAGAAGTTGGGGTGGCATTTGCACTTTCTAAAATTTTTCACTGGGACATCACCCTAGAAAAGATCGCATTACTTTCGCAAGCCGCGGAAAATCATTTTGTAGGTGTTAACTGCGGGATCATGGATCAGTTTGTGATCGCTGTGGCGAAACCTTCTTCTTGTATTTCTCTGAATACGGAAAGTTTGGAATATTCTTATCACAGTTTGGATCTTCCCGGTTACGAATTCTATCTGATCGATTCTCAGGTCCCGCACAGTCTAAAGGAAAGTGCGTACAATGACAGAAGAAAAGAAGTAGAATCCGCGACTTCGAAATGTAATAAACTCTCTCCCGAGGTGCGGACTTTAAGCCAGGCGGACTTCTCCCTTATAGAAAAAGCAGGACTGACTCCCAACGAATACAAAAGAGCAACTCATATACTGGGCGAAAGATCCAGGGCTCAAAACGTTATCCGCTCCTTAAAGGATAAAGATGCAGAGAAGGTCGGAAAAGAATTGTTCTCTTGCCATGAATCACTTTCCAAAAACTTCCAAGTCTCCTGCGAAGAAACGGATTTTATCGTAGAATGGTTCCGTTCTGAAAACGTATTAGGAGCCAGAATGATAGGGGGAGGTTTCGGAGGTTGTGTCCTAGTTTTGGACAAAGAAGGCAGATCTTCTTCCTTATTCTCTAAATTCGAAAAGGAATATTTCCAAAAATTCGGACTAAATGCTAAGCTCTATAAATTCTCTATCTCGGAAGGTGTAAGAGAAGACACTTACGGTCCGCTCCAATAATTAGACCTCATTAAAATATTTAGTCGGGGCCTCAAGAGTATAGGCCTTTGGGGACAGGCTCTTAAGAGATATATTCTTTGGTGTTAGAAACCGGGATAATGCATTCATCTCGCGAGAGCGTGCAAAAAACGGGATAAAATCCTTGCAGAAACCGCTAGTACTTCGATAGTCTTCGCATTCGGTAAAAATAAGCGACCACACTATGGCAGATACTCCTTGGAACCTGGACAGTAAAGATTTCGATCATGACGCACCTGAGTTAGGTGTATTTCTAGACAAGGACAATATTCCGGACGGTCTTCCCAAAGAAGCAGTGGTGGTAAAAATTTCGGGTGAGATCAATTTATATTCAGCCCAGATCATGAAAGAAAGATTCTTTCATCTACTCGATCGTGGATTCATTTATCTTTTAGTGAATATGGAAAGTGTGAAGTACATAGATTCTTCCGGACTGGGAGTTTTTATGGCAACACATTCCAGACTAGTCAAAAGCGGCAAGGGTGGAATTGCGGTGTTCTCCCCTTCTTCCCAAGTGAATAAAATTTTAGAACTTACCAAATTAAAAAGTCTGATCCGAGTCGGCAGTACTTCCAACGAAGCATGGAAACTTTTAGCGCCTTGAACCATTGGCGATGAACGATTCCAAAAAATTCAAAAACCATTTAGATACATTAATTCATTGCAGACTCTGTCCTGACATGGTGGGCAAACCGGTGCATGGCGGTATTCCCGGGGCAAAAATTATGAGCATAGGCCAGGCTCCGGGCATCCATGAAGAAAAATTCGGAAGACCATTCGCTTACACGGCCGGAAAAACCTTATTCAAATGGTTTTCTTCCATAGGAATAGAAGAAGAGATATACAGATCTAAAGTGAATATGGCTGCGGTTTGTAGATGTTTTCCTGGCAAAGCAAAAAGTGGAGATAGAAAACCGAATCCATTCGAAGTGAAAAATTGTTCCAGATATATTCGTTTCGAAGTGGAATTTAATCGACCTGAATTGATTATCCCGATAGGCAAATTAGCGATCGATCAATTAATGGAGGATCAAAAATACAAACTCGACGATGTCATCGGTAAAAAGTTTAAGAAAAACTTTTATGGAGTGGAATTAGATTGGATCCCTTTGCCTCATCCTTCCGGATTAAATGTTTGGAATCATTCCGCGGAAGCAAAGATACTGATCGCAAAATCCTTGGATTTGATCCGAAAACACCCCGCAATCAAAAGGGAATTTTTTTCTAAAAAGAAAGATCTAAGCCCGAATTAGCGTTTCGGCGAAACCATTGTTTTGGACTGAATCCTGTCTTCTTCTTAAATTCACGGATAAAATGGGCCTGATCGTAATATCCGGCCTCTAACGCAAGTTCAGTCAAGCTGGAAGAAGAATTATAAAATTTGAATATATTCCTAAAACGTATAAGTCCGGTATATTCCTTGGGACTTAAACCGACCCTGGACCTGAAACCTCGTTCTAAACTGCTTTGACTTATTCCCAAATCTTCCGCTAAACCTTTGATCCCGATCTCTCCCAGCGAGGATTTGATCCTAAGAACCGCCTCCCTTATGAATTTTTCCTTTTCTTCTTTTACAGGAAGAAGATGCCGAAATTTTTCCAAGGTGCGGGAAACATCCAGCCCTTTGTAATCCGCTTCTTCGCAGTCCGCCATCAATCTAGAGATTACCTCTTTGGGAAACAGATCTTCTAAAGACAAACTTGAATCACTAATCTGGTCCATCGGCACAGTGATCATTCTTGAAAGTAATAAAGGAGAAATATAAACTAAAAGTGATTTTGTATTTTTTTCGGAGAAGAATGTCCTTGGGCCTCTTAAGATCCCTGTGATCCCCGCCTTCGAAAGCTTCTTAGACTGCTTTCCTGAATGTAAAAAAATCCTCCCCTTTGTCTGGACACCAATTACACATTCTTCCCCTGGCAGAACCGTATAGGTTTCGGGAGATTCTTTATTGCTCCAAAAAATTCGGATCAGATCAGACAAGCTCTTTGTCCTTCCAGAACCGCCATTTCATTTTTTCCGGTTCTAATTTTGCAAGTTCCGCTTTGCTACGAACTCCCAAATTCCAAAGATCCTCCGCAATTACCTTGCCCACCCCGGGAAGAGTGCGAAATTCCTTTAATACCTCGGATTTATCCGACTTCATACAAAGAGCTTATAGGAAGTCGGCCCAAAAATCAAGCGACTTACTCGGTTTAAAAGAAACCAATCCCGCAGTTCAAGAATAGGTCTTTAACATTTCTTCGAACCTATTTTTGATCGGTGTTGGCACGTTCGGGATCAAATATTTGGCCCAAATTTTTAACTCCTCTCCTTGTAAAGAATTCATGATCTCTTTTTGGTGATCCTCCAATTCCGGATCTGAAAAGTACAAATGTAATCTTACTTGAGTTTCCTCTTCTTCCCTAGTCATATGAGAAAAATAATCCGTTTGGAACCGAATTAGTTTTATGTAAAATTCCTCCGAGTGGAACTGAACCTGTTCTATTTCCGCTAGGAAGCGATCTAAAAGAGATTCCAGTTCTTCTATCTTTTCTTCCAGATATCTATGCTCTTCTTTATCTTTGAGAGAAGTTTGAGGATCCTTTTTTTCCAAATGTCTGAGACTGACTCCTTCTTCGTCTCTTGCGTGTATTTTTAACATTTGAAAAACTTCTTTTCCTAATTCGATAAGCTGGAGTACATCTTTTGGATCGGAATAATCGGTCCTTCCCGATTCTTGTACTAATTTTGAGATCCCATAGCGGATGGCTTTATGAGGGAAATCGTATACTTTTTTACGGTTGGTTTGCATTTTACTCTCCGGTAATGAAGAGATACTAAACACAATTCGAAGGGAAAAATTGTATAAAATCGTCAGGATCGGATTTTTCTCAGCATCATCCGATTTTTTTTAAAAGAAAATTCGACCTTATTTTCCGAGCAGGTTTATTTCTCCGAATATCCTAAAACTTCCCAACACCAACGTTTTTCTAACGTTCTGTCTGAAAACGTTACCGATTCAGGGTCGGAGTTTTCTTTTAGGATTTTCCAAGCGGCATAGTTCTCGTTTTTAGAAATGATCCTTGCTCCAGGAAATTCTCCTCCGAGTTCCTCGGACTTATTCACTGCCTCTTCCCATTCCATCTCCTGGAAGACGGGGATATATTCTCTGATCTCCGAAACCCATTCTAAAGGAAAAGAAACTCCATAAGGGAGAACAAGAACGATCCTATGCAACATATTCTCCCCTCTATGGGCGAGTGTGCGAGAAAGATAAGACGCAGGGATCTTGGAAAATTGTTCCATTATCTCGGTGACCAGTTCGGGATCGAAAGTAGATCTAGGATATAATACCAGGTCCGTGACTGCAAAAGGATCTTTGTTTAATCTGAAATTTAGTCTATCAAAGAATTCTTTTTTAGATTTTTCTAAATTGTTTCCTCTCCACCAAATCGAAACATGTCTGGCTCCGGAAACGGAAAAATCCTCTAATCCGAATTTTTCGGATAACCCCGGAGAAAAGGAAAATATATCGGGAGCAGCGGGGTCAGGATCGGATAATAAACTGCGGGGAGTTTCATCCAACCTTCTATCCAATCTCTCCTCCGAGCGGAACAAAGTGGAGCTAAGCGCTTCCGGAGTAAAATTGGGAGTTCGGATCACTCTGTAAGGAGGTTTAGGAAGATATATCAATCCTTCGGACTCGGCATCTTTTCTCATCGCAGTTCCGGGTAGAATGGACAATGGAAATACCTGGACCCATTCTCCCAGTCCATGTCCGTAAAAGAATTCGATTCCTTCCATCACATCGTCAGGAGTATCTCCCGGAAGTCCGATGATCAGATCTAGTAAAAGTTCGATCCCTCGATCGGCCAACATTCTAGCGGCTTCCGCTACCTTTTCAGGACTCCCGAAACGTTTTACACGTTTTAAGGTTTCCTTATTGATGGATTGCATGCCGAGTTCTATCCGATTAAAACCGGCTAATGCGAGTTTGTCGGCAATCTTTTCGGTAATACCTTCGGATCTCAATTCTCCGAACATTGTCATAGATCTGTCGGAATTCACATCTATGATCGCGTCTAAAAAATCCTCAAAGCCAGGCCTATGATTGAAGGTCGGATCTAAGAATACCAACTCTTTGGCTCCCTTGTTCTTCAAGCTGGAAAGAAGTTTGATCGTTTCAGGTATATCCAAAGTCCGTAATACATTGCTGCTCTTCGGATAAAAACAATAGGTGCATTGGGATCTGCACCCTCTTACCGTTTCTAAGTACGTAGATCTTGCAGGATCCACAGGCACGAACCCTTGCAGATAGGGAGAAGGATAACTCGTAAGAGGAAAGGAAGCATTCTCTTCTTTGGAAAACATTCCCATCTTTCCGTTTAACTCTCTAACGGCGATATTCGGTAATTTTCTAGGATCTTCTTTTTTGAGAAGAGTCTCCATTAGGGCGAAGAATGTATGCTCCGCTTCTCCCGAGACTGCGATATCGTATCCTGTTTCCGAAAGAACGAACGGATTGTCCGGATTTACTTCAGGCCCACCGATCAGGATTTTAGTGGATGGTGATCTACGTTTTACTTCTTTTGCGAGATGAAGACTTCTTTCGGTATTCCAAAGATAAAGTGAGAAGCCCAAGAACTCAGGCTCGTCTTTTGCGATCCTATCCGCAAGCTGGCTATCCCCTTCCTTGTCGGTGATATCCGGATCCAACACTTCCAGCTCCAGGCCTTTTTTTTCTAGGCCATTCTCCCGAGCAGAAACAGCCAAACAGCCCGCAGCCAAAGGAACGTTTCCTGTAGCGGCAAAGGCCGTAGGAGGAGGAACAGGCAATTGTACTAATTTTAACTTTGCCATAGGAAGTCTTTGAGTACAAAACTTTAGACTTCTCCGGTTTCTACAATCCGGAAATCTACACACATATGAACCTTTTCCTCTTTTTGAGCGAAAAAGGTGTCCGGGTTTACGTGACTAGGCTAGCTAATTTGAAATAGCAAATTCAAGAAATATGTCATCTTCTCCACTCTGATTTGGAAACGACTTTATATAATCATCATTAATGAAAGTCGCATAAAAAAATATTCAGAATTAAGACACATGTCTTAATCACAGTCATAAAACTACTGACCTCCAACCATACAAGCATCAGCTGCATTTCCAAATTTTCGATACATTTAATCTATGTCTGACCATATTCACTTAAGGCTTCATCCTGCTTACTGTATATATAATTTGAGCTGCTCGTAAATCACCACCGATAGGAAAAGTAGAAAGAGCCGTATATATCGAGATTCCATCAGAATAAGAATCATCCAAAATCCGAAAAATTATCCGATGCTTTTCTCCGCTTCTGAACATTAACATTTTACAATTGTACTTTAACCGACTGAGGCTTCCTTCCAGAGATACACCCTTTGGAAAGCAGCCATTCTGATCAGAAGATTTGTCAAAATTTCTTGTAAAATAAGCAACTGCCGTTGCTGCCTTTGCTCCAATACCTCCATTCGACCAAAATATTATTTTACCATAAGAGTATATTCCTTCAGGAATTTGGAGACGTAAAAATTCGCCTGCTTTGATTGGATAATAAGAAATAATTGGATCTATTTCGCAGTTTTGCTCTAGATTTTGCTGATTGCTTCCTAAACAAAAATGAGTAAGTTTTACATCCTGATATACAGGTAACACTGAGTTATCAAAACTTATTTCAAGTATAACTTCCTTACCTGGAGAAATGGGCGGCATTGTTTTTATATATGCCTCTTTTCTACACGAACTTTGGAAAAGATAAAGTATTATTAAAATGATTTTACGTATTAGAAATCTTTCTCGATGAAAACTGATCGAAGCTTTTCTATTTATAGAAAAAATGAAATTCATATTATATAAGAACCCAAATAGTACTCAATAAGTAAGCATTAATTACAGTCATAGAACTCCTGACCTCCGACAATACAAGCTCCCGGAGCAAGCCCATATTTTTTATACATATACATTGTCATAATATTTCGGAAAATAGGATTTTCGTCATATCCCCATTGGTTGTAAACGACCAATAACCCAATCAAACCAATTGGGCTCAGCTTTTCATAAATCCCAAACCCTCTTGATTCGTAACTAGCCCAAATGCCGATATCCAAACCTACACTTAGGCCAAAGGTATATATGTTAAAGCCGCTGAAAAACCAATCTTCTCCAAGATTACCTATTAACAAATTCATTCCACCCGAAGCAAAAGTTCCTAATACCCGATCTCTTAGTCTTGACCAACTATCTCCATTTGTATGCCTCTTACCAAGAACTTCTTGCTCAAAGGCTTCTCCGATTCTTCTTGCAGTTTGATCTACTCCTCTAGCAGCTGCTCGGAACCCCCGTTCAATGCTTGCCATGGCTCCTTTAAATCCATGATCTACTCTACGGAAATGTGCCCTAACTCCATCATCAACCCTACGAAAGTGTGCTCTAACTCCACGATCTAAAGCAGATAAATAACTTTTGACCCTATGATCTATTCCTCGTGCATAACCCCTTAAACTATGATCAATAGCTCTTAATGGACTCCGAACTGCATGATCTATCCTACGTAAATATTTTCTATAAGTATGGTCTACCCTTCGGAAATGATCTTTCCAAGTATGGTCAACGCTGTGACCTACGGTATTCATAACTCCATTTGCGTGATGAAACATTTTCTTCAGTATTTCATTAAACATGTGAACATATTCATTATGCCCACCTGGATCTCTGAAGTTTACAGGATTTCCACTCACATACATATAGCGGTTCATCCCTTGCGTTTTTGCCGAAGCAATAACGGAATCCGGCTGTAAAAATCTTCCAATCTTCGGATCAAAGAATCTTGCTTTATAGTAATATAAAGACGACTCTCTATCTTCTTGTTGTCCTGTATATTTGTAACGGAAAATGTCAGGTCCGGAAGAGTTTGTTCGATCTATTTCACCGTAAGGTTTGTATGAAATTAAACTAGCTCCACCAAGATCTCCCCCGGTTAGAGCACTTCCTTCCCCATTAGAAACCATTGAAATAGAACCTAAATGATCAGGATGGAAGAATATCATTCCAGGTATCGGAGTTCCACCTACGGATCCTGAACCTCCACCAGATCCATCGCCTGGGGAATCTATCGAAGGAGTTCCATCAGTATTTCCGACTGGAATTAACGCCCATGGAGGAACACCTTCTTCACCTTGGTTCGGGATAAATATTCCGCAATTATTAACGGTAGAAAAAATCATCACAGTTAATACAATAGGTGTGATAGAAGACAGACGAGGACTTGAGAATTCCTGTATCCTTTCTTTGTTTTTCCAGAACCAATAATATGCCGTGATGTGTACTAAGGTCCAGACTAGCAGATCATAACGAAGAGATAGCTTTCCGCTATAATCATATAAGAAAGAATGAAAGCTAGATTTGCTTATTCCCGCTAATTTATCGATTCCTGGTTTCCAATATGCTTTTGCTAAAATATTCGAATCAGATACTTCCGTTGCAGAAATTAAATTAGCATCTTGTCTGGCTAACTGAGAAACTAAATCTCCAGAAAGTCCTCTTATGTATAGAGTATGAGTGTCTGGCTGACCAGGCTTACGAACGACTTCATAACTTGGGTCCGGATAAAATTCTATAGATGCATCTGCATCTCTTACTTTTTTAATTCTAGCTCCATCAAAACCATAGTTCATACGAATGCGATCTCCGCCTCCATAAGGTTGGATATCCACCAACTTACCAAAAGCATCATAAGTGAAAGCATCTCCTCCTCTATTTACTATGTTTCCGGAACCGTCGTAGCTGTATAAGGTAGTTCCCGCAAGATCGGAAGTCGCTGAAGTTATTCTGTAAGGTCTTGAAGAATCGGAATAACCTAAGGTAGTATCACCTTTATGTTTTAAGTTACCTCTTGAATCATAAGTATAACTTTCTGCACCGTATTTTCCTGTAGCAGATACCAAACGATTTAAGGAATCAAATTGGAAATTTTGAGTTCTGTCAGGTCTGAGAAGATCTGTTATTTTTTGAATATTATCATTAGAATCATATTCATAGGCAAGATTTTGCGCGATTGATCCATTCTTCAAAGTAGTCTTAAGCCCAGTAGGACGTTTTAGGATAGGATCAAATGCGATATCTGATTGGACTCCATTTCCTAAAGTTCTCAATACTCTAAAGGTTCCGGAAGTTCCAGGGAATGGACCTTCATATTTTACGACCGGATGGTTATAACTTCCTAAGTCAGGTATATCCATCGTGATGCCGGTCATTATACCCATCTCGGAATAGAAATAATGACTTACACTTCCATCAGGATAAGTAAAATCTTGTAATCTGTCTTGATTGTCGTAGGTATATCGGAATACAAAAGTTAAATCATCAATCGTTCTAACTTTACGGACGATATTCCCATTAATATTATATTCCAAATTTGTAGTTCCTGATCCGTCACTAATAGAAGCCGGTTTTCCTATTCCATTCGGAGCAGAATCGTAAGTATATAAAATCTGAGTTTCACTTCCGTCTGTATATGTCCGAGTGATTCTATTAATTTCATCATACTCGTTTCGAATTGATCTTCCTCTTGCATCTACTGTTCGAGTTAAATTACCTTCAGTATCATAATCATGTGAGGAAGTTCCTGAGGAAGTATCAGAAACCGTTTTCTTATTTCCAAATAAATCGTAAGTAAAGTTCGTTTCCCCTTGAGCGGGATCGACGATCTTTGTAAGACGATTTGCCTCATCATATTCGTAGGAAATGATAGCTCCGTTAGAACTTTTAGAAATTGTATTTCCGAAGGTATCCTTGGTCTCGATTTCTGTGCTTAGAGTTTCTGATCCTTTTTTAATAACCGAAGTAGTAGTTAGGCCGCTGTAAGTTACACTTACAGTTTTTCCATCTGGAGAAGAAATTAAACTGACTCTTCCTTCTGGACCTGCATATTCATAATTTACCCAGTCACTTGGAGTTAAATTCTGGATATACGGGGTCGATCGCCTTAGAAGTTTTCCGTCGGCTCTATATTCTGCTTCCTCAACTAAAAGTGACCCTTGGATGGAAGTGCTTTCCTTCCTGCTTACATTACCGAATATATCGATGTATTCTTTATAACGAAGCTCGCCAAAGGAATCATCTCTTACTGATTTTTGAGAATATTCCTCGTTCGGCTTTCCAGTGTTTCCGTATTCAAATTCTTCCGACCAATCGGATTCCCCAGGTTTTATCCTCCGTAAGATTCTCCCATACGCATCAAACGCTCGGGTCTCAGTCCCTCCGTTTGCATTAGTTACTTTTGTTTCTAATCCGTATACAGAATCATATTCCATAGAAGTAGTATGACCTAAAGGATTAGTAGTTTTAGTAACAAATGTAGAAGTAGCTGAGTCGTATTCAACATTTGTTTCTTTCCCCTTAGAGTCTGTTACTGTTATAGGATTACCGTAAGTATCATAGGAAAAAGTTCGAGTCCTTGTTACCGATGTACTTGGAAATTCGGTTACTATTCGAAGTTCCTTATCATCATATGTATACACCTTACTGTCTGTAAGAACTCCATTGCGCTCTGTTTTATCCGTTGAAGGTTGGTTCAGCACCCAATTAGCCGTATCACAAGCATAAGTCTGAGTACGAGTAATTGTGCCTGAAGTTCCAATCTCACTACTTACTTTAGGGTTTCCACATGAATCATACGTAAAAGTCGAAGAAGAGGATGCTACTTGGACTCCACCCATGTATGTTGTCTCCGATGAAGCACTCATACGACTATAAGGAATAGAATTGAAGCTAGCGGACTCGTATGTATAAGTCTTTTGTGTAACTATACTTTCTTGAACTCCATTAACGTATCGCATCTCTTCCGAGATCTTTTTTCCTGAAAATAAATATGAAGATTGATTATAAGTTTCAATAGTCTTTATGTTCGTTCTTGAATTAGAAGTTGTAACTTTCGAAAATCCTAAATATCCGCTTGTATATGGATCTCCGATCGCTATTTTACCGTTTTCATAAACGTAAGAGATTGTTTCAGAAACTGTATCACTTAATATATTAGTTATAGATGAAACGATTAAATCACCTCCGTTGTCTGCGATGATCGGATAGGAATTGCTCGAAGGTAATATTAGATTAGTTACACTTGGATCATTTCTACGGATATATGAAATACTACTTTCTAATCCATAGGCTCCCTTGATTTTAGTGAGAATGTTACCAGGTAGTCCGGTTTTAGAAATGTAGGCTTCCCAACCTCCCGTTATGCTGTTATTTGGAACATTATAAACTACCAGATCTAAGCGACCATCTGAGTTTAAATCGACCAGATCAAACTCATCTGAAGCCGCTATAGTTTTAACAGGACTTGAAAGTATCGTTGTCCCATCTGATAAGAAAATTCTGATATTTGTTCCGTCTCCGGCGATTAAGTCATCGAAGCCATCTCCGTCCATATCTCCTAATCTATACGACTTAAATTTGTTCGGTTCATTGTTAAATGTTAAACCAGGAATGCTTACGATAGTAGGGACAGTGGAGAAAGAGTCAAATTGGTTCCAGTAAATTTCAAAAGAATCGTTATTATAAACTAACAGATCTAAAAGTCCGTCTCCATTTGGATCTCCCCAAAATCTTGTAGCTAAACTGCCCGAATCTGGATTGAAATTAGCAGCCTGGCCGTTGTTTCCTATTGTATAAGTATTTAGAACCAGACTATCTAAATCAGAACTAAATCTATAAACTTCAATTCCATTTGAAGAAGAATATCGGACAAGCTCCGGAATACCGCTAGAGTCAATATCAAAGAACTCTCCAGGATTGGAGACTACGCCAGGAACAGTGTATATTTTTTCATTTGTAAAGCCGGTCCCATTAGAAAAGCGGACTCTAACTTCATCGGGTCCTGTTATGCGAATATGATCTGATCTACCATCTCGATTAATATCATAAAGCCAACTTAATGTGTAAAATTGCGGAACTTCCGTTAAATAGACTGGAGAACTTACCGAATATGTAAAATCATTTCCCGGTGAGATTATTTTTACACCATCTGAAAAATAATTTCTAAGATTAGTACCGTTAGAAATGCTTAAATCAGATTTGGCATTTCCATCAATGTCTCCAAAATTTAGACTCCTTAATGTATTAAAGCTAACACCAGCAAGAATTTCATCAAACACGGAATTGCTGGGAGTAAAACTTCCAGTTTTTTGGTTTATAAATGATCCGAGTTGTACATTATTATCTTGGTCGCCATATAAGCGAATATAATCTGGATAACCATCTCCACTTACATCTCCCCAAGCTCCAATAGATCGGGGGGATTTTATTCCATAATTACAAGATTCATAATATGCTTCGACATATAACTGGCATGCTAATCCCCAGGTCGCCTTAGTGTTCATACAGGCAGTGTATGATGCAGGCTCAGCTGCTAAATACGAACAATCTGTCGTTCCGAAGACTGTACACGCATATGCTCCTTCTACACAACGTGTTTTATCATACATGGGAGTACGGGACCAAAACTTTAATTGTTTATTGGAAATATCCCAGCTTGTATTTCGATCTAAAGAATAATTTCCAGATGCGGAATACTGAAAACTGACGGGAATAAAGGCCCCTGATCCAAATTGGGGATGGGATTCTTCTCTATCAATAGAAGTTAGTCTTTTTCTCCCTTGTTCACCTGTTTCATATTCAAAAGAATAACTACGCACCTGGGAGCCATCAATCGAGATTTGAATTTCAGAAAGCAATTGACTACCTACCGTTTGAAGTCCGCCAGAATAGGATATTATGCTTGATCCGGAACTTTCATACACGAATGAAATAGTTTTATTTTGATAACTTATGGTTTGGGGATAGAGTCTTTTAACATTTGGAAGATAAGTAAAAGTATAAGAATTTCCGAATCGATCTTCAGCTTTCCTTAATCCCCAGATTACTGGAATCCCAGTTGCATTAGTTATAACGGAATCAGATGAGCCTCCGAAGGTGTAAGTATTTCCAGAAGGATCTTTTACGATCCAAACACAAGATGAATCATTACAGGTAGACTGTTTTTGAAATTGGAAGAAGCTTTCCGGCTTTGATCTGTATTCTGTCCCATTTCCGCTAACATCAACTAGGCGACCAGCTAAGTCGCTTGTAAAAAAGTCATTTGAACCGTAAGTCATTCCGGAAGATGTTTCTCTATATATTCCTGAAATTCCTGAGAGAGACCAGCCCTCTCCTAGTAATCCTTCTCCAGATTCTACTGAATAAGAAATGTTTATGCTTGGTCCCCAATCTTTTCGAGCAGGAGGTAATTCGATAGGAATACTTGCTCCGATTTTTCCTCGAAAATCGACATCTAAAGTGGGTAAATCAATCGGAATCTCGGATTCCTGCGTTAGGCTTCGTAGCGCAGAAGAGAAATATCTAGAAAGTGGTGCAAAGGAGAAGCCTAACGTAGTACCTGCTACAAAAAGTAAAATTATCCCAAATTGGATAGATTTCTTTCTTTTAATCATTCCAAAACACCCTTTCTACTTCTAAAATTCCCTAAAAAAACATTGCATTGTAGAGTAATTCCAAACTTTGTTTATTTGTTGGTTTAAAAACGAAGTATTTCCAATATTGTGTCAAGTGAATTTGTTAAAATGAAAATTTATCCCAATCATATACTCTTTGCTTCGCCTTTTTCATGCTTTAAAAATAACTTAAAATTTTATCTAACGTACGGAATCTTCGTCTTCGAAATTCTTTCTTGTACGTTTATTCCTGTCTCGGGTTGGGGAACTGTCACAGGTGCGGAAGCAAAAAGAAAATTAGAAGCAGCAATATCTTCGCAAGCGTCGATTGCAACCTTTCTGAATCTTACTGGAATAAGTAACAGTGGAACGTGTGGGAGTGGGGCAACTAATCAAAATCTATCAGAGAATGAATCTAATGGTAACGACACCTTTCAGGATGCATATCAATCTAGTAACAATAAAGTATTAGTTCCTGGAATTAACGGATCGACGATTACTTATTCTGGAACCATTGATTCAGATAATGAATACGATTTTATTTATGTATATAGTAATCAGTATTCTCTATTCGATGTTTCTAAAACGACTGGAGCAGCTTCTTGCGGTAGATTTTATGGTTTAGTTTATCATAATAATAACACAACTGAAGATGCCGGATTTGGTTCTCCAGTTGCACTTGGATCTGCTACATTAAGTTCTGGTCCTTCTTCGAGTGATAGTGATGAAATTTTCATTCGATGTACAGGAACAACAGGGCAGACTTACTCATTTGAATTTACAGACCAAACTCCAGTAACCCCAACTACACCTGGTATTACAGATCCTTCAAACTTATCTGATAATACTTTTCTATCTAGTTATATCTTCTTCAGTATAGCTCACATAGATTCTGCTAAAACATATACAGAAGAATCCGTAGACTCTTGTCTTTCTGAGATAAAGAAGAAAGGACCTATTATTACAATATACAATGCAGAAGCAAAACGTCAGGCATCTCAGTGTGGCAAAGAAACTATTACTATCGATAGAAACATAATGCTTGGCAACGCTTGTAAATTAGAACAAGCAAAAACGATCCAACTTGGTGATATAGGATTCCCCTAAAGGCTAATACTTGATGCGAATAACTTTTTATCTGTTCTTATTCATTGTCTGTTCTTATCAAATTACAGCCGCAGAATTACTTCTAAAAAATGGAAACTCGTTCTTATTAGATGTAGTCCATGAAGATGATCGAAATGTTCAAGTAAATTGGAAGGGAAGAGTTTATACAATTCCGAAGAAGGAAGTCCAGAAATTAGATTATTCTAAGAAAGGAACTCAATCTTCCCATCGTTACTCCACATTTACATTGAAAGATGGAAGTAAAATTCGCGGGGTTATTGCGGAAGAAAGAGACAAGGGATATACAATCAGAACCGATGTCGGCTTTTTAGAAATAGATAAATCCCAGATCCAAGATATGGACAATGGAGGAAGTTCTTCCCCCGATCTGCCTAATGAATACTTAACTGAATCATCAAAACAGCCTGAGACTATCTTTGGTGGAAGTCTTAGTTTTTTAGCAAATACTTCTCCGATCGCACCTGCCCACAGCATAACAGGGGGTGCAGGATTTTTCGTAGAACCAGCTTTCTTATTTTTATCGGAAAAATACCAAGTTGGTTTTAAAGCTGAATATCTTGTTTCACCAGGTACTTCCAATTATTCTTTTCTCAACGCATATTCCTATCTTAAAAGAGATTTCGGTATAGGAGATTCAAAGAACTGGTATGGTATCTTAGGAGCCGGGTTTGGTTCCGTTAGATATCAAAGAGGAGAAACACAAGTTTCAGGATTGGATCCAATCGGTTACGTTGAGTTCGGATACCAAGGATGGAAACTTGGAAACATGGTCCTTCGATCTGGACTTAGAGCTAACTGCTATTTTGAGTCAAGAGGAACTGTCTGCATGGGTGGATTAGAAATTTCCTTAGGATATAGAATATGAAAAGTTTATACCGAAGTTTCTTCTTTTTACTCATATTAACCTCTTTAGCTTATTGCGATAACTCTCCTTTGAATGAAGGAGGGGGTTTAGAGGATGTATCAGTAAAATCTTTCTATCTATCGAACGGCTCAAAACAAGTTCAGTTCACTTGGACCTGCTCCGAATCGGCTGAAGGGTATATCTTCTATTCTAATGGAAATGGCTCCCAAAATATTCTAATCAGCCCAAAAGAAGGAAAGACTCATTTACTCCCGTTAACTAACCTCACACCAAATTCAGAATACACTGCGTATTTGGGATGCGGAAAACCAGAAGACAGAAGAGTTATGATGGTTCCCTTTAAAACTTGGATTAGTGATGATCCAATTAAAACGAGAGGTATTTGGTTGGTAGGAGGTGTCGGAGCG
Organism: Leptospira sp. WS58.C1; assembly: GCF_040833995.1. Lineage (NCBI taxonomy): Bacteria > Pseudomonadati > Spirochaetota > Leptospiria > Leptospirales > Leptospiraceae > Leptospira > Leptospira cinconiae. The sequence goes on from NZ_CP162137.1 coordinate 3,145,856, forward strand.
GATAACAATCCGGTTGCTCAAATAGATTTATATGACCCAGTAGATAACCACTGGTATCCTTCTATTACAAGAGTTCCAACGCCCAGAGCATTTGCTTCAGTGGTAAATTTTAAGGGAAAGATTTTTGTAATCGGAGGATTAACTAAATCCGGATCTACTTTTTCTGTTTCATCCGCGGTAGAAGCATACGATCCATTTACGGGAATTTGGACAACTTACAGTTCTGCTCCGGATGCGATTCATAGTGGAATCTCAGCTACTGTCGGAAATGAAATTTACATTATCGCTAATGCACTAGATACGAATGTAACGGTAGGATACCCAACAAGCCGAGTATATAAACTCTTTCCAGAAATTGGGACACAAGGAACTTGGTCGCCACTCTTTACCTCCTTAACTCAAATTCTTCCCAGAGTGGATATGGGAGGTTGTGGAATCAACGGAAGTATTTTCTACACAGGAGGGAGATTAGCCTCTGATGGATCTGCATCGTCCTTTAATTCGGATGCTTATATTCCTGCCTCTAACTCAACCACTTCTATCGGAGAACCATCTATCAATACCTCTGCACGACATGGAATGGGAACTGCTTGTTATCGCCCTATTCCTAGCGATCCAAATCCTGGAGATGGTCCTGGAGTTTTGGTTGTAGGAGGTTCTACTGCTGGTAATTTATTCCAACCTGTTACACAAGTTACTCCAACGAATCTTTATGATTTTTATAGATTGGGAACAAGTTCTGCAAACTTTCAAGCGGGTCCAGTATTACCGGTAGCTACATACTTTCCTGCTGCCGAAATTTCTTATGATCTCCGAATGGCTTTTGTTTTCGGCGGAGCTACCGCCTTAAATATCCCTAGTAAATCGGTCTACTCGATAGATTTGGGAAGCCCTGTTGCAGGACCTTGGACAAGTATTACATCGGAAATGCCAGTCGCAAGATATGGTCATTCAGCAGTAATTATAAGTAGGTAAAAAAGTATGCGAGAAGTATTCAGAATAATTCTTTTAAGCCTGTATTTTTTATCATTTGTTAATATTTATTCAGAATCGGGAGAAACAAATTACTTTCAGATACGAGAACTAATCAATCGAAACAAGATAACAGAAGCCCAAGAAGCTTTGAAGCCCTTAATAGAGACAGATCCAGATAATCCTACACTTAACCTTTATCAAACTGAGATCTGGATCATTCAGGGTGAAGAAAACTACCATACCGGAAATTTAAAAACTGCATATGAATACTTTACAAAGGCCCAAGCTACATGGGCAAGTCATCCTACTGTCAGAAGTAGAATAGCTGAGCTACAAGGAAAGAAGCTTGTAGATCGACCTACAAATACATCAAAGAAAAGAGTTGGACAGTCCTTCCCGGAAGTTCAAAATAAAAATACCCTAATTGTTTTAGCAGATCCAGAAATTATTGAATTAACAAATCAACTTAAAAACAGTCTGAGATCCAGGATTACCGAGTTAGAACAAAACACAGTAGGATTTAATACTAAGACAGAATTCTTAAATGGTTCTCAAAAATGGGTCCTTTCTTTATTAGGCATCTCGCTATTGACCAATTTACTATTATCGGTTCTATCATTTAGAAAGAGATAGAATGAAATACTCTTTCCTATTTCTCATTTTTTTAGTAATCAATTGTGTTACCAGATACGGATCAATAAAAACCGAATCCACTACCCCAAATCTATATACCTCCATCATCAACATAGAAGCTATAGTCGTTAGCGGTCATTACACAGGTAGGGTAAAATTAAAAAAATTAGATAGGACCGGCTCCGCTATTGAAAAACAAATACACGGAATTATAGACTTTCGTCATTACGATACTCTTCGAAGACAGTCAGCAAATGTAGAACTTGAAAATGGAATCTATAGTGGAGAGATTATTGTAATTGGAAGGGAGAATCGCTTTTTCCAATATGCTGTCGAAGGAGAAGCATTTATCCTGTTTGATTCGAAAGCACATAAAGAATCAGGAGGAAAATTTGGCGGCCCCTGTATAGAAAAGGAATTCTCAAAATTAATCTGCCGAGACCTGGTGCTATCGGGAAATTCTTTTAAGTTCTTAGTAGAAGATTTACAAAGGGATGAATTTTCATTTTTTATATCTTCTGCTATCCTTATCTTTCCCGTTTATACTACATTTAAGTTCGGCTTACCCATACCTCTATTCGGATTTTGGGGATACAACCGGAATTTAATTGTTAAAGAAATATTATAGTTGTTCGTATTCTAAAAGCTTCGCACCAAATCCCAAGAAACACTTTCCTTCCAAAGGATTAAAGATGAGAAATTTCAATAGAGCTTCTGGAAATAGAATTGACATTGTAACAACCGGAACTAACACAGATGTATTTCTTACCTACATTGATCCCAGTTCCACAAGCACTGCGTATCTGAAAAGATATAATTTGCAAAACGGAACACAATTGCAATCTACCGCGTACACTGCACCTTCAGGTGGAGTTTTTCAGAAACCTTCTGTGAATTTAATGCCTAGATTTTAAGATCCGATTTGGCCCCGATGATATCGGGGCTCTATTTTATCTCATTTATTATCGCATCTAACGGATGTATAATATGGATTAAGATTACATCTGAAAACTTTCGTCTCGAAGTAAAAACCCCTAACCTTCACTCTCCGCTCTTTTAGGAGCCAGTTGTTTACAATCCTGTAGATCTACAAACTTTTCCTTAGAGAGTTCGCATTGCACTTGGAGTAAACTTTTGTTTTCCACACAACTTCTAATGATCGCTTCGCTGGTCTCCGGTTTTAGCACGGATCTTAACATCAATGCTTGTACACCTTTTTCCATTGTTTCGTCGTTCGCGATCAGTTTGGATATATGGATCTGAGCATCCGAACATTCTTCCAAATTCGGTTTCGTTCTTTTGCAATCGGACAAGAAGAATACGCTACATAAAAGAAAAGCGGACGTTATCCGCCCGCTTTTCTCGAAACCGAAAGAAAGTTTTACTTTCTTACTTTTCAGTGTCATCAACGGCAGCTGCCGCTTCTACACGTTTACGAAGTTCTCTCACGTAGTTCTTGTCAGCTCCGCTGAGTTTCATCGCATCTTCGTAGTATTTGATAGCCTTTTCAAAGTCTCCGGCCTGGAAGTAATAAGTTCCGAGGTTTGCTTTCGCTCCCCAAGACTTTCCGCCGGCTTTTTTATCGGCCTTATCCCAGTTCTCTTTCGCTTTTTTGAAGCTAGGAGTTTCTCCGGTGATCTCATGGTATCCGTCTTCCAGATAAGATGCCACTTCTGGATCTTCGTCTTTAGTGAATACTTCGATCTTCTCAGTTTTAACTTTTGGAGAAAGTCTGTCTTTGATGTAAAGAGCAGCTTCGTCTAAAGCTTTTCCGAAAGAGTCGAGAACGGAAGGGCAATCCAAGTTACCTACTCCTGCGTCTACTTTTGCAGGATTGGAAACTACAGCCTTTTTAACTTCTCCAGTTTCTACTTTGATCAAAGTAGCGTCCAAAGGAATGAGCATATAACGGATACCGGTTTGTTTGCTGATCGGTTGGTTTCCGGTATCAACTTGTTTTCCAGTTGCGATAGAAGCAAGCGCTCCACCAACTTTCAACGCAGCTGCGCCGTAATCCACCATCATCTCGCTTCCGCACTCGGTATATGGTTTTTGATAACCGATATGAAGAATCGCCTCGGCACCTAATTGGTTTCCGAGTTTAACACGACTTTTGGTAATTCCTGTAAGAGTTAAAGATGCTTCGTTGATAGAGTCAGCTCTTTTACTCAGGTCGATCAGTTTGTAGTAAGTTTCCTTGTCGAAAGCTTCGAAAACTTTAGAAGGCATTTGATCGATAAAGCTGGAACCTGCTCCGAAAACGGTTTCCCAAAGACTTTTTTGGGGTTTTTCGACTGCTAAACCTACGTTGCGGATAGAGCCGAGGAATTTTTGAAGCTGGCGTCCCTCTTTTGATTTAGGAAAAACAGGGTATTCGACTTCCACTTTTTCGCCGCAGTTGGAAACCGAAAATGCCAATGCTCCTGTGAGGAGCAGAGCAGAAATTTTTTTCATTGGGTTAATACCAATCCTTTATGGATGATTTTTAGGAGTAACTTCGTATTGATCCTTGTATTTCTTTTTCTGTCAATTTATTTTAGAATACCGTCTGTTAGAGGCAAAAATCTGGGAATCGGCAGGGATCAACGACTTGTTTTGGGCATCGAACCGATTATAAACACTTGCAAAACCTAGTTCTTTCGGCAATTTACCATTTAGATTGCCGGACTCTGAAATCCAGGAGTCGAAATTAAAAAGAGATAGAACCGCCAAAAACCGGCTGAGGGCCTAATGAAAACCATAGAGGAAATTCGAAAATCCCTGGAATCCACTTACATGGAGCATGAGATAGAGGAAAAACTCCCTTTGATCCAGGAGATCAACCGTCTCAAAAAAGAAAAAAACGCAGTACTTTTAGGACATAATTATATGACTCCGGACGTTTTTCACGGAGTTTCGGACATCCTGGGGGATTCCCTTTATCTGAGTAAAGCAGCGGCCGAAACAGATGCGGACATTATTCTTTTTAATGGAGTCCATTTTATGGCGGAGACTGCCAAACTTATGTCTCCCGATAAGAAGGTACTCATTGCAGATCTAAAAGCGGGTTGTTCTCTTGCGGAAAGTATCACTCGAGAAGATGTCAAAAAACTTAAAAGCCAATATCCGGGAGTTCCGGTGGTCACCTATGTAAACTGCACTGCAGAAGTGAAGGCGGAGACCGATATTTGCTGCACTTCCGCAAACGCCGTCCAGATCGTAAATTCTTTGGATTCCGATACGGTGATCTTTCTACCCGACGAATATCTGGCGGGGAATGTGCAAAAACAAACCGACAAAAAGATCATTTCCTTTCCTGGGCGCTGCATGGTGCACGAAATGTACACGGCGGAGGATATACTCTCCGTCCGAAGACAATGGCCAGGTGTAACAGTCATTTCCCACCCGGAATGTAACACAGACGTGGTAGAAGTTTCCGATTTCGCAGGATCCACTTCTCAGATGTCCAAATTTATCCGTGATTCAGGAGCTAAGGATGTGTTCTTAGTTACGGAATGTTCCATGGGTGACAATCTTAGATCCGAGTTCCCCGACAGACAATTCGTTTCCTCTTGCAGGACCTGTCCTCATATGAAACGAATTACATTAGAAAAAATTAAAGATGCACTTTTGTACGAACAATTCGAGATCAAGTTGGATCCTGAAATCGTGGAAAAAGGAAGAATGGCTGTCCAAAGAATGCTGGAAGTGAGTTACAAATAGCTTAATGTACAGGATCGGACAAGGATTAGATTTCCACAGGTTAGAAACAAACGAGGCTCGCCCGCTAATCCTGGGTGGAGCAGTGATCGATTCGGAATATGCACTCATCGGTCACTCGGATGCGGATATCGTAATACATGCCTTAGCGGACGCGATTTTAGGAGCCATGGGACTGGGAGATATTGGACAATATTTTCCGGATACGGATCCTTCTCTCAAAAATATGGATTCCAAACTGATCTTAGAAAAAACGTTGGATTTGGCAAAAGAGAGAAGTTTCAGTTTGGTCAATATCGACTGCACTTTGATCGGAGAAAGGCCTAAAATTTCTCCTCATAGAATTAAGATCCAATCCTCACTTTCCAATTTGTTGGGACTTCCGGAGGATTGTATTTCCGTTAAAGCGACTACTACAGAAAAAATGGGAGCCTTAGGCAGAACCGAAGGATTGGGCGCAAGTTGCGTGGTACTTTTGCGGAAAAATTAAGACCTTCTCATAAAATCGCGATCAAATCGGCCGCAATTTTATCGGTATTTATTACGATATTCTTATATATCGTCAAAGATCCGTACTTGGAAAATTCTTCTTACCTATTAAGAAGAGAAGTTTTGGATGAATTGCCGCTTGGCAGCTCCAAAAGAAAGGTAATGGATTATATAAAAAGAAAAAAACTGGACCTGGTAGGTTTTCACCAGGGTAAATTTCCGGACGATCCGGAATACGTTTCTGATATTATGGTATTCACCAAAAAAGGAACAGTCCAATCCAACGCGTTCCATTGGGTCCCAACTGAGAATAATTATACCGAAGTTAATTTGGGTATGTATATAAATTTAAAGGAATTCAGATTTTGGAAAAAACCTTTTCCGGTCCGAGTGAGATTATACTTTTTATTTTCGAACCAACAATTAGCGCAGATCAGAGTGATCAAAAGATCGTTTCCCTTTTAGCGGACCTTCTCCATTAAGATCGCGTCCTCACCCGGTCCGTAATAAGATTTCCTTCGCCCGGATTCCAAAAACCCTAATTTAGAATATAAAGAAATAGCGGAATAGTTCGAATTAGAAACTTCTAAAATAACCTTCGGGAACAAATTACAAAGAGTATGCAGAATATTTTTCGCTTCTCCTTTTTTACGTTTTCCCGGAAGAATACCGATCCGTAATAACTCCGAAAAATCGTTTAGGTCCATATAAAAAACGTAGCCGACTTCCTCTTTGATCCAAGCCGGATGGCTTTCAATATGGCTCTGGATGGAATAATTGGACCAGGAGGATTTTCCAAATACTGTTTTTTCCATCTGGATCAAAGTTTGCAAATCTTCGGGCTGTACGATTCTCCAACCTTGGGGAAGATCGTTCTTTTTTCCAGGACCCAATCCATTTTCTCCTTGCGTGAGGCGGAATCATACATACTAATTAACGGTCGCTTTTCGAAAGCAATTTTCGATCAAAGTTGAGGAGAAAATTTTTATGCAAACAATCGGGAAATATGTATACGCAGTCCCGTTCCTGCTTTTTGGGATCAATCATTTTGTAGCCGGTAGCCAAATGGCCGGTATGGTTCCCGTCCCAGGAGGAGTCATTTGGATTTATGTAACCGGAGCCGCGATGATCGCAGCCTCGATCAGCATTTTTATAAATAAAAAAACCAAACTCGCGATGATCTTATTGGCGGTTCTTTTAGGAATTTATATCGCTCTTTTACACTTGCCGGGAGCAATTAAAGGAGATATATCCTCCACCATTAATACGTTAAAGGACCTGGGTCTTTTGGGTGGGGCTTTGGTAATCGCAGGAATTTCTAAAGACAACGCTTAAATGAATAAGGGAGAAGGATCAAACCTTCTCCCTTCCAATCTGAGATTTTATCGTTTTTCCTTTCAAAAAAATCCCTTTTTCAGGATTTTCCGTGGACCATCCGTACACTTCTCGGACATGGTATTTCAAATACGATTTCTTCCCGAGGTAGTATCAAATGAGGACCACTTTCCTTCTCATTCTTCTTTTTGTATTTCTGATTTCCGATTGTAAGAACCTAAGTAAATTTTCCGGTAAGAATACAAAACCTCCCACGGTAGAGGATCTGGAAGCGTGGAAACGCCGTCTGAATATGGACGAATCCGAGATCATCGAGTTAGAAAAGAAGATCCGGGAAATGGCGGCTAAGACCAGATCCGCAGGCGCACTCAGTTGGAAGATCGCGCAAGGATATATGAAGATCGGGGATTACGATCTAGCATCCAAATATTATAATAAAGCAATCCAAGAAGAAGGTTCCGGAAAAACCGAAGTTATCGGCGCCGATGTTCATTTTTTCGAATCTTCCCTACCGTATTTCGATAAGGCGCTACTTCTTATGCCTGTGGACCAACAGCTTCTTTTTGAAACCGCACTCTCCTATGCAAACGCCTCCAAGGATAGAGGCTGGGAACCTAAAAGAAGGCAAATAGCTATCGAAATTTTCCAATCACTTTCCAGACAGGATACCAGAGATTCCAGATTTCCTTACCAATTGGCTCTGATCTTTTTCGATTCTTCCATGGCGGATTCTTCTTGGGAAGGGATCAATGCGGGTTTCCAAGACCAGGAGAAGGCGTTCACACTTTTGGATTCTATCTTAAAAAAAGAACCTCGCAATGTCCCTGTCTTATTCGCAAAGGGGAATTTTTTATACAGATCCGGCAAGGCGCAAGAAGCAAAAGAGATCTATTTACATTTGAAAAATACGATAGAAGGACTTAAAAAAGACGGTTTTATCAAAGAAGATCTATTAGAGAATGAATCTTATAAAAACGTAATAAACAATCTCAAAAAAATGGAATCTTCCGAGAATTAGCACGGAGGATCCACTATGGATTTTCTTTCTCTTTCTTCTCCGAATCTTCATAAGATCTTAAGTAGGTCCAGGTATTTATCCCAGAGTCTCTCCGAGTCGGAGGTTCTCCGGAAAATGGAAGAATTACTGCCCAAAGATCTAAAGGAAAAAGTAAGATCCGATTCTAAAAATTATTTCTCTTCCTTAAAAAAATTAGGAGCGGAAATCGTTTCTTATTTTGACCCGGAATATCCCCCTCTCCTAAAGGAAATCTACGATCCTCCTCCGAATTTATTCTGTTTCGGCAATACAAAACTGTTAAAACTTTCCTATTTGGCGGTTGTAGGAACAAGAAAGGTTTCCCCAATCACATTACATTATTCTAAATTTATTCCTGATTTTGTACATTCAATCGGACTGGAAGGTATCGTTTCCGGTTTGGCATTAGGAGTGGACGCAGCCGCAATGTTTTTAGCCTTAGACCAAGGAATGCCCGTAATGGGAGTAATGGGAACCGGTCCGGAAAAGGAATATCCTCACGAAAATAGGAATTTGTATAAAAGAATGAAATCTTCCGGCAATGCTTTGGTGATCACCGAATGTCCTCCCGGTTTCGAAGTTAGAAAGTATGCATTCCCGAAAAGAAATAGGATCATCACAGGGATCTCCCCTTCTCTTTTGGTAATGGAAGCTCCTTCAAAAAGCGGAGCCCTATCTTCCGCATCCAATGCAATTTCTCAGGATCGTGACGTTTACATTTTTGATCATCCTCTACAAACCCAAAACCAAGGAGGGAAAAAATTACTTTCAGAAGGCGCCAGTTCCGTTTGTTTTGATAATTATCAAAGTGAAGGAGAGTATATTTTTCATTTAGAAGAAATTCTTCCTTCTAACTTCAAAGAAGTTCCCGGAATGCTTGCTCGATTGGGAAAAAACAAATTGAATGGTAATTGGATCGATCTAGGAAACGGTTTTATTCGATCCGTTCAATAAATAGAAAAAGGAATCCAACTTGTCTCTTTGGAATCGATACAAGTCCGAACTGTTCGAACAATCCCCCGCATGGTCCTTGGGATTTTTCAGATTCGGGTTCGGCATTCTATTATTTTTTATCTCGGCCCGTTATCTTCATTACGGTTGGGTGCAAAAATACTTTATAGAACCCGGTTTTCATTTCAAACATTTCGGATTTTCCTGGGTGGGAGTCGCTCCCGGGCCCATATTATATTTTATTTTTATAATATTATGTATTTCTTCCGCGTTTATTTCCCTGGGAGTATTGTATAGGACCTCGATTTTCGTTTATTGGTTGGGATTTTCCTATTTTAATCTTCTGGATGTTTCCACCTATCTGAACCATTATTATCTGGTCTTTTTATTACTATTCCTTTTGTTTTGGATCCCGGCGGATCGTTGTTTTTCAATATCTCATTTTTTAGAAGCGTATCGCAACGGCAGATGGAGTATTCCCAGGGTCCCGAATTGGTCTTTATGGATCTTAAGATTCCAAATAGCTTGTGTTTATTTTTTCGGAGGTTTAGCGAAGTTAGTTCCGGATTGGTTGTTCTCCGCGCAACCTCTCAGGATTTGGTTGGTACGAAACACGGACTTCCCGGTGATCGGAGGTTTTTTTTCTTATCCGATCGCGGGTTATGTTTTCAGTTACGCTGGATTATTTTTCGATCTGTTCGTTCCATTCTGTCTTCTAAAAAAAAATCTAAGGCCCTGGGCCTATAGTTTTGTCCTGATCTTTCATATTCTCACATGGAGACTTTTTCCAATCGGGATGTTCCCTTGGATCATGATCTTCTCCGCTTTGCTCTTTTTTCCTCCGGATTGGCCGATTAAAGTCAGAGGTTTTTTTAAAAAAAGAGGGATTTTTCCCTACGGTGAATTAAGGAACTTATTCAAAACCGTTTGGAATAAACTTCCCGTCACCTTTCGGTTCCTTTCCGCAAAAATTTTACTTATCCTTTTAGGTGCTTTAGAAAAACCGAATATATGGGGAAAACGTATGGAGACCAAGCTCGCTGACTTTACCTCCCGTTTTTCCTCTAAATTCGGAACTTGGACCGTTTCCCTGTATGTTTTGATCCAGGTGTTTTTTCCTCTCAGACATTTTTTATATCCGGGAAACCATCTTTGGACGGAGCAGGGTTTTAGATTCGCATGGCATATTATGTTGATCCAAAAGAATGGATTCGCTAGTTTCCAATTGGTCAATTTACGGACTGGAGAGATCCAATACGTTTTACCCGAGTCTTATTTGAACGAAGTCCAGAAAACGATGATGAGCACCCAACCGGATCTGATCCTGCAATTCGCTCATTTTTTGGGAGAAAAGGAAAAAAAAAGGACGGGGGACGAGATTGCGGTTTTTGCCGAGGTGAGAGTTTCCTTAAACGGTAAAAAAAGCCTTCCATTCATAGATCCGAATCGCGATTTAATGAAGGTAAAGGACGATTTTTCGCATAAGGACTGGATCCTTCCGGACGTTAGGTGAGATCGAACCCGATATTCTGTCTCTAAAATCATATTACGAAAATCGTACACAAAAAGAATACTCGTATCTGTGGAAAATCCGAGTCAAAGGTCTAAGTAAATTAACTTGGAAAAGGTACAGATATGCCTTCACACAAGCCGCAGAATGTAATTATTCATTTACTTACTTATTTTTAAATTATATTTTCGATCCTATAGTCGAATTTTATAATATTTACGAGTAACCAATCTTGGATGCAAACGGCAGAACAACACTCCCGGATAGTTTCTACCCACTCAAGTGATAGTTTTTAGTAATTAAAACAAGTTCTGCGCATTTTAACTTCTCCCGGGCAACTCCCTCGGAGCATGTAAGTATTTACTTACAAAACTAGCCCTTATTATTTATTTTTTCTTGAAATAGTCGTTAGATATGTATCGTCCGATAGAATTAGGTCGATAGTAGAAGAATAGCAACTATCTTCCAAAGAGATATATATGAACTCCGGAATCAACCCCACCAAAAAATTCTACGCCGCGCTAGCGTGTTCATTCTTTCTTTTCCAAGGATGTGTTGCCTGGCCTTTACTTACCGGAGCTGTCGGGCTCGCGGCGGGAAAAAAAGGTGGAGGTGGATTATTCTTCCTTCCGGGTGGAGGAACTCCTACTTTAAGCAGAGTTGAGATCTCTTCTCCTAGTTCCAGTTTTGCCAAGACTACAAGTATGTCATTGGTTGCGACTGCTGCTTATTCCAACGGAACTCATAAAGATATCACTGCAGACGCTCTTTGGAGCACTAGCGATTCCAACATTATTTCTATGGCAGCGGGTGGACAAGCCACAGGTATGAATGTAGGTACCGCGGATATCGGCATCACTTACGAAAATAAAACGGCACAAATTTCTCTTTCGGTTACTTCGGCGCCCTTAAGTACAATTTCCATTTCCTGCTTAAACCAAACGGATAGTCTGCCCAAAGGTATTACTAGGCAGTGTACTTTAACCGGTAATTTTGCGGACGGTTCTAACCAAGACCTGACTAACGATCCGAATACTACATGGAGCACGGGAAGTTCTACTGTCGCTACCATTGATTCTTCAGGACTTGTGACTGCAATGGATCCAGGAACTACTACGATCCAGGCTTCTTATAATTCATTAAATGCAACTAATTTATCATTGACGGTTAGTTCGGCTGCTTTGGTTTCTATTGCAGTAACACCTACTAACAATTCTTTAGCTTTAGGAAAAACCCAACAGTATACAGCAACCGGAACTTATTCGGATAGTTCCAATCAAGATATAACGAATTCCGTAACTTGGAGTTCTTCCGATATCACTGTTGCCACTATCAGTAACACTGCAGGATCAAGAGGCTTTTTATCTACGGAAGATACGGGAACTTCTACCATCAATGCTACCTTAAATTCCATAACTGGAAGCACGAATGTAACCGTCACCGCCGCGGTTTTGGAAAGTATTTCTATTACCCCTTCAAACCCGAGCGCTCCTAAGGGGAGAAACTTAAATCTTGTTGCTACAGGTATTTTCTCGGATGGTCATAATGAAACCATCACAGATCAAGTTACTTGGTCCAGCGATGATACTTCTATCGCAACCGTGGATAACGGTTCCGGATTTGAAGGTAGGGCTTCCGGTATTAATGTAGGAACAGTGGATATCACCGCGGAAATAGGTGGGATTTCGGAAACCGTTTCCTTCTCCGTAACAGCAGCAGTTCTAGATTCTATCCAACTGACTGCAGATGATTCTTCCATCGCAAAAGGAACAAGCACCACAATCTTAGCAACAGGAGTTTACTCTGACGGAACTTCTCAAAATATCACCGGTTCCGTTTCTTGGAGCAGCTCTCAGACTTCCGTTCTGCAATTGGGAAGTTTAACGGCTACCCCTAAAAAGCAGGTACATTCTCCTAATAATGGATCCTTAGGAACATCAACCATCACCGCAACTTCAGGAAGTATCAGTGGAACTGTGAATATCACCGTTACTGCTGCAAGCTTGGTCTCCATAGCGGTGACCCCCACGAATCCAAGTGTGGCAAAAGGGCTGACCAGGGACTTTACGGCAACCGGAACATACACAGATAGTTCCACGCAGAACTTGACAACATCCGTTACATGGGCTTCTTCCGATACGAGTAAGGCGACTATCAGTAATGCTTCCGGAACGGAAGGTAGAGCTACTGGTGTGGCGGTTGGATCGTCGAATATCACGGCAACTTTGGGATCGATCACTTCCCCTTCTACCACTCTGACGGTAACCGCTGCGGTTTTACAGTCGATTACGATCACTCCTTCCAATCCGAGCGTTGCAAAAGGTAGATCCGAAAATTTAAGCGCTACAGGAACTTACTCGGATAGCACTACTCAGGATCTGACCACTCAGGTGACCTGGTCTAGTTCCAGCAATTCGACTGTTGGAGTTAGTAACGCAATCGGAACGGAAGGAAGGGGTACAGGCGTTTCCGTCGGATCTGCGACAGTCACTGCAACCTTAGGTTCCGTCTCCAATTCGATCACGTTTACGGTAACTTCTGCGGTGCTGGATTCCATCGAAGTGCATATAACCGATTCTTCCATCGCGAAAGGAACTTCTACCCTTGCGGAAGCTACGGGCACTTATTCGGATGGGACTACTGCGGATATCACCGACCAGGTAGTCTGGGGAAGTTCTCAGACATCCATCATCCAATTGGGAGTTTTGACAGCCGCTCCTAAAAAGACATTAACTTCTCCTAATAATGGTTCTTTAGGAACATCCAATATTTCCGCAACCTTGGGAAGTATTAGCGGTAATACAAATTTGACCGTGACTGCGGCCACTTTAGTCTCTATCCAAGTGGATCCTACAAATCCAAACGTTGCCAAAGGACTCACTCAAAACTTTACTGCTACCGGTACTTACACGGATACAAGTACTCAGGATCTGACTACTTCCGTCACCTGGGCTTCTTCCAATACAAGCAGGGCTACTATTAGCAACGCGGGAGGAAGTCAAGGTCTTGCTACAACACTCTCGACAGGAACCACTAATATCACTGCTACTTTGGGATCGGTCACTTCTCCTGCAAGTGTGTTGACGGTAACTGCTGCCGCGCTTACGAGTATTACGATAGCTCCTTCTCCGACGTTAAACATCGCGAAAGGACGCACTCAAGATTTCACTGCTACCGGTCATTATACCGATAGTACTACTTCGGATCTGACTACTCAGGTGACCTGGAGTTCTTTCGACCAAACTAAGGCAACCGTTAGCAATACTTCGGGGTCAAACGGTAGATTAACCGCTCTACAGGAAGGAAGCACCCAAATTTCCGCAACTTATAACTCCGTGACTAGTACGGATACGGCAGTTACAGTGACTGCTGCAGTCCTGGATAGTATCACCATTACACCAACTAACTCTAGTTTGGCGAAAGGATATACGACTCCGTTTACGGCAAATGGTGTTTATTCCGATGCGACCACATTGGATATTACCACTCAGGTTACCTGGGCTTCTTCCAATACTTCTTCTTCTACGATCAGCAATTCGAACGGCAACGAAGGTGTGGCCACTGCGGTTGCGGTTGGGACAAGTACGATCTCTGCGACTTTAGGTTCCGTATCTTCTTCTACCAACTTTACTGTGACTGCTGCGGTATTAGTATCTATTGCGGTGTCTCCTACGAATAGTAACGTATATACGACTCAAACCAAGGATTACACTGCGACCGGAACTTACTCGGATTCCACAACCCAGAATTTGACAACATCCGTTACCTGGGCTTCTTCCGATACGAGTAAGGCTACCATCAGCAATGCTTCCGGAACGGAAGGTAGAGCTACTGGTGTGGCGGCAGGAACGATCACTATTTCTGCGACCAGCGGTTCAGTCAGTGGAAATACTCAATTGACCGTGGTATTCTTGGATACCACAGCTCCAATAGTGTCTAATGTGGTTTCTTTGAGCCCGACGACCGTGAGGGTAACATTCTCCGAGTCGGTGGACTCCACTCAAGCAACCACCGCTTCGAATTATAAATTGGCCCTGACCTCTGCGGTAAGCGGTTCATGTTCGGATAATAGTAACTTCTCCTCGACTTCCAATATTTCGGTTTCTTCCGTAAGCGGAAGCGGCGCGATCTATACTTTGACTTTGGCTTCTTCACAAAATTCCGGAACCAACTATACCGTAATCGTGAATAAGAGCGGCATCCAAGACCTTTCCGCAAGTCCGAACAATTTAGGTTGTGCGAACTACGGAGACTTCGTGGGACAGGAGCAGTTGAAAGTCAGCTCCGCTTCTTGCGCAAGCACTGGAACCGTGATCATCAACTTCTCCAAACCGATCAAATCCGGAAACAATGTGAACGGCTCCGCAGAATGTAGCAGTACTTCGGAATGTTCGAACCGTTACGCTTTTGTCGGAACCACGGATCTAGGCACCATCAGTTCCGCTAAGATACTAGATGGTATAGTTTGCGGTGGAGCGGCAGCGGATTCCGCAAAAGTTTGTGTGACTCATAGCCTATTGCAGACCGGCGCACAATATACGATCATAGCCGCGAATAACGTAAACGGTGATGGGTTCGACAATACTTCTTGGGGATCTATCCGTGATTCCGGAGATTCTGAAAACATCCAATCTTCTCCGAGAGACCGGGCTTCCTTCTTAGGTTGTGGAACTTCTCCTGTAAACTTTGAGGACGGTCCGATCTCTATCGACCCGAACGGTTCTACATTCGGATATCTGGCGGACTTCAATAGTAAGATCTATACGGGACCAAACAACGCAGGAAACGGAGCATTACGTTTTGCTTACGACGGTTCCAACCCAGAATCGGTCCAATTCTCCTTTGTAAAAGATACGAATGGTCAGAATTCCGATTCTTCCAACGTTAGTTCCAACTCCGCGACCACTCGCGAGAATAGTATCGCAGTTCCACCTTATGTGACCTTAGGACACTCAGGCTGTACCCAAAATGATGCAACTTTGGCAAACGGTTGTGGTCCGGACAATGAAAGTGGAAGAGGAATTTTTACCACCGGTTCTTTGGCAAGTAACCCTTATATCTTCATCGCGGCAGCAAGAACTGTTCCGAGTGGGTCGAATTACAACTTCGATTATATCTACTATTCGAACGATACTTCCACGAACCTAAATTACAAATACATAGATATGGGCTCTATCACCGGAACTGTAACTGCAGGTACTTCTTCTATCAGCGTTCTGAACGATCGAGTATTCCCCGGTTTTGCTAAACCAAGTAATGATGGAAGTGGAACCGGCGGGGGATTGAATGCCCCTGACTTCGGATTTATCACCTTTAATACGGCAGACACAGGAACAGGAAACTGTACTGCGGGCTCCAACTGCGATGCGTATGATGGTAGTAACGGTAGAAGAATACGTATCGATTATATGCCGTATTTCGGGGGCCCTTCCAACGGAGGAAACGGTAACGTAAACAGCAGTCCGAACTGGGGATATTATATCGGAGTAGATTCTTCCATAGTCTTTAAGAATAGGATCTATGCTGCAAATGGCGGCCTTCATGCGGTTGGCCACAACGGTTCGATCATTCGTTCCAATTCGGCAAACCCGACAACCGCTTGTTCCACTAAGAACACTTGTGCGGATTGGACAGAAGTAGGACCAAGATCCAACCAAAAATGGCATAACAGCACCACGAATAATTGGTTCTCTTTGGAACTTGCAAAATTCTACGATCTGATCCCAGCAGATAGAGCATTCGCTCAATTTGCGGAATACAACGATAGACTGTATGTTACTCGAACCATCTGTATCCAAGGAACGCAGGCAACCGGGATCCGCACATCTGCCGGAACCGTAGCAGGATGTACCGACGGAACGGATACGAACCGAAGAGCTCAACTTTGGAAATGTGATCCTACCGCCACCGGGGGCAGCACTGAATGTGATGCCGGGGACTGGACGGTAGTGGGAGATGACGGAAACGGTATCACCAACTTCGGAGATTCCACGAACAAGACGATCACAATGGTGGCTAAAAACGGATCTTATCTTTATGTAGGATTCGATAACCCGAACGGTATCCGTATCTATCGCACGAATACGGCCAACCCTGGATCCGCTTCTAACGTATGGACTCAGGTGGCAAATGGCGGACTTACGGATGCTACCAATGTGCAGCAGATATTTTCGGCTGTTTCCGTATACACCGGCGGAGTCTATTATCTCTATGTGAGTGTTGGAAAGAACAATACACCCGTCAGAGTATATAGACAGCAAAACTTATGAAAAAGATATTAGGCATCAGTTTCGTATGCGGCTTATTCTCTTTGGTACTTCTCAATAATTGTAGGGAAGACCAAAGATACGAGCCGTTACGTTTTGAAAAAGTCGCCAAAGCGGAAACTTCCGCTTTCCAAGCTCAGGTGGACGGGACGATTCTATCCGGCTCTTGGGAATATAGATTTAGGATCAAACAAGCGGATCGGGTTTCCTTAACCATTGAAGTATTAACGGATAAACCGGACCTGGGAGTGTCCTTGTCCAGAAAAGGGATCTTATTCGATTCTAAGATACAATGTGGGGATAAGATCAGCCAACTTTCTCCTTGCAAACTCGAAATAAATAATCCCGAAAAAGGAGATTATTCCTTGGTATTAAACCACCTTTCTACCGATCCATCGGAAGTTCTTTCTTATAGAATATTCGCCGCCGTGCATGGCCCAGGGTATGCCTCGGTAATTTGGGAGGAAGAAGTTGCGCGCAGATAAAATTCTACCAATACTCGGGATCGTACTCTTAAGTTTGGGATTCGGAGAATCTTGCAGACATGCAATGGTCCGTTATCCTCAAAGTCCTCCGGAAGCATGTAGGATCTATCCTACTTCCAGAGAATGTAAACGTGCTTTGGATCTAAGGTCGGCCCAGGCGGAACAAGGGGGAGAAGTCCATAAGGTCCAACATACTTACTACTTCTTCGGACTGTATCCGGGAAACCTGGTCTTAGACACTTCTAAATACTGCGCAGAAGGACCTAGATCTGTTCATCAGTACACCAGTTTTTGGAACGGGTTTTGGGAGCAATTGACTCTCGCGATCTATTCCCCGCAGACATTGGAGATAGAATGTTACAGATAACCAAAATTCTAATATTACTTTTGGCCCTTGGATTTTCCGTAACCTGCCACACAACCACAGTGGTACATAAGGGAGAAGATACTCCATACGCATTGGCAAAAGAAACCCCGGGTCCGGATAAAAAAGCTAAACAAGGAAGTACCGTTTTCGGGATCTATTCCACTACTGCACCGATGGAAGCGAACTGCGACAGGAACCATCCTGAAGTGATCATCAAGACAGGATTTGTGGACCTAGTCATTCATACACTGATCGGCCCCTTCTATACAACCAAAACCGTCGAGGTGTACTGCAAACCGTAAATTGCTGGTCAAGCGCTAAGGTTCCTCCAGTATAATCGAATGCCTGACTGGGTCTTCGATTATCTAATTTTACCCCTCGGAATTTATTTTGCCAGAATGACGGATGTAAGCATCGGTACTGTCCGCATCATACTCATCTCCAGGGAAAGAAAGATCCTGGCGGCCCTTCTTGGTTTTGTAGAAGTGCTTCTCTGGTTGATCGTAATCACGCAGATCATGAGAAACCTAAGCAATGTATTCTGCTATATAGCTTATGCGGGTGGATTTGCTACCGGCACTTTTTTAGGAATGGTAGTCGAAGAAAAACTAGCCCTAGGACATTCACTCATCCGTATCATCGTTCCGGAAAAAGGAGAAGAGATCGTCCAGAACCTGGCCCAAGCAGGTTACCGCACAACAACCGTGGAAGCCCAAGGAGTGAGAGGACCTGTTAAAGTCATTCTATCCTTATTAAGGAGAAAGGATATACCCGTAGTGCTTGGAATACTGAAAGAAACGGCTCCTGGAGCCTTTTATACGATAGAAAATGCCCGTAAGACAAGCGATCCGGAGCTGTGGAAAACGTCCGGGCAGGAAGGAGAAAGTTTTGCCCGCATCCTATGGAGAAGGCAATCCAGGATCAGAAAATGATCCCGGATCTAGAAACAAGAAAGTCCCTTAAGCAGGGACTTTTACCAAGATCTTCTTAATTTCCTTATGCATGAAGGTAGGAAAATTGAGATTATACTGAGGTAGTAATAGTCTCCAATCATCCTTACGGATGAATTTGCGGCAGTTGGTCGCACCACAAGCACATTCGAAAGTCTGGTCAAAGTTCACTACAAAGTTACCGTAGTCTATGGTAAGTTCTTCCCCAACTTCTATATCCCTTTTGGCTATAATATTATCCGTTTGATCGTACCACATATTCGGATCGCAGGAATGGTTCATAAAGTTGGAGTGATTGATAACAAATTCAGGTCCGGAGGGGCCGGTGACTAGGCCAAAGTCTACATCATAGCCGTATTTCATGAAGATTTCCTTCTCCTCTTCCGGAAGTTCATCGGCTTCCGAGACGGAGAGTACTTTCCATCCGAATTCCTCATCTTCGATCCATTCACTGTAGCTGAACAATAATGTTCCCTTAGCGATTGGTTGAGAGGCGAAGATTCCGTTTTCCCCGAACTTGTTCGTGCGTCTTTCGATCATGCAAGATAAACCTGCTCTTCCCCATTAGGGGCAAAATTTTTATCAGTCAAGACCGAGATCGAAAAAACTTCAATTAAAAATATGAAATACCCCCTAGCTGGGCCCCCAAAAAAAAAGACCCGTCCCAACCGGTCCCGATTCATACTTGGAAAAAAATTTCAAACGCCTCTGTCAGGAAGAAGATCAGAAATCAGTTCGTAAGTCCAATCCCCGTACGGATCTTCTTCCCTCTTCTCACTCTTGAGAGACCTCCAGTCCTTTCCCTTTCTTTCCATGACTAAAGAAGAAATTCTGAAGAGAGAAGTACGCCCACTTGCCTCTTCTAGTCTAGAACTATCCCTCCCAATTTCTAGAAAACAAGTCAGAGGAAAAATCCTGCTCCAATTTTCCCCCAAACCTAGGATGGCCTTTTCTAGATCATCGGACCCCGAACCTAGAGTTAGTCTAGTAACATCCACAAAGATAGGAATTTCTCTCCCCGCATGACCGAGAGTACCGGATCGGATCTCTTTGCAGAAGTGAACTGCTTGGGAAAAATTTTCCGCGAAGCCCAACACGGCCGAAGAGTGGTTATTGGAAATTCTGGAGATCATTCTTCCGAAACTGAGTCCGTCTTCGAGACCCAAACTTCCTTTGGGAAGGATTAGTATGGGTCTAACGTCTTTCCGGACCAGACGAAACAGGTATTTAACTAAAGCGAAGGATTTATTTCTAGTCGGCTGGAACAAAGTCAGGAACATGTCTTCTTCTTATGTCGAACAAAACTTATCTTTCGTTTAGTATAATTTATTCTAAAGAATGGAATTCTATGTCGCATAAACGAATGCAATTTTCGTAAAATTCAAGAAAAGGAAAAAGGCTTGAGTACATTTTGCGGATATGTAAGTTTCGGATTTGTTTTATAAGGGAGGCACCGTCCGTTATGAGTGGTAAAAGATTTCTTTCTAAGATTGATCATCAAAAGATTCTCTCCACTCTTGAGGTTTCCGCCCAATCCAAAGTAGTCCAACCGAGCATCTTAGAAATTATACGTAAGACTTTATCTAAAGCCAAAAAGATCGATCAGAACCAAGTTCCCCAAGACCTGATCACTATGAATTCCAAATTCGTGCTCAAAGATTTGGGTAACGCGGAGGCATTCCAATTTACCTTAGTATATCCTGACGAATATACTGAGAATGCCGCTTCTCACGGAAAACTTTCCGTTTTTTCCGCTCATGGTTCCGCAGTACTCGGTGCAAGAGTGGGAGAAGTAGTCCGTTGGGAGATAAACGGAATGGACAAATATCTCAGAGTCCAAGAACTACTCTACCAACCGGCGGCTATTTAGGATAACCGTACAGTCCGCTCAGCTCCTTGTGTAGAATATCCTTATAATCCACCTCGCTGATCTGCCCGTTACGGATATCGTACACCCAACCGTGTATTTCCGGAAAACCATACTTAGCCAAAGCCGTCTGGATCATTCCTGTCTTATATAAGTTTACTACCTGTTCCGCAACATTCAGATGAATCAGCCTTTCTTCTCTTTTATCTTCCGGAAGAGCATCCAATTCGTCCCTGTGTTTAAGATACACATCCTTAATATGAGTGATCCAATTATCTATAAGACCGGTGGACTTTCCTTGAAGAGCTGCCCTAACCCCACCACAACCGATATGACCGCAAACAATGATATGTTTTACGTTCAATGCATCGATCGCGTACTGGACCACGCTGAATAGGGACATATCGTCGACCGAAACCACATTGGCGATATTTCTGGTTACGAAAATTTCTCCGGGATTCGTCTTAGTGATCACATTTACCGGTACACGTGAGTCGCTACAGCCGATAAACAATGTTTGAGGCCTTTGTCCTTCCGCATGCCTGGAGAAAAACTCGGGGTCTTCCGCAGTCTTCTCCTCAACCCATTCTTGGTTATTTCTCAATAATTTTTGATAAGACTCGCTCATCTCTTTTTTCAAGGATTCGATATCATTTTCCATATTCGGTATCCCTCCTAAAATCACCGTTATTCCTTTACGGTGGGCATTTTTTCTAAAGTCGTGGATCAGTTCTCGAATATCCTGATCCATATGAAGTGTTCTAGTTCCGTCTATCTCCAAGGTGATCCCGGAAGGTTGCTCCTCTAAGACGGCTTTAATACGGGCCTTATGCAAAAATCCGAGAATTTCCCCTAGCATGATCCTTCGAAATCTGCCATGGTTTTCGACCATGATGATAGCACCTTGGTTATCCCTATATAAAGCAAAGCCCAAAGCCACCAAGATCCCGCAGAATGTCCCGATCAGAACGTTCGTGAAGAACGTAACGACTACGGTCACCAAAAAAGGTAAGAACTGGGAATATCCCTTTTGGAACATTAGGCGGACAATCTCCGGTTTTGCGAGTTTGAGACCTGTAAAAGTCAATATCGCAGCAAGAGATGCTAACGGAATGTTATTCATAAATTTAGGAAAAAGTAATACACTTATCCCTATCCAAACTCCATGGAATATTGCCGAAAACTTGGTCTTTGCACCGGAAGAAGCGTTTACGGTACCTCTGACCACCACACTAGTAATAGGAATACCACCTGCGAGTCCACAGGCCATATTTCCCAACCCTTGGGCAATCAACTCCCGGGACATGGGAGTTTTTCGATTCTCCTCGTCCAGTTTATCCACCACTTCCACGGAAAGTAAGGACTCTAAAGAAGAAGCAAACGCGATGGTTAATGCTAAGATCCATACGGGGCTCTGGTCCCAATAGGAGAAGTTCGGAAAATCCAAATGAGCAAACAGTTCGGAAGAATTCTTAAAAATAGGAAGAGTGACCAAATGGTCCTGGCTAAGAGCTCCGCCAGGAAGCAGATGCCCTAAAAATAAATTCATGCTCGTTCCGATTATGATCGCGACCAACGAAGCAGGCACATATTTGAATTTTTTAGCGAAGTATCTATCCCAAATCCAGAAAGATAAGAGGGATATCACTCCGATCACCAAGACATTGGTTTGTAAATTCCGAAAAGCATGCATGAGCAGCGTCAAAGAGTTTGTTTCCTTTGATTCATGAGGATCGTGGTAGGTTTCGTTGATATCCTCTTTAGTGATATCGAATTCCTCTACTCCGAACTCTTCTACGTCGTAACCGATCAAGTGAGGCAATTGTTTGATGATCAGAAGTAAACCGATCGCGACCGACATTCCTACAACGGTAGCCGAAGGGAGATAAGCGGCTAATGCTCCACTTTTTAAGAACCCAAGCAAAGCTTGGATCATTCCCGCAAGAAACAACGCAAGAAGGAATGCGTCGAAACTCCCTAAGTCTTTGATACCGGAAAGAACGATCGCTGTCAAACTGGCCGTCGGTCCCGATACACTTAAGGCGGATTTACTGAAAGTTCCTACTACGATCCCACCTATAAAACCGGAAATAATTCCGGAAAATAAAGGAGCCCCGGACGCATGAGCGATCCCCAAACAAAGAGGGATTGCTACTAAAAAAACTGCGATACTCGAGGAAAGATCGTAAGGAAGGTTGGAAAGAAATTGTTTCGTTTTTAAATTCATTGATACTCGCATGGTAGGATCCATTCTATTTAGAATAAAAACCGAGAATCGGAAACAGAAAAAAATTCCGTAACTTTTTCCGACGTCAGTCGAAAGTATCCATTGGCTAGTGAAATTGAAGCAGCTTGTCTTTACCAGACTTTTTTGAAAAAAATCAAAATATGAACAATTGATCGGCGAGAATAGCTATAATAAAAATACGTAAAAAAAATGAAACATAGAGGAACCCGATGGGAATAAATTTGTTCAAACTTATAAGATTAGAATCCATAGTTATAACTTTCATAATATATGGTTTTTCGAATATTGTTTATACTAAAGAAATTCCAAAATTAGAAACAGCCATTTTTGCAGGAGGATGTTTCTGGTGTATGGAGGGTCCGTTTGAAAAACTGCCCGGTGTAATATCCGTAATTTCAGGTTATACCGGCGGAAAAGAAAAAAATCCCACATACGAGGATGTAGGTTATGGAAGAACGGGACATAGAGAATCCGTACTTATCACGTACGATCCGAAAAAGATCGAATACTCAAAACTTTTAGACACATATTGGAGACAGATAGATCCGACAGATCCGGGTGGACAATTTGCGGATAGAGGTAACCAATATAAAACTGCTATTTATTACAAGAACGAAGCGCAAAAAAAACTAGCCCAAGAATTTAAGGATAAGATAGGAGCTTCCGGAAAATTCTCCTCTCCTATCGTTGTGGAAATATTACCCGCTTCGGAATTTTATCCGGCGGAAGAATACCATCAGGATTATTATAAAAAGAACCCCGCACATTATAAACAATACAGAAAGGGCTCCGGGAGAGAGGATTACGTTAAAGAAGTCTGGGGCGGAGAGACGCAGAGATAAAAGAGGCACTAAGTTTATTCACAAGAGGCACAGAGCCGCGGAGGGAGTTCGAGTATTTAAGATGAATTCTTTCAAAACATTTCTCTGCGTCTTCGCGTCTCTGTGTGAAAAAACTCTGTGTCTTTATTCCCCGAGTAAACGGAAAAGGTAAATTGTTAGTCTTTGTAGTTTGTCTCTTTCCGGACCTGGGATTTCCTTTTCCAGATCGATCGTTTTTCTGTAGATCGATTTGAGATGGTTTTTCATCGTCCCCGGATGGATCCCTAAGTCTTCGCTAATCCGACTCTTATCCTTACCGGAAGCGATTCCCGCACAGATCTCTGTTTCTTTTTTAGTGAGTTTCGTTTTATCTCTTAAAATTCCGATCAGGGCTTCCCTATCCAAACCTTCGTATTTTCTGAAAGTATCGGAAGGAGATTTTGCAAAATCAGAATTGTTCCTTACTTCTCCCGACTCTGGAAGCTCGGGATTCGCGAGGATAGTGCTTAAGAAGCTGGAGACCTCTCCGTTACGATCTCTAATAGGAATAACGTTTTGTTTCCAGTCTTTTACGAAACCGTTTTTAAGATTCGAGTTAGCGATGGAAACAGATCCTTGCAGGACCGACTCCCAAAACTCATCGTAAAAAGTTTTAGAAGCTCCCATTCCTGATTGGAATGCTTTAGGAGTTTTTCCTATGAGTTCATTCTCTTTTAAGCCGGAAATTTTTTCGAACTGTTTGTTCACCGCAAGGATCACACCTTCTTTATCGGTTAAGAACATTCCATTTTGGGATTGTTGGAACGCTTTGTATAAAGCTTCCTTCTTCTCCGCTTCCGATTCTTTATCTTCCGTGAATACGAACAGATAAGACATCTCCGGCATTAGGTAAGCGTGTTGTTTCGTTTGGAGAAAACTTCCGTCTTTCTTCATTAAATGAAGACCTCTTCCCTCAAACTCTCCCGACTTGCTTACATTAGGTAATATAACTGTTTCGAGATATTTTCGATCCGTTTCGGAAAGAAAATCCGTAAGGCTCATACTTATAGCGGACTCTAGGGTAGCGATGCTAAGGATCTTCCTTCCATTCTCATTAATATGAAGGATCCTTCCGCTCGAATCACAAATTAACAAAATATCGGGCATACTTTCTTGTCTTTGAACAATTTCTTTAACGTTTTCCAAACTTAGGTCCATCCGATTCGTTTTGTATCTAAAGAAACCGCTCGATTCTCTTCGAAAAGATTTCTCTTTTATTCAATAACTTAAGACATGTATTTTTAAAAAAATCCTACAAAGCATTCCTAGAATACTAAGAAGAAGCTTAACTGTTAACTGAAGCTCCTCACAGCTTCGCGGGATTATGTACACTTGATCATAAAAATTCCCCAAGTTAATTGTTGCAAAAGAAAGGCAAACTCATCCTAAGCCTGTGTATCGATCTCTACAAGGCTCCTAATTCCAAAGGATTATTTTTTTACAGAGCCATTATGGCCGGGTCTAAACTGCCTATCCTAAAGGGTTCCGGACTCTTGAAACCCGAAACTAAATACTGATTGATGACTAAAGCTTTAGTACGAATTATAAAGTTATGAGCGATCTGAAACTTGTAATTGGAAATAAAAACATCTCCTCCTGGTCTTTCCGCCCCTGGATCCTACTCACTCAATTCGAAATTCCATTCGAAGAGATCTCCTTAAAACTATTTACACCCGAATATGCGGCCATAATCGATAAGTACTCTCCTTCTAAAAAAGTGCCTGTGCTCAACGACGGAAACCTAAGAGTTTGGGACAGTCTCAGCATTGCGGAATATTTGGCAGAAAAATATGCGGATAAACAACTCTGGCCCCAAGATAAGATCGCAAGAGCCATGGCAAGATCCGTAACGGCAGAAATGCATTCCGGATTCACTGGACTAAGATCCAATCTAAGCATGAATTTTCATGGAAGAAAGTCGGACTTTTCCCCTCCGGAAGATGCAAAGAAGGATATAGATAGGATCCAATCTCTCTGGGAAGAATGTTTGAGCTCCTACGGCGGGCCATTTCTATTCGGTAAAAACTTTTGCATAGCGGATGCGTTCTACGCCCCGGTAGTTTCCAGATTCATAACCTACGGAGTAAAGCTGAGTCCTAAAGCTAGTGAGTATGTACAAACTATTTCCAATTTACCTTCCTACAAATCCTGGGGAGAAGGTGCTAAACTAGAGATCGCCTAAGGTCCTTGTGGGACCTTGAATAAATACAATCATATTTTTGCTTGTTTTTTGATTAGTATTTTTTAGAATTCCAAGTTATGAATTCTAAAAAAAGAGGTACGGAAGAATTACCTCCCAGCAGATTCGATAAGATCCAAAGAGAAGTCTGGCGAGAAGATAGGATAGATCTGGAGGAGGAGTCATCCCCTTCTACCCAATTCTTTTGGGAAAACTCCAAATCAGTTCTCACTCACAACAAATCTCCGGATATTCCATTCGATTCGAGTATCAATCCATACAGAGGTTGCGAGCATGGATGTATTTATTGTTTCGCAAGACCGAATCATTCTTATGTGGATCTTTCACCTGGGCTGGACTTTGAAACGAAAATATTCGTGAAAAAAGAGCCCGCCAAACTTCTAGCGGAAGAATTAAGAAAGAAAAGGCAAGCTCTCGCACCTATCACAATTGGGACTGCCACGGATCCTTACCAACCGGGGGAAAGGATCTATAAGAACACCAGATCTTTGTTAGAGGTGTTGTTGGAATTCAAACAGCCGGCTGCTATCATCACCAAGTCATCCCTCATACAAAGGGATACGGACATTCTTACCGAAATGGGAAAATTAGGAATATTGAAAGTGTTTCTTTCGATCACTACTTTGGATAAGGAGCTTTGGTCCAAGTTAGAACCTAGAGCCCCGGCTCCCGCAAGAAGAATTGAAACTCTGCGTAAATTGACTGATGCTGGAATTCCAACAGGAGTATTATTCGCCCCTGTGATCCCTTTTATCAATGATTTTGAAATGGAAAATTTATTGGAACAGGCATCTTTATCGGGTGCGGAATCCGCAGGAATGGTATTTGTCCGATTGCCGCTCGAAGTAGCACCTCTATTCGAAGAATGGCTTACTAGACATTTTCCTCTTAAAAAAGAAAAAGTCCTAAAAGTAATCTCAGAAGCCAGAGGAGGAAATTTATACAAAGCAACCTGGGGAGAAAGAATGAGAGGGAAGGGAAATTATGCGGAGCTTCTCCAAAAACGATTTTCGATCTCTATTAAAAGATTCGGGCTTACAAAAAGAAGAGAATTAAGGACCGACGTGTTTGCGGTACCTTCTCGTTATCTTATGAAAAAGAAAAAACACGAGGAATTCCTACCTGGACTCTTCCCGGAATAAGGACCAAAATGTATATTTCAGCCATTACGTTCGTTCGAAATAGTAGAAAGAAAGGATCGATCGGATAGAAATTTCCTTCCCCATTTTTCAGACAGATCGGATATTTACCGAATGAATTGGGAACAAAACTACCATCTGGAAGACGGAACCTTTGTAGGAGCAGGCGACGTATCCATCTATTATAGAGCCTACCGAGCAAAAGAAGCAGCCAATCCTAAGACCTTAGTGGTCCATCACGGGATTGGAGAACACGGAAAAAGATACGACAATTTACTCGAAGCGCTTTCCGGAAAAGGATATAATGTTTATCTAATTGATGCAAGAGGTCACGGAAAATCCGGAGGAAGCAGAGGAGTAGTCACTCATTTTAACCAATTTTTAGCGGACCTGGATAGACTAATCGGCATCGCAAAACAAAAAGAAGGGGTCAAACAAGTCACTCTGATGGGACATTCCATGGGAGCATTGATCTCTTTATTCTACGCGGGAGAACCTTCTCACCAGGCAAACTTAGATAGGCTCGTACTCAGCGGATTACCTATCGCGGTAAAAACGGACTTGGTTATGAATATTAAAAAAGGTGCAGGAAGTTTACTCGCAGGAGCATTCCCCACTCTAACTGTTCCAACCGGATTAGATGTAAACGCATTATCCAGGGACAAATCCGTTGTCGAGGCTTACAAAAAAGATCCTTTAGTTCATGGTTCTGTCGGAGCTTACTTGGGAGACTTTCTTTTGAACTCGAAAGAAAAAGCTTTGGAGAAAGCGGCTCGGATCAACTTCCCAGTCTATCTATTCCACGGAAAAGAAGATTCAATTGCACTCTCCGTCGGAACAGAAGAAGCATTTAAAGTCATTCCATCCTCGGACAAGACCATGAAAATTTATGACGGTCTGTATCACGAGACCATGAATGAACTTCCGGAAGACAAAGCAAAAGTTTTGAGTGATTTAGTGAACTGGCTGCAGACACATTGATGAAACGAGAAGATTCTCCTTTTGCTGCTAACAAGAGTAGTTTATTTTAGATGTTTGGCTTCTGACTTGCCCTGAGCTGAGTATGGTCGAAAGGCGGCCATACTTCTGGATTTTGTTTGATGGGTGAACGTAAGACCATTCACTGTTTTTCGAGCGGATTGGGGAAATCGCCACCTTGGTCGTTATGCTGCGCTATTGGCAAAATTATGAAACTTAGAAGAATATTTATTCTAATACTACCATTATTCTCCTCTTGTATGACAATGGAATTGAATTATAAGGTTCGACCAAAAACGATTCAAAAAAATTTCATTATAAAATCAGTTAATAAGATAGAAGAATTAGATAAACATACCTTTAAATTTGAATTCCCAAATCTAGATACAGAGTATGAATATGAAAATTGTTTCTCTGTTTCCTCAAAACGTTTTCATTATTGTGATTTGAACAAATCTGAGACCGTTACTTTAATTCCAGTCGTAAGTGATGCCGACTTTTATATTTTGAGCAAAAAAGGTTTTATCTATTTCGATAAAGATTACGCTTTCATACATTCTAATCTAAAACGAAATTTTTATGACGATAGCAGAGGACAATTTGGATTCCCTAAAGCAGTCGCTATTTCAAATGACGGATTATCTAGATTAATAACATATCATAAACCTAGAATTGACTTAAATGACGTTTGCTATCATGAACAATATAATTCGAACTCCGATAGATTTGAATTCAAAGAAGATTGCGTAAAAGTAAGTAATAAAATAAAATTCCATCCAATGCAAAAAGTTAAATTACAAAAAGCGATTTACTTGAACATAATTGAAGATGGGTATTTTGATAGAAAAAAAGTACGCTTTATTGCAGCTAACTATAAAACTACGCTATGGATCATAATAGAAAACATTGAAGGCAAGAAGATCGAAAATCCAAACGTCTTACTATATTTACTTTATCCAGCATCGATTTTGTTTGATATTATCACTTTTCCCATACAAATCTTTGTTGTTCCTTTTGGGAAAACAGCACTAGGTTAGTGAATTTTGGCTGCAGAGCGAACTCGTGCCGTTGCGAACGTCGGTCAAGCTTGGTCGTACTGCGCAATTGTAATAGTTCATTCTTGGGTTAGCAATTATGATAAATAAATTAAAAAAAATATTTATTTTAAACCTTATATTAGCATCCGGATTTAATCTAAATCCAAACGATATAAAGGGACCTGAAATTTATTCCTATGTGTATGCAAAAAACGGATTAAAACTAAGATCTAACCCTGATCTTAAAGCAGACACTATTGTCATTATTCCTTATTCAAGTAGAGTAAAAATCATCACTACAAATTCCAATTTTATAGCTATTGATGATAAAATTGGACAATGGACTTATATTTCTTATAATAATATAAATGGATGGGTGTTCAGCGGCTATCTGATTCCGGATGATCCAACCAAACTTTTAAACTTTGCCTTTACCAAAATTAATAAAAAGAATAAAAAAATTTATTCAGATTCATCCATGAATTTTTCTATTAAATATCTAAAAATTAAATCTGTTTTTAATAATTTAGCCGTCATAACATATCCGGGAACTGGACTCGAACCGGGAATGATGTCCTGGATTGATAGTCTTTGGATTTTCGATGGGAAGTCTTGGAATCCTTTTAAAAGTAATACCAATTCAGGCTATTCTGAAAAAATCAATGATAGCCCCAATAGCAAAAATATTTCTTTAATTTTAATAAATAATGACACAATCCCCGATTTAATAATCACTGAATTTTGTTGCGGATCTTCCTATAAAACTGAAATATTTCTGTCCGAAGACTTACCTAATCAATATAAAATGATTAAATCTATAAACGACCATTATCTATCTGACTTTAATTGGTTAAATCTCTGTGGAGATAATGTATATAGATTCAAATCCGCATTAGATGATACTGTAATTAAATTTAAGTTTAATTGCGATTTGCAAAAAGTTATTTTTAATTAAATAACAACCGGGTTTAACAGCAACTAACCGCTTCGGTATGGATTATTTAAACAATATAAACCGATGAAAACGACCCCCGGTTATTTGATACTGTTAAACTACAAGAGACTCTTAGGTTTGATTTTCTCGGTTCTAAAACTTTTCAGTCCGGCGCCATTGCTCTTCATTACAAAAAACGTATATGAAATGAACTCGATTCAGCTTAAAACCTGGCCCGGCTAAACCCAACGACACATGGACGAACCTTCACCAATGTGTTTCAACCCGACGGCATTTTATCAAATGTTTTTAAGGAAGGATCGATTGTATCCCATACAAAACCGCGAACATTATAAGTAAGCGCATGAGGAGCAAATCGATCCGGTTCATCTAGGCTTCCCGCATGTACTGCGATCAGGTCCGGCATTGCGACAAAGCGCAAATAAACCGGAGTCCCACAGACAGGACAGAAGGAGTGAACCTTCACATTGCCGCTGTCTCCCTTTACTTCCCAATGACTAGCTTCACCGGTAATCGTCATCTCAGCCCGCCCTGGAAAAGTCAGATAGGATCCATGTCCAGTACCGCTTCTCTTTTGGCAGTCACGGCACTGACAATGGTTCTGAAAGATCGGTTCTTGCTTAGTCGAATATCGGATCGCACCGCAAGCGCATCCGCCTGTGTAAGCCTTGGTCATGAAAGACTCCCGCTCGAAGCTGACTTCGGCTTCGCAAATACGTCGATACCCTGTCCCGTTTCAAGCAAGGACTTCAGACTAGAAAGAACGATCGGCCAACCTTGCTGGATTCCTTTTGCCATTCCGCTTCCGGCTTCGAGTTCATCGTGAGTGACAGTTAATCGTACCATATCCTCATATTCCTCAACATTGAAGGTCACACGACTATAGCTGTTCGGATCAGATGTTTGGGAAGGACTTGCCCAGCTGATGACCAAACGTGTCGGCGGTACAACTTCGATTACCTTACCAACTATATTAACCGTGTGCTCCTCATTATTACGCACATGCTCCCATGTTGAACCTGGCTTCCAATCGGAGATATTCTCATGGCCCCAATAACGTTTCGTTATCTCAGGCTTAGTGATTGCTTCGAAAACCTTCTCCGGTGTCGAACGGATATAGGTCACGTAAACAAAGCTTGTCTTTTCTTTACTCATTCTTTCTCTCCTTCAAGTTCCTTCTTCAAATCATGCAGAAGGTTAAGCCGTTGGCGTTCGAACTTTCTCACCCATCGCTCATAGACCTCATGCAACGGTACCGGATTAATAAAATGCAATTTTTCACGACCACGCCAAACAGTGCTGACCAAATTGGCCTCCTCGAGTATCCCAAGATGCTGGCTGGTCGATTGTCTGGCCATATCAAGATGCTCGCAGAGTTGGTTCAGAGTCTGGCCGTTCTTCTCATAGAGAAGGTCGAGAAGCTTTCTGCGTGTTGGATCTCCTAAAGCCTTAAATACATTATCAGCATCCATTCGTTGCGGTTATAATAATATGCAGGCAAATACCTGCATGTCAAGCAAAATACTCGAAAAATAACCGACCATTCGATTGATAAATGGATCGCTCGTATGGACAATAGCGAGGCAATAGGGGCCAAATGGAGAATATTTAAAAATGGCAGTAAAACGAATGGATAATGTCGGCATCGTTGTCGAAGATCTCGAGGCTACGATCGCTTTATTTACCGAACTCGGTTTAGAGTTAGAAGGACAGATGCGAGTAGAAGGCTCTTGGGCGGATCATGTCGTAGGACTTGAAGGAATGCAAGTTGAGATGGCAATGATGAAAACACCAGACGGACATAGCCGCTTGGAATTATCAAGATTCATCAGGCCAAAGGTCATACATCCGGAACCCAAGAATGCTCCCGCAAACACTTTAGGGTATCTTCGTGTTATGTTTGCTGTGGACGATATTAAGGACACGATTACTCGGCTTGAAACTCACGGAGTCAAACTCGTAGGCAAACTGGAACGGTATGAGGATAGCTATTTACTTTGTTATTTGCGCACCCCCGAAGGTTTTATTATAGCGCTTGCCGAAGAACTTAAATAAGACTTAAACTACTTAAAATAGTATTAATAAACAAATAAGGATAGATCAAATGGAAAATTCGAAAATATTTGCCATGTCTTTTGCCAAAGTTTATCCAATGTACATCCAAAAGGCAGAAAGGAAAGGACGAACAAAAGCGGAAGTTGATAAGATCATCTTTTGGCTTACCGGATACGATTCGAAAAGTTTTCAAAATCAATTGAAGAATGAGGTCAGTTTCAAAGAATTTTTCGATCAGGCGCCGCATATCAATGATAATGTTTCCCTGATTAAGGGTGTTATCTGCGGCTATCGGGTAGAAGAGATCGAAGACAAACTTATGCAAAAAATCCGTTACCTAGATAAGCTGATCGACGAATTAGCAAAAGGAAAGGCGATGGAAAAAATATTACGCGGATCTGCCCAGTGAATCATTTTTTGCAAAATGGCAAATATCCTTCTGCATTCGAGCTATCGGAAACTCCCGCAAAGTAAGGATGATTATGCAATCATCCTCAGCGGCAAAAAGAAACCGACCTCATTAGCGCATAGGCGAACTTCGCCCATGCGCGTTACAAACAGTCTCATTCGCTCCCTTACTAACACGAAATACTGTCGATTTAGATTTACCCTAAGAGCTCTGCCAATAGTTTATCCAATACTATACAAAGTTCCTTCCAAGCTTCAACTGCACCGATTTCCATTTCGCGTACTTCGGCAGAAGCAAATTTGACCACGTGAGTCATAAGAGTTAGATTGCCCTCGGTTGTAAAGGTGCGCGACTCTACAGTAGCATCCGGATTTTGCGGACCATCCGGATTAAACGTGGACATGTCTGTCGCATAATTCTCGTCATTCGCTACTTTCTCGGGCACGATTACTTCCAAGAACTTTCCATAAACACCCATTTTGGTTCCTTTTTGATCCACAAAGACGTATAGGTATTTGCCTCCAACCCTAAGATCATTCTCAATAGTTGCAAGTGTCCAACCTTCCGGTCCGGTCAACCAACGACGCATCAGCTCGGGTTTAGTGAAACAATCGAATACCAATTGTCGAGGCGCGGCAAAATACCGTGTAGCGACAACTTCTCTTTCTCCTCGAAGCTCTACCTTCAGTTCTTTTAGATCTGCTTTCATTTCTATTCGTCTCCTATTGTTTGCATCGTCTTCAATTCTTCGAGAAGCCCATCCAGCGAATGATAGCGTTTCTCCCACATCTGGCGGTATTTCTCAATCCAATCCGTGGCTTTTTTGAGAGGAGCAGTCTCCAATCGGCGCGGTCGCTCTTGTGCACGGATCGTAGTCGAGATAAGACCTGCGTCCTCCAAAACCTTGAGATGACGTGATATTGCCGGCTGGCTCATTTTGAATGGTTTAGCGAGTTCCATGACAGTTGAGTCACCTTTGGCGAGACGCATAAGTATCGCGCGGCGAGTCGGATCGGCAAGTGCAGCAAAGGTAGAATCGAGAGTTTGCATATCTACGTTATTATATAATCATATAGTTATATAAAGACGAAATGTCAAACCTTTTTTAGCCCCTTTTTTTCCTTACAGAAGTTTGTATCGTCTGCGAAACTCTTCGTTCGGGATCCGTTCTTCCCCAGCTCGTTGGAGATCCGCCAAGAGTCCATTCACAAAATACATTTCGATCTCTCCTTTGTTTTTAGCAGGTACAGCTCCCCTGTATTCACAATCGAAGAAATTTTTTACCAATTCATAAGTAGTGCTGGAGATATTGATGCGACCGGGAATACCGGATGATTCACATCTGCTTGCAGTATTGACCGTATCGCTCCAAACGTCGTATGCAAACTTCTTTTCGCCAATTACACCTGCAATCAAATCGCCTGAATGGATGCCGAGCCGAAGCTCCCAGTATGGTAGGCCCTGGTTTGCTTTGATTTCTTTCATTTGATTCATGAATGCCTGGATCTCCAGGGCTGCCATCACGCAGTCCACCGCGTGTGTCCTATTCGATTCCGGGATACTACCTGCAAACATGTAGCTGTCCCCAATCGTCTTAAGTTTCTCTAAATTATGCCTGTCCATTACACTATCAAAATATGAAAAGCAGCGGTCGAGCTCGGTGACAAGCTCTGTCGGCGATAAAGTCTCCGCAATCTGAGTAAATCCCTTAAAGTCGGTAAAACAAACCGTTGCATTGCGATGCAAGCGAGGTTCTGAAACTCCCTTCTCTTTCAACTCTTGAGCGATTTCTTCCGGCAATATGTTAAGAAGTAATTGTTCCGACTTTTCATGCTCTTCCGTCAACTTTGCTTCCGCGAAATCTACCGCTTTCACAAATTGGTAAACAATAAGAACCAAAAGAATACATAGAAGGGTTAGAGGGGGCATAAGATACTCCGCCGGCACTACCCATTTCGGTTGGCCAAATATCGCATTCGCACCTAAAACTTTATAATAATACTGGCTAAAAAGAAAAAGCCCTAAAGGCAAAATAGAAATTATGATCCTAACAACATTAAACTTCTTAGATATCATAAGAAATGACAAAATGGAAGTAAGTAGAAACCCTAAGGGAGCAGGATCATCCGCTTGGGCCATTGTCAGCGCGAAAAGGTGATAATTAACAGCGACTAATGTAATTACCGCCGATAAATTATAATAACGTAATCTTAATAAATAAAATGCAAACAGTAAGGGAATAACAAGCAGGAAATAATGAACAAAAGAGAAAAGATGGGTTTCGGGAGGTTCGTTATAATATATCGAAACAGTTAGCAGTGTCGGAATCGCAAACATACTTATTTGAGTATAAAAAGTAGTTCGGACCGGCCTTGATTCGGATTCGGTCAGACCGCTAGTAATTTTTTTACCCTGAAACCATTCTTGTATTGCATAACGTAAGTCATTTACTTTTTTCATTCCGAATCCGCCTTCTTTCCATCCCCTATTGTTCCCGGAACAACAATTTTTATTTCAAATAAGTCCAGACGTTTGCGACTAACGGGAGAGGTCCTGTAATTGTTTCACCTTCTGATCCTTCTCCGGAGACTCGTACGCTTTTAAAGAGAATGTATTCAGATTATATTCCTTAGTAGCATAGTTTTCCTTGTACGGACCGACTAACTCTTTATCCGGCTCCGTCGTCTTTGCGGCCAGGATCTTCCTCATCCCCTCTTCCCCTTGTCCGAACCAATCCGGATCCACAGCAAGATTGACCCTATGACCTCTCAATTGGGTCAAAGCATAAGGTCCCTCATATCCGCTTTCTCGAATCAACTTTCCGAAAAATAAAAATTCCACCTCTTGCCTTCCGGCGTTCAATTTTCCATCAAAACTTGCCCAAGCGATTGGATCTCCATTTCCCGCATTTACAAGATTTGCTTCTAAATGATAATTCCCCGCCTTGAACACATTTACCCCGGCCTTTATACTCAAAGAACCGTCTCTTGGAATATCCAAAAAATAACCGCTCCATTCCGCAGGTTGATAGGGTGAAGAGAAGAAGGAAGATAAAGCTTTACCCTGTTTCTTCTCCTTACCATACTCGAACTCCACTTCTAGGAACATGTCCCCCCAATCTTTATAAGTAGGTCTCCATTCGAATGTAAAAATATTGTCCTTGGCCTGAGCATCCCCGTCTATCCCCTTGTCGTTCCCATCGGGAGGCAAAGCGACAAACTTATTACCGTCAAATTCTTTCCAAAGCTTTACATTACGAATATTTAATGGAACTTTTTCGAAATTATTCGTATTAAAACATTCTAAGGTGATATGAAGAGGTTCCTTCACACCTATCGCAGCCCATTGTAATGGTTGTAATTTACAGGAGTAACCGTTCGGTTTTTTATCTTCCGGATTATCCACCATCGCAATCGGCGAAATTTGGATAAAATAAGGATTTGTTAAGTCTTCGTTATATTTAGTTAATGGCCTGGAGTTAGGTGGATACTCGGACCATTCCAAATAATCTTTTAGAATTTTTTCCGGAGGAATAGATTCGTCCAAACTTTCTAAAAAGTTAGAATTGTCCGCTGTGGAACTCCCGCCAGGAGGACTTCCTTTCGCCATCCATTCCGCTTTCGTTTTTTTTTCCTCTTCCGATAAGAACCAACCGTTCTCTTCAGCCTCATCCCTTAATAGATAGAAAACCAAGCCTGCGGCGATCGCAAGGCCAAGGTAGATAAAAATTTTTTTTTGACTCATCTCTAGTTTTTCAATGCCCAGTACAGGCTCACCTGTATATGAAATAGGGAGGCCTTTCTCAACCTTTATTTTAAAGATTTCTAAAAGAGAAATCAACTAATCCCTTTGGACTAATTTAATTAGAACAGATTCTTTTCGGTACTATTATAAGGTTTGGCAATCTTCTTATATCTTACTTACAAATGTTCGTAAGAATAGTTTGGAAATAAATTGTAACTAACACTGCACGCTACTGTAGCGTCCGCTATATATTATAATTTACTAATATAGATGTCTGCATCTGTTCTTTTTTTACATTCGACCTGTTATGTTAAAAAAAGTCCAATCACTTGACTCAAAAAGGCACTTAGCTCATACTTGTAGACCGGGAAAATCGAAAGCTTAAACTTTGGGTTTTCCCAAAAGATCGGAGAATAGAGAAGATGAAAAATTGGAAAAGTATGGTATTGGGATGTGTTTTCGCATCGTTCTTTGCTGGTTCGCTTTCTGCGCAAACCTATACGGTTTTCGTTCACGGAAAGTCTGGCAGCAACCACAACGGAGTGGGAACTACTGACGTGAATAACTATTGGGGAAGTGCACCGAACTCTGTGTCCGGAGCTAAAATTTTCGTCGGTTACGACGGAACTACCGACCCAAGAACGTATGGATCGTCTAGAGCTCAGACCAATATCACTACGGGCTTGAATACATATTGTAAGGGTTCCAACTCCTGCAAGATCGTATGTCATAGCGCGGGTTGTTATGCGATTGAGTATTGGTTATCTAATCTGGGAGCCACAGCATCTAGCAAAGGTTATAACTTAACAAAAGTTACTGCTTTAGCTTCTGCTTCCGGTGGATCCGAGCTTGCTTCTGCACTGAATGGTGTTACATTCGGATTCGGCGGCAACGCAATGGATAAATCCCTGATCGTAGGGACCGCACGCGGCGCTTACAACCACAACAACACTGCAGGTATCACGGTATACCAAGTACCAGGTTATAAAGGTATGGCTGGTGCTTCCCTGATTCTTCCTGGCGAGGACGATTACGCAGTCGCTTATCATTCTTCCTGTGCTTATAACAAGGCGGGTGGAGTAAGCAAATGCCAGTCTTCGTTGACTCAGAGCGAAGGTATTTGGCCGTTCAACTCGAACGTAACCTATACTCAGTTCCAAGGTCATACGAGAGCTCCTTCCGTAGGATCTTCGGGATTATACTTGAACCACAGTGAATTGAAAAACGAAGGCTGGAGATAATCCAATCCAGAATAGCGCGTCGAAAAACCGGCGCGCTATCGTTTATGAAAACCTTAATTATTTTACTCCCCTTATTTATATTCCACTGCTCTCAAATCCAATGGAGACCCGCTAGTCTTGCGGTTGAAAGAGGCTGGTCAGAGACCGGTAAAAACATAGTCCAAACGGAAGTGATCTACGAGGAGAAGGACGCATGGAATCCTTTGAGCGGGACCACTCACAAAAAGAATTACAGAACTAAATTCAGGATTTATGAAATATCAGGACCCGGGAGCGATTCCGGAGATCCACCAATCTATTCTTACGAAGTAGGCTCTTGGACACTGCCTGGATCGGTATATTTTCATTCTGCAACCAATCGTTTATTTTGGATCCAAGGCACAAACGATGAATATGGAGGAGCTTTCCGTTTTCCTGCGGTTTGGTCCCCGAAAGGATTTCATTCTTTTGAACCTAAAAATTTCCAAAGAGAGGACCAGACTATCTTTCAATTCGTACCTTCTCCGGACGGAGGAAAGGCGGCAATTATATTAGGAAAGTTGAAAGCAGATCTGGAGATAGAGTCCCCGATCTTGATCATAGCGGATGTGAACGGACAATCTTCCTCCTATGATAGGTCGTATTTCGAGTTTCCATTAACAAAATGGGAAGAAACTCCCGAATTCAAGATCCGTTGGTCGGAGAATTCGAATCTTCTTTATGTTCGGATTAAGGACCATGTTTTTAGAACGAACGAAAAAACCAGAAAATTAGACGAGGCAAAAGAATTTCCGGTTTGTTTCTATCCTGCGTCTAGTTTCGGCCCTGTGGGGATTAGCCCCGGAGGAAGAGGAGGAGACTCGAATATCGCCAGGGATATGGAGCCTCCTCTATACAAACGTTTTAAGGATAGACCCTTGGTCAAAAGTTTACGTCAGACCAAGGATTGTAGCCAATAAGAAAGTTTACTTATCGCGGGCGAGTGCCTTTCTTCTTTCTCTAATGAACTCGATCACTGCCGGCATTATCGAAATGATTATAATCGCAAGAATGACGATCTTGAAGTTCCTTTGAACGAATTCCAGGTTTCCGAACTTATAACCGCCAAAAAGGAAGATAGCGATCCAAACTATTCCTCCCACTATATTATACAAAATGAATTTAGTATAGGTCATACTTCCGATCCCGGCTACAAAAGGAGCAAAAGTCCTTACAATCGGAATAAATCTTGCGATAATGATCGTCTTTCCGCCGTACATCTCGTAAAAACGGTGGGCCTTTTCTAGATGTTTTTTATTTAAGAAAGGGACTTTCTCTTTTGCAAGGATCTGTTCTCCCGCCAAATGACCGATCGCATAATTGACTGTGTCGCCTAAGATCGCAGCAACGATCAGAAGGATGAGTAATGTCCCAAGATCCAAACTGCCTCTCGCGGCAAATGCGCCCAAAGCAAAGAGCAAGCTATCTCCCGGAAGTATAGGAGTTACAACAAGACCGGTTTCGCAGAAGATGATCAAGAATAAGATCAGGTAGATCCATGTGCCATAAGCTATGATTAAAGCATCCAAATGATGTTCCAGATGCAAAAAGAAGTCCAAAAGATATTTGATAGTTTCCAATTTCAGCTCCGAAAGTCAGATTCAAGGGTTAGCCAGGGAAGTCAAATGTTAGAGCGTACTTCGGGGAACAGACCTGCCTGGTCCGGGCCTTGTTTATAAATTTTTGTAGGATAATTTAAACGGATTTTTCCGGAGGAAACTCCTCTTTTATCGGGTCGTATTCTGGCGTCGAATTCAACAGGATCTCCCTGTTTCAGATTCTGCTTTCTAAAACGGTAAGAATAATAAAAATCCTGAGCGTATATCACCTTTCTACCGGAAACCAGCAGTTTTATGTCTTTGATCAAGATCCTCGCTTTTTCCGGATTGGGATCGATTGAGATAGATTCCACAATCCCTCTGAATCTGGTCCTGATTTTAGGCAGGTTTTGGAGATTGTCTTCCATACCATCCATCGTTAGACCAGTTCAAATCAAAAGAATACTTTCGTACATTCGTTTTTCATTGTCGCCCATTCCGATTTCGCAAGATCGGGAAACGTTCCGAATCAGAACTTGGTCCTACTATAGACAGGCCTAGGAGATTTATATGACCAGGTTTCAATTTTTCGGTAAAAGTTTGAGTTTGTTTGCCCTTGTTTCTTTGAGCTTACTCACGGGAACGGGTTGTTATACGAATATTCGCCCGGGAGAGGCAGGACTCAGATATCACCCCTTAACCAGCGGTCTCCAAAAGGACCTATTAACGAATGCTATTTATTTCTATGCTCCATGGAATGACGTGGTATTGTACCAAACCCAATGGACCTCGTATAAGGAAAAAGTGGACGTTCTTACCAGGGATGATTTGACCATCAACGTTGTGGCCGCAGTCATCCTAAGACCGGTAAATTCGGAGATCTATAATCTTCAGATAGAGATTGGCCCGGATTATTACGAAAAAGTGGTTCGTCCTCAATTCAGGACATCCGTTCGTAATGCACTATCATCCTATAGTATGATACGGATCTCGAAAGAAACTCCTAAAGTTTCTCAGGATATTCGCCAAGCTTTAGGAGAAAAGTTAAGAGGGAAACATATCGAAATAGATGATGTGATCATAGACGATATAGAATACAGTCGTCCGATACTGACTGCGATTGAAGGTAAACTTACCAAAGAGCAAGAGCAGGAACAAATGAAGTTCGAGATCAATATAGCTAAAAAGGATGCGGAGATAACGGTCATTCACGCGGAGGCAAAGGCAAAATCCACAGTAATAGAAGCGGAAGGAGCCGCTCAAGCTACCGTGATCGAAGCGCAAGCAAAAGCGAAAGCCC
Organism: Leptospira sp. WS58.C1; assembly: GCF_040833995.1. Classification (NCBI taxonomy): domain Bacteria; kingdom Pseudomonadati; phylum Spirochaetota; class Leptospiria; order Leptospirales; family Leptospiraceae; genus Leptospira; species Leptospira cinconiae. The sequence continues at coordinate 3,186,141 of NZ_CP162137.1, forward strand.
AGAAAATGATCGCAGCTCAATTGACAAAACAATATCTCCAACTAAAAGCATTCGAGAATCCGAATACAAAACTTCTATTCGTTCCGACCGGAAAAGACTCTCTTCCAATGATCATAAATACGCCGACAGATAGTCCGAAACCTGTGGATCTTCCCTCGGGAGATAAATAAAAAAGAAGATCTTTCATTACAAAATTCACACGCGCTGAATCAGATCCGGGAAACGGTTCTGCATGGACCTTTCCCAATTCAGCGCAGCCCAACAAGAGATCATAGAAGATCGCTCTAGATTTTTACAGGTTATAGCCGCTGCAGGTTCCGGAAAGACCAGCACATTAGTTGGAGTTGTACAAAACGAGCTCTCCCAAGGCACAAGGGGAGAAGAAATCCTGGTCTTGAGTTTTACTAGAAAAGCGGCAGGCGAGATCAAAGAAAGGATCAAAAAGAAAACGAACGATAACTCCGTAAGAGTACATACGTTTCATGCGTTCTGTTTGAGAGCATTGATTACGTGGCATCCTGATTTTCGGAACAGAAGACCTTCTATCCTGACCTCATCCGAAAAGAACCAGTTCTTTAGGGAATGGTTCCGCAAAGAATCGGATATTATCGGTGGGATCCCTTATACACTTTTGGTCGGAGGATCCGAATTACCTTCTAATTTCCCCCAAACCTGGAAAAGCCCGTTATTAGAAGATTATAAGAACTTCAAACGAAAGGAGGGAAAACTGGACCTGGATGATTTGGTCTCTATTTTTTTGGATTCTCTCGAAAGCGGGGAATCTTGGACGGAAATCCCGAAACAAAGTTTAAAAAGGATCTTAGTAGACGAATTCCAAGATACCGACCCGGAACAACTTAGATTCTTAAAATTACTGTCGGAACAATCGAAAATTTTGGTAGTAGGAGACGATAGCCAGGGAATTTACTCGTTCAGGAAGGCCGATATATTCAATTTTTTGAATTTTCCGGAAATGTTTCGGCCATGTACCCGGAAATTCCTAAACACAAATTACAGATCGTTACCGAAAATCGTGGATACTTCTTCCATACCTATTTCCAAAAATAAGAACAAAATCGATAAGAAGGTAATCGCTTACCGAAAAGGGAAAGCGTTCGTTGCCAGACTTAAAATGGATAAGATCTCGGAACTATTTCCTTATTTAGGAGAATTGTATAAGCGAAGTGGAGGAGAATTAAGAATATTATGCCGTTCTAATCATAGAATACGGGAATATTTTCGTGCAGGAGTTCCGTCCGAATTATTACTCACGATTCATTCCGCCAAAGGTTTGGAATTTCACACGGTGATCGTGGATTTGGCGGATGGTTGGAATCTTCGAAAAGATTCTCCGGAACAGCTCAGAGAAGAAGAACATAGAGTTCTATACGTTGCACTTTCTAGGGCGAAAGATTGTCTGATCATTTTAGGTAAAAGGACGGGATCCGGTAGAGAAACTGCAGAAGACTTATTTTTCTCTTATTTTAAAAGAGAACTTCCCATCTTAAAACCCTGAATTAAAGAATTATTTTAGATCCCGATCTTTTTCTGCAACAAAGCGAATCTGATCCGCTCTCATTTAACGATCCGTAAATAAAAACTCCTATTTCGGGAATCATAGGATAAAAAATGAAAAAGAATACAGAACTGAAAGAAACTCTTGGAAGCGTAAGGGAGATCATCTCCGATAGTAGCTTCGACAATCCGGCTTATCTTGGGATCGCTTATTTTATCCGGGATCTATTCTTCTTCTCGGTTACCATGTTTCTGATATGGAATACGGAAACTTGGTATTATCTTCCGTTTCTTTGGGTATTTGCTGGCCTAAGCATCGCTTCTCTTTTTATTATAGGCCACGATGCATGTCACGGCGCCTTATTCAAAAACGAGAGACTTGCGTATTGGATCGGACAAATCGCAATGTTGCCGTCCTTACATGCGTATAACCAATGGGGATACGGTCATAATCGGGTCCACCACGGGCACACGATCAAATTAAAAGGCGATTTCGTATGGCATCCTGTGACCCCTGAACAATATAAAAATTTCGGAATATTCAGAAAGGTTTTCCATAGACTTTCCTGGTCCGCATTCGGAGGAGGGATCTATTATTTAGTAGAGATCTGGTTAAAAGGAATGGTCCTTTTTACTGCTCCAATGAAGGAAGCTCTTAGAGATAAATTACTCATGCTTACCTTTGCATTCGGTTCTGCGGCCGCAGTATTCTATTTCGGTGGGAACACTCCTAACGGTTTAGATTTAGGATTAGGGGCTTGGTTTTTTCTAAAAGTGTGGCTTCTTCCTTTTATCTCTTGGAACTATTTCATCGGAATCACGGTTTATGTACACCATATCCGTCCGGAAGTTCCCTGGAAAGATGCGGAAGAATGGACTCCTTTTTACGGACAAATGAGAGGTACGGTAAACTATCATGTTCCTAAGTTATTAAACTTTTTCATGCATAATATTTTCATTCATTCTCCTCATCATGTTCACATGAAAATCCCTTTCTACAAATTGGGCCAAGCCTTGGAAGAGATCAAAGCGCATTACGGAGCTTATGTTGTGGAAAGAAAATCCATTTGGAAAGATTATCTCGAATCCACATCCAAGTGTAAACTTATGGATCCGGATACCGGAAAATGGATGACCTACTCGGAAGCGTTCAACGACGAGGATGAGTCGGAGCCGGAATTAGAGACTGTAGCTACTTAAAAATTTCACTCTAAAACGATTGGGAATTGATTTTTAAAGGAATTCGATAAGTCTGATTTTCAGAATGAAATTTTTCCTAATCGAATTAGAATATTTAGTCCCACTCGAAAAATTAGACCAAGCGGTCCCTGCTCATAGAGAGTTTTTACAAACCTTATATGATATTGGGACCCTTCTTCTTTCCGGACCGAAAGAACCAAGGAACGGCGGAATGATCATCGCAAAATCTATCTCTTTAGAGAAAATCAGCGAAACAATGAAAGAAGATCCTTTCGCAAAATTAGGTTACGCAAATTATAAATACACAGAGTTCCATCCGGTAAAACACCAGACATTCCTAAAAAGTTGGTTGGAATCTTGAAGAAAAAAACCGCCTCCCGGCTCCTTTCGGAGCACGGGAAGCGGGGAGCAAAGTGATTGGATGGGTGCTAGATAGTTACCAGAGCCGCGTTCGCCAGCTCGTATCCGCCTGTTTGGTCCGGATGAAAATCTTTTTTGAAATACAGGAGTGCAGCGCTGAAAAGTTGAGGATATAAGATCCTTCCGATCCTGCGTGCAGATTTCATATCTTGGAAGTATTTACGGAATCCTACTTTCTTATCGGTGAGTAAGAACCAATGTTGCAGGCTTAAAGCGTATCCCCAAAACATGAACGATGCTACGATAAATCCCATGATCCTTAAGAAATGACTTTTAGAAACGGTTTGAAGAACGTCATACGCAACTGATTTATGCTCTATCTCTTCACAAGCATGCCAAAGAAGAAGACTTCTCATTTCTCCGTATGCATCGTCATGGAAATTATTACGGATCGAAATTTCAGCCATACTAGCCGTATAATGTTCCAGACCTGCAGTCACCGATAGTTTCAGTTTTTTACCGAAGAAAAATTCGAACACGGGCAAAAAGAAACTAAAGGCGGTCCATTTATAGACCTTCTCCATAAGAGTGATAGGTCTTCCTTGTCCTTTTAAGATCTCCAGGATTTTTTCGTGTTCTTTTCCGTGTTGGACTTCCTGTCCGATAAAAGATTTCACTCTGGAAGAAAGGCCGGGATCTTTTACTTGGTCCGCAAAAGCTTTTACACTCTTAATAAAGAATCTTTCTCCTTCCGGGAAAAGGATATGATAAGCATTCACCGTATGGGTCATGAACGAGTTATTTGCGATATAATGGTCCGGCAAATTTTCCAGGCCTTCGAAATTCATCTTACGAACGGTAGGAGAATTCGCATCGATCGATTTTAGATTTTTATTCTTAGTTTGGGGATTCATCGTATTCTCCTATTAAATTGTAGCTAACGCGGCGTTGGCCAGATCATAACCGCCGGTTTGGTTCGGATGGAAACTAGGTTTGAAATAAAGAAAGGCAAGTTTTCCGACTTCTATCACGATCAAACGGGCATAAGAACTTGCGGAGGCAAGATCGGAGAAATATCTTTTAAATCCGATCTTAGGGTCCGCAAAGATAAACATATGCTGAAGAGTAAACGCGTATCCCCAGAACATGATCGAGGCTACGATAAATCCCAAAGTTCTTAAGATATAACTTTTGGAAACGGTTTGCAGAACGTCATACGCAACGGACTTATGCTCTATTTCTTCGCAAGCATGCCAAAGAAGTAGATTTCTCATCTCTCCTTCCGCTTGTTCATGAAGACCGAATCTTAGAGTAACTTCTCCCAAGGAGGCGGTATAATGTTCTAAACCGGCAGTCACTGCAAGTTTCAGTTTTTTACCGAAGATAAATTCCAGAACAGGCCAGAAAAATCCGTAAGCGGTCTTTACATAAAAATTCAGGATCCTGGAAACGGGGCGTCCTTGTTTTGCCAGCATATCCAGAGCTTTTTCATGCTCTTTTCCGTGTTGTACTTCCTGACCGATAAAACCTTTAATACTATTTTGTAATGCGGGATCCTTCACTTGATCCGCAAAAGCTTTTACACTTTTAATAAAAAATCTTTCTCCTTCCGGAAAGATCACATGATATGCGTTTACCGTATGGGTTAGGAAAGAATTTCCTGCCACATAATAATCGGATAATCGGTCCAACCCTTCGAAGTCCATCTTACGAACGCTCGGAGAATCGCCGTTGATCGGTTTAATAGTCCGTTCTTTTTTTTCTGCCTTTGCTGACATTTCTATCCCCCCTGTTTTTTTCGGGTTTCGTGAAGCTTACTATAAACCTTTCCAAATCGATTCGCCCGCCGATCCCGGAAAACCCTGGCTGATTTCGAAATCGGCCAGAAAAACTAGGAAATTTCTTATAGAAAACCTTTTTTATAACGTATGTTTTACAAAAAGTACACATGTAAAAAGGGAATTTCGGAGGTCACTATACCTGTATCTTTTATCAAAAATATGAGGAAGGGCTTTCGATTCGAGAAGATGGAAACTTCTTCTTGGAGGCTTTGGAAACAACAAAGGCTTTACGGCTAGTTAAAGACCTAAATATTGACTATTACCGGGGGATTAGCTCAGCTGGTTAGAGCGCTACCTTGACATGGTAGAGGTCACTGGTTCGATCCCAGTATCTCCCAGGGTATTTACACCCTTCTTCTTTGAACCGTAGAAAATAAAAAAGCCTCCGATTTCGGAGGCTTTTTACATCTTAAGCGCTTCAGAAATGATCAGTCTTTCAAAAAAAGCGGGAGATTCGCAGGCATCTTGAATCCTGTCACATTTGCCAGGTCCTTCTTGATCTGCTCTCTTACCATTTTATCATGCTCGACGAGTAACGCTTCTCTCAGAGAATATTCTCCCGCTTTCAGGTCCACTTCTCCCACTGCAATGGAAGCCCTATAACGCACCATCGGGGATTCGTCTTTTAGGAATGCGCATAAATCATAGAACTTTTGATTGGCGATCCGATTGATGTATACGATCGCATTTAAGATCGCAACTTTCGCAAAAGGATTTTTTTCCTTATCGATCGCAGAGTTCAATTGTGAAAGTGCATCTTTTCGGTTTAGGTTTTTCAGTCCGTCCGCTGCGGAAGCTCTTACATAAAAATTCGGGTGGTTCAAAGCGTTTAGGATCGCTTCTTGGTTTTCTTTGGAATAAGGAAGAAGCCCTACATTTCGGATAATCTCCCCCGCGGCGATCACAGTATTATACCCTTCAGGGGAACTGAATGCAGGATAATCGTTTTCTTGAACAGTTGCGGAAATTTTTTTAAATTCTTCCACCATTCCCGGTCCGGAAATATCCGACTCCATGGCTCCCAAAGCTTGTGCTATTGTGAATTTTAAAGTGGGGGAATTCTCATCCGATTTAGGAACATTCGGATTTCCCTTTAAAGCTTTAAGAAGCGGGCGAACCGCCAGTTTGCTACTTACGAATTTCAGATAGTCCGCAGCTTGGATCCTTTCTTCTAGGTTGCCGCTTTGTAATTTATCGACTTGGTCGTAGAATAATTGGTCCAATTTCTCATGGATCATTTCCTTTGCGGAAATTTGAGAAGTGAGTGATAAAATAATTCCAAGGATTAGGATTCTTAAGCTAGACATGGGTTCCCCCTATGTTGTTTATCGGAATCAGTAAGTCGGATCTTAACCTTAGGAAGCCACTAATCCGGTCATAAGGACTCGGTTTCCTTGACTCTTTCCGCAATCTTGCGAATTTTCTCCGATAGATCCTCGACAGCCAATTCCTTTTCTCCGCCTTCTTCCAATTCTCGACCCACTTTTTTAAGGTCTTCCTGGATCTGTTCGCTGTTCTCACTGGCTCTCTGAGCTAAATGGGTGAGTAGGTCTTCGCGGTAACTTTTCACCTCTTCCAGACGAAGTTCGCCCAAAGCCACCATACTCTGCAAGATCCTGTCCATTTTTTCCTTGGTAAGATAGGCAAGACCGATCCCTCCCAAGACCAAACGGCCGAATAATGCGCTGATATTTTTGCCCGTTTCTCGGATTAAGGCGGAAAGCATATAATTGGAAAATTCTTCGTTTCTCTGGCCCAAACTTACCTTGAGAAAGGTTTGGCCTAGGATTTTAGGAGTGATGTCCTGACCGCTCATATTATCGATCACTTTGATCTCTTCGCCCGCGATGATCATCTCGGCGACATCTTCTAGAGTAATCGTTTTACTGGTCTCGGGGTCGTACAACCTTCTGTTTGCGTATCTTTTCAGAACTTTCATTCTTAGTTTTGCTCGTAATCAACGCTTTTAGGATAAGCCCACAAAAGCAGTTCGCCCGAAAGGCAAACTTGTTTTTCTTTCCGATTCCCCTTTCTAGTTGCGGGTTTTCCGCAATGCACCAATTCTAGGATCGGACGAAAATCCCCAAGGTCAAGGAAAAAACCCGTCCTTTACAAAGAGATGAACTTACTATCGGATGCCATACTTCTGCGCCGACTTAGCTCGGATGAACATGATTTCCTAATCGCATTATTAAAGTGGAAAGGAATAGATCATTTAGAATGGGTAAGAAGTTCCGGATTCCCCTCCTCCACGAAAGACGTTTTAGTTTGGAAGAAGGATGCGAGTCCAGAGGATATCCGCTCCGCTTATGATTGGTCCAGAGAAGTTTGCCTGCTCGGAAGATTTGATACGGAAGAAAAAAACTCTTTTATAAGAGCGGGAGCGACCCGCATTTATGATCTGAATTCTTTTGCACTGGAAGAATTCCCTTTCTTTAAATTTTCAAAACCTTTACATCCTGAAATGGTTGTACTTACCCAAAATGCCGATCTTTTTTCCAAATTCAGATCTCTTCTCAGGGCCTGCGGCTCCAACGCACATTGGTGTAAAGATATATTAGGACTTCCTAATATTCTAAAAGAGACCAAGCCTGGGGTCCTGGTTTTGGATTCCGAATCTTTTTCCATTAGAGAACTTGTCCCTAAGATGAAAGGTCTTTTAGGAACTCCTTATTTTCCTCTCAGCTTTTGTCTGATAGATTTTAATAGGGAAAACGTGTACCAAAATTTGGCTACCGGTTTGAAGGATATCGCAAAGGCGTTTTTTGAACCAAAGGACCTTCTTCTTTTTTTAAGAGATAGACTGGCGCTCGCCTCTCCTCCTAAGGATTCCTTTTTCCAGGCGATCGATTGGTCCGGCAGTCCCAGAAATATCAGAGAATACGAGTTCCCTAACGTTCCGGATGGAATGTTAGAAAGAGCGGAAGCTGCCTATTTATACAGGATCCGTCGTTTATTTTTATGGATGGGGGAAGGAGCCAATCGAGGAACCGAGATCTCCACTTAAGTTCCCGACTCCGACTGCAATCTTTCGAACACCTGCAAGAACAGGTCCACAGGTTGAGCTCCTGAAACCGCGTATTTTTCGTTAAAGATATAGAATGGAACTCCGGTCACTCCCAACATTTTGCCTTCGTTTTCTTCCGTTTCAATCCGGCTGAAAAGAGAAGGATCATTACGGACTTCATCCAATTCCGATGCAGGAACTCCAACTTGAGTTAGGCTTTCTCTAATAATTAAATCGTCCGAGAGATTTTTTTCTTCCGAAAAAAACTTTTGGAAAAATACTTCGGCAAGTTCCGATTCTTTTCCGTAAGTTCGGGCTTTTCGAATGAGAGCATGAAGAAGTAAGGTATTCGGCTGGTGTCCTTGTAGAATATTAGAAAACTGCAATCCATCTTCTTTGGCAATATCCGAGACTCTTTGGGTCATCATCTTTACCCGGTCTAAAGAACCGAATTTTTTGACCATATGAGCTTCTCGATCCTCGCCCTTTTCAGGAAGATCAGGATTTAATTGGAATGGTTTCCACTCTACGACGATTTTATCTCCAGGATGATCGACTTCCCAAGACTCGATCGCTTTCTCTAATCTTTTTTTACCGATATAACACCAAGGACAAACTACGTCCGAATAAATTGAGATACTGGTTTCCAATGCCTTCTCCTGTAACTCTTAGACATACAAGAGGCCTAAAAACTGCATCCTTTTTTTGGGCGCAGAGATGGCGAAATTAATCTTCGTCCAGAAGTTCCGCTGCTTCTATTTCTTCCAGACCTCTATTCGGGAATGCCTGCTCGTAGAATAGCGCCGCAAATAGATCGAAGTCCTCGTCTGTAGGGAGATTTTTTTTCTCCCAATATTCGTTCCTTCTTTTGATCAGAATGGAGATCGTCTCATCTTCTAAAGAGAATTCTTTTCCACCTTTGTTCATTCTACGAATCAACCAATTCAGATTATGGATAAAAAAGTTTCCCGTAAACTCCAGGGTAGAAAGAGAAGGTTCTCTTTTCATTAGATTTTCGGTGTGGTAGAGAGGAACTCTTAAATAATACGGATCCTTGGTTTGTTGGTATTGTTTGTATCCGTTGGAAATGGATTCGAAAAATGGCCAAGAATTCGTATAAGATGTTCGGATCAGTTTTTCTTTTTCAGGATGAAGTCTTGCAACTTCCACAAGATCCACAAATTGATCCTTATTGACTGCTTCCCTTAGAATAGAATCCATCGGAGCAGGTCTCGGCTCCGAGTTGACCAGGTAAACATAAAGATATTTGATCTCGTATGCAAATCTGGATTCTCTCGGAATATAATATTCGATCCAGATTGGTTCTTTATAATAATTTACTAATTCTTCTTCCGGTAGATCCGGCGTGACGCTAAGTGATTTTAACTTTTTTACGTCGTCTGTAATTACTTTCTGACCCCGAACCCGAGTCCTGGAACGTTTTATCTGCTTTAGTTCCGATTTGTTTAAGAGTGGTTTCGGTTTGTACGAGTCCATCGGATTGATTATCGGAAATGAGAAGTCTGAAATTCAAAGTTGAGGAGAAAGACTTTCGGTTTTAAGACACTAAGGCCAGAAAATTCTTGCCCAGATCAGCCTTAGGAACATACCCAACGGGCTCATAATTCCGGATTCCGCGAATCTGACCTTTCCTTCTCCATCCAAAATATAAAAGCTAGGATATCCTCTGATCCCCCAATCTCTGAGTAACATCGGGTTTCCTACGATTACCGGAAAATTCACGGCGTGTTTTTCTAGATAGTCTTTGAGTGCCGAGGAATTTTCCCCTTCTTCCACACTGATGAATGCAAAATTATTTTGGTCTTTAAGTGTGGAGGCATACCACTTGACCAGAGGAAGATTCGTATTACAAACTCCGCACCAGGTCGCCCAAAAATATACAACTGTGGTCTTTCCTTTTATATTCGCTTTTTCTCCGATCGGAGTCCGGAATTCTTTTCCATCCAGACTCACAACAGGTTCCGTATCCAAGGCTCTAAACCAGGCCAGAAAAAAAGTCGCGGAAAGTAGAAGGGCCAACGCTCCTCCGTACTGAAATCCTGCTTTTACTTTTTTGTTCATGCCTTAGTTAGACCTAGACTATAAGTGAAAAGGCAGAGTTTGTCCGGAACCCGAATACATGATCCAAACGACGAGCAAAAGCCAAAAAAATCCCGCCACAAGGACACCCCAGTCGGTCAAAATGGCCTTAGTAGGATTATGGCCCATGTTCTTAATGTAGATAATGTATAAGGATCTAAAGATCGCATAAACTACGATCGGGATCGTATACACCATTTTATCCGTACCGAGATTTTCAATCGTATGAGGGCTTGTAACATACATAACGTAGGTTACCAAAGTCATTGTGGCAACGATTCCCATCATCAAATCCAAAAAATTAACCGAGTATTCCTCCAGGATTTTTCTGTGGCCTTTGGCTCCTTCTTCTAGGATGATAAGTTCCCCCCTTCTTTTTCCGAATCCCCAATACAGGGCCAACATGAACGTGCAGAGAAGAAGCCAAGAAGAGAAACTCACTCCTACGACGATGGAGCCTGCGATCGCTCTCACTACGAACCCGAAAGAGATACTCATTACATCTAGAATAACCATATGTTTTAAGAAACGGCTATAAACTATATTAAAGATCAGGTAACCGGCTACCCAATAGAAGAACTCCGTCTGTAATTTGAAAGATAGGACTAGAGTGACAGAAAGTAAAACCGCTGTCAGTAAAAGTGCTATAGTAGGAGAGATAGCTCCCGAGGCCAAGGGTCTATGTTTTTTTTCGGGATGAAGTGCGTCTTCCTTTCGATCCAGAAAATCATTGAGAACGTATTGGCAACTTGCGGTAAGCGAAAAGAGAAAAAACGCAAAAATCGCCCTTTCTACCGATTCCAGGTCTCCTAATTTTTTCCCGAATATGATCCCAGCAAATAGGATGATATTTTTAATCCATTGGTGGGGTCTTAAAAGTTTTATATAGGAAAATAACATTCTCTCTCCAGAAATCAGTTCGCTTTAGAGGCCAGATTGATCCTAAATAGAAGGCTTGCAAGGGAATTTTGGCTCCAAAATAGGAGGAGATTTCTCAGGTTTTGGGCGGAGGATCCACAAGAGACAAAAACAAAAAACTAGTCTAAAAGGACTAAAATCGGAAACTCACTTTTTAATTTTAAGCTTTACGATTATTCATTGTTAGCTTATTAAATTTCCACTATGCAGCACAGGAAAATCACATACAAGATCGTGGAAAGTAAAGATCCTTTGACACAAGATGCGTTCGATCCGTTAGGAGCAATTGGTTTCGAACTCATTTCGGTGGTTCATGATCTAAAAATGGATCGTTATATCTATTATTTTAAACTGGCGGAAGCTCACCAACTTTCTTAAGTAAGATTTTTATCCTACTTGGATCTTGACTCCATCGTCTTGGGCACCCAATGTCCCCAATCCGGAATGCCCGGTAAACGCAATAAGAAGAGTAAATACCCCGACTCTTCCCACATACATAATGCAAGGATACAAAAACTTTTCCACTCCGGTGATATAAGGTGTTAATCCTTTTGTTAATCCAACAGTACCGAAAGCGGACATGACCTCGAAAAATATATCTTCTATTCCATGTCTATGTCCGTTTGCGATAGTGATCACCAACATAAAGAATACGATGGATATCGTTGCTAAAAAATAGATCCGCGTAGAGATTGCGATCGAATTTTTAGAAACTTCTTCTCCCATAATTGTCACTCTTGCTTGAGGATTGATCACATTTCTCAAATACATCAAGAGAATAACAAAGGTTGTGATCTTGATACCTCCAGCTGCTCCTTGAGGACCACCTCCCACAAACATTAAAGAACAAAGAAGAACATAAGTCGGACTTCTCATCTCCGAAATATCGAATGTGTTAAATCCTGCCGTCCTGGATGATACGGAAAGGAAGAACGAGTTGAATAGTTTATCTACGAAGTTAAATTTTCCTATCGTCTCGGGATTATCCCATTCTCCCATAAGTATCCCGATGCCCCCTACATGGACTAATATTATAGTTCCATAAAGTAAAAGTTTCATCTGGATCCTGTTAGCTTCTCCTTTGAGTGCTTTTCTATAAAGAGCTAATCTTTCCTCCGCCCAGAATGACATACGAATCAAGACAAGATAGATCCAGGAAGGTTCTTTCCCTTCTTCCAACGCCTTGGACATAAGATAGGTTTCCATGACCACTTCTATCCTATGCATTACGTTCCGGAATGCTTCGAGTAACGTTTTTTCCAAGAATAAAATTACAGGAAAGCCGATCCCTCCCATAACCACCAAACTTTCCACGACCAAAAGAGAAATTGGCTCTTTGGATAAGAAGGTGAGATCGTCTACTATGGAAAATCCAGCGTTATTGAAAGCGGAAACGGAAGTGAATAAACTTAAAAAAATGCGGTTCGGTTCGCCGGGTAATCCGCTTAGATCTTCCGGCATAACCCAATACAATAAGAACGCACCCATCAATTCGATAGAAACGGATATATTCAAAATTGATAATAAGATCCTGCGGACATAAGGAGCATTTTTACTTTTTCCATCTGCAGATTCGTGGGAATCTATCGCTTCGAAAACGAATGATGCGATCCGAGTACTTCTGGAAAGTCCTCGAACTACTAAGATACCGACAAGGACCGTAAAGGTGATAATCCCCAATCCGCCGATCTGGAATAAGAACATGATGATAACTTGAGTTGAGAATGCTAACTCGCTAATGGCGACGGTGGTCAATCCGGTCACACATATTGCCGACGCAGCCATGTAGAATGAATCAGCGTAGGAGATCCTACCTTCTTCCGAAGCATAGATCATAAAGGACCCAACCAAGATCGCTCCTGCAAACGCGAGACATAGGATCCTTGCTACGGATAATAGCAAAAACGCTCTGGCGATTCGGTTTACGTTTCGTTTTAGGAACTTAAATGAGCCCATGTAAAAGGGAAAAACTCCCCTTCCAGAAACTATTTTGACCCTGGCAAACCCGGGCAATGAATTTCCTGATCTTTGAAGAGAACCCGGATCGGTTCTGAAATCGGGATAAAATTGTAATTTATATTTGATCTAAGAAAAGCTTATACAAGCCGGTATCGAAAATCTGTTAATGGAAACGATCTTTACAAACGCCCCCCTTTCAGAAAATTGGTAAGAATTAGGGTTCCTTTACCTAGGGAACCCAGTCAGATTAGTATCCACGGAAAGTTTATATTCTGCCCTACAAAGAGGGTGTAAAGGAAACCTACGTGTGAACTTTTAAAGAGGACTCTAATGAGCACTGCAGTTGCGGACTTCAAACCCACCGAAAAACTCCTAAAAACTAGGAATATCGGTATTTCCGCCCATATCGATTCAGGGAAAACCACTCTGACCGAGAGGATTCTATTCTATACTAACCGTATCCATGCCATCCACGAAGTTCGTGGTAAAGATGGAGTCGGTGCGAAAATGGACAGTATGGAATTGGAGCGCGAGAGAGGGATTACTATCCAATCCGCTGCTACCTACTGCCAGTGGAAAGGCCATACGATCAATATCATCGATACTCCGGGCCACGTGGACTTTACCGTTGAGGTAGAGCGTTCCCTACGGGTTCTAGATTCCGCTATTCTAGTTCTTTGCGGAGTTTCCGGTGTTCAATCCCAGTCCATCACTGTGGACAGACAGATGCGCCGTTATAATGTTCCTCGTGTAGCTTTTATCAATAAGCTGGACCGTACAGGTGCAAACCCTTTCCGTGTGATCGACCAATTACGTGAAAAATTAAAACATAACGCAGTTCCAGTCCAAATTCCTATCGGTCTCGAAGGAGACTTAGCAGGTATCGTTGACCTCGTTACCATGAAAGCCGTTTATTTCGAAGGAAAAGACGGAATGGAAATCATCGAAAAGGAAATTCCTGCCGAATTACAAGAACTTGCTCAGAAAAAAAGAGAAGAACTCTTGGACGCGGCTTCTATGTTCTCCGACGAATTGACCGAAGCTATGCTGGAAGGAGAGCCTACAGTAGAGCAAATCAAAACTGCGATCCGCAACGGTGCAATTTCTTTAAAACTGACCCCAGTTTTCATGGGTTCGGCTTTCAAGAACAAAGGAGTTCAAAAACTTCTGGATGGTGTTTTGGATTACCTAGCTTCACCTGTGGACGTTGTTAACTCCGCTTTGGACGTTAAAAACGAATCTGAAAAAGTAGTTCTACCGTCTGACAAAGACAAACCACTCGTTTGCCTCGCATTCAAACTCGAGGACGGACGTTACGGCCAGTTGACCTATGTTCGTGTCTACCAAGGAAAGATCCAAAAAGGTATGACCATCTATAATATGTCCAACAACAAAAAGCATAACGTTGGTCGTCTATGCCGTATGCACTCCGACGAGATGGAAGATATCGACTATGCAGAAGCGGGAGATATCATCGCATTATTCGGTATCGATTGTGCTTCCGGGGATACTTTTACCGACGGAAAGATGAACGTTTCTATGGAATCCATGTTCGTTCCAGCTCCGGTAATCTCTCTTACAATCGAGGCTAAAGAATCTAAACACTTGAACAACCTGGCAAAAGCTTTGAACCGCTTTACCAAGGAAGATCCTACGTTCCAAACTCACGTAGACCAAGAATCCGGACAAACCATCATCAAAGGGATGGGAGAACTTCACCTCGAAGTGTATATTGAAAGGATGAAAAGGGAGTACGGAGTAGAACTGATCACAGGCGCTCCTCAGGTTGCGTATCGTGAAACGATCACAAGCCGCGCAGACTTCGATTATACTCACAAAAAACAAACGGGTGGTCAAGGTCAGTTCGGTCGTGTTGCCGGATTTATCGAGCCTATCCCATTGGAAGAAGATAAAAATTACGAATTCGTAAACAGTGTCGTGGGAGGAGCAATTCCTCGCGAATTTATCTCTTCCGTAGATAAAGGATTCAGAAGTTGTTTGGATCGCGGAAGTCTGATCGGATTCCCTATCATCGGGGTAAAACTGACCATCAACGACGGTTCTTACCATGACGTGGACTCTTCCGATATGGCATTCCAGATCGCAGGGCGTTATGCATTCCGCCAAGGATTCAGCAAAGCAAATCCTCAAATTCTGGAACCGATCATGAGAGTAGAAGTAGACGGTCCTGCGGAATTCCAAGGTCCAATCCTGGCTTCCTTGAACCAAAGACGAGGAATGATCCTAAACACCACCGAGCAAGACGGATACTGCAAAGTGGAAGCGGAAGTTCCTCTTTCCGACATGTTCGGGTATTCTACTGTGATCCGTTCTTCCACCCAAGGAAAGGCGGAGTTCTCTATGGAATTCTCTCGTTATGCTCCTGTTCCAAGAAACGTAGCGGAAGAATTGATGAAAAAGTACAAACCGAACTCCAAAGACGAAGATTGATCTTCTTAGAACATCCTTCTTTTTGGAAAAAAGGGAGCCGATCCGGCTCCCTTTTCTTTTTGGAGGTGAAAGAATTGCCGATAATTTAGAGTATGCGGGAGCCATATTTCATTCGTCTGATATGTTTCGGAATGATACTCATTTCTTTTCCTTTCCAAATCGATCCCGCAGGAACTCCCATAAAGGTCCATACTGTCCAACCGAAGGAAACAGCATTTTCCATTTCCCAAAAGTATAAATTGGATTGGAGAATGTTATTAGAATGGAACGGTAAAAAAGAGAACGAAGGTCTGAAAGCGGGAGAAAAATTGAAAATCCCTCAAAACCTATCTTATTCTTCTCGGGTCGAAAAACAACTACCGGAGAACGTACCTTCTTCCGGAACCCCTAAGTTCCATGCCCCTCTAAAAGTGCTTCCCCCTGTTTCACTTCCTTATTCCAATCTAACTTATTATCCGAACAAAGGAGTTCTATTTAAGGCAAGCAGACATAAGGATGTACATCCGATCCGGTCCGGTAAGGTAGTTGTACTGGACCAAATGGACGGTTATAGGAAATATATTATTTTAGAGCATAAAGGCGGATATTCCAGCGTATATGCAAATCTGAGATCCGTTTCAGTCAAAGAAGGGGAAACGGTAAAACTCGGAGATTCCTTAGGAGAATTGGAGGAAGGTAAAGGACTTTACTTTCAGATCAACCAAGGAACCAAGGCTGTGGATCCAATCCCACTTTTAAATCACTGATCTTCGGCAATTAAGTATATTAGGTTTTTGCAATTAAATGGAATGGGAAATCGTAAATTCTAAAGCCGTTACTCCACAAGGAGTGCTCGAGAATGCTACCATCCGCATTAATGACGGACGGATCTCTTCTATCTCCGCCGGAGTACCGAAAGACATTTTACCCATCCGCATCAACTTAAGAGGCAATTTTGTTTATCCCGGACTGATCAATGCTCACGATCATCTTCTTGGCACTTATCTTCCTAAAGTCGGGACCAACCGCCCTTATTTGAATTGGCTTCCCTGGGACAACGATCTGAAATCTTCCGTTGTTTACGCGGAGAGGCAACAATTAGAACCTGAACAACTTTATCTATTAGGTTCTTATAAAAATCTGATCAGCGGGGTGACTTCCGTTTTGGATCATATTCCCCATTTTGTCCAAAAACCTTTTTTGGAAAAATCTCCGGTCCGTATTTTAGAAAGATTTACTCTGGCTCATAGTATTTGTTCTTATTCTCTCGGCTGGGGGGACGGTCCTCAGATAGAATACGCAAGGGCAAAGGAAGGGAATCTTCCCTTTGTAACCCATATCTCGGAAGGATTCGACGAAGAATCCAAAAACGCTCTGAAAGAATTGAACTCTCTCGGCTGTTTGGGAGAAAATACTGTACTTGTTCATGGGATCGCATTCGATCCGGAAGATATCAAATTAGTTTCCAAAACTAAGGCAAACTTGGTTTGGTGCCCTGAATCCAATTTATTTATGTTCGGAAAAACCGCACCTATCCGGGAAATCCTGGAGGCCGGGATCAATGTAAGTTTAGGCACGGATTCTCCAATGTCCGGGTCCATAAATATTTTCCAAGAAATCAGATCCGCAAGGGAATTTTTTGCCAAAGAATCCGGAAAAGAATTGGATCCTAAAATTGTTTTTAAGATGGTCACTGAAAATCCGGCAAAGGCTCTTCGAGTAGAGAACGATCTGGGGAAATTGGAAGTCGGAAAAAAAGCGGATCTTTTAGTCCTTTCTTCCGAAAAAGAAGACGCATACCAAACTCTTTGCACAGCGGATCTTAATACCGTACGTTTGGTAGTGAAAGATGGGAAACCTTCCTATGGCGACCTTTCTTTGAAAGATTTTTTTGAAGAAACTGGCGTGACAGGGCGCGAAATTAAGATCGCCGGAACCGATAAATACCTTGCAGGAGACCCCCTAGGGTTGCTAGAATCGGTCACCCGGGCCCTTGGTTACAAAAAGGATTTGGCATTTTTTCCTGTCGGGTAAGATTTAGAGAAGAAGGTAACGGTCTTGGCTGGGCCCATAATCCGAACTTATAAAGGCGGCTCCATTATTTACTTCGAGAAAGATCGATCGGAGGATATTTACGTCCTCAGACAAGGTCGTGTCGTTCTCACGTACACCGCAATCGATTCCGGTTACGAGGTCAAAGAAGACGTACGACTGGGAGAGTTTTTCGGAGTTAAATCCGCACTTGGAAAATACCCCAGGGAAGAAACCGCTCAGGTAGTGGGCGGAGCCACTGTCCTAGTTTTCAAACTTTCAGACTTTGAAACATTCGTAGCCGAAAAAACCCATCTGATCCTAAAGATGATGAAGGTTTTCTCCAGCCAATTGCGACTGGTTCACAAAAAATTAAGAGAGATCTTAGGTCAGGCAGAAGCAAGAAATCCTGCATTCGAGCTTATGAACGTAGCCGAAGTATTTTATAAAAATAATAACTTCGAACACGCTGCTTATGGATTCGCAAAATATCTAGAACATTACCCGAGTGGGCCGTATGCGGGAAGAGCCACAGAGCTGCAAGATCTGGCAAGAAAGGGAACACCCTACCCTATCAATATGCCTCCGTTAGTTTACGATGCTGCTTCCACCAGGGCGCCGATGTCCCAAGAAAATCTGCAAAATATCATGAAGCCTGCAGCGGAAAAAACGAATCTGGGTGCCGGCACGGATAATACGATCACTTCTCTTTATAACCGGGCTCATACTTTCCTAAACGTAGGAAAATTCGAAGAGGCAGCCGGTATATTCAAGGACCTAATGGTTCGCACGGATTTTAAGTACGATAGCGAAAAGAAACTCGTAGACAATGCACTTTTCCAAATGGGGGTTTGTTTCTTAAAGCTGAATAGTTTGGATACTGCTAGCAATACTTTCTCCGCTTATATCAAAAAACATCCATCCGGGGAATCGGTAAAAGAGTCTTTATTTCATTTGGCAGAGATCGCTGAACAACAGGGGGACCGCCAGAGAGCAGGAATGTTATTCGGCAAGGTAGCATTACTTCCTCCGGAAAGAGATAGTCTTTCGCAGAAGGCTCGCCAAAAAGCTAAGGAGCTGAGCGCCTAAATGGATTTAATGCTCGAGTCGATGTTCTCAAAGTTCGGAAAAACTTTCGAACCGAACCAGATCATATTCTGCGAAAACGAACCGGGAAACGATTTTTTTCTGATCCAAGCTGGGAAAGTAAAGATCACTAAAACTGTTGGAAATTCCATCAAAACCTTAGATATCTTGGAACAAGGAGATATCTTCGGAGAGATGGCGATCTTAGAAGAACAACCCAGAAGTGCGACTGCAATAGCGATTTCCGAAGTGAGAGTTCTTAACTTCAATAGAGCGAACTTCGAATTATTGATGACTAAGAACCCAACTCTTGCGCTCAAGATCCTCACAATCTTTTCCGTGAGAATTTACGACGCAAAACGAAGATTGCTTATCCTATTGCTGGACGATATCATCGGAAAAGTTGCCGACGTTTTCTTGATGTTGTATGAAAAGATGCATACACATACTGAATTCAAAGAAGTCGTTCTCAATGTTACGGTAGAGGACGTGGCAGATTGGTGCGCCCAACCGGTGGGAGAAGTCCAAAAAGTAGTGAACCAATTCGCGAAAAGCGGCAAAATCGAGATCTACTCCGACAAAATCGTAATTCACAATATTAACGACTTCCAGAGAATAGTCTCCCAGAAGCGCAAACCTTCTTAACCGAATACCCGCGTTCTAAAGATAAAGGTCCCGTAGCTCAGGTGGACAGAGCAGAAGTTTCCTAAACTTTTGGTCGGAGGTTCGAATCCTCTCGGGGCCACCATCAAATCATGGCAGAATCCCAAGACAACGTTTTGAATCTACTCAAGAAATCGGAAGAATTCTTAAAAAAGAAAAACATACCTTCCGCAAGATTGGACGCGGAAATATTGCTCGCCGACCTGCTTAAGATCCAAAGGGTCAAACTTTATGTGGATTTCGAAAGACCGCTTTCCTTATCCGAAAAAGACGAATATAGAGAAAGGATTGTCCAAAGATCCAAATTCAAACCCACGGCTTATATCATAGGAAGGAAGGCATTCTTCGATTCAGAATTCCATGTAAACGAGTCTGTTTTGATCCCAAGGCCTGAAACGGAAGAATTAGTCGCCTGGGTATTAGAAGAATATCCGAATAAGGAAGACAGTTTAGATGTACTGGACCTTTGTTCGGGTAGCGGATGTATCGGGATCAGCCTAGCCAAGGCCAGAAAAGAATGGAACGTATCTTTCACGGACTCTTCCGAATCCGCATTAGAGATCAACAAAAAGAATATTCAAGAAATATTAAATACGGACAGAAGTTTCGAACTTTATCATGGAGATCTGCTCTCCCCTATCCCAAACGAGACCAAATTCGATCTGGTCGTTTCCAACCCGCCTTATATCCCTGAAGCTGATAAACCCAACATCATGCCGGATGTCGCAGAGTATGAGCCGCACCTTGCTCTATTCGTATCCGATTTCCAAGGATTCCATACAAAAATTTTAACGGAAGCAAAGTCCAAACTTAAACCGCAAGGCAGATTGTATCTGGAAACACATCCGCGCTATTCAAACTGGCTGAAAGATACTGCATTATCTCTCGGCTACTCCGAGGCAGATCTCAAAAAGGATCTTTCCGGTAGAGATAGTTTTGTTAGATTAAAGATTTAGAATATACTATCTGTCCTATTCATTAACAAGATAATAGGATTCCGGCAAACTTTCATTTCCAAAATAACAGTATAACGGCCGTTACAACGAGAGATTTCAGATAAATTTTCAAATTTATCTCAATTGGGATATTGTTTCATTCCAACATCTTACGGAATGAATTTTCCGCAAAAAATAAAAAAGAACATAATTTATAAATTTATATTGCCTTATTATAATTTTTTGACTTTTTTTTGTCTTTACCACTGTGTTAGTCGAATATAAGCATAAAATAAAGCTAATTTAAATAAGGTAAGATATGAAAAAGATAACCCTAAGTATCACCCTGATATCATTCTTCTTTATCGCCTGTCCTGGTGAAAAGGAAGATACTCCCATCGATCCTACATTTCTGGGAGCTATTCTTCCAAGAATTGCAGCGGCTTCTTATCCTTCCGTTCCAGCTACCGGCTGTAGCGATCCGAACAATACTCCCACACTTGTCCCAAATGTGGAAACCCGAGTGGATAATCCTGTCCCTGGAACCTATTACTTTTTCATTGTACAAGGAAACGAAATTCCAAACCAAATTGGGGGAGGATACAGCCTTACCATCCAGACTTACGCGGCGCCTATTGATTTGTATATAGCCTATATATCTCGACCGGTAACTACCTTTGAGCTCTTGTTCCAGAAAGAATTTTTTGAGAACCAAGGGTTTCCCATCTCTGGGGTTAATCAGGACAGTTTTTATGCAAGTATGGAGGTCGGCGATTATCGCTGCTTTATCATTTACCGACCTCCGGGAAATGGGGGGTCTTTCGGCCTCCTCATTGAAGACTAAACCTACCTAAAATACGAATCGAGGTACTAATATGCGAATCATCTCAGCTCTAGCTATGCCAAAATCTTTGTTCTCTTTTAAAAAAAAGGGATATTTTCCTTTCATTCATTCAAAAGGTAAATCCTATTTCGGATTAGTTCTAGCTTGTATGCTCGCGTTAGGCGCTTTTTGGAGTGCTCCGAAAGAATCCGGGGTTCCATTTCCTTTGCCGGAAGTCCAGGTTGCCCCGGATGGAAGGGCGGTGACTTCTATCGGGATCCCTGTTCCACCCGGACCGGCAAAATTTGTACCTTCTATTTCACTCTCTTATGATTCTCAAATGGGCAATGGATTTTTAGGAATGGGTTGGAGTTTAGGCGGATTCGGGCAGATCAAAAGGGATTCTACCTTTGGATCCTTTACCTATACCTCTGCGGATCATTTTATTTCCACAGAAGATGGAGAATTAGAGGCATTAACCGTATCACAAGGCGGGGGCTATCACGCTAAAAGAGAAACATTTAGAAAATACACGCCCATTGCAGGATGTGGTGATGTATGCTCTTGGTCCGTCAAAGAAGGGAACGGTACTACCAGTTATTACGGAGAACTTAACGGAACTTCCGCCTATAATTCTAGAGTTGTGAACGCGTCCAACCAAGCAAATGTATGGGGCCTCAACAGGATCGTAGATAAAAATGGAAATACGATCGAAATCTTATATCATCCCCAATCCCAAACGGACGGAGTACTTTATCCTCAATATATAAGGTATAATGGAGGCGCTTCCGAAATCGAATTTGTATGGATAGCTCGTGCAGATTGGGTACGATCCTGGATTGGAGGATCTAGTGTAACCCAAACAAGGCTTTTAGATGAGATAATAACAAGATTCCAAAGTTCGGAAACGGATTCTTGGGAGTTTAGTTATGGAACGGATGCGAGCAATCGTAGGATTTTAACTAGTATAGAAAGAGATAAATTCGCCCCACTTACATTGACGTATAATATGGGAACTCTGGATCTCTCCCAAACCCCTGCCGTTGTACAAAGATCAAGCGCTATCCCAATCAATGCAAAATTAAAATATTCCGATTTAGGTGCCTGCCTTTCACATTTTACCACCTGCGCAATGACAATGTTTGGAGCTAATCCTGTCGCCGCAATCATGTGTGCGTTAGGGCATATACAGCTTGGAAACGATTGTGCAGATGGAATTTCCTCTAATATAGGATTTTTCGGAGATGTGAATGGGGATAAAATTTTAGATTACATTCGAATTGTTGAATATGATTTCGAGAGGCCTTATATTGGGATAGGTGGAATTGCAATAGACAATACAATGTTAGAATACCGCACTGCGAAAATTTGGGTCCAGTTCGGAAAAAAAGATAATGCTGGCGTTACTAGTTTAGAAACCGCAGAAAATTTGACTTTAAAAACCAATCCATTCCGATTTACGGATGGAACCCAGGCCTTCCCAGCAGATGTAGACGGCAATGGAATGGCGGATATCGTATTTATCGAAGACTATGGATCTAAACTAAAAGTATATTTGTCCACAGGTACAGGATTTAGCGTACAAGAAACAAACGTAACCTCCACCAATCCAAAACCTGCAGGAGGAGGAGCGATTATTAAATATCTATCTCCGGACAGAAGAACCTACAATCATCTTGCGGATCTGAACGGGGATGGTCGTACCGATTTTATCCAATACAATCCTGCCGATTCAAAAACTTATGTTTATTATTCTACTGGAACCGGTTTTGACGGAGGAAGAGCAATTACGGGGATTACGGATTACGGAGTCACTAACCAGATGTTTGTAGATTTGGACGGAAACGGGATCCCTGATTTTATCACCTATGATCGGATAGATAACGATACTGCACGAAGGATGGTATATACATTATTCGGAGAAAACCAAACCGTATTGTATAACGGTAGCCTTACCTTAGGAACGGAAGGTAAGTTCGATAATTTCTACTTCTCCGATCTGAATTCCGACGGCCTCCAGGATTTAGCCGTTGTTCTTCCTCTGGGAGATATTAATACCTCCACAAAGGGAACATTAAAAACTTATTATTTTGATAGTAAAGAATTCGGAAATCCGCAGGTCTTTCCGCTCTATGATCTAAGATACAAAGAAGATACAAATAAATTTAAATCGGCAGTAGTTGCAGATCCTTACGAATTGGACTTACGCAGGGATGTGGGTCCGGGAGACGTTCTGTATCTTTCAGGAGGTCGATTAGAATTATTATTTCATGATAATGCTTCTTCCTATGATATCGATCTTTTCCTTTCTCTTGAAAATCCGGATCCGCCCACTGATGCGGAGGGGAATCCCATACCGATGCAAGGAGTGGGTCAATATGATGCCGAGTCGATCCTTAGAGATATAGATAAGGATGGTGCGAATGATACACTTTGGGTGCGAGTATTCGTAGATGGAGACGCTATTACGGATATTACCCTAATGATCAAATATTCCACAGGACCTTCCGAGCCGGTAGCTTACGATCTAGACTGGGGAAAATTACAATCGTATGCTTCTATGGATCCGAACGCTGCGAATTGGCCGGCACTTAGCCAGTCTACTTACGACTCTTGGAGAATGGGAATTTTCTTCGCTGATTATAACGGTGACGGAAGAAACGACACAATCTGGTGCGACGGTTCTAATATTCGTGTAGCTTATTCTAAACCGAATGGGACGGGAGGACTTTCCTTTGCACAATACGGAGATATTTCCCCAATTCCTTCTTCGTTCCTAAACCAAGCAGCGGATTTAAACGGAGACACAAGAGCTGATTTGATCTCGATAGAATCTGCCTTAGCGCTCTTGGAATATCCGGCGAACCTCACACATATCAGAAGTAATGTTCCGTTCGCAGGAACCGGAAATATTACATTCACAAATACACCCGTCTCCCTTCCTGCGGGGACCCTAGCTTCGATTTCCACGTCCAAGGGAACTAGAGTGGATATCACATACGATTGGGAAGCAAAACTTCCGGAAACGAAGATCGCTAGTTCGGTTTTCCCATCCATTGCCTTCCCCGTACCTAAATATGTAACAACAAAAGTGCTGCAGACATTCCCTAATGCGAGTCAATCCAGTACAGAGTTTACCTATAACCAACACAGATTTTACAACGGAACCAGAAACGTTAGACGTGACCTTGGATATTCGAGCGTAAAACAAGTAAATAAGCTTGGAAATCTAATTATCAACGGAAAAGAAGACTTTTATTTCCAAGGAGTCGATTTTTACACGGATGGACTTGTTTCCAGAACAGTGGAATCTTCCAGAGGACAAACAGTAAGAGATACCACTTATACTTGTACTTCAAATCTTTCTTTCTTCTCTACTAATTTCGGAAGATGTACGGATTCCGTATCAACCGTGTACGTAAACGGAAGCCCTCATTTTACTATTACCGGATCCATTATATACGATCCATATGGAAACGTAAGACAAAGAACTACCACATTGCCTGGTTATACTCTTACAGAAGATATCCAATACTTAAACGATAACCTTCTTTGGAATCTCGGAATGGAGATCGTTTTCACTAGAAGAGTAAACGGAGTAAAAGTGGAAGATCGGGCCCTCACATACGTGGATAATAAGAATATAAGCTCAATCCAAACCTTTCCGGGAACTACTGAAGCAAACTACGCCGCATATTTCTATGATACTTACGGAAATGTAATAGAGACCAGAGACGGATTCAATCGAAGTACTTTTTACGAGTATGATACTGCTTCCAATAGTTATTTGATCAAAGCGACAAATCCACTTCTTCATGTCACCGAATACGTCTATGATATTCCGAAGGGACTTCTTCTGGAGGAAAAAACTCCGAATGGACAATCAGTAGTCCGAGAATACGACGATTTTGGAAGGATGGTTCAGATCATCCAACCGGGTGAGACGGAAGATTGGACAGAAAGATATTTATATGAAGGAACCGGAGGACTGAACCCTACTTTGACCCGAGTCGTAAAAGACAGTGTGAACGGAGAAGTACAGACCAAACAATATTTCGATTCTATGGGAAGAGTAATACGCGAAGAGACGACTCTATCTCAAGGAAAAATTCTCGCAAGTTTAACGGAATACGATGCTTATGGTGCAGTAAAAAGAAAATCTTCTCCCTATCTGCAAGGTCTCACTAGTCCCATCTACTCGGAATATACGTATGACGCGAACGGAAATTTGATCAAAATCACGAATCCGGACGGTACTTATTCCGAAATCACCGCAGTACCTGACGGGAGTAATGGAAATCTAACGACTACGAATACTATGTTCTCCGCCGCAGGAGTGCAGGTTTCCACCGCTACAGTGGTAACTGATTCGAGTAAGAGGATACTTTCTAAGAATTCGAACGGGCTTTTGACAAGTTACGGTTACGATTCTGCAGGAAGACAAAATCGTATCACGGACCCGGCCGGTAATCTATCCACGCTTACCTTCTATCCTTCCGGAAGACGAAGAACGTTTACGGACCAAAATTCGGGCACTACGAATTATGAATATGATACTGTTGGAAATGTTACTAGAGTTAGAACAGCTTCTGGAAAAAATATAGATCGTACTTACGATGCATTGAATCGACTTTTAACCGTTACCGGGGGAGTCGGAACAAATATCAGCTATACTTACGATTTAGGAACAAACGGAATCGGGAGACTTTCCAATGTAGTCGACCCTACCGGAAGTACTGCATTCGAATATTCCGAATCGGGTGATATCGTACGAACCACGAAGACGGTGGACTCTCTTACTTTCGTATTAGAAAGAGAATATGATAATCTTCACAGGCCTGTTTCCACTCGTTACCCGGATGGTTCCATTGTTCGGAATAAGTATGAGCTCGGTGGATATTTATCCCAAGTGGCAATGGATGTTCCGGACTGGAGCAGTTTAAATCACCCGGTAGTTTCCTATGTGGGACCTGGGTTCAGTTCCGATGGAAATTTAGTAGTAACAAGAACGACCGGAAACGGAGTAATCACCGAAATTTCGGTAGATCCTGTCCATCTCAGAACTTCGGGATATAAAACTACTCTAAAAAACGGCACAGTTCGCCAATCCGTTAAAGTAAACTACGACGATATCGGAAATATTACAAAAATTGAAAACTTGGCCTTCCCATCCGAAACCCAAGATTTCACATACGATACTAATCACAGACTTATTTCCGCTACCGGAAGTTTTGGAACGGAAAATTATACTTACGATCCTTCCGGAAACATGACCGCAAAAGCGGATAAAACATTATCTTACTCCGATGCGAACCATGTAAACGCAGTCACTTCGGTCACTTCCCCTTCACTTGGAACTATGACGTACTCCTACGACACGGACGGAAACATGGTGTCAAGAAACGGGGATACTCTTATCTACGATGCGTATGGAACCTTAAAAGAGGTACAAACCTATGGAGGTCAGAATTATAAGATGTATACTGACTTCACGGGAGCTCGTGTTAAAAAAAGAAGCGAAAACGACAATGTGGATATATATACGGTATTCGGGATCTATGAATTACAGAGAGTCCCAAGCCAACCGGATAAACATACTCTTTATATACATGGAGCGAAAGGAGAAACTGTTTCACAGCTAACTCGCACGGATGCGGTACTTGTAGCCGCAAGCGAACCTGACACCGGCATGTTATACGCCATTCTCCCATTTTTGAAAAATGGAGGAGCTGTACTTAAGATTGGAACGATGGAAACCATTGCAGTTTTATTCTCCCCTGAAATGTGGACAAAGGTATGTATGGGAAGTCTAGGAATCATCCTCCTAGGTTGGACCTTATTTACTATTTTCCAAAAAGTATCCATACGAGAGGAAAACTCTTGGGCATTACCATTCGCTCCAATCCTTGTTACTGCGATACTCATCCAAAGCGGTTGCGGAATTATACCTACCGGAGGATCAGGGACAGCTCCTTGGGTTGCGGGAGCCGCTGCAATTGCGGCTGATGTACCAAGTGTAAATTCGCCAAATCCGACTGCACCCGGAGGATTTACAAACGTTCCTGTACCAGGCATGTATTTCTATCATGCGGACCAATTGGGAAGTTTAACGCTGCTCACTGACGGAGCAGGGCTTGCTGCGAGCGGTGGGGAAATGCCTGGAACAAGTAATATTAAATACAAACCGTACGGTGAAATTGATAGAGCGAACTCGGCTGGACCGGATATATCCGCTAGAAAATATGCGGGGCAACTAGAGGACCGAGAGACGGGTCTCTATTTCTCAGGCGCAAGATATTACGATCCGGAAACAGGAAGATTCTTACAAGCGGATAGTCAACTGAATCCGGAAACGATGGGACTCAACCGTTACATGTATGTGAACGGGAACCCAATCTCCTACCGAGATCCAGGCGGGCATAACGCAATAGTAGCCGCATTCAATGATCTATGTGCTGCCATTTTCGGAAGCACAAAAGGTGCTCAACTTGCATTCCAATACTACGTGCAACAATCCAATGATCCTGTTCTGAAGATCCTTGCAGGTTTCTATCAAAAAGTAGAAGAAAAAAGAATGATCCGCAGAATGAGAGACACGCAGATCTTTAAGACGGTAGTTGCAGCGGTTGTGGCTGTGGCTTTAATCGTAGCGACATGGGGAGCAGCAACTCCTGCTGTCGTTACAGCTGAAGGAGTCGTCACAGGGGGTTCATTGCTTGGAAATGGACTCGCCTCGATTGGATTATCTTCAGGTTGGACTTCAGGAATCGTTTCTTTTGCAGCCAACCTAGGGGCGTCTGCGGCTGGGTACGCTATTGGGTCCTCTGCAGGATATATTGTAGGGGGATATACTGGAACTGGAGGACGTTGGAATGAATCTACAGCCATTCGAGGAGCACAGCTTGGGGGAGGAATTGGATCTGCAATTACACCATTCGCAGCAGGGAAGCTCGGATTGGAGTTTATGCCAAAAGGTTTATCAAATTCCACTGAATTCAAATCGAGCAATTTTGAATATTTTGAACAATCGTTAGGAAAATTCGGCTACGGAATGGATGCAACAATTTCCGGTGGAATGAATGCTGGAAGGTTTTTAGGAAGAACGTTCGGAGAATTTGCCACCAAGTCTGCATTAAATTGGGCGGCA
Source organism: Leptospira sp. WS58.C1 (assembly GCF_040833995.1). NCBI lineage: Bacteria > Pseudomonadati > Spirochaetota > Leptospiria > Leptospirales > Leptospiraceae > Leptospira > Leptospira cinconiae. The sequence continues at coordinate 3,214,156 of NZ_CP162137.1, forward strand.
ACAACTCTTCTCGGAGGATTTGTAAATTTTACATGGAGCAACTGGGACTTTAGTGGGTACAATTTAAAAGAATCCATGAATCGTAGAAACTCAGAACCTGAATTTATGGCGAGCGGCTTTTTTAAAGTAAGCGGGGATGCTTGGGGGGCAATTGGATCAGGAATTTACGCCGGAACCGGTTTCAATGAAGTTTTGAATTCATTCTTTTATGGTTTGTAAAACAGTTGGAAGTTAACATGAAATTTCATTCGAAACAAAGTTTAATTTTAGCTAATATATTTATGGTAGTCTTTCTCGGGACTACAGATTGTTCTTCTAGAATTTCACTTGTATACAATCGCCTCCCTAAAATGGACTCCTCTTCGGAACACGGAAGACTTGAAATTTCGTTAGAAAATAAAGAAAGGAATAAAGTAAAGTCTATTTACATTTGGTATTTTGCCCTATTCGATAAGGAAATTGTTGAAGTCGCAGCAAACAAAGTAAAAAATATTCAAACTCATGAAGGCAACCTTTATACAGGTTTGCCTTACGAAATAAAACTCCCAACTGGTGAATACTATGCTCGACTTGAAGCTTTAGACGTTCCAGCAGAAGACCACGATTTAACGTTTCCGTTCAGTGCGCTTTTTGGTTATTATCTTGATTTGAAAAAAGAGCAGAAGATAGCAATTGAATCAAATTATTCTACCTCTAATTGCTCTATTGATAAGAAATTTCTGCATCAATGTAGCAAAATCATAATCAAGAAAGATACGATAACAAAAATAATCATCCGAGTCCAAAAAGAAGTTCCGATTAAAACTGAATTAGGTATGGGAGTTATGAATACGACCCAACTCCCAATCCCCTACCCTCGTGCTGTCTATATACAAGAATCCCCTGAAGTCCTCATAGAAGTGCAAAATCCGAAATGAAGAAAGAATCAAGGTGTTTACTAAAATGAAAGTGGTCTCTAAACACTTAGCCTATACAAGTCTTTGTGTGTTCTCTTTTCTCTCCTTTTTAGATTGTTCATCAAAGATTTCACTTTGGAAAGAAAGAGAACGTCCTATTGATTCAAACCCAGATAGAGGTACTGTTGAAATCTTACTACAGAATGAAGAGAATCTAAAAGTAGAAGCCACCAATATTATGCTTTTTATGCATATTTACGAAGGCGATTCTATTAAAAAATACAAGGATCATCCGTTAGACTTCCAATACCATAGGGGCGTACTTTTGGTAAATGAACCTTATGAATTTAAAGTAGCGCCTGGCGAATATTTTGCATCGGCTCTAGGAGGTTATATTAAGGGTGAACGAGACGATCTTCTCTTTAAGTTTAAGGTATTATTTGGCTATGACTATGACTTAACAAAAAAAGAAGATCAAATCTATTTAACTAATTTTAATGCATCCGATTGTATTACCCCCAAACACACTGAACATCGTTGTGCAAAGATCATCGTAAAGAAAGACCAGAAAACAAAAATTATCATACGAGCCCAGAAAGATACATTAGTAGAGAGTGGGTTTACTATCGGGCAGCTCCAAGGTGGGTTCCCATTTCCTCAGCGTATAGGAAGGCGCGAAACTCCCGAAGTTCTCATTGAGGTCCAAAATCCGAAATGAGAAATTTATTAAAACATAAAATACAAATTTTAGAAACCAGATGTCCGAAAAAGAAGGAAAAAATCATATCATAAATAGATTAAACGATCTTCATAATTCAAGTCTCATAATGAGGAATACTAATTGAAATTAAAATTGAAAATTACCTGGCTTTTAGTAACCATTCTAACGTCGTCGGGAATCCAAGCTACAGAGCTCCTATTGAATAATGGAGACGCATTCATTCTGGAGGTGATTTCAGAGGACGAAAAATACGTAAGAGTGCAATGGAAGAATAGAGTCTATGCAATTCCTAAAAAGGACATTCGTAAATTAGATTATTCTAAAAAAGGAGAACAATCATCCTATAGCTACTCCACGTACCAATTAAAGGACGGAAGCAGGATCCAAGGAATTCTTGCCAAAGAGAACGATTCCGTTTATGTAATCCGTACGGAAGTAGGTTTTTTGGAGATCGATAAGTCCAGGGTCTCTAATGTGGAAAGTTCCGGGATCAAAGAACCGGACCTTCCTTCCGAATACCTACCTGCCAACCAACCGCAGCCGGAAACCGTCTTCGGTTTGACCGCCGCATATATGCCAAATTTTCAACCTCTTGGTCCGACTTTTCCAGCTACGGGTGCTTTCGGGTTTTTTGTAGAGCCTGCTTTCATGCGAATGAAAGACACTTACCAATGGGGATTTAGGATAGAAGGTCTCGCTTCTAAAAGTGAATCGGGAAATTTCAGCGTCCTGCACGCCTGGACGAATTTTGGTCGAAACTGGCTTATAGGTGGAAATCAAAATTTAGATTTCTACGCCAAGCTCGGATTAGGTGTAGCATCTGTTCAATACAAACATGACGACACTTCCAGGGCTGGGATAGATCCTTCCGCATCCGTAGAGCTCGGCTACCAAGGATTCCGTTGGGGAGATTTCCAACTTAGGACAGGGATAAGAGGGACTTGTTTTTTTGAAACGGCTGCATCCTTTTGCATGGCCGGTCTAGAAATTTCTATAGGTAAAAGATTATGAAATTGAAAAATGTATATGTTGCGGTCTTAGGTTTTTGGGCTGTCTTCTTTATCCGATGTGAAAACTCTCCGTTCTTGGAAGGAACAAATAATACCACGAATAAAGTTGAGTGGTTCCACATTTCTTTAGGAGCGAAACAAACCACATTAAATTGGAGTTGCTCATCCTCTACTAAAGCTTGGCTTGCTTACGGTAAACACACTCCCGATTCCTTTAAGGCATCCATGATGAACGAAAAAATCCACTCAGTCCAAATGGACCATCTGGAACCTAATACCGATTACATGGCTTATCCTTACTGTGGAGAAATGTCCGAAGAAAAAATTTTTTCCGTCCCATTCAAAACATGGATCAGCGATGATCCGATTAAGACCAGGGGAATTTGGATAGTTGGTGGGATAGGCGCAGATAGAAAGCCCGTAGCCGAAATCGATTTATACGATCCTGTAGAAAACAAATGGTATCCAGCGGTCTCTCGTATGCCTACTCCTAGAGCTTATGCTTCGGTTGTGAACCATAAAGGAATTATCTTCGTAATCGGAGGTATTATCGACGTCTCCGGTGCTTTCGTCATTAGTAATAAAGTGGAAGCATACGATCCGATTTCAAACACTTGGAGATCTTACGCCGATTTACCTACAAATATCCAGGGAGCCGTAGCAACTTCGGTAGAGAATAATATTTATGTTCTTGCAGGTACCACTACAATGGATATGACTACGGGGACTTTAACAAATCAAGTCTACAAATTATTTCCAGATATTCCGGAAGGGAGTGCAGGGACTTGGGTAAACTATACCTCTTCCACAAATATATACAAAAAGATCGATATGTCGGGATGTACGATCGGGGGAACATTATTTTTCACCGGAGGTCGCTTCTTCAATAGCGGAAATCCGGATCCTTCTTCCGATGTTTATGTTCCTTCTGCAAATGCGGTTACTTCTTTTAATGAACCTAGTTTAACCGGTGACTCTAGACATGGTGCAGGGATTGCCTGCATTCGTCCTCAAGCGGGAGATCCTTATCCGGCAGATCGAAGCGGAGTGATTGCAGCAGGAGGTTCCACTACGGGAAGTATTACCCAACCTGCAGGTATTATTAGTCCGAGTTTTCAATTCGATTATTTAAGTACCGAACCGACAGCCGCTTCCTTTACCGCAGGACCTTCCATCCCGATCGCAAGATATTTTCCATCCGCCGAATATTCTTACGAAAATAGAAAGGCTTACGTCATGGGAGGAGCGGTTAGTTTAAACGTTCCAAGCACGAACGTTTATGCTATCGAAGTCAATCTATCCGGAGCAGTAGGGGGTCCTTGGGAAACTTCCGGGTTAGCCTCAATGCCGAGGGCAAGATATGCCCATTCTGCAGTGATCATCAGCAGGTAATATTATGAAAATAGTATATACATTTTTTATAATTTTATTTATTCCCATTTCTTGGGCACTTGGAGAAGGAATGCCGGAAGACTATCCTGAGATCAAAAAAGTTCTCGAATCGGGGAACTTTACCCAAGCGCAGGAGATGTTAGATCCTTTACTTCAATCCAAACCTTCCGACCCTACTTTGGCATTATACCAGGCTGAAATATGGATACGTAAGGCGGAATCGTACTACCAAGAAGGAAGGAAACTTTCTGCATTCGAATTTTTTAAAAAAGCCTACGAGGTTTGGCCGAATCATAGTTTAGTCCGTAATAGATATTGGGAACTGCATGGAAAACCGCTAAAAGATTCTATGCCAAATTCTCAGAACCGAAACTCAAGCACCAACTTTTCAGGAAAGACCGCTACCAATCAGAAAACGGTTTTTGTGTTTGATCCGGAACTCCAAGAGCTTTCCGCAGAATTAAAGGAAGAGATGAAAAAAAATATCTCAGATTTGCAAGCTCAAAGGGCAGCATCGGAAGATCATAGATCGTGGGAAACAAAGCCCTGGATGAAATGGATATGGCTTTCCGTAGGCTCCGCAATCGGATTCCTAGTCGGTATTTCAGCCTCCATTTTTTTGCGTCGAAAAGTCTAGTCATTCGAAGGATCCAATGCACTGACAAATTCGAAGCTCACTCCGAGATCCCCTTTAGTCGATTGCCCGGATCGAAGATTGTACATTGTATTCCTTTCGTTTTCAGAACTGGTTGTAAAAAGGACTCGTCTTCGCTTAAAGTCCAGGCTATGCGGATTTTCAACTTGTCCAAGACCAGCTCATAATGATTTCCGATGATTACTCCGGTCTTTCGGATTTGGATCTTTAAGATCGCAAGAATGATCTCTTTTCCATCTAACCCTGGAGTACGACATTGGGCAGTAACTCGATTCAATATTTCTTCGTCTTTTTCCGGGATATCCAAAGTGATCGCATGCAGAATCCTCCATTCGATTAGATCTTCAGATAACTGCTTCTTTCTTTCTAAAAATGCGAATATATGTTTTAAGTCCGCTTCGTATAAATTTAAGAACAAATCTTCGTTTATTACATCGCTACGAATTAGTTTCAGCGACTGAATGGGATGACGATAGACCAATCCTGTATAAGAATTAGAACCTGGAGGCAAAAGGTCCGGATGTTTAAAACTCAAATATCCTCCGAAAACCCAACCTTCTCCTTCTTCACTTTTGATCTTGTACCAATAATTTTCGAACCCGTCGATGTGTACCAATCTCTGATCTTTATCTAAGATTTTCACTTCTCCTTTATAAGGAATAATTCCCATCTTTTTGGAAGAAAGTTTAGGCGCGGAACGGATCCCAAGACCGGTTCCGTTATTTACGTATGCGGATTGGTAATTAGAAAAACATCCTAACAAAACCGTTAGGTAAAACACAATAGCAAAGTATTTTAGACACCTAACCGTAAGATCCACAGTTTAGGTATACCCTGTTAAAACCGGATCGTCTAACAAAAAACAGGCGATTCGTCGCCTTCTAATAAAAATGGGGCCGGTAAATCAAATCACCGACCCCGAAGCTAGTTTCGACTCGTATTGGGGAAGAATTAAATCGCTGAGCTTCCTCTTTCTCCGGTGCGAATACGGATCACATCTTCGAGCGGAAGAATTAGGATCTTTCCGTCTCCGATCTTTCCGTCACCGGTTTTGGCAGCTTTCAAGATTGCATCAACGGTAGGTTTAACGAACTCGTCATTTACCGCGATCTCCAATCTTACTTTTCTTAGCAGGTTTACTTGGTATTCATGTCCACGAAATACTTCGGTTTTACCTTTTTGCTGCCCGTAGCCTTGCACGTCGCTTACGGTAAGTCTATAAATTTCATTCTTAGTAAGCTCCGCTTTAACCTCTTCCAGTTTATGGGGCTGGATAATTGCTACGATTAATTTCATATGCTCTCCTTTACTTAATGTATAAATTCAAAGGTTATATAATATAACCTTTTTCTCCGTGAATCTCTGAATCGAGTCCAGCTATCTCTTTCTCCTCGGAAATCCTGAATCCGATTGTTTTCTCTATGATAAACACTAAGATCAAGGATACTACGATAGAGTAAGCACCGGTTGCTACTACACTGATAACCTGAACGATGATCTGGTCTCCACGAGTAACTCCTTCAGGTATATATTGCGCAAGTGCGAATACACCTGTAAGGATCGCACCGATAGCTCCACCTACGCCGTGAATTCCGAAAGCGTCCAGGGAATCATCATAGCCGAGTTTTCCTTTTAATAGGATTGCTCCGTAACAAATCGGGGAAACAAGCGCTCCCATGATCAATGCGCCGGTAGCGTCCACAAAGCCTGCTGCAGGAGTGATCACAACCAGACCAGCAACGATCCCCGAAGCTGCTCCCAAAGCGGTAGCTTTTTTAGTATGAAGATACTCGATCAGTAACCAAATAGCACCTGCAGTTGCAGGAGCGACTAAAGTTACAACGAAAGCTCTTGCTGCCTGTCCGTTTGCCGCCAGACCGGAGCCCGCGTTAAATCCGAACCATCCGAACCAAAGGAATCCCGCACCGATCAAAGTGTAAGTCAAATTGTTCGGAGCGATCAAGGCAGCGCCTTCTCCTTTACGTTTTCCTAATACGATGGCTGCTGCCAAACCTGCGATACCGGAAATCAAGTGAACCACTGTTCCACCGGCAAAGTCAAGAGCAGTCTTTTTGAAAAGCCAACCGTCAGCGGACCATACCCAGTGTGCAACAGGGTCGTAAACCAAGGTAGACCACGCCAGAATGAATACGATATATCCGGAAAGTTTCACTCTTTCTGCGATCGCACCGGAAATCAATGCCGGAGTGATCAGCGCAAACATACCTTGGAACAGGAAGTGGATATATTTTGGAATTGTCCCCTCCAAAGTTTCGTCGGTAATTCCGTTCAACAAAAAGAGATCAAAATTGCCGTAAAACGGATTATCGCCTGAGAATGCGAAGCTATATCCGAATACTGTCCATTGAATAGTTAGCACAAGGATTGCGACAAAGCTGTGCATCATTGTAGAGAGAACGTTCTTTGATCGTACGATACCGCCATAGAACAATGCAAGTCCCGGGATCATAAAGAACACGAAAGTGGAAGCCACGATCATCCATGCGGTATCCCCTTTATCCAAAGGGGGAGCGGGCGCGGCTTCCGGTGTAGGTGTAGCGTCTTGACCCCAGATCAGTACTGGAGCGATTAAGATCAAGAGCGCGATAAGTTTTTGGGCAATTTTCATTTTCTCAAATCTCATCTCGAAATATGTTTTATCCAATTAATGCAAGAAGGGTACCTGCGTTAAAAATTCTTATGAAAAAAGGTTAAAAAAAAAGAAGAGGGAGCTAAGAGCCTTTAAATGAGGTTTTCGCTAGAAAAATGCACCTAAATTCTTATTAAAGGCAGATTTCTCCCTAGTTTAGGGAGAAAGTCTCCTGGTACAGCCTAGCAGTTTGCGTACTTATTGGGCAGATTTTCAGGATCTGTCGGGAAAATAAAATTTAAGCAGAGAAAACTATACTTAGGTATCATTCCTTCGGAGGAAAAATCACATCCGAAAGATTGCGTAGGAAGGTTCAATACCCTTAGGAGAAAGATCGGAATACAAGGCCAAACCTAAAACTTCTCTTGTACGCGCTGGATCCAGAACCCCATCATCCCAAAGCCTTGCGGTAGAATAGATACAAGAAGAACGATTATCATAATCTTCTAATATGGGTCTCTTAAATTCGGCCTGTTCAGCGTCAGAGAGGGATTTTCCTTCCTTCTCCAATTGTTCCTGCTTCACTGTAAGTAGAACATTCGCCGCCTGTTCTCCTCCCATCACTGAGATCCTAGCGTTCGGCCACATCCATAGGAATCTAGGTCCGAATGCACGGCCGCACATTCCGTAATTTCCAGCTCCGTAAGAGCCCCCGATCACTACTGTGTATTTAGGAACTACGGAAGTAGAGACCGCATTTACCATTTTTGCACCGTCTTTTGCTATTCCTGAGTTCTCATACTTCTTCCCTACCATAAAACCTGTGATATTTTGCAGGAAGAGTAAAGGGATCTCTCTTTGGTTGCAAAGCTGGATGAAATGAGCGGCCTTCAAGGAACTTTCGGAGAATAGAACTCCGTTATTTGCGATGATGCCGACTGTTTTTCCGTAAATATTCGCGAATCCTGTGACTATGGTGGTTCCATAATATTTTTTGAATTCTTGGAACCTAGAGCCGTCGACTACTCTCGCGATCACTTCTCGCACATCGTACGGTTTGCGAATGTCCTTTTGGATGATCCCGTAAATTTCCTCGGCAGGATAAAGAGGTTCTTCGTAATGGATATGTTCTTCTAACTTCTTCGCTCTAGCGCCTAAACTGGAAACTATATGTCTTGCGATCTCGAGTGCATGCGGATCATTCTCCGCATAATGATCAGTCACGCCTGAAATCCTACAATGAACGTCAGCTCCGCCCAATTCTTCCGGAGTGACGATCTCTCCTGTGGCAGCTTTTACAAGAGGAGGCCCGCCCAAAAAGATGGTTCCGTTTCCTTTTACGATCACGGATTCGTCGGACATCGCAGGGATATATGCTCCACCCGCGGTACAACTTCCCATTACGATGGAGATTTGAGGGATCCCCAGTCTAGAAAGATTTGCTTGGTTATAGAAGATCCGACCGAAATGCCATTTATCAGGAAACACTTCGTCTTGCATCGGAAGAAATGCCCCACCGGAATCTACAAGGTAAATACAAGGAAGACGATTCTCTAAAGCGATCTCTTGAGCACGGATATGTTTTTTGACAGTGAGAGGATAATAAGTCCCACCTTTTACGGTAGCATCGTTTGCAACAATCACACATGGAGTTCCGGAAATTTTTCCGATCCCGGTTACAATCCCTGCGGAAGGAACATCATCCGCATAAACCTTTTCCCCTGCCAACGCGGAGAATTCTAAGAAAGGAGTGTTCGGATCTATTAGTCCTTGTACCCTTTCTCTTGCGGTAAGCTTCCCGCGACTCTTATGTTTCTGGATGGATTTTTCTCCTCCGCCTAGTCCGGCTTTTTGGAGAAGTTTACGTATATCCGCGACCTTCTCTGAAAGGTCCTTATAATTCTCTTTATATTCGGGGGAAGACGTACTAATACGCGATTCCAAAACTTCCATGGAGCCTCCGGTCCTTTTTTATTTCCGGACCTTGGTTTCGTATAAAATTCTAATAAGTTCCGATTCGGAATGAGAAAGTTCTCTGTTCCTTCTTGCCATGATCTTGCGTGAATCACGTAAGAATAGATCCAAGATATAAGGCTGACCGTCCGCCCAAATAAAAGGAGGAAGATATCCACTCACCCTGGAAGAAACCACATTACATCCGAAGTCTACCACTGTTCCGGTATTCAACATCACTCCGATCCCTATTTTAGAAAAATCTCCGATGATGGAACCGAACTTGATGGAACCTGTTGTGATCTCCGTATTTTCTTCCCTAATCTTAACTACACCGTAGTTATTTTTTAGATCGGAGGTGGTGGATAATGCGCCTAGGTTGACCCAGCTTCCCACCACGGAATGTCCTAAGAAACCTTCGTGATGTTTATTCGTAAAATCTAATATAATACTGTCCCCGACTTCGCCACCTATCCTGCACACATTCCCTATGGAAGTGTTTCCGGTGATACGAGCGTTGTCCACATGAGTACCTTGGCCTATGTACAACGGACCTTCTAAAAAACTGAAAGAAGTTACTTTTGCATCCTTGTCTATGATTACAGGTCCTGAGGTTACGTCGATGACCACACCTGGATAAATTTTAGCGGAAGGATGGATATGAACGTGTTTGGATTTTCCTACTACTTGGAAATCCCCGGACTTTACCTTAAGTTTTCGGGCCCATTTACGTAAGTCCTTATGATTTTCCAAGTCTTGGTCTATGTTTTTACCGACAGACTCCAAGGATTTCCAAGGAAGAAAATCCTCAGGACGAATGATCAAATCTACGTCCTTTCCATCGTATTCCGAAATTTTTGGGTTTCTTTCAAAGAAAGTTTTCTCGAAAGCGGAGTTCGAGTTAGAATATAGTATCTTAGAATCCGGATACTGCTCTTTTAAACGTTGGAGTGGAGTTAAAACCCCGTCTCGAATCTCCGAGAAAGATCGAATTCTGGTTAAAGCCCCCAAACCGGGAGGTGTTTCCCTCTCATCGATCCAAATTCTCTGAATTCTGCCCACGCGTTCACTACTCCACTGTGACGGACTTCGCTAGGTTTCTCGGTTGGTCCGGAGGACAACCCCTAGCAACGGCAGAATAATAGGCCAGAAGTTGGAGAGGAAGAACATTCAGGATCGGACTCAAAATTTCCGGACAGTCCGGAACTTCAAAACAGTAGTCGGAAAGCTCTTTTGCTTCCCTGTCCCCTTCCGTTACGATGGAGATAATGATCCCGTTTCTTGCCTTGATTTCCTGGATATTGGAAAGCATTTTGCTATAAATTTCGGATTTGGTCGCGATACATACGACCGGCACTTCGTTTGTAATGAGTGCGATCGGCCCGTGTTTGAATTCCCCGCCGGCGTAACCGGAAGCGTGAATGTAAGAGACCTCTTTTAATTTCAAGGCACCTTCTAACGCAACCGGATGATTATAGGTCCTTCCTAAAAATACAAAATCTTTGGTTTTAGTAAAATCCGCCGCCCAAGTTTCCAAGATATGGGCCTGAGCTAAAATCCTTTCCATTTTGCCTGGGAGAAGTCGGATCTCTTCAATTAAAGTCCTGAGTTCTTCGTCGGAAACGATCCATTTCAAACGAGCTACATATAAGGAAAAAAGAAGAAGGTTGATTACCTGTGCAGTAAACGCCTTTGTACTCGCAACGCCGATCTCCGGTCCTGCATCCGTTCTGATAAATGAATCGGATTCCCTTGCGATGGTGGAGTTCACATTATTTACCAAGGAAAGAACTTTGATAAATTTTGCCTTAGCTTCCAGTAAAGAAGCAAGAGTATCCGCAGTTTCTCCGGATTGAGAAATCCCTACGATCAGCGTATCACCTTCCACCACAGGGTTTCGGTAACGGAACTCGGAAGAGGTTTCCGTATCCGTTTGGATCTTTGCGAAATTTTCGAGATAATGTTTTCCAAGCATTCCCGCATAGTAGCTGGTTCCGGCTGCTTGAATGATGATACGATTTACCTTGGACATCATTTCTCTGGAAATCGTACTCTCCGGAAATTCTATCTCTCCGGCTTCGCTGATACGAGACTGGATGATACGGCGGAAGATCCCGGGCTGTTCGTGGATTTCCTTGATCATAAAATGAGGATAACCGCCTTTGTCGACGTCCTCGAACTTGATATCTTGCTTTTTGAATTCGATCTCTTTTTCGGAACCGTCGAACCCGAAGATCTTACATTCGGTTTTTGTAAAATATCCCCATTCCTTGGAGTTGATATAATAGACTTCTCTGCAGTTTCGAGTAAGAGGAGAAATATCGGAAGCAAGATAATATTCTTCCTTACCTCTTCCTAATAGTAAAGGTGCGCCGTCCTGGGCAAAATACACTCGATCCGGCTCGTTGTCGAATACGACTGCGATCGCCCATTTACCGTGAACTCTATTAAATAGATCTAAAAAAGCTTCCTTATTGGATAAGCCTCTTTTTCTGCTCTCCGCCAAAAGATTGGGGAGAACTTCCGTATCCGTCATACTATGAAATACAAAACCTTTTTGTTTCAGTTCTTGGCGAAGCTCCGAATAATTTTCTATAATTCCGTTATGAACTACTGCAACGGTGGATTTGGAATCGGTATGAGGGTGAGCATTGATCTGGTTAGGTTCACCGTGAGTAGCCCAGCGAGTATGGCCTATACCCACATTACCTCGGATCGGATGTTCTTTTAGGTAATTTTCCAGATCCTTAATTTTACCTTTTTGTTTGCGGACTTGGATCTCTCCTTTGTCCAGGACCGCGATCCCGGCCGAATCGTATCCACGATACTCCAAGCCGATGAGCCCTACTATGAGCACGGATTCTACGTTTTTATCACCAGCGTATCCTACGATTCCACACATATATTATGAATTCTCCATGATCTTTCCGGCTTTATTTAAAAGGGATTCCAGATCCTTTTTGGTTCTGGCCTCTCCAATCAACCGGAGGATCGGCTCGGTATTCGAGGGTCGAATATGTATCCAAGAGTCCTGGTTCGCTAAACGTAAACCGTCTCTCGAATCTTCTTTATATTCGGAGAAGGCGCTGCGAAACTTAGAATAAATCTGCTCCGTCTTCTGCCCCGCGATTTTGTAGGCGATCTTGCGCATATAGACCGCAGGAAGACTACCGATCACAGTTTCAGCATCTTCCCCCTTTAGGGCAAGCAGATTCAGTATATGAGCCACCCCCGAAAGAGAATCCCTTCCAAAAGAAGGAATTGCCGGATCGATCACTCCTCCATTCCCTTCTCCGCCGAAAACCGACTTACGGTGTATCATTTCTGCCACAACATTGGCTTCCCCCACCTTAGATCGATAAGTCGGAATTCCAACAGAATCCGCAACCCAATCGTTCACAAAGCTAGTAGAGAGGTTTACCGTGATGGATGCCTTCTTCGGCAGGGAATTGGAACCAAGGTAGGACATAAAGCTAAGGGGAAGAGTTAATTCTTCGGAGATAGCTCCTTTTTTAGGAGATAAAACGACAAGTCTATCCGCATCCGGATCCAAAGCAAAACCGATATCCGCCTTGGACTTTTTGATCAGACGAGATGATTGTTTGAGCGCTTCCGGCGTAGGTTCAGGAGGACGAGGAAATGTTCCGTCGGGAGTACAGTGCTGCAAAATCACCTTACAACCCAAGCGCCTTAACAATTCCGGTAAAACGAAGCTCCCCCCGCCATTGACTGCATCTAAAAATACGGTGAATTTTTTCCGTTTGATCGCGGACACGTTTACCCGAGCTAAAACGGAATCAATATGGGCTTGGATCCTATCGGTACCATCTTCCACATTCGTATTCGGTTTGAATTGGAAAGGTTTATAATCTTCTTTTCGGACCAGATCCAAAAGACCCTCTAAGTCTTGGGCATTCGTAAAAAACCCGCCAGGTCCGATAAACTTAAATGCATTCCAGATCACCGGATTATGAGAAGCGGAAATCATGATCCCACCTGCCGCCCCTGATTGAGCCACCACCGCCTTGACGGTAGGAGTTGGAACAATCCCGAGACGGATCACATTTTTGCCCATGGCGAGCATGATCCCGATCGCGATATTTTCTATATAAGCTCCGCTCGGACGAGAATCCCTTCCGATGACGACTGCGTTTCCTTTGAGTCTGGACCCGAAGGCCATGAGAGAATGGAAAATTACGTCGGGACTTAATCCGGTGGGAATGATTCCCCGGATTCCGGACACGGAGACCATCAAATCCGGGTGTTGGAAGACCGGTTTTTGATGATTTAGAGCCATGATTCCGGGGAATGTTTTAAGATTTGGGATGAGAACATGGGCGATGACAGGATCGAACTGCCGACATCCTCCTTGTAAGGGAGGCGCTCTCCCAGCTGAGCTAATCGCCCGTAATGATTACGGTTATTATGCGGTTGCAGCCTGATTGATACGCAATGCCATCCGACTCTTTTTGCGGTCCGCATTTCTAGAGTGGATCAGGTTGGTTTTCGCAGCTTTGTCCAGAAGAGAAGAATATTGACTGAACAAAGATTTTAAGGAGTCTTTCTCTCCGTCTTGGAGCGCTTTCAGGATCTTTTTAGCTTGGGTTCTAAGGCGATTCCTGTTTTGAGAATTCGCCGCATTCCTGCGTTTCGTTCTACGGATATCTTTTTCTGAAGATTTAATATTCGCCAAGGATCTACTTCCTATTAAGGGATTACGCCCAGATTTTCGTACCCAAGTAGCCTGTCAACGAGCTTTTACGGGTCTTTTACAAAGCCTATCTCAAAAATTTTTTAAGGAAATAACCCCAGGAGTAAGTTCTTTCCCTGAGAGCGAAGCCAGGATGGCGAAGTGACCCGGAGCTCTGCACAGGATGTGCAGGCGGAGGGGATGGGAAAGCGCTCACTCCAATCTATTCAAAAATATTTTTGAAATTTGGTTCAATATACTGCTTAGTAAGGGAGCCGCCCAAGTCTCGGCGGATAGAACCAACCCAACGTTACATACAAGAAATCATTTCTAATTCGACTAATACGTTATTTGTCTTTACCTCAACTGAGGGATCTCGTAGTAACATTTGGCATCTACGATGTCACCGAATCGCAATAGGATCGCTTTCTCGCCCTATTCTCGCTGCGGGAAGGTTCAGGAAATTTTTTTTGCATTGCTTCGAAGGATTTCCATCCTATTTTTTGTTATCCGAAAGATTGGAAATTAATTATTCGTCGTATAGAAGACCCAAGGACGCCTTCTCGCATGATATCCAGACACGCACAAGACTATATCATTGTGAATTCGATCGATGAAATCGATCCTAATAAACTTTCTTTGGCTCAATTGGGGACCAAGTATTTAGACAGGAACGGAAACCGTTATGCGGTCCGTTTTAACAAAGAAAGCAGAAAGGCGGAGATCATTCGGATCACTCTTCAAAAAGCTTCCGAGGCGGATGTGAATAGACCAAAATTGGGAAGAGTAAATCCAAAAGCGAAATCCAATCCTTTAGACTTAGAGAAATTATCCAATCTTCTTAAAAGTACAAAACACCCTAGTGCAGACTGGATAGATAATCTGGCCGAAAAAACCAAACATACTAAGCCGAGTTCTGCAAATTCGGAAAAGCCAGCTTATACTCCGAATCCCCAAAAAGAATTAGACATCACTCCAGCAGAGGGTCCGGACCTATCCGCCAGAATGAATTCCGTTCAAAACGATATATTCGATCTTTCCAAAGTGGACTTGAATATTTCGGATGCGGGACTCTCTTCCAACGAAGGAAAAGAGGATGTTCCCGTCTTTATAGAAAATATAGAGGCAGGCTCCAACAGAGAAACGAAATATATTGAAGATAGTGTACAACAATTCCAGAAGATCAAAGATAGGATCGAGTCCGTACTGAACAATATTAGAAATTCTAAAATTTTCGAAGCTACCGGAGATCCTTCCGAGAACAAGAACATAGTAGGAAACCTAGCGAGAGAATTCGATATTGAGTTCTTCCAAAAATTAGAAAAGATATTAAACTATCATAAAGAGCTGACTTCTTATCCCAGATCGATTACCTATTACGTGGCAAAGTACGAGTCATATCGTAAGCAGGCATTACAGTCCAAAACGTCGGATCTGGAAAAATTAAAGTTAGTGATCCGCTGGGAAATGCAGGAACTTCTTTTGGATCTGGCCAGAAAACTCAAAAAAATGGTCCTGAATGCCTTAAATGTTCTGAATACTAAAAACGAAAATCACCTAAAACAAGTAGCCTATAACCAACAGCAGATGTATAAGGATGCCAGAAGCGCCTTATTATATTGTTCGGAAGATATAGGAGCACTACTTATCTCCTTGCAAAAATGGGCCGATAGCGAAGGATAGAAACCTTTTGCATGGCACTTAGCGATCAAGAGATAAAAAACATCGTAGAAAAACTCCGAACCGAGTACCGGGAAGGGGCCAAACAAAGTCCTAAAATTTTCGACGCCAAAGGTTTCGAAGATCGTTATATCCAAACCCTAAAACATCGGGGAAACCTGGACAATTTCCTGAAAGACGAAGTGGACTTTCTGGAAAAGATCAAAACCAAACATAAAGAACTTACGGAAAGAAGGAATGCTTCCAAGGGAGAGACGATCAATCGTATCCTAGACGAACAAGAGGAAAAACTTTCCAAATACCAAAGGGTGGATTTCCATCCTTTGGCCAGACCGGAAATGAGATATTTTTACGGGGCAATGACCGCATTTGCGGACACGGAACTACCCGTTCTTATCCATATATTTAGGGGAACGCCGGAATACTCCGCCTTCCAAGATAGTGTCTCAGTAATAGAAAGAGTGGGAATCACGAAAAGAGGAATGCCTTCTCTCCGTATCTCGGAACATATTAAAGCGTTATTGGACGCGAACGGGAACCAATCCACAATGGAAAGGGATTCCCAGAACATTCTAAAGGAAGTGTGTATCGCTCTTGCCGGCCTTAGAAAGACGGCGCTGGAATGTGTGGAGAAAAATAGGGTCAGCGACAGAATGACCGTACAAGTCAGCGATAGAGACTATCCGAAAGCTTCGGAAGCGTATAAGAATTTACTTTTCGGTATCGCATTGGAAAAAATAATCGTTAAAGCCGAAAATATCATCCGGGATTTCCGGATGAGCGACTTAGTCGGTCTGGACGCTAAATGAAACTTTCCATCGTAATTCCCTGTTATAACGAAAAACAGACCATCAAAAACATTTTAGAAACGGTAAAGAAGGTCCCTTATAAGGATAAGGAAATCATCCTTGTGGACGATTTTTCCACGGACGGAACGAGGGAACTCCTACAGACCGCTCCTTTTAAGAAGTTAGTGGACCAACTCGTTTTCCACGAAAAAAATCAGGGAAAAGGCGCCGCACTTCGCACAGGATTTAAAGCTGCCAAAGGTGATATAGTCATCGTGCAAGACGCGGACCTGGAATACGATCCGTTTGAAATTCCGGATGTAATCGATCCGATCTACAAAGGAAAGGCGGACGTGGTTTTCGGAAGCAGGTTCATGGGCGGAAGGGCTCATAGAGTCGTATACTACTGGCATAGACTCGGAAATCTATTCTTGACCACTCTTTCCAATATGTTCACGAACATTAATCTGACCGATATGGAAACTTGTTACAAGGCATTCCGCAGAGAAGTGATACAAGGTATCGAAATTAAAGAAAATCGTTTCGGGTTCGAACCTGAAATTACCGCAAAGATCGCAAAGATCCCCGACATTCGTATTTACGAAGTTGGGATCTCCTATTACGGACGCACTTATGCAGAAGGAAAAAAGATAGGCTGGAAAGACGGATTTAGGGCCATCTATTGTATCCTAAGATACAATCTATTTTCCTAATATTCCATTCTAATCTTTGGGAATTTCGTATTCTCGATATTCCCAAAGACCCTTCGTTTTCACTTCCTTTTCCTTCCAAGCATGACCCAATAATTCCACCCAAACGGGGCGAATCTCCGCTTCAGCCAATACTTTCATACGATATTTGTTCATGAGAATATTATCCGACTCGGGAAGTTTTGCCGCATATTCCACCACTGCATCCGAATAAGAAATAAATCCGACTTTTTCTCCCGGATGTTTTTTTGAAAGGAAGGAAACGATATGATCCATTCCTTGGGAAGAAGTTTCATTATGAACACATAATACTCTTTTTTGGAAATAAGAAGGCCCGATGGAGCCGCAAAGAACGTCATCCAGGAATAATAGACTGGAAGCTTGAGAATCCGCATAAATAGAACGGATCGCTCTGATCTCCTTGGAACTTCTTTGGTAATTCACAAATCCGGCCAAGGTCATTCCGAAAGAATAAAACAACAAAATAGTAAACGTTAAGTTTTTGCCGGATCTTCCTAATTTCAATTCGGAAACTTCGGCAATTTCTTTCAAAACCAAAACGAACGGGATCAATGCTAGTCCAACGTATCTTGGTCCCCAATTGGAAACTCCATCGTTGGGAGCTAAGAATGCGATCAGTATGATAAACACAAACGAGCTGATCCCTAAATGAGAATAAGTAGCTTCTATCTTTCCTTCTTTTGATTTTTTTACAAAAATATAAAATAAAGGAAGAAGGATCGGTAAATAGATCAAAAGTCCGGGCATTGTGTACGTCCCGATCAATATCGTAAACGCTCTGGAAAGAACCGTGCCTTGGTCTTCTCCCGTATTAAAATTTTGGAAGTATCTAGGTCCGATCGGATGTTGGTAATCCAAGGTATGGAATAAAAATAGAAGAAGTACAACTACCGAAAAAGATACAGAGAACCAAAAAGATCTTTTCCACCAATCTTTTCCGAAAGCGATCCAACCCACGGCCCAGAAGACCACAAAGAAGATCAGAACTTCTAATCTTAACCAAACTCCGAGTCCTAGAGCGATCCCTCCGATCAGCTTATTGAAAATTTTATCTTCCGTTTTATAAAAGAAAGTGAGTCCGAGTAATTCTAAAAGAAGAAGAGGGGGATGTTCCGAAAGTTCCGGCCCCATCAAAAAGATATAAGTTCCAAAAAAAGTGAAAACGAGCCAGAACCAGGAAAGATCCCAAAATCTTCTTAGAATAAAAGCGGAAATTAGATTGAACACTCCCATCAAAATGGAAACGATCGGGACCCAACCGAAAACTAAAAAAGGCGCAATGATAAGTGTGAGAAAGATCGGATATTGACCGATCATTCTATCTCCGATCTGAAAGACCATCGGGGCTTTCCATAAAAAATAACTGTAATTCGGATCCAGATCCAAGGAAGGATAGATCAGATTTTCGGTGCTGAAACCGGACTGGAACATGGAATATGCTTGGTGGTATTTCAGAAACTGATCCGAAAAAAGGGCCTCCCATGGTTTTCCTAAAATTAGGATCCCGAAGTAAAATAAACTAAATACAATAAATCCTTTTGAAATTCCGGCTGTTTTCATGATCGAAGGCAAGCATCCCCTACCCCCTAATTTATGAAACGAATTCTTGCCGGTACAAACACTTATAAGAAAGTTTTTCGGAATAAATTTTGTATTTTTACTTGTAATTCCAATAATTACACCGGGAGATCAGTCTAAAATCCAAAATATTCTCAAAGGAGAAAATCACTCGTGAAAACGAAACTTTATCTGATCCCTAGCCTTCTGGTGCTTTTAACTTTCGGTGGCCTACAAGCTGGAAATTTTAAATTAGATAACGCTCATACAGGCGTTGGCTTCAAGATCAAACACCTTACCATTTCTAACGTATCCGGAAGTTTTAAAGACTTCAGCGGAAAATTCGCTTACGACGAAGCTACCAACACTCTTACCGACCTGGATGTTACTATCAAAGCGGCTTCGATCAACACTAACGACGAGAAAAGAGACGGACACTTAAAAGGAAAAGATTTTTTCAATGTAGAAGATCATCCTTCTCTTACATTCAAAGCAAAAAAAGCCACCGTTAAAAAAGGTGGAGTCTCCAAGATCCAAGGAGAATTGACTATCAAAGGAGTGACTAAACCCGTTACTTTAGATGTTAAATTTTCCGGTTCTGCAAAAGACCCATGGGGAAACACTCACCTAGGTTTCGAAGCGGAAACGAAGATCAAAAGAGCCGATTTCGATATCGCTTGGAACAAACCTTTGGAAAAAGGCGGACTTTTGATCGGAGAGGAAGTTTCTATTCGTATCGAAGGCGAAGCAATTCCAGAATAATCATTTTTAACCAATCGGGGCTTTTGGAAGAAGGTCCCGATGTTAATGACCATTCTTTGCGGATTTTCCTTTTTTAACGTAACCTTCTCCCCTGCTTATCGAATTAAAAATGGATCGAATCTAAAAATCGTGTTTCGATCAAATCATCCGGAGAACCGAAAAGATGAACAATCTAACCAAAAGTATGATCATTGGAGCAGCTCTAACGGGCTTATTTGCTACTGGGGCAATGGCCGAAACGAAAGATGCAAAAACGGAAGAGTCTAAGGGAGAATGTCACGGTATCAATTCCTGCAAAGGAACGGGAGACTGCGGAGGAAAAGGACATAGCTGCGCGGGAAAAAATTCCTGCAAAGGACAAGGCTGGATCTCTCTCACTAAAAAAGAATGCGAGGACAAAAAAGGGACTTTTAAAAGTTAACCTCGGATACAAGACGGTTTATCTTCATCCCCGAAAGGAATTCTGAAATCGATCCCAATCCTTTCGGCGGACTTCCTGAAATTTTCAAAGACTCAAGGATACTTTTTCCGTCAGATAAACTTTTACCGAAGGTCCACTCCCATTCTTCCAGCTCGGAAACGAATAAGTCCGATCCTTTTTTTCCTAAGACCAAATATTGTTTTTTTTCCTTTAAGAATTGAGGCAGATCTTCCGAGTTTTCGGTTTTCCAAAGATCATAAACTGGATAAGAATATTCTAAAAATCGAACTGACCCGTGAAAGGTAATTTTCAGATCCTCCGTTTCATTTCGGGAAAGCGAGTTCCGCAGATTATCTTCCGCATTTTTAGGCAAATGGAATATTCTAAAAACATGAAGTTCGAAGTCCGCAATTTCAAACAGAACAGGATGTTCGGAAAAGTTTTCCTTTAAGAAGTTCGGGAAACTTTCCCCATAATTCGATATATTATAAGAATGAGATGGATGATCTTCTATAAACGACTTTGCAGTTCCAAAAAATCCCTCGTCTCCTAAAATCTTCCAGACTGTTTCGTATTTTTCTCCCAGAACTTCCGTAAATCGAGCTTGGTATGCATTTTGGTAGACTGCAATCGCCGAATTTGGTTCTAATTTTCCACCAGGCAGAATATAATCCTGCAGAAGCGGACCTTCTTCTCTTCCTAAGAGCGCGTTATAAAATAAATTTCGGAATTCTTCCGGTTTCATTTGGACACCGATTCCAAAATGGATTTTGCTTTCAGAGCTTCTTCTTCCATTTCCGGAAAGCCGGGAATATCCTCGTCCCATTCTAGTAGGATTGGAATTCCTTGGATCTTATCCGAGAAAGAAGAGAATAGTTCCCAGACTTCTTTGGCAACCGGCCTGGAATGAGTATCGAATAGGAATTCTCCTGTATCCGTATGTCCCGCAAGATGGATCTGGCCCACATTTTCCCAGGGAATAGAACGTAAATATTCGGACGGGGAAAATCCATGGTTTACAGAGTTCACATATATATTATTAATATCTAATAGAATTCCACAGCCGCTTTTTTTTGAAAGTTCGGAGATAAATTCCCATTCAGTCATTTCATTTTGGGGAAAACTCAAATAAGTGGAAACATTCTCCAATAGGATCCTTCTTCCTAATATTTCTTGTATTCGTTCGGCTCTCTCTATCGCAAATTCCAAAAATTCTTTCGTAAATGGGAAGGGTAAAAGGTCGTGTAAATAATTTCCCGATTGTTCGGTCCAACAAAGATGATCCGAAACCAAGAAGGGATCTATTCTTCGGATCAATTCCTTCCATCGTTGTAGATATTTTTTATCGGGAAAAGTTCCGCCAAGTATAGATAGGGAAACTCCATGGAGAGCGATCGGAAAATGTTTGCGGATGGACTCCAACATTTCCAAGGGGCGACCTTGTGTATCCATATAATTTTCTGTGATCGCTTCGAACCAAGAAATCCTGACAGGTTCACCCTTTCTTAAATAAGGATAATGTTCTTTTCTTAAGCCTACTCCGATGAAAGACATATTTTCTCCGATGTAACCTATTTCGATCCGATCCGAAGAAGGATACATGAACAAGTCATATTTTTTTCCGATCCTATTTTTACTATTCTTGGACTGCTCAGGCAGACAGCTCGTAGACCCAATCTTTAAAGCAAATGGAAAAACCGCGATCCACGGTTACGACGTGGTCGCTTATTTTACGGAATCCAAACCGAAAGAAGGAAATCCTAAATTCAACTACCTTTGGAAAGGTGCTGAGTGGAGATTCTCTTCCGAAAAAAATCTGGAAACTTTCAAGAAGTCCCCGGATAAATTCACTCCTCAATACGGAGGTTATTGTGCATACGCAATGAGAGACGGAGAAGCGTATGAAACGGATCCTAAGGCTTGGAAAATTGTATCAGGTAAATTATATCTGAACTATAACGAAAAAGTTCACGGTTTTTGGGAAAAAGATGTACCCGGAAATATCGTAAAAGCGGATCGGCAATGGAAGGTCTTGCCTATAAAAGAAATCAAACCTTGATCAACGATCTTTCATTACTAAAAAATTATACGATGCTATGATCCTTTGGGTCATTTCCAGTCCGTCTTTGTTTACATCCGGGTGGTATTTTTTGATCATCTCTTTGTATTTATTTTTTAATTCAGCTTTTGTGTATTCTTCGGAGAGTCCTAAAAATTCACGATGTTCTCTTGTTTCCGAGTCTTCATCCTCGTAAAACGATCTCGAAGAGAACTTTTTGCGGAAATTGGATTTTTTCTTTTTAGTCTTTTCTTTTTCTTCTTCCCGAAATTTTCCGAAAATTTCGTAATAAGCTCTATCCCTATATTCGGAAGTGATTTGTCGGATAGGGAATAATTTTGTATTTAAGATTTGGTAGAAATAGTTTTTTAAGAAGACGTCCGCTCCAAAATCTCCCGAAAAACTTTTTCTGTCCAAAAATTCCGAGATCCCATTGTCCACTAATCTTTGCAGATCGAATTTATCGTCGAAATAAGAATCGAATGCATCCTCGAATTTTTTTGTGGAAGAAATAAGTAAAAGCAGAAGTTCCTTATCCAGATCATGTCTTTCCAATTTGGAAAGAACAATCTCTTTTAAATAAGAACGGAATTCATCCAGATAGCGATCATCAAAATATACTCCGCCCTTTGCGAATTCATAGGCGAGGCCTTCTATTTTTAAGACCTTCTCCAATAATAAAATGAGAAGATCCGCATTATCTTGGGTAAATCCTTGGGAACCTTTGGAGGAATATTCCCTTTCTCCTCTGAGAGTATATAAAAGTTTAAAATAATCCTCTCTTCGGATCTCCAAAATTTCGATCAGTTTCTCGGAGGAGATGAACCACTCACAATCATTACTCCCGGACTGTAATTCGAAAATTACGTCCTCTAAGGATGATTTGACCTGATCGAAACTTCGGGCGTTCAAAGCAAGAACCTATACTTAGACCCTCTGCCCGTACCTGAGTTTGTCCATTCATTTTCCCGAGAAAAAAGATTTGATCCGGGCCGCATAAAACGAGATTTTTCCCACATGTTACCCCTTCTTGCGGTTTTCGGTTGTTTCACTCTTTATTTTTTAGGTTATAAGTTTTACTCCGGATTTCTATCTAAGTCCATTTTTCAACTCAAAGACACAGTGGGCGATACACCCGCTCATAAATTCAACGACGGTGTGGATTATCTTCCTACGAAGCCTGCAGTTCTATTCGGTCATCATTTTGCTTCCATCGCGGGACTTGCTCCCATCTTAGGCCCTGCGGTTGCAGTGATCTGGGGATGGTTGCCTGCAATGCTTTGGGTGGTATTGGGCGGGATTTTTGTAGGTTGTGTTCATGATTTCGGAGCGATTGTAGTTTCTATCCGGAACCAAGGAAAATCCATAGGCCAAGTGGCCCAAGATCTTTTAGGACCTAGGGCGAGAAGTTTATTTCATGCGATCATTTTTTTCTTAGTAGCTTTAGCTATGGGTGTGTTCGTGATCGTTCTTGCGGAAATGTTCTCCGCGGATCCGAAATTGAAACAGGCTCCTGTTATCCCTCCGCCTAAAATCGAACAAACACAAACTACTCCGAGCATCAAAGATCATGTGCATCCTTCCGAAGTGAGAGTGGAAACTCCTTCTTCTCCCATTAAACTCAGAAGCCATTTTCCTGAAGCGGTCATTCCGACTGCAGGGATCATGCTGTTTGCCATCTTGGTAGGTTGGCTTCATTATAAAAAAGGAATGAAACTTGGTCCTCTTACGTTCGCATCCGTGGCTCTTACATTAGTAATTATGGTGCTTGGGATGAACGATTCCATCCTGACCTGGACGGGTTTAAATGATGTAGAGAAATCCCCCGGTGTCCCAAGCTGGAAAATTATACTTCTAATATATGCTTTCTTGGCCTCCGTCACTCCGGTTTGGCTTCTTCTCCAAAGTAGGGACTATATCAATTCTTTCCTACTGTATATTGGAATTGTCGCAATCTATTTCGGGTTCGCAAAAGGAAGTATCTTCGGTGAATTTTCCTCCTTTAACGCGGAAGCAATCCGGACCGAAAAAGTGGACATGGATATCATTCCGTTCGTATTCATAACTATCGCATGCGGCGCCGTTTCAGGTTTTCATGCTTTGGTAAGTTCCGGGACCACGGCTAAACAATTGGATAGAGAAATTGACGCAAGAGTGATCGGATACGGTGGGATGATCGGCGAGTCTCTTTTAGGTCTGACATCGGTTGTTGCCTGCACGATCGGATTTGCTTCAGCGGGAGAGTGGTCTTCCTTTTATAAATCCTGGTCGGGTATCCAAGGTTTAGCTCCTTCCGTAGGAGCCTATATCTACGGAACCGGAAGATTTATCTCTCAATTAGGTTTCGACGAAGATTTTGCGCAAGGTTTTATCGCGCTTGTGGTAGTAAGTTTTGCCTTAACTTCGTTGGATTCTGCAACTAGATTATTAAGATATAATATAGAAGAGATTGCGGAAAGTTTCGGATCGAAAACGATCGAGAAAACTTTAGGAAATCGTTATGTTTCTAGTATCCTTGCTTGTGCGGCCATCGGATTTTTTGCATTCTTACAGATAGATCAGGGAGGAAAAAAGACCGCTGCAGGATTGGCACTTTGGAAACTATTCGGAACCACGAACCAGTTACTTGCAGGACTTGCTTTACTTGTCATCACAATCTATCTATTATACTCTAAAAAAAAGACGTGGATCAGTTTTATACCTATGGTATTCGTATTAGGTGCTACATTATGGGCGATGGTCATTAACTTCTACGACTTCTTATTCTCCAAATCCCCTAGTTATTTGCTGGCAGCAGTCGGAGGAGTTTTGATTTTTCTAACCGTTTGGTTATTATTCGAAGCGATCTTAGCTTGGAGAAGGTTTTCTAAAACATGAAATTTTGTAGCGTTTGCGGGGCGGAGGTAGTCCAAAAAATCCCGGAAGGAGACAGTCTCACTAGACATGTCTGTGAGAACTGTGGTACCATACATTACCAAAATCCAAAGGTGATCGTCGGGACCATTCCTATCTGGGAAGGGAAAATACTGCTCTGCAAACGTGCAATAGAACCCAGAAAAGGATACTGGACCCTACCCGCCGGATTTTTAGAGAATAGGGAAACGGTAGAAGAAGGCGCTGTAAGAGAAACATCGGAAGAAGCAAACGCGAAGATAGATATAATCAGACTTCATTCGGTATATAGTATCCCTCATATTAGCCAAGTGTATATGTTCTTCCTCGCCAATTTGATAGACGGAATTTTTTCAGAAAGTCCCGAATCTGAAGAAGTAAAACTATTCACACCGGAAGAGATCCCTTGGGAGGAAATCGCATTTGCCTCAGTAACATTTGCATTAAAACGTTATACGGAAATATCGGAGACCTCCGAGGCCGGCACTCATTTGGGTTCCATCCGAAACAGAAAACTAGAGGATAAAACATAAGTGCATTTTTTCTCGGAAGGAATTTCCTAGTAGCATGTTCGGAAAAAATTTTCCTTTTTTAGGTCTTCTTTGGATCTTATACGCTACCTCGATTTCCGCAAATTCGCTCATCAGCACGGAATCGGGCTCATTCTCTCCGAACTGGGATGGGGTCTCGGATATTCTGCGATTCAAGATCCAAACTTCTTCTTTGCCCAAACTTCAAGATTGGGAGCTTACGATTAGAAGCGCCTCCGGGGAAATTGTACGAAAATTCGAAGCAGGTAAGATCCGCAAAAAAGGATTCACACTTTTTTCAGACGAGAATGAATTCGCTCCGGAAGATATTTATCTACCTTCTATCCTAGAATGGGATGGGGAGAATGAGAACGGCGTTCCCGTGGGAGACGGATATTATACCTATCAGTTATTTTTGCTAACAGCGAACAAAGAAAGGATCCTTTCCGAAGAGTCCACATTCTATCTGGACGCAAGACCTCCTAAAGCGGAAGCAAATTGTAAGACGAAATTACTATTAAGCGAAGATAGGAATTTGTCCAAGATCATCATACAACAGAAAACTTCCGGAGAATCAGCGGACATTTTTATCGGAGAATTTTTGGACCTTGAAGGCAGGTCCTTAAAAGCTTATACTTGGAGAACAAGGGAAGTCCCATTTCAACTCGTTTGGGACGGAACGGATTCCAACGGTAAACCTGTCGCTCCGGGGCTTTATACTTATAAACTTACCGGTAGAGATCCTGCAGGGAACGAATCCATAGACAAGATCGAAAATCTGACGATAAAAAACGAATCTTCCGGAGTTGATCTAAACGTAGAAGGATATCTATTCCCTTCGGATCCGAACAATACGTTAAATCGCATTAAGTTTTCCTCATACGTTTCCTCCAAATTAAAATCGGATTCCTACGAATTGGAAATTTTTAAGAACGAAGTAAAAGAGGACAATTTGGTCTTCTCCCAAAGATCCTTAGGCGAACCGCCTGCTGAATTGTTCTGGGAGCCCAAAAACAGGGAAAACAAACCTTTAGGACCGGGAGTCTATTTTTATCGTTTAACCGTCCATAATAGATACGACAAACACATCAGCGTTCCTAAAAAATTCCAGCTTTCCGATCAAAAACCGAAATTCTCCTATGATGTTTCTCCAAACGGTTTTACTCCTGATGGAGATTGGCAAAAAGATCTGGTAGAGATCCGTCTAAGATCAAAAGGACTTCCAATCGTATCCTGGAAGATCAATATTATGGAATCCTATTATGATGGGGAAAAGCAGGAAGAAAGAGTCGTCCGAAGCTGGAACGGGACGGGAAACGGTCCGGATAAATTGATCTGGTACGGATTAGACGATCAAGGTAGAAGAATAGGATCTCTTGCCGAACTAAGATTTGTTCTCTCTTATAAAGACGTATTCGGCGGAGAAGAAGAATTGGAACTAGGAGATATCAAAACGGATATCCTGGTCGTAAAGGAAAAAGAAGGTTTCAGATTCTCAATCCCGAATCGGATCTATGAGGACAAATGGTGGACCTTACCTTCTAAACTAAAATCGGTCTTAAACAAATTTCCGGGATATAAAGCCGAACTGCAAATCCACACTTCTCATCGAGGAGACGACGAATACAATCTAAGAGCTTCCGAAGAAAAAGCGAAGAAGGTATTCCAATCCTTATTCGGAAAAGATCATGAATTCGGAAGATATAGATTCAGAGGATATGGAGAAACGCTCCCTTTGATCCCGGGCAACGGAGCTTATGAAGTGGATCGGAACGAAAGAATCGATTTTTTCTTAAGCGTAGGAAAATAAAATGTGCACTTCTTTGATCTATAGGGATCCGGAGAAAGGAATACTTGGAGTCGGATTCAACCGAGACGAATCTGTAAAAAGGAAACCTTCTCTTTTTCCCCAACTACTCGAATCCAATTCCGGAAAAGCCATCGCTCCCATCGATGGAGAAGCAGGAGGCACTTGGATCGGAGTCACCCAAGCAGGGGAAATTATCTGCCTAGTGAATTACTACGAAGCTACCTTAAAATTACTGCGTAATCCTGTAAGTCGAGGATTATTAGTCCGCTCTATATTGCTTGGAGAAAGAACTCCCGAGTCTTATACCGACTCCGAACTGGAAAAATATTATCCGTTCAAACTTTTCAAGGTAAACGTCGAGAAGACAGAAATTTTTATCTGGGACGGTAAGACTTACGTAAAAGAAACGGACTCCGAAACATTTGCCGTTTTCGGAAGTTCTTTCACCCAAGGCCCAAAGGCACAAGTCGTAAGAAGAGAAACCTTCGATTCACATTTTCGTCCGTCCTCCCTTCCGGATGCCCGAGGTTTTACAAACTTAGCAAAGTCCTTCCTGTCTTCTCACCTACCGGAACAAGGCGCTCTATCTCCTTGTATGCATAGAAGAGACGCGCGTTCCGTCTCCAGGACAGTAATCGTTTTGGATGGAACTTCCGTTTATTTCTCTTACAAGAATTCCCAACCTTGCGAGGAAGGACCCGAAGAGGATTATAATTTCACTTTGACTGAATTTCGAACTTCTGCATGATTGTCGTATGGCGGGCACTAATTCCCTTTTCGACGATAAATACGAATACCGGGACCCTTCTCAACAGAAGAGGAAGAACGCTCGCGTCAAGATCACTATAGACGGTGATTTTATAGTTAAGGGTAAGACCCAGAGATTTCCGGTATTCATCGTTGATATAGGAACTGGGGGAGCAGGCATTGAGACCCGCACTTCCGTTTTTGAAGGAGACCGCATCATCCTATTCGGAAATATCAACGGCAAAAATATGGAACTTGAGTCTGAAGTGATCCGAGTTTCCGGAAAAAAAGCCAACGTGATCTTCATCAATCTTTCCGACGAGGACAAGGATCTTATCCAAGACTTGATCCATAAAAAATTCTTCGACAAAGATAAAAAGCCTTTATCGTAAAGAATGGCGAATTCCATTTATATCTTCTTCCGTTTCTTTCGGATTTTTCACAAGTATCCTCGGCCTTTCCCATTCTCTGCTTAGTAGAATATTGGAAGGTTTCTGACCGCAAGCAAGGCGGAAAGATCTACTAAAATGTGCGGCATCCGCAAAACCTCCCATAATAGAAGCCTGGACCAAATTCCTTCCGGAAGCAAAACAATCCGCCGCTCTTCTGATCTTAAGATACATTAAAAATCTTTTTAAGGATATTCCGATATTCTCATAAAATAAATGTCTAAATCTACCGGGAGACAAACCCACTTTTTTAGATAAATGTAATAGATCTATCTCGGAAGGAAGATCGGATAAATTTTTTAAATATCTTACGATCTCAAAGATCCTAGGATCGATTGGAAGAATTTCGGTCTGAAAACCGGGAAGATCCTCCAGAGACTCGATCAAATCCTCCGTAAACTCCGTTGCAATTTCATAATCCACGTTTCCGCGAATAATCTGGCTTGCTTTCTCTTTCAGATCCGGAAACATTTCCGCATCAAAATGTAAAATTCCTCCGGATAAATTCGCCCGGATACGAGCAAATTGAGAAGAACTAGGATCTACCAAAAGCACAATCGCACCTGTTCCGGAATAACGCACTTTATGCAGTAAATTCGGAGGAACTAATGCGATACCGAAATGGATCACCTCTTTTCCCGGTAGAAAAATTTCGGAAGGTCTTTCCAAGGAAACCGCGATCTTAGCAGTACAATTTCTATAATATGATCTGCTATTTTCTCGATACGGTCCGAAAAGAGAAGAAAAGAAAACCATTTCGTCCGAAATCCATAAAAAGTCCATATGGCTTCTCCTGTAAAAAAGTCAGCCCAATAAGTTCCCCTTTAAAATCTTTTTTAATCGAACGTTATAAAAAACCCGTTCAAACAAACGTGAGTCGATTGAACAATAGAGGCCCGATTTAAAATACATTATATTTTTATAATTTGTAACCCAAGGCTGGACTTTCCCTTTTTTATTTGAATATAAAGGCTATAAGAAGACAAGTTCGACCTCCATATTCAATCCTTTTTTGCCTCCCCATTTAAAAATCGTTAGATGTAAAATTTTTTAGGTGTATGGATGAAAAAATCAAAAGGAAGGTTTATGAAAAATCAATCCGTACAAAAAACTACAAAACGAAAACAGAATCTCAAAACGTTAGGAATAATGACGTTACTAGTATTCACTTCTTCCATCCTCGAAGCTAAGACTTACGTTTTCGGAGGTTTAGGACTTCAATTCAATTTGGGAGCACTTGGAGATACGATCACCAAAGACGGATTAGAGTCTTCTACAAACTACCCTGACACTGCTACAGACGGTACTCCAGGAATTCTACCAAGGCGTCTGATCGTTCCGGAAAATAGAATGATCACCTTGGACAAAAGTACGAACGGACTTATCAGTGCTAAAACTGGAGGTCCTATGACAGGGCTTGTGCTTTCTTTCGGATACGAACAAGATTTCGGAAAAGCGTTCTTCTGGAGAGTAAATGCCAATTATACCCGTAAGTTGTTAGGTGGAGAAAGCGAGGCCAAATTTTTAGGAGCAAAATTCGCGGAAACAAACTGGGACTATAATGCGGTGCAGATCCCATTCAATATTGGAATTAAATTAAACGTAAGTGATGACGCTTCCTTTTACATAGGAGGTGGAGTTCATTATTTCAAAGGAGGATGGACTTTAGGGGGTTCTAACTTTTCGGAAGTAGTGCATGATCAGTTAGTCGCCTTAGGAGTAAGCAGCAATATCTCAAATCTTCTCCAAGACGGAACGGATCCGCCTGCGATTTTTGAGAACACTCGGTTCAGCGTTTCGGGTGTTGCACCCAACTGGATCGTAGGAGCGCAAGCTCGTTTATCAGACAAGGGTCATATCTATATTGAAGCCGAGACCTTGTACTCGTTCAAATACGGAATAGCTCATCCAAGTTCCATCGGAGGGATCGCAGGGCTTGCGCCTAGCGTATCTTATCCGATCGTATTAGGAGGAACCCAATACAGGGTTGGATACAAACACGAAATCTAAAAGCGAAAAGGTGTAGGCAAAAATATCCGCTCTTTAAACGTATCGTAGCAAGAAGGAAGTCCTTCTTGCATTTTTTTTACCCGTTTGCAAAAATCATAATTTTGTTTTTCTGAGATGAAGTGCATTCATCACTACCGAAACGGAGCTCAGGCTCATAGCAGCTCCTGCGATCATTGGAGAAAGTAATATTCCGAATAAAGGATATAATAATCCGGCAGCGATCGGTATTCCCAAAAAATTATAAGCGAACGAAAAGAATAGGTTTATTTTTATATTCTTCATAGTCGCTTTGCTCAAACGGATCGCTTTAGATATTCCTAATAGATCCCCTTTGACCAAAGTAATGGAGGCACTTTGAATGGCGATTTCCGTTCCGGATCCCATAGCGATCCCAACGTCCGATTCGGAGAGTGCGGGAGCATCGTTAATTCCGTCGCCTGCGACTAATAGGATCTCGTTTTTTTTCTTAGCCGCTTTTACGATCTCTTTCTTCCCTTCCGGACTTAATTCGGAATAGATTTCCTTGATCCCTATCTGATCTCCAACTTTTTGGGCGGAAGTTTTTGCATCTCCCGTAAGCATCACGATCCTAATTCCAAGTGCTCCGATATCCGAAACCGCTTTTGGAGTAGTCTCTTTGATCGGATCTGCGACTGAAATGATACCTATATATTTTTCGTCCTCACCGACCCAAACCACCGTTTTCCCTTGGTTTAAAAAAAGTTCTTCTTTTTTTAGAAGATCTTCCGGTATTTCTTTTACGTTCCAATATTTTTTCTTTCCTACGTAAGCGGATTTACCCTCTATCTTACCCGTTACTCCATTACCCGTAATCGAAGAGAAATCGATCACATCCGGGAGTTGAACGTTAGACTCGTCAGATTTACGAACGATTGCTTTAGCGATCGGATGTTCGCTCCTTAATTCTAAAGCAGAGGCTAATTTTAAGATCCGCTCATTTTCCGGATAAATTTCCGTCACTCGAGGACGCCCTTCCGTCAATGTTCCGGTTTTATCAGTGAATAAAACTGTGCCCTTCTCCGTTTTTTCCAAGGCTTCCGCATTTCGAATCAAGATACCGTTCTGAGCGCCAATGCCTACTCCCACCATTACGGAGATAGGAGTTGCAAGGCCTAATGCACAGGGACACGCAATAATCAGAACGGATAATGAATTTAAAACCGCATAAGAAAGTGAAGGTTCCGGACCGAAAAAGTACCAAACAAAAAAAGTAATAACAGATAGAAGAAGCACGAAAGGAACAAGCAAGCCTGCGACACGGTCCGCCAAACCTTGTATCGGCGCTTTGCTTCTCTGAGCTTCTTCGACCATATGAATGATTTGTGATAGAGCAGTTTCGGATCCTATCTTATCCGCCCTTAAAATGAAACTTCCGGTTTGATTCACTGTGGCTCCGAATACACGATCCCCTTTTTCCTTTTTTACAGGAAGAGGTTCTCCGGTTAGCATGGACTCCTCGACATAGCTGGAGCCTTCCTCTATCTTGCCGTCGATCGGGATTTTTTCCCCGGGTTTAACTCTAAGTCTGTCTCCTACTCGGATCTCTTCAATTTGGATCTCTCTTTCCGAATTTCCTTCCAGCAAATGAGCGGTTTTAGGAGACAATCCTAAGAGCGCTTGGATTGCACCTCCTGTCCTTCGTTGCGCTCTAGCCTGAAGATATTCGCCTAATATAACTAAAGTGAGAATAACGGAAGCCGCTTCAAAATACAAAGCCGGTTTACCATGAGATTGAAGAGAGTCGGGAAAAAAATCGGAAAAGAAAAGAGCCGCAGTCGAGAACAAGTAAGCCGCTCCTACTCCAATCAAGATCAGACTGTACATATTCAGGTTCATACTCTTGAAAGAGGTGATCCCCTTTTTTACTAAAAAGAATCCTGGTCCCCAAAATATGAAAGAAGATAAGACAAATTGTATCCAATCTCCAAGGCCGAAAGTGAAATCGGAAACGAAATGAGGAAAAAACATTTCCGACATCGCCAAAAAAAATAAGGGAAGAGTTAAGATAGAAGATATTACAAACTTGCGAAATAAAGAGAGGATCTCCTTATCTTCCGCATCCGAGTCAGGCTCTCCTCCTCGAGGTACCAAAGACATTCCACAAATAGGACAATCTCCCGGTTGGTCTCGGCGTATTTCTGGATGCATAGGACAAACATATTCTATTTTTCTGAATGGCTTTATAGGTTCGGAAACCTTTTGTGTTGCCGGATGATGAGTATGTTGGTGATGAGCATGTTCTTCCATAATACCTTCCGCCTTTTATTTCCTTACGTCAGATCCTATACCTAAAAGGAAAACTGGTTTTTTCCGTTCGGAAGGACCGATATTATCCAAAAAGATACGAAATTCTTTTATTAAAAAATCCTTTTTTATTCGGATTACAACTAGCATTTATCAAAAACGAGGAACAATGAAAAAAATCACGAAAGCCGTCTGGATACTCTCCTTGATCAGTCTTTTTACGGACATATCCAGCGAGATGTTGTATCCGATCATGCCGCTTTACTTAAAGAGTATTGGATTCTCCGTGGTCCTGATCGGCGTATTAGAAGGGTTTGCGGAAGCGATCGCCGGACTCAGCAAGGGTTATTTCGGAAAACTTTCGGACCAAAACGGCAAACGGGTCCCTTTTGTTCAGTTCGGCTATTTATTAAGTGCGATATCCAAACCAATCATGGGATTTTTCACTTTTCCACTTTGGATCTTTTTATCCAGAACCATGGACAGATTAGGAAAAGGTATTAGAACAGGCGCAAGAGATGCATTACTTTCGGACGAGGCAACACCCGAAACCAAAGGTAAGGTATTCGGATTCCATCGGTCCATGGATACATTAGGAGCGGTTATCGGACCTACTTTCGCTCTAGTCTTCCTATATTTTTATCCGGAGAATTATACTGCTCTATTCTTTATCTCGGCGGTCCCCGGTCTTTCCGCATTCTTGGTATCAGGTCTTTTGAAAGAAAAGAACAAAACTGACCAACCTGTCGAACGGGAGAAAACCGACATTCTCTCCTATTTTATCTATTGGAAGAATGCTCCGAGCTCATATAAAAAATTAGTGATCGGTCTTTTAATCTTTGGATTGGTCAATAGTTCCGATCTTTTTCTTCTCTTAATGGCAAAGGCCAAAGGTTTGGGCGACTCTCAGATAATCGGAATATACATATTTTATAATCTAGTTTACGCTTTGTTTTCTCTTCCGGCAGGCATCATAGCGGACAAGATCGGGCTCAAACCTACGTTGGTCTTCGGTTTATTCACATTCGCTTTGGTTTATGGCGGAATGGCCTTTGCGATAGATCAGATCCATTTTTATTTCTTATTCTTTTTATACGGGATATATGCCGCTAGTACGGAAGGGATTTCCAAGGCATTGATCTCTAATTTAACTCCCAAATCGGATTCCGCCTCCGCAATCGGCACATTTGCAGGATTGAATAGTATTGCAGCTTTGATCGCAAGTAATTTGGGAGGATTGATTTGGTTTTACTCCGGGCCTAAGAGTATGTTCATGTCTGCCTCTTTAGTTTCCATTGCTGTTTCATTCTATTTTATTCGCCTTTCGATCAAAAAGTCAGAAGATTAGAAGGAACTCATTCTCCTTCCAATTCTTCTAAAATAGGACAATCAGGTCTATGATCTCCGTGACAATGTTTCGCTAAATGAGCGAGTGTATCGCACATGGATTGCAATTCCAAAATTTTGGCCTGCATTTCTTTAACATGTGCCATAGCCAGAGATTTGACCTGAACGCTTGCTCTGGATTTGTTTTTCCAAAGTCCCAGCAATTGTTTGATCTCGGATAAAGAAAATCCTAACCCTCTTGCCCTTTTGATAAATCTCAACGTATGTATATCTTTTTCCGAATACAATCTGTATCCTGATTCCGCACGAATGGGTTTGGACATTAATCCTATAGATTCGTAATGCCTGACTAATTTCGGGTTTACCCCGGATAATTTGGCGACTTCTCCGATATTCATAAAATTTAAACCTTCCAATGATTAGAAGGTTTAAAAAAACAATTTTTTTTAAAAAAAAGGTTTTTTTTCGGATTCGGGCCTTGACCTTCCCATCATTGGAAGGTTGACAATGGGATGATAGATCAAGGAGAAATAAAATGTACAAGATCAAATTATCAGGGATGACCTGCGATCATTGCGTAAAAACGGTAACAAGGACAATACAATCCTTCGATCCGACAAGTAAACCATCCGTCGACTTATCCTCACAAACCGCCCATTTTGAGACTGCGAAAGACATTACCACATTGTCCTCAAAATTGGAAGAAGAAGGATATCCTGTTCTTTCCATAAATAAGGAGTAAATGTTATGAACCAAAAAATGATCTTTATTGCAATTTTGGTCTTTCTTTTCAACTTTCCAATTCTTTCGCATGGAGAGAATAAACCGGGACCTCACGGAGGATTGATTAGAATGCCAGGAAATTTTCATGTCGAGATCTTGGACTTGGGAAATTCAAAGTACCAGATCTACCTTCTGGATATAAATTTCGAAAATCCGAGTTTAAAAAGCTCATCCTTAGTCGCAAAACTAAGAACCTCGGAAGGTTACAAAAATCTATCCTGCGAAGCTGCGAAAAATTCCTTTATTTGTACAGGAGATCCTAAGTCAAAGAAAGCCAAAAAAGAACTAATTCTTTTTGCGAACCGCGAGAATTCCAAAGGATCGGAAATCAAATTAGAATTACCTCTCAAGAAGGATAACGGAGATAATCATGAACATAAATATTAAAGAAAACGAAACTTCTTCCTTCACCCAGGAAGAAAAAACATCCGAAATCACTTTGGATCTTTTCGGCATGACCTGCGCCAACTGTGCTAGAAGAATTGAAACAGGACTAAGCAAGGTTCCGGGAGTGGAAGAGGCACGAGTAAACTTCGGAAGAGAGACCGCATTCGTTAGATTTAAGGACCCGATAGAACCTTCAGAATTATTTTCCAAAGTAGAGTCCCTAGGTTATTCCGCAAAATGGCATTCTGAAAATAATTACAAGGAAACGGAAGAACTACATAAAAAGGAAAGATCGAAATTAAGATCCAGATTTTTAATCTCTCTTTTGTTTACGGCTCCGCTATTCTATTCGATGGTTTCTCACTTTTCGTTTTTAGAATTTTTACCGAATCCGAAATTGCTCATGCATCCGTGGGTGCAATTTCTATTGGCATTCCCAGTACAATTCTGGATCGGTTTTCCATTCTATAAAAGTGCGTTTAGAGCGATCAAAAACGGAAGTGCAAACATGGACGTGTTGGTTTCGTTAGGGACTTCGGCTGCTTTCGGATATAGCTTTATACTTTCTCTCTTGAAAGGAAAACAACAAGGAGATATACTCTTTTCTTCCTTATGGATAGAAGGAGCACATATACACTCGCTTCCACCATTATACTACGAAACCTCCGCAGTGTTACTTTGTTTTATACTCGCAGGAAAATGGATGGAAACGGAAGCAAA